>JALHSQ010000146.1 GCA_022865885.1 Candidatus Bathyarchaeota archaeon | reverse complement strand
GACACCGAATGAACCCTTTCGGAACCATTGCGGTGTGCCTCATCCAATGTTTTCTGTGTGCAAACACGCTTTATCACCATCGATATCGTTATTGATATCGACAGCGATATCAACAGTGATATTTAAGCTTTCCTAAACAAGGCTCTGTTAACTCTTAGGCGCTTGAGTGTTTTATTGAGGTGTCTGTTAACCATCGGCGCTTTTCACAATACTTTTTGGGTTCTGTCAGTTAACAGTAGCTTTTGCCAATTCCTGCGTTACCAAATACAATACTTGTCTAGGATCTTCACCTATGAACCCGAATTGGGAAGCAAGTGAATCCCTAATTGTGCTATCAATTCCTGTGTATCGCTTAGACCCACCAACGTAAGCTATTAGCACTGGATTCGGTTTGAAGTGACTATCCAGCGAAGCTATATACACTTTCACCTTACCATCATATTTTCTGAAAATTAGGGTTGCTTCAGCCATAATGATTAAGTCCTTCTCCTCAGGCCACCCTTTGTAGATAACTGCTTTACGTGGAAGAGACTGGGCGATCTTCGTGATAAGTTCATTTCGAAGCGACCGCCCCAACAACTTGGGTACAAGAGGTTGAATATACCGCGATGTGTTTACGGTTATTTTCTTTAAGTATGGTTCGATTTCTTGGTTTTTTATCACTTCACGTATCTTTCGGTTAACCGTGGTTCTAGTAGAACATTCTTCTACATAGTAGTCTAATCTATCAAGAGCATCATTAAGAACTAGATGCTGAAGCACCATTAATCCGTATTTTCTAATGAGGTTCAATTCTGCGTTGTCGCGGATTGTTCTTTCTACAGCTCTCTTCAGCGCGTTTCTTGCTTCTTCTTCCACAGTTTTCGTTATGATAACATCGTCAGAAATCTTGCTTGTCTTGCAAAACTCCAGTAAAGCACAACATTTTGCGAAACTACGCTCTTTCAGAGAGTGTTCCTGATTTTGGTGTCTGTATCTCCAACAAATCGAAGCACTAACTAGCGCTGACGTTTCGATTATTATTTTTAAATGCAGGTTTTACTTCCTCTTCTATACCCAGTTCTTGAGATACATTGTCATCGAATCTGCTAACAAATGACTCAACTTGCTCTTTAGTAATTCCTGCCTCTTTTAGCTGAGTTTGCTGGCCCTCAGAAAAACCAAAAGATTTGGCCTTTCGATAAAGTATTCTGGAAAACTTCGCTATCTCGTCTGATTCGGCAATGATTCTACCTTCGTTTGTAAATGGATCGATGTAGTCTGCAACATTGGAAAGGCTTTCCATCAGTTCCAATGCTTGTTCTGCCGTCGTAGGGTTCTCATGTCTCAGCGATGCTGTCTTTAACTTCTCTTTCATAGTCTTAATTGAAATGTGGATATTTCTGATAGCCCCAAACATGGCTCTCTGAACGTCCAATGGTAAGGAACGACTCAAAGCCCTTATTTGGTCTCTTTCTGACTGCTTAATCAAAGCGTCCATTTTTGATAACTGACTTATGTCAATAGTCTTGGTTTTGGCAAATACGCTTAACATTTTTTGAATGACACGGAGATCTTGGTTATACGAATACATTCTACATCGCCTATATCGTATTACTTAATATACCACCTATTCATTCTTATGAATTTGAAATTGTGATTTGTACAACACTACATGAACTATTCTTCGAATTAACTTTTTCCCTTCAATTGCCGGACATAACTACGGTAACGACTCATAAATAAGGCTAGCAGATATAGGCTTCTGTAGCAAAGTTCTATCGAGATTAGACTGAAATTTTGGGTTTTGGATTAAAAGTCGTTTCTTCTGCCTATTGTGGCTTTCTTAATCATAGAGAGCCAATTCTCAGGTGATGAACCATTGGCAATTCTCGCTTTTTGCGCTGGAGTTTTCCCGCCTAGTGCCATGTGAGGCCTCATAAAGTTGTAGTAAATTCTTAGCCCATCCATCATTCTTTGTGCTGTCGTTTCGTCATCTAGTCCTCTCATAACCTTATTTCTCTGTCTTATCGTTCCATGTAGTCTTTCTACCATGTTGTTGTTTGAACGGTCTCTAATATTCGGGATTCTAACATGCTGTGTCTTCGGCGCTTTCATCGTGTAGAACTCCTTTGTTATTGCGTCTTGATATGCTCTCAATCCGTCTGTCACAACTGCCATAGGTCTTGTCTTTGAAAGGCTTGAAGCCTGAGCCAACACTTTCCTAGCATCAGCAATCTCTCTTCTCCGTTATCTGAGAAGCAAGCCAGAAACGACTCTCATTGTCAATCACGTTCCAAGCCCACCTCAGACTCTCATGGTTATCCAAGTCTTTTATGTTGAGTGTCATTTCGTCGCTGTGCCAGATTCCGCTTACTCTTGGCACTAGCTGATCCGCGTAGGCTTTGAGCATTTTGACGTACTTTCTGATCCATTTGTAGATAGCAACATGACTAATCTCAACATTGTAAAACTGCTTCAAGTGGTCAACGATCGCCCTCATGCTTATTCCCTTAAAATACAAGTCCAATGCCACCGTCACGGTTTCAGGAGTGGCCTTCGTCTTCTCGAACCCTTCATCAACAACAAAGAACCGCTTGCAGTCTTTGCAGAAGAACCGCTGAACCTTTCCTCTCTCAGTGTTCCTAAATCCTCGTTTCACTATGTTCTGTGAGCCACAGAATTTGCAGACTAAGACTGTTTCTTCTATTTCGCATAGGTTCTCACCTTCTTTCTCAGAAACAGATAGCGCTTGCTCATTTAACCTGTACTGTTCAACCGCATGAATGTGTTTACAAACGACGTGATTAAGCACGAAATCTGGGCATTCGCATTTCCACTCAAGCCCTTCCCTTATGACAATGTAGTGCTTGCCTTCCTCGGTCTGCGACCATACTCGGTAAGCAAAGTCGCTAATCTTATCAACCTTACCGTGTGCCAGAAGAGAGTACGCACGGATTTTGCGCGTGTTTGAGGTCTTCATCGGTTTACACCTTAGTATATACCTATGTACACACAAGCATATAAGAGTTGCTACACCTATGTATGCACGGTGGTATAAACCTTAAATATGTGGTTCACCTAAGTATATGCAGAGGTGTAGAAATTGGCACGTCAAGTTAAAACGAAAATCAACAAGGTCGGGTCACGACACACTATTTACCTTAAGACAGACCTAATCAACGATAGCAATTTCCCCTTCCATGTGGGTGAATCACTCATAGTGAGGATAGAAAGCAACAAGCTAATCATCGAAAAAGAAAGCAAATGGGTTCAGCAAGAAAACTCAGCCAAGAAATAGAAAATGCATTGCAGAGCTACATGCGGAAAAGATAAGACTAGAGCTTTGCGTCTTGTTTGAATTTCTCCAAAAACTCTTCTGGAGTTAATATAGCTCTACCTTTCAAGCGATGGAAGTGATCTTTGTTCCTAGTTATCAATGTTCTAATTCTGTTGGCAATTAACGTATGTGCGTGGATTGTATCCCCCGAAGGAGTATAGTATTGTGTGGCAGTATCGACCAGAGCACGTACAAGTCTCTCGAAATCAAAAACCTCATCTTTCTTTGTCGGATATAACCATGAGACTTGCCCCTCTTTATACTTCGCTTCCACATTGTACAGGTATTTCCAAGAAATGCTCCTTTTGCCAATTTGTCGTGTAATTGCACTCGCGATTTCGAGTAACGTGTATACAGAAGTACAGACCCTAATGTCATGTCTCGCCAAGACTAATTTCAGAAACTCCTCAGATTTCTTGTGAAATTCCCTTTTAGGCATCTCCGCGTCAACAAAAACGTTTGCGTCAACGTAGATTTTCTTCACTAAAAACACCGTCTATTTTTTGCTTTTTTTATGAGTCTTTCGTCTTTTCGGTTTCTGCTGTTTCAGAAACTTGTGAAGTAAGTTGTAGTACATTTTCTTGTATGGCATTCTTTTCGTTTTTTTCTTTTTTGGCATTCTTTCGTCCCTCTCGATAGAATTATCCGTTGCATCTCTATTTAGTGTTTCCTCACCTCCCATAAATCAGTTCACCATTGGAAAAATATCCTATAGACTCAAAGGGCTCGTTTTCGTAAAGCGCCTTTGGTTAACATGGACAAGCCCCAATCCATGCAAGCGCCGAAGAGTTAACAGAGCCCTAAACAAGAAACCAGTTTAATCAATCCAAGTTCCGACACGCTTACCATCAACAGCCATCAAAACATTCTCAGGCCTGAAACCGTTGACGACAACAACCTTGGCCTTCCTACTTCGCAACACTCTGATCGCTTCAGGGTCAAGAATCTGGTGGATTCCCGCTTCATGCTTGTCTTTGGTGAATACT
>JALHSQ010000145.1 GCA_022865885.1 Candidatus Bathyarchaeota archaeon | reverse complement strand
GTTCTTTCACATAATATTGACAGGTGAATGCAATTCACAATGCCGATACTGCTTCGGCGAAGCAATGGAAGACGTCGATGAAGATTTTCCAGACTTCGAGATCGACTATTCACTGCCCAGAAAGATAAACTATGATGCAGACCTACTCGACGCGTTTTGCAGGCAAGACCCTGAGTGCGTGTTGACCTTTTACGGCGGAGAGCCCTTGCTTTGCACTGAAGAAATCAAACAGATCATGGATAACGTGAAGGCTAAGCACTTCATGATTCAAACTAACGGCCTGCTTCTGGATCGCTTGGAACCAGAATATGTCAACCGTTTTCACACCATGCTCGTGTCGATAGACGGCGACGAAGCCCTGACGGACTTCTACCGTGGAAAGGGGACTTTCAGAAAACTTGTGGACAATCTGAAAATCATCAAAAGGAACGGCTTCCGAGGGGAGTTGATAGCCAGAATGACGGTGATGGAGCAAACAGACATCTATGAGCAGGTGAGATGGCTCCTGAACAATAGTGAGTTCTCGTTTTCCTCGGTTCACTGGCAACTCAACGCTGGATTCTGGAAGAGCGATTTCGCAAGGAGAAACTTTGAAGAATGGAGCGAAGCAAGTTACAACCCGGGAATCCAGAGACTCGTCAGGTTTTGGGTTGATTGCATGGAAGAGAGGAGCATTGTCTTACGGCTTTACCCCATTCTCGGAGTTGCCCGTTCGTTGTTACAAGGCGAGAACGCAAGCCTTCTGCGCTGTGGAGGAGGATGGATAAACTACGCCATACAGACGAACGGCTACATTATTCCCTGTCCGACGATGTGGGGCATGAAAAAGCACTATCTGGGACACATCAGTGATGCCAATCCTTTGGAACTGCGGAAGGTTTTTGTCGGCGAACCCTGCACGAGTTGCCAAGTTCTCGGGATTTGCGGTGGGCGTTGCCTATATGCAAACATTACTGGAAGATGGAACGCGGAAGCTTATGGCCTCGTCTGTAACACCGTCAGGAACCTGATATGTGCAGTAGAGGAAGAGTTGCCGAGAATAAGAAAGCTCATCAAGTGTGGGAGAATAAACTCTAACGACTTTGACTTCATGAAGTACAATGGATGCGAAATTATCCCTTGATTTTTCGGCGCATCCCATAACTCTTCGTCGTTTTCGTTTTCTGAAGTAAGCTAGGTTGTAACGCGCGCGAGCGCGCGCGTAAACGCATATCTTTCTCCAAAAACCATGTTTCTGGGCTTCAAAAGGTTTGATTCGTTGTGTGCCAGAATATGAAATAGAGTACATACATGTTGCACTAAGTTATGGTGAAGAATACTACATCATACACATAGGATGGTTCAGCGAAACAGTAAGCATTCCAATTCCGCCCGAGGGGACTCTGACCATTCCAGCAGCAACAATACTTGTACATGATGTCAAACTCATCCAAACCCACTTTTCTCTTTTTTTAGACGTCAGCCCTAAAACCGGAAAAAATTGAGCCTACACTGAAAACCGAGAACTCAAACCGATGTTTAAACCTAACCCCCGCATTGCCAATCTGAGAAACACGCTATGTTCTTCCAATAATGAACAAATATGATGCTGATGCCGAACCAGACTCTGCTATTGTTTCCTTGATTCTCTCTCCCTCTTCCTTTAGGCGATTTCGGATTTCCAAATCGGAGTAGTTCTCTATCCTTTTGATAGCATTATCAATATCCTTGATCGAATTGTGGAATGTTGCCTGATTCTTTGGATCTTCGCACTCGTATTTCCTCTTACAGAACAGGCAGTCGACGGGATGCGTGGAATCGAAGACTTCCAACCCTCTCAGGTTCAAACTGCTGCCAATGTCCATGATTCTCTGCTTAGTGAGGGTTTTGTTATGGGTGACGCCGAGCAGAGAGTCGATCCGTGCTTCCCATTCATGCTCAAGTTCATCTGCTTTCTGCGCCTCGGTCTGGTCTCCATCACAATAACACTCTTGAAGTATGAAATTGCCGCCGCTCTTCAGAACACGTTTCATCTCGACCAGCACCCTGTCCATCTTACCGAGATGATGGAGAGAATGCGACATGCAAACAGTGCCAAAAGACTCATCTTCGAACTCCAAATTCTCGGCATTCATCTCCAAGAATCGCACAGGCTTTCCTTCAAACCGCTTCTTTGCAGATTCCATCTCCTTTTTTGAAGCGGCTGAAGCGCAATAATCTATTCCCACAAAAGAATCATAATCCTTCAAAGTCTTCATTAGAGTATCAATAAACCCTCCCCCTGCTGTGGCAACATCCAGTATTCTACCGCCAGAAACGGATCTCAGCCTTTTCGCTATTCTGCTTGCGTTAGATGATGCCAATCCCTTTGGCAAGTCTTCCATTTCCATTCCCTCCCGTGTTCTGAGAAGTCCCTAATGGAAATAAGCCTTGCGCGTTACAAGTTGTGAAATAACAGGGGGGTCTCGGGAGACTTCTCCAAATTGGTGTTACAAAGCCTTAGGTGATAACTTTTCCGTTTAGGTAGAGTTTTTTCATTTTCGCTTTCTGAAGAGCTTCCCGCCGTCTTGGTATTCGCCTGTTACAAAGTCAAACCCTGTCTCTATGAGCTTGAAAAACATC
>JALHSQ010000144.1 GCA_022865885.1 Candidatus Bathyarchaeota archaeon | reverse complement strand
GAAAGCATACGCAGAAGATCAGCTGCTTCCATTCGAAAACTGCTGGAACTTCAACCAACGATAGCCAGGGTGCTCAAGAACGGAAAAGAAGTTGAAGTTCCGATCGACGAGGTCCAAGTGAACGATGTTATGATAGTCAAACCGGGTGAAAAGATACCCACCGACGGCGTTGTAATCGCGGGGTATTCTTCAGTGGATGAGAAAATAATCACTGGTGAAAGTATACCTGTTGAAAAGAATGTGGGAAGCGAGGTCATAGGCGCGACAGTAAACAAAGCTGGGCTTCTAAGAGTTAAGACGACCAAGGTTGGAGAAGAGACGGCCCTTGCACAGATTGTGCATCTTGTTGAGGAAGCACAGGCTTCAAGCGCGCCTGTCCAAAAGTTTGCAGATCGTGTTGTTGGAAAATTCGTTCCTATAGTTTTCTCCGTGGCTGCTGTTTCTTTCGCCTACTGGTATATTGTGAGTGGGTTCTCGACCGCTTTCTTTGTCCTGCTTGCTGTTTTGCTGATTGCGTGTCCATGCGCCTTAGGTATTGCTACTCCTACGGCTATATTGGCTGGAGTGGGCAAAGGTGCCGAATATGGGATTCTGCTCCGCAGCGGTGAATATGTCGAGAGAGCCAGGAAACTGAAGACCGTTGTATTTGATAAGACTGGAACATTGACAAAAGGCGAGCCTTCAGTCACCGATATCGTGGTTTGCAACGACTACGCTGAAAAGGATGCGTTGAAACTTGCGGCGATTGCTGAGAAAGGCTCAGAACATCCATTAGCAGAAGCGATATTGAAAGCAGCACGTCAAAACGGGTCTAACATTCCTGACGCGGAGTCGTTTGAGGCAGTACCTGGACGCGGAGTCAGATGCACTTACGAGAACAAGAGGATCTTGCTTGGGAATCGAAGACTCATGCAGGACGAGAAAGTTCCGATCGAACAGTTGGAGAAAGATCTCGACAGATTGGAAGGACAAGGCAAGACCGTAATGATTCTTGCTGTGAACAATGAGCTTGTAGGTATCGTTGCTGCTATGGATACGCCGAAAGAAAATGCGGTTGAAGCGATAAGCAAGTTGAAGAGCATGGGACTGGAAGTAGCCATGTTGACCGGTGACAATGAAAGAACTGCCAAGGCGATCGCAGAGCAACTGGGTATTGACCAGGTCATAGCCAACGTGCTTCCTTGGGAGAAGGTTAACGCAATCAAGAAATTGCAAGGCGAAGGAAAGACGGTCGCGATGGTTGGCGACGGTATGAACGATGCCCCAGCTTTGGCTCAAGCCGACATTGGAATAGCTATTGGAAGCGGAACCGACATCGCGAAAGAAACAGGCGGCATAGTGCTAATCAAGGATGACTTGCGAGATGTGGCGCTAGCCGTGGAGTTGAGTAAGAAAACTATGACCAAAATCAACTCCAACCTATTCTGGGCATTCATATACAATGCGGTAATGATTCCAGTGGCTGCAATTGGATTGATGAACCCAATATTCGCTGCCGGAGCGATGGCCATCAGCTCGTTGACAGTAGTCACCAACTCTGCATTGTTGAAATTGTCGGCTTTCAAGTTTGAGAAGCTGAATGAGCAGACCAAGAAATGATGGAGGTGAAGACAAACATGGTAAAGGACCCAGTTTGCGGAATGAATGTGGATGAGAAAACAGCGGCATTGAAATCTGAATACATGGGCAAAACCTACTACTTCTGCAATCAGTCGTGCAAGGCAGTATTCGACAAGAATCCGCAGAGATTCACTAATGACCATTCAGAACACGAAGGACATGGTTGTTGCTGCTGCTCGTAACATGCAGAAAGCTCAGGCACTGCAAAGACTATCACCTGAGCGCGCGCTGACTCCGATAGTCCTTACAGAATGTAAGATACGTTAGTGTATACTCGATTTCGATACTACCCATATTCCTTATCCTTTCTTCTTGTCTGCCGTGTATGTATCTGCTGAATCGAGTATACACCTTGAAAACATTCCTTTCCTTAATCAGACCGTCGTCGTTGTAGGTCGTCGTCGTAGGCGTCGTCGTTAGGTCGTGGTTTTGGTTGGTTGGGGTAAAGTTTTACCCCAAACGTGGCATGATGGTCTCAAACAATGTAGGTCTGAGGGCTTATACCTACATTGTTTTAGTGAAGAGCAGGGCATTAGAAATGTCATCCCCATTTCTTTTGTTGATGTGCGTTCGTTGATGGATGTTGCGACAGTAACACAGGGATTTTCCTGGGTTTGCCTATTCCTTATCTGTCACCGCTTTGATTGTTTTCTGTCTCGAGTTGTAAAGTTCATCTAGTCCAAAGCGTTTTCCAATGGATCTTTGAGCGAAGGGTTCTAGCACCTCAAACAGCTTGTTCAAGGTTCGTTCTGTTTCTTTGGTGCTTTTGGAAGCTCTGATCAGAGTGTGCCTTAGTATCTGTTCTATGTCTTGATAGTTCGCTTCGTAGAAAAGCCACGTCTTTCTGTTTAAACTAGAGCCTCACTTGATTTTACCTCGTCATCATTCTTCTGAACACGGGCACAGCTATTGCAGTCATGACTACCCCGAACACTATCAATACTGTTAGTTCGGTCGATATTGCGGGGATTCCTGTGCCCAGCACCATGACTTCCCTGAGAGCTTGAGACGCGTATGTGAGCGGAAGGACTTTGGATATGTCCTGCATGTACCATGGCATCTGCTGTATCGGGAAGAATACGCCGCTGAGGAACATCATTGGGAACATCAGCGTCATCATCAGCATCGTTGCTGTTTCCTGGTCCTTTGCGAAGGAGGTAATTACGATGCCAATGCCTACGAAGCTGAATACGCCAAGCAAGAGTAGCCCAAAGACCAGCAAAATGCTGCCCTGAATTGTGACGCCGACCAGACCCACTGCTAATGCCAGTATTATGACGCCCTGGATCAGTCCTCTTGCGGTTTGGCCCAAG
>JALHSQ010000143.1 GCA_022865885.1 Candidatus Bathyarchaeota archaeon | reverse complement strand
TATTCCCTGTTGGTATTGCTCGCCGGAATAGGCCACTCCCCGGATCCTGCCTGCAAGCTCCTCGTAAACATATTTTCCTTGACTGGCGCGCTCTGATGTGAAGAAAGTTATGGGCCCTTCGACTGCTCCAACTTGGGTTGCAGTGGAATGAACCCTGAGAACAATGAGACCGTATCCATGCTCAGGCAAGCTTCCGAAGAAATCCACTGTAGCTTGTTCCCCAGCGTAGTAGTCTACTGTGTATCCTGCTTGTTTCAGGGTGTTCGCAGTTGTTTCCATGAAGGCTTGGTTGGGCATCGTGAGGCTTAGCTGGTCTACTATGGCTGCTTTGAGCTTTGGGTTCGGGTTCTCTGGCTTGAATTGCAAAGTAGGCTCGATGGAGTTGAGGGGAGTAGACGGATTCAGAATTGTGTAGCCGAAGTAGGCTGATAAGGCAGCACTGGCCAAGACTATAGCCAAGAATATGGCCGTGGCTACACGTCTGCCCCTTTCCCTTTCAGCCCGAATCTGAGCCTTAATTCCCACACGCTTTTTCTCAGCCTTCATAAGGAGTAACCTTGACTCTTGAGCAGACAAAAAAGAGGAAAATGAGGCATGTAGCGAATGGTGTTTATTGCTTCTCTTTTCTACGCTTAGCACGCTTGACATAGACTGCTGTTGCAATTACTCCGATCATAGCTGTTGAGGCTAAACCAATGTAAGGAGCCAACAGACCAAACTTGTCGACGGGAACAACGATGCCACCAACGACCGGTTCTGGCGTAAAAACACCACTCTCCAAGAGGTTTCCTGTGGGGCCATAGGTTTCCCAATTGAATTGTGAAATATCAGAGGGGGTTTCCCATGAATATGGACCATAAACCCCTTCCTCAGTAATGGGGGGAGATACGGTGACATTTAGATATGTTTCTCCATCTGTTGTGTAAGTCCAACCACTTGGGACCTTAGCACTCGTGAAGATTTTTTTAAGGGGTTCTAAAGGCAGTGTAAGAATATCTTTGATTACACCAAGCAATTTCTGCCAAAAAGACACTTTCGTGTATATTTCATATTCACGAATAGTAGTACAATTTGGGTAATGGGTTTCCTTTATCTTAATATATGTTGTAGTAGTGGCGAACGCTGGTTGAATGAGGAAAGATGGCAACACAGTCAATGTTATCAGCAAGACAGTAATCAGCAATACGGTGGAAGTTTTTCTAATTTTCATAGTCCTTTTCTCCTTTCTCTCTTTTGTTTAGATGTTTAATGCGCTTCCTTTTTGAGCGCTTTTGAAGGGTGCAAACCCTTTGTGGAAATCTTATTCATCGACTTCTTTGATGCTCTCTGCTTGGATCAATCGAGATAATGCCGAAAGTTTGCCTTCCCCTTCACCATATAGTTAGCTTCATGAGTCCTTTTAAGATTTGTGGAACTTTGTTTCAGTCTTCGTGAGCCACTTATAGATTCAACTCTGAAGTCATCAGTAGTCACAGCTGAAACGATCCAGCATCTGGCTCGCATGCCTGTTCCGAAATTGGTCTAAAATGGTTTCTGTTCCCCTCTTGGTC
>JALHSQ010000142.1 GCA_022865885.1 Candidatus Bathyarchaeota archaeon | reverse complement strand
TGAAAGATGGACAAATCGTTATTACGTTCGGAAAAGGGGGGGGAGCATTAACATATAATCAGTCTTTGAAAAATTTAGGAAAGAAAACAAAAGTAATTCTTGGTGAATCCAACACGCTTGGCTACGGTTGCACCTTGATGGGGAGAATAAAGGGAAAAGAGTATGCAAATAAAGTTCGTATTGAAGGAGTTTCCCATTTTACGACTATTGCTGCATTTCCTGGAAAGAATACTTCTAAAGTTATTGATGCAATGGTCTCACTTTATCCAAAAGGAACTAGGTCCTACAACGCTGGTTTTAATGTGATTGAAACGATTCTTCTTGATTACAATGCAATTACTCATGTGCCACCAATGATTTGTAATGCAGGAAGAATTGAAACTGGTGATAAAACATTCTGTCTTTTCGGAAAGAATGTGTATACTCCATCAGTAGCTAGAGTAATGCAAGGGGTTGACGAAGAAAGAATGGCTATATCTAAAGCATTAGGATACAAGACTTGGTCTTATGTAGAGGATAGAGGGAGAACAAAAGATTACTATTCTACAGTACATACACCATTCCTAGAAGTATGTGAAGGACCTTTTAGCTTGAAAGCAAGACACATAACTGAAGATGTTCCCTATGGACTGGTAACTTTCGCCTCTCTCGGTGACATGCTCAAAGTTCCAACACCAGTAACAAATACAGTAATAACCATAGCGTCAACGTTGAATAATGAAGACTACTGGAAACTAGGAAGAACTGTAGATAAACTAGGATTCAGTCCTTCTTGGAATGCAAAGCAAGTGAATAAATTCTTGATTGAGGGAAAAGTTTAATAAAAAAATGAAACAATCAAATCTTCAAATTCAGAAACTTATCTGACAATTGACGAACTTTTTCTTTAGAGCCTTGTCCCATATATTTCAGATATAACTTTTGTGATTACTTCTGGAATTATGTTTTGATTTCTAAACCTCGCTCCACTGAATTTTAGAATTCTCATCTGAGATAATTCTCTTAATGGTAATTTCCAAAATACCATTCTGATATTTGAATTTATAGTTATTTGGGTCTACTTTAACAGACAACTTTACTTTCTTCTTTTCTTCATTCTGAACTAGAATAAGGATTGAATCCTCAGTGCACTTCAAACTAATATCTGATTCTTCGATTCCTGGAATTTCAGCTATTACTTTGACATCTTTGTTCCGTGTAAATACATCAACCAAAGAATCTTTTTCATCAGATTTACTTCTATTGAATAATCGTTGCGAGGATTGAATTTTATCATTTAGACTTGGCTTCATTAGATTTCCAAACTCCTTAATTTCAGGTTTACCATTAGGACTTATTGTTATTGAATATCCGTAAGTGAATGGCCCAAATTGTACGATCCTCTCATTTTCTTCGAACAACTCCTCTTGAGTAAATTCAGACATCATCTTCTCTATTTCTTCAAAGATTCTTTCTAATAGATCTTTAGACTTATGAAATCTTTCTGGTAAATCGTCTGACAAATTATTTTATCACTTCCTATTCTTCATCCAGTTCATTCAATATTCGGCGCATCATAATACATGTGAGCATACCTGCGAAACCTATATCGGATGGGATATAATGTACTTCACTTGGTTTTTTTTCAACCCTTTTTATAAGCCCATTTTCAACCATATATTTGAGATTTTCACTTATAATTTTTTGATTAACTTTAATGATATTCATTAGTTCACTGAATCGTCGATCCGTAGACTTTATTATTTCAGATAACATTTTAGCTCTTACTTTGTTTGAGAAAATGTAATGTATTGTTACCGCCTGATCAATAGCGAATTCAAGTTCATTTAGTTCTAAATCTAGTGCATCTTTTCCCCATTCTTCCATTCGTAGAGGAAGTTCTACGATCACTTTTCCATCCCGAACAAGTTGCACCTTTATTGTCATGGACTAATTAGTTACTAAATGGTAACAACTTGAATATAAAGTTTGTTACTAAAAAGTAACAAACTTTTAGGAACTATCTAATGTTAATTTTAAAGATTGATAAAGACTCTTGTTATAATACCTAAATTAAAGTTTTTGAACAGAAAAAAAATGCGATTGAAAAGGCTCCAATCTTATATACAAACCTTCATTCAGGATTTTATCCAGTCTGTAGACATATTTCTCGCCAGTAAGTTCATCAAAAAATACGATGCTACAATCTTCGAAATCTGTTGGCATTTTAATGAAACCCTGTGAAGTTATGCCTGAATAATTGACCACAATTATCTTAAATGAATCTCCAAACTTCCATGCCCAGCTCAAGAGATTATCATTAGTACGATCTTCATTTGATACATTTCTGCTATCTAGAAGAATCCATTCACCGTCATGAAGAATTCGATCATTAGCTAATTTTAATAATTTCATGTAATGATCAAAGATTTCTTGATCATCTTTTTCTAGTTGAACATGTGAAAGCTGAAGCGGTATTCTTATACTTCGTCCTTCAAGTTGTCCATCATGAAAGAATCGTAAACCCATCAATGTTGAAAAAATTACAGCTGCAGCTTTCGATTTTTCTCGTCCAAAAGCTTCAATTGCTCGGAGCTCATCATGGTTTTCTATGAATCTAATGTAGTGATCCTCATAATCAGATTCCGAAATCAGGTAGGTTCGAACGTCTTGAGATGTACCCCT
>JALHSQ010000141.1 GCA_022865885.1 Candidatus Bathyarchaeota archaeon | reverse complement strand
GGATCTCTGCAAGCGTCCCCAGAGATTCCCTCTTTACGAACTCAAGCCCCCAGAGTTCATTCTGGGTTACCACGTAACCCAGGAGCTCGAACATCTTCTCATTGGTCGGTGCACTTATTCGAGGGTTCCCATACTCGTCTGTAACTACGTCTACCTTTTTTGGCGGCTTGCCACCAGGAAGTGCCAGGGCTGCATGCGTAAGAAAAAGCAAACTAACTATTAGAATTAAACTCGAAACTATTTTTGTTTTCATTTCCCCTCCCTCCACAGGATCCCTATTGCTTAATTATGACAATAGGTTTGAAAGTTGATGAAATATCTTCTCGTCCGACTTTGAGGAATGAATCCCACATGGCAACCTACACAGTATCGGAGAAAAACCTCCATTGCAAAAACTTCTTGCTTTAGCCTCCTGTAGTCACCCCTTCCCCAGTTGTTTTCATTGAGAAGCCCTGAATGAACTCACCTCCTTTCAGAACGATGCATATTCGCTATGATCTGGGCTCCGACATAATTCTCGATGAGTAGGTTTGGTCATTGTGTCCCCCCATGAGCGCCGTAAGGGCGTCCGCATTTCCCTTGTACGGAATGTGGATCCATTTGATACCATCCTGGTGTTCTATGAAGGCCATGGCATGGTGCATGGCTGTACCTACCCATCCGGTGCCGTACTTGATCTTGTTATTGATGGTTCAGCTTAGTTGTGACCATTTGAGAATAGAGCTGCGCAGTAGCATAGTCGGTAAGCGCTGCGCTCCAAAGGACCATTTCTGTCTTTTTGTTGTTTCCTCGATGGCCATGGTCAGCGTTCTGCGCAGATGCTTCCTCCATTCTTCCTTTCCACCACGCCTGAGTCGCCTGATTCAGTAAACCCATGAGCTGTTTTCGAGTGGCAGGATCCAGCCGACGAGCTTTGTGCCCGAAGGCATCCCAAGCGGCGTCAATCATCTCCCAGGCATCGTCAGACGCTGCACTGACCACCTTCTTGATGGAACCCAGCAGCTGCCATTTCGTGTATTCTCCAGTCGGCTTGGGATCATCCGGCCAGTAGTATTCGATTGAGGTGCCGTGCGGTCCACCGGATTGCAGGTAGGCAATATGTTGTGCGGGGAACTGGATCACTTGAGACTCACCACCCTCGCAGTTATTGCCGGGAACATTGCAGGTGTTCACGTCAGAGGGATCATTGGGAATCGGAACCGTATGCCAGGTGTCGGTAATGGCATCATACCACTTGTTGGACAACCACGCGGCTTTCGCAAAGTCCACGCCGATAGTACCGCCTGGGGCTGAAGAGAGCTCCTTAAGAATGGTGTCGTACCTTACGTAGGTGTCAGGGAACCACTCAGCGGGAATTCTGTAGGGTATCATGGCAGGACTGTTGTAATTGTTCGACGTAGCAACGAAGTCCTTTTCGCCGAGATCGCCCGGCCTCCGCGTCACACAGCCGCAATAGCTACATTCATACGCAAGCACGTCGCCTGATTTGTCTGCAAAGAGGAAAATGCCAGTTACGCCTCCCTTGGGGGTTTTGCTTACAAAATCCATCGCCTCTTTGGGTGATTTACAGTATTGCTGCAGATAATGATGGTAGGCCTCCGATGGGACGCCCCAGTTGCTGGCGCACGGTGTCCTGGGGTCAGTCACCGCCGCAGTCATGATCCAGGCATATCTGCCGTTCATCCCTGTGTTGTTGGTGACTTTGCCGGCAATGGTCAAATTGATGAATCGCTCGCCCTCATCGGGAAAGGCGATGAGGACCACGTATTGCGTTATTTCCGAACAAAATCCGAGCGTCAACGACACCATTGGTACGCCACCTGGGGTGGCGCTATCCGTGGCGGCTATTGCCGTGCAAGAGGATATGGCTTGTGTGTTGGTACGCTCCTT
>JALHSQ010000140.1 GCA_022865885.1 Candidatus Bathyarchaeota archaeon | reverse complement strand
TAGGCATCTTCGTTGAGCGGGTTGCCTCGAAGATCCAGTTCTCGCAGATCCGTAAGGTTCGCCAGCGGGGAAATGTCACGGATCAGGTTGTTTTGCAGGTGGACTTCGTACAGTCTGTTCAGACCGGCCAGGGGGGAGAGGTCACTAATAAGGCCGTCCCCGGCCTCCAACCAACTCAGACTTTCCCTGTGTTCCAGGGGTGAAAGGTCGGTTACATGGGTTCCGCCGATATCGAGGTGACATAGTTTTGCCAAGGACGCGGCAAAGGAGATGTCGGAAATGCCGTTGCCCTTCAAGTCAAGGTAGAGCAAGCTGGGCAATCCCGTCAGGGGCGAGCCGTCGGTTATCTCATTGTTCCGGGCCTCAAACCAGGCCAGGGAATCCTTGTTCAAAAGAGGGGTCAGATCGGATATGTGGTTGTCGTTAAGGTAAAGGGACTCAAGTGCCTCCAGCGGACGAACAAACGAAATGTCCCTGATATTACACGACTCGGCGGTAAAATCCCCAAGGTTCGTGAGGTTGGAAACGCAACGAAAGTCGGTGACGGGGGTGTGACTGACGTAGAGTTCCATCAGCCCTGTCAAACCGGAAAGGGGCGAAAGGTCTCTGACCGAAGTGTAGGCGATACGCAGACAATCCAGGTTGTGCAGGGAGGATAGCGGCGAGATGTCCGACAGGGGATTGCCCGATAATCCGATGTCATGCAGAGTAGAAACAGTTGTAAGGGGTGATACGTCCATGACCGCATTGTCCTCCAACCACAAATCGCTCAAAGATTGGAGATTGGACAAAGGGGAGAGATCGGACACGCGGTTATTGTTTAGCATCAACAGCACTACATCCTGCATCTGTGATAGGGGCGTAATATCGTGAATCGCGTTATTTGAAAGGTCCATGAATGTGGTACCTGGGGCGGCGTACTGGAAGCCCTCCAGGTTGGTGACACCCGCAGAACCCAAGGGCCACGTCTGCCGATGCTGCATGTCCTCACTGGTGATCGGGGTTGGAGGGGGGATCTGCAAGATGTACCTGATTCTAGTTTCGAGATTAGGATCGGGAAAGGTGACGACCTCGCCTACCGCCGGAGGACTGATTAGTATCACCAGTAGAACCACAGCGCATGCACGGCACAGAACAAGAAACACTGCGGAACAATCGGGATGAACGCTTCGTGCGTTATTGTCGTTGGTCCGTGACTCTGACATATGCTTATTCTCCCTGATAAGTTGCCCTATTACGGCAACAAGGTTGAACCCGGTCACTTGTCCCCGTGAAATTCCTCCAGGATGAGATTCACGTCGTTAATGTCAAAATCCCCGTCCCCGTCAACGTCCCTAAGCTCCGGAAGGTTCTCCATGCGGTCGCCCTGTGATGCACTCCATCCCCAGTTGGCCGACAAAATGGAAAGGTCAGGGAAGTTAACGGTTCCATCACCATCAAAATCCCCATCCGACCAGGTCATGCCGCTCCTACCCCAATTAGAGGCAAGGACGGAGAGGTCGGAGAAGCCCACCACGTCGTTCCCGTCCGCGTCCCCGCCGGTGTAACCGTCGAAGGTGATGGTATAACCTTCCGCGGTGGCTTCTCCGATGAACGGTGGGTCGCCATGGATGCCATTATTGATGTTCGAGGTAATGGATGCGAAATTCCCGGTGGCCCCGGATGCGGCAGAGATAATCAAGTACGAATCATACCGGCACGGCCTGGCATCGCATTGAGCGTCCAGTACGCCGTTGGCGTCAAGACCGTATGAAATGTCGGTATACTGCTCT
>JALHSQ010000139.1 GCA_022865885.1 Candidatus Bathyarchaeota archaeon | reverse complement strand
GGCCTGCAGGGGAAGTCGCCTTAGCACCAGTTGAAGGGTCAACAAGCGGAACTCTGGTCATAGACAACCTGGTAGATGTAGCTCGGGGGCTGTCGGTGACGCAGCCACTCAGGGTTGCTGTGAAAGACTGAAGGGGGCGAAGCCTCACGGGTCCTGATGCAGCCAAACTTGGGAGCATCTTGGAAGCGGCTGACAAAAACGCCTACAACATTGCTGAGCTGGGCATTGGAACCAATCCGAAGGCTCGCTTGAATGGAAATGTGTTAGAAGATGAAAAAGTGTTGGGAACAGTGCATATTGCCGTAGGAGACAACACATCATTTACTGGTGGACACATGAGAAGCAACATTCATTTGGACGGAATCCTCCTTCAGCCAACTGTCAAGATTGGCGAACGCTTGCTTATGCAGAATGGAAAACTATTGGGGGCATAGTCGGCCCGCGCTAAAGGCGATTAGTAACGAATCTGGGCAACATGCGTCACCGTAATTTTGTGGTTGTTAGATGAACCTTTACCCTCAAACCCAGTCTATTTAGTTTCCCATGTCCTTCAGTTTGAAATTTAATTCTTTAGGGTACATGCTGCTCGTCGTTATTATTGATTCGAACCCGAGCTTTCTCCAGAACTCTTCAGCTTCCTTGTTGCCGATAATGTATCTCACAGTCAAGTCTTCAGCCTTGTTTGAGTTAAAGAATTCACAGAGTTCCTTCATCAGGCGTCTTCCAACGCCCTTTCTTCTAAACTGCTTCACGACGTACATGAGAGAGACATGACCAACAGTTGTTGGCATGTGGTCACTTCTGCGCGTAACTTCGCCTTGGACATACCCTATTATCTCGCCATCTGCTTCAGCAAGCAATACATGAATGTTGCTGTCGCCTAGGTCTTTCTCAACTTTCTGTTTGAGAAGCTTCTTTCCCTCTTCAGTTATTCGCCAAATTAAGGGGTTCGATTTCTCAGCGTGCTCCTGTGACAACAATCTTAGCTCAACAATTCTCTCCACATCCGAGGAAGCTGCTCTTCTAATTGTGAGGTTATCCATAGGATTCACTTGTACAGAATTTGGCATAAAACTTTAACCCCCCCAAAAAAAACCCAGAACCCTCTCTTTTTGTATTCTTTGTTTATGCTTGGTATTAATGTTCAATGAAAACATGCTGTAAACCAATTCTTGTGAGATTCGCTTCTGGTAACTTTGAATCCTGCTTCAAGGGCTAACTTGTTAATGAGTTCTAGAGATTGCTCTTTCTCCTTTCCTTTCACTCCATATCCTGTATAGATTTTTTCTGCATCTGGCAAACTGGCTTCTACAAATACAACGTATAGGTCTGGTTTTTCCCGAATGATTGCATCCCACAAGTAGAGCAATCCATCCGATTTAAGAACCCTTTTAGCCTCTACCATGACAGCATGCTTTCTTTCAAATGTCTTGATATACATAAGTGAAAAGAAAAATGTGGCTACGTCAAAAGTGCCATTTCTGAAAGGCATAGAGCAAGCATCACATAAAACCCAATTGGCAACTGCACCTCTAGACTTAGCCTCATCGATTTCTCTCTTATTCATATCCACACACACGGTTTCCCTTCCGCATGTTTTGGCCATCGTACCTTCTCCACCAGCACCAATGTCTACGACAAAGCCTTCTAGCCTTTCAAGGAAAACCTTCGCCTGCGGTCTTCTGGAAAGTTTCGCAAGGCTTTTCATGAGAAACCTTCTGATAGCTGTATTCACCACCTTCTCTTTCTTGCTGGTTCACCATTGCTATTTCAACTTCCATTTATGATTTAAGGAGAAATCTTCTATGAAACGTTTCAAAACTGATAGATAGCTGTTGTCCTGCGCTTGTTTATCACAAGCCTCAGATCGTTTGGCTTCTCGTCATCTTCACAGCTATCACCACAAACAACTTCGACAATCTTCTCAAGTTTCAATCCTCTGAGCAGAAATATGTCAGGAGCAGCCCATCCTTCTGCTGAAGGCATTCCACCTTTCTTCACTATGATGACCTTGTAACCTTGTTGCTCAAGCATCTTTGCCAAGCATTCCTGATAATGACCATGCACTGCTTTGCTTCCTTTCTTTCCCTGCTTTGGCTTCAGATCTATTTGCCTCTTGCAGATTGAACAAGTCAGTTCCTTCAAGGTAACCATGTCTCCATTACAATGATCACAGCATTTGCTGTTCCACACATAAGGGTAAAGTTTTATCAAACCAAACTGAAATCCCACCGAGTTGCTATTGTTTGGATTGGGAAATAAGAGACGGCAGGTTCAAATATCGATTCTTCCAGAGAGGACGAGTGTCAAGTTGATTTGAATGGTACCTGCTTACAGAAAATATCTGAAGAACCAAGAGCTAGCTGGTATGGTTGAAACTGAAACTGACCAGATGAAGGGATTGACTCCTCCTCCAATTCAGAAGCCATTTTCGAAAGATGCAGAACTCGTCGACCTAGTCAATCCAGAGCAGTTCAGCCTTGGTAACATACCTCTGATAGAGGCAATTAGAAACAGGCGAAGTCGCCGAAACTTCACACGGGAATCACTAACTCTCGAAGAGCTCTCATTTCTGTTGTGGGTCACTCAGGGTGTAGAAAAACTCGTACGCAACGGATTGGTCACAATTCGCACTGTT
>JALHSQ010000019.1 GCA_022865885.1 Candidatus Bathyarchaeota archaeon | reverse complement strand
GGGCCAAAAGAAAAAGGCCGCTCGGGTGTTCGGCCCCGAACGGCCTCGTGTTCTATGGCTTCGCACCGGGGATCAGCCGGCACGCTGCGCATCCTGGTTGTCCAGTCTAAACCTACTCTAGAAACGACAGGGTTCAAGACGATTCTCCCGAGAGGCTCAAATCGTTACGCATATAGACATCTGCGGCGATTCCTAGCTCTGTTTCTTGCCCGTTTCACCGTCTGGACGCTCTGGCTCAGCAGGCACGCAAACCGTTTCGAATGCGCCCTGTAGCACTATCGGCTCCGTCTTGGGTTCCCGAAACCATCGACACACTGCTGCAAATGCTAAGAATGCAGCAATAACACTCACAACAAATGCGCCCTTTGGATTCCACGCAAAGAATGACGGCACAAACACCGCTACACCAATCCAGGCGCTCCAAAACGCGGCGCGTTCGCTGCGCCACTGTTCAACCATGATTCCGAGCATTGTTGGCAGGAAAATAAGAAGCAACGTGAACGCGCCGGCTATGAGGTCCACGAAATCACTCGCACTGAACGCAATCAGGCCCGCACCGAACACTGATAGCACTGCTATCGCTCTGGACCAGACCAACAACTGCGTCTGAGACGTTCGCTCGCCTTGGGTTCGCCAAGCCTTTCCTCGTAGCGGGCGAACCAACATGACTGACACGTTGTTAATGAAGGTATCTGCCGAACTGAGCACGCAGGCAAAAAACGCTCCCACGATCAGCCCGAGGACATAGGGATCAGCAATCGCGCCTCTTATGACCGCCAAAGTTGCTTCCTTTGCTGACACAACGTTAGTGGCCTGGCCAACCATACCAATTGCGGTGAAGAAAGCGTAAAAGCAGAGCGATACAAGACCGGCGGAAACCATCGCGATGGAAACGCCTCCGCTAGATTTGGCTGCGATAATCCTCTGCCACACGTCCATACGCACAAGAAACAGGCCAGGGCCAAAAATGAACACGGCGATCAGGAACGGAACTCCATATGCTGTGCCCGAATAAAGCTTGGCAGGAAGCAGCACAACTGCGGCTTTGTCAGCGTACCCAACTACGGCATACCCCAATACTGCCACACCGGCAACTATCAAAACCACCTGAAAAATATCAGTAGAGATGTCCTTACGTAGGCCGCCAATAACTGGGTAGAAGAGCATAGACACGCCAGCTAGTCCAGTCAGAGCCCAGGGTAACCACTTGTAGGCAACAAGTTGTTCAGCATATTGGGCGAATACATAGAGGGCGACAAACTGCCCCGCAAGGAGGAAGAAATACATTGCGCCCCCGATCAGGCAGTATGAAATCGCGACACGTCGCGAGAATCGCTTCTCAAGCAATTGTATCAGTGTTGAGCAGTTGTTCTCTTGCATGATTGCACGAAAGCGTGGTGCGAACACGGCAACCAGAACAAGGCCCATAAGCGTCGCTAGCCCTATGGCGCATCCAGTCAAGCCAGCTTCGTATCCCATCTGACCTACGGCCAAGAACATACCCCCGCCAACTATTGTTCCGACCATCGAAAAGCCAATGGCCCACGAGGCATGATATCCTGGATCAGAAGCATAGATGTCAAAACTCACCTTACCCCGGCGAATGAAGGCGACGAGATTCGTCACGATCAGGGTAATTAACACTATGCCAGCAAAAGCCCAGTCATGCATGTTCTGACCCCTTATAGTGTTACTCGCGCCAGATAGGCAAATCTGGTGCTCTTGAGGAGCAGGTAGAATAGGACGAAAAAGAAAAGAGGATCCTGCCAGCAGTTAGGGTCATCCCATTCCGCGAGAGCATCCATTCGGCCTAACATGGCCGAGATGATCGGAATCAAGAGGACCAGTCCCGTCAGGATACGCGTTGCCGCGAGCAAGATGCCAGCCACTGCGCCTGGGGTTATGGGCCTCTTCAAGAGAGGCCGCACGAGGAGAAGATCATAAACCCCCGATACGGTTGTATAACCGGCCAGCAGGATGAACTTCCAAAGTCCCATTCCATTCAGCGATATTACGACCACCCCAAGAACGGCCACCCAAATCAGGCGGAACACCAAGGCGGCAGGCATCACAATGCGGCGCTGGTGCAGAAAATTTGCAGTGACCCAATCCAAAAGAAAATAGATGGCAAAGCACAAGGCCTCTGGGCGCGCGTATACATCAACAACAGGACGAACAATGTTCGCGGCGTTCGTATCGACATAAAAACAGATAGCGACAATGACACCAAGAAAGACGCTGTATTGAACGTTGAGAAGCTCTATATTTCTGCGTCCGTCCACAGGGAACCGCCTATGCTGTATGATTCAGGGAGATTGGCATAGCAAGCATTCCAGAGGCAACCAGTGCGCCGTTGTCCATGTCGCTGAGCAGGCCGGCAAACAAATGTGATCTCATGACTCGCGTGTCGCGTATATCCACCTTAAGCGGAAACGTTATGCCTTCGGCTATCCATATCTTGCGTTTGAACCTGAGGCTCGCACTGCTAAAGACAAGCTCGCCCCTGTGGCTGCCCGCAAAGAAATCCTCATCAGTGACGATGGTAGCTTCTTTGGGCTGTCTCAGAATGAGTGAGCGAACGGCCAGATAGCTTGCCTGCGATAGGTAGAGGAAGGCCATGGACGCGGTTACGTACGATATGTGTCCTGGTTTAGTGAAAGGATAGAGCAGTGGTCGAATCACCGCGTTCAAGACCGAACCATGTAGCGTTGCCGAGACAACCGAAACGTGTTCGGGGTTGTACAGATCGAGTGTTCTGGCAATGAAGTCCCGATCTAGTGGCAGTTCGGGCATCTCAACGCTGGCATGGATCCCGGTTGTTTCCAGGCGGATAGGACGTGTTGACATGGCTGTTTACCCTTCTTTCTGTGATGATGGCGATCGATCTCATCGCTTTTCTGTCGCTATCAGAGCGTCTAGCCAGCGGTCCTGTCAAGAGCAGACTTCAAATCGCCGGGCGAAGCGATGGCCACAAGCTAACGCAGTTCTTTTTTCAGCGAACAAATTATCGGCGATTCCCAAGTTGTCATCCGCTTCCCGCAGTGCCGGCATTCGCGCCTGCGCACGATCCGGCCACCCCAGGTCGGTCGCGTATAGATAACGCGGAAATGCTTGCAGCCGCACCAGCGGCATTCCAGGCCGCGCTTGTTCCCGGAGGGACCTTCGGCCCCGCTGGGGCCTCCCGGCTGCGCGGGGTCCCACGTCTTCCGTTCGCTCACAGATTCGGCCATGGTTCCTTCCTTGTCAAGTCTTCTTGCGTGTATCGCTTACGCTGACGCACCGGCGCGGCTTCGCCGGGGGCCTTGACGCCGGACATGGACGCGGGGACGGCACACCCGACGAGGCAATCGAGCCAGTGGTTGTC
>JALHSQ010000138.1 GCA_022865885.1 Candidatus Bathyarchaeota archaeon | reverse complement strand
AGGAACAAAGAGAAAGGACGAAGGCTTTGGCTGATTCATTGCCAAATCCTGCCGTGAAGATAAAATTTGCCTCTTGGGGAATGGTCATCCTAATCCCGGCGGTTCTGTCTCTTACTGTAGGAAGGTCCAAGCTTTGTGATGGTGTGCCTGTCGTACCGGTGCTTCAGCTGCAAGATTTCGTGAGCCAAGTCCCAGTCTACGTGAACTCACTTGAGCATTTCCAGAGAACGCTTAGAATTGGCAGATTCTGATTCTTCATCTTGCCAAGAGCCATTCACACATCCCCTTGTATCTCTTAAGCTTGGGCCATCATGTCCAACACTGGTTTCCTTGCAAATCCTAAGGCAGGGTAGAGGCTAAGGATGAATGTTGCTGCCAGAGCAATTACTAGCCATCCAGCGATTTCAAAGACTGTGTACTCAGTGATCACCGGCTCAGGAATCAGTATCAAGAGAGTGATTATTATGCCGAAAACAACTCCAGCCGCATAACTTGACAGCAACACCATGAGGCTCTGCCATGAAACAATCTCAACAACCGTTCTAGGCTTGGCACCGACCGCTCTCAAAATGCCGAATTCCTGCCGCTGCTCAGTTATCGTAAGCATGACATACCCTATGAGACACAGAGATGCCGCAGCTAAGGAAAACAGAGGCAGAAACATTATTGCAGACCAAATGTAACCGAGAAAGCCGAGATCTTTGTTCAGCGCTTCGTTGACCTCGAAAGTCTCAAACTCCGAGCTTGCGGCTGTGACTATCGCGTTTACGTGCTGCAAGATTTGTGGTCGGTCAGTTGAAGGCTCAACTCTGATCATAACCATGTTTGGCTTCGACACTGCGGCAACGCGCTGCAAGCTTTTCAGGGGTACGTATGTCACGTTTCCGTTGTTGATTGGGTCTAGGCAGACTCCAGTGATGCGGAAAACTTTCCCGAAGAGCGACACATTCTGATATAGAGGCGCTGTGAACATCTTTTGAGCTTCAGTGTCACCTATGACAGCATCAAGACCATTACTTTCATTAAGGAACTCGCCTTCCATAAACCATTGACCGAACACTTTTCCAGGCTCAACGCCAATGATCAAGGAGAAACCTTTCCGATGGTCGCCAACGTAGGTTGTGCTGCCGGACTCTTGACTTAAGACGAAACCGGGGGTTTCTTCTATCTGCGTCTCCATGAATAGGCGTGTGTCGATTGATAGTTCAGGCATCTGTCCTAACTGGCTGAGGATTTCATCGGGTACCAAGTATCTTCCTTCTGTATAGTTGAATTGTGGGCTTTCTTTCGCCTCGTAGAATTTCGACTGCAACAGTCTGTATCGGCTGCAAATGTCTCTGTGAGCAATTAGAACTATGTCTTTGCCGAGGGCTTTTTCAACCCAGCTTCTTGTGGTCTGGTTAGCGATTATTCCTCCTGCAACCGCCACGGTCACGAGAAGGAAGACTATGCTTAAACAGGCAACGATGCGGATGGTGACCGACGCGCGGCGGGAGAGATTTCGCATGGCTATTCTAAATGTCAGGCCAGACTTCGAAACAACCCTGAAACCAGGCTGCTTAGCTAATCCCAGATGGTGTGTGGGAGAAAACGCCTTGGCAGGCTCGATTTTGGCGGCGTCAAGCACTGGCTTGGTGCCAGAGGCCAGTGCAAGAATGAAGAACAAGACAAAAATCATGACTACAATCCACAAATTGGGTGGCTTTTGCGAGATTTCGAAACCAATGCATTGGAAAAGGCTGATTGAGACGATATCTGCCACTATTCCGAAGATCGCGCCTAAAAAGCAACCGGCAAAGGTCACAATCAAAAGCTCTGTCATGAAATACCCGAATACCAAGTTGTTCGGGCATCCCGCAGCCTTCATAAGCCCGATGTCTTTCACTCTTTGAGACATCATCACAAAAACCATGAAAGAAATGATCACCACGCCGACGATGAAAATCAAGAACGCGAGAAATACTATGAAGGGCGAGAAAATCGATGAGAAACCGGCCGTCATTCTGCCCTCAACCATCAGCGAAATTCCAACGCCTACTCTGTCTCCGAACAGCAGGAGGAAAACAGTAGATGCGACGCACAATGTTAAGCCGAGTACGGTCAAGGTTGTCTGAAGCTTTCTGCGAAGCAAATCGTTCACAGGGAACGACGTTACACTCATTCTAGGCTCACTAGCCTTCCATCCTCTAAAAGCAGTTTTTGCTCGGCTAAGGCAAGAATGCGCTCGTCATGTGTCGCGACAATCACAGTCTTTCCATCGTGTTTCAGCTTCTGAAGCATCTGGATGACCTTCAAGCTTGTCTTCGTGTCCAAGTTGCCAGTAGGCTCGTCAACAAGAAGCAACGGAGGATCATTTGCTAGGGCGCGCGCGAACGCCACACGTTGCTGTTCGCCTCCGCTCAGCTGAAATGGAAAGTGGTCCGCCCTGTGTCCAAGGCCCACAGTCTCCATCAACTCCTCTACTCGCTTCCTGATATTGTTGGCTGGTTTTCGAGTCCACTCCATTGGAAACGCAACGTTTTCAGCCACGGTCAAAGTTGACACAAGGTTGTACGCTTGGAAGACGAAGCCGATGCTGTTGCATCGGTAATCTGACAAGAAATCCTCGTCTTTCAGGCTCAATTCCTCGCCGAAAACAATGATTTCTCCGCTTGTGGGCTTGTCGATGCCGCCTATAATGTTCAGAAGCGTTGTTTTTCCCGAGCCGGAAGCACCGCATATGACTGCGAATTCGCCTTTTTCTATCTTGAGGTCCACGTCTTTCAAGACTTCAACCTTGATGTCGCTGGTTTGATAGGTTTTGGATAAAAAGGCGGCCGAAACCACTGTCTTT
>JALHSQ010000137.1 GCA_022865885.1 Candidatus Bathyarchaeota archaeon | reverse complement strand
GAGCGATAAAATAGCTGGCGTCGGGAAATGGGTGACGAGGATCTTTGGAATAGTTTTCGTCTTAGCTGGCATTGCGATTATTGTCTATGCATTTGGAGGATGGTAAGTATTGAAGAAAGGCAAGGTGAAGATCGAGGTTTTTGTCCCGTTAGGTTCGTGTGTGTGTAACTTCGCTCCCTTCATGGAAAAAATCGGACGTGTAACATCCAGGTTTAAGGACGTGACAGAAGTCCAGATGAAGTCGAACAAATCATCAGAAGCTTCCAGGTACGGAGTTCAAGACATGGGAATCGTCATTAACGGGAAGATCAAGCTTTCAGCAAGCTTTGAAGAGAAACAACTTCAAGATGCAATATCTCAAGAAGAGCAGAGTCAACAGTAGAACACGTGCGGGCAGGTCAATCATCGTGGAAACAAGCTTCGAAGAAATAACGAGAAAATATCGTTTAGTGAAAGCTGGAAAGACAAGATCGACCTTCTCTGTCTGAAATCGGAAATTGAGTCCTACATAAGGAATCAGCAGAGCGCGAAACGAAAAGATAATGATTTGCTGGCGGAGGCGCAGGCCATGTTGATTGATTTGACACAGATGATCGAAGAGGGCCACTGCAACCCTTTTAGAACCAAGAAACTCTAATTACACTATTGTTTGAGGTTAAAACTATGAAAAAGATTCTGTTTGTGTGTGTTGAGAATGCTGGGAGAAGCCAAATGGCTGAGGCGTTTGCGAGATACTACGGTCAAGGCAAAATGGAGGCGTCAAGCGCTGGCACTATGCCAACAGGTGAAGTTAACCCGACTGTTGTTCAGGTTATGCACGAGAAAGGAATAGACATTTCTCAAAGCAAACCAAAACTTGTAGCCGGGAAAATGGTTCAGGAAGCAGACATGATTATTGTGATGGGATGCAGTGCTCAAGGATTCTGTCCTGCCCCTCTGCTGAACAAAGTGATTGACTGGGGAATTGAAGACCCAAAAGGCAAACCATTAGAGAAAGTAAGAGAAATCAGAGATGAAATCGAAAGAAAGGTAAGAACACTACTTGGCGAGCCAGTCTAGTGGTGCTAGCCCAGCGTTTCTGGGATTCTTCAAAAAGAGATGCCCCTTGGGGGATTTTCACCAACGAATGCGAGTTTCATTCCATAGTTTCATGCCTCAGTTAAAGTAGCGCTTTTTGATGATATTCGGAAAAAAGGGTAGGGGGAAGGGGTGGGTGCTATTGACCGAGATTTCAGTGAATAGGGCGAACATCGATGATAGTTTTGGCATAGTCCAACCTGAACTGTTGCCCTTCTATCCAAAAGACTGGATGAGCCTTCGGTATTGCAGGGCTGCCAAAATATGAAAAGTTCTACTGGTCTTGAAGAATCTTATGATGTGAAAAAAGGGAAGGTTTTTGGTGTTTAGTCTTCTCCGCCTTCAGGTCCGCCGCCTGGCGGCTTTCCTCCAGGTCCTTCCTTTGGCTTCGTGGATGCTATAACGTCATCTATGCGCAGTATCATTGCTGCAGATTCAGCTGCTGACTTTATTGCTTGTTCTTTGACTATGGCAGGTTCTACTATTCCCTTTTCTTTTGTGTTCTCGATCTTTCCAGTGAAGACATTCAGACCCTTGTATTGTCCATCTTGTTTCTCGTGTGCTGAGCGCAAGTCCACGAGTACGTCTATCGCTTCG
>JALHSQ010000018.1 GCA_022865885.1 Candidatus Bathyarchaeota archaeon | reverse complement strand
AGTGAAATAAGAAAACAAAGAAGATTGAAAAATGACTTATAAGCGAAGTAATCGAAAAACTCGAAAGATTCATCGTAAGCACTCTAAAAAAAGGTGAATAGATTTGAGACAAAACAGAAGAGTGGTTAGAGAGCGAAGATAGAAGCTAGAGCTTGTTATTTCTTGATAAACTCCTGTATTTGCCGAAATCTTGTTTCCGATCGATCGACAAAACTTTATCCCCAAAAACCCAAATTAGTAAGCAACAGCGCACGCTAACCGAATTTTTGTATTTAGGTTCAGCAATGCGTGTGCGCGGTTCCGTTTCCAGAGTGGATTGACCCGCCTTGGCACAATTGCCTGTACGGCTGTCTTCACTGTCAGAGTCTGCCCCGAAGATAGGCATTTCATGAATTGGATTGTGAAAAAAGGGGAATTCTCGCAAGAAGAGACCGAGCTTCTCCTTAGAAGACGACTCCTTGATCATCTGCCCAGTACAACTTTGGAAAAACTGATGAATCTTGACCTTGCAGACCCCGACTCCCTAGACAATCTACCTCGTAACCTACGCGTCTTTTTTGGATCACGCAAAGACCTAGGAATTCAGAACGCAGGCGCATAGTACTTTCAGATCGGGCGCATGCTGTTATTGTCACAATTTGAGTAGCTTGGCAGGCTTTTGAGGATGTTGACAAAATGCTGAAATGTCACAAGTAATCTAGCGCGCGCATTTGAATATGCCGAAACTTTAAGATACTGCTCGCGCCATGCAGTTGCTGTGAGGGAATCTGTTGCGTGAATTTGTTCTTTATTCACGTAAGGGTCAGACGGATTCGAGGTTTTCTTGCTTGCGAGATGCTGGCAGACTGGATGTTGTCCATGAATGCATCGTTGCTAGTTTATTCCTTTCTCACGGAATTCGCAAAGACGTTACTTTTCATGCGTTGCTGAGTGGTCCGCCTAATCCACCAGTGCACATGAAGATTGAAGGTGCGACTCTTTATGATGTCAGAACGGATCAAGAAACTTGGGCGCGAATAATCAAGAATATTCTCCAAGCGAAGCCTCACCCTGGCATAACTATGAACAGATCAAGCTTTGAAACGTTGTTGAAAGCAAGAGCGTGTCACACTTCTGTCTATGTTCTAGAGGAAGGGGGAAAGGACTTTTCAAGCATTGAGGTCGAAGATAACCCTCTGTTCGTGTTAGGTGACCACATTGGCTTGCCGAAGACTGTTGAACGCTTCGCATTGCGCTATGGCGAAAAAATAAGTCTCGGGCGACAACCCTACCTCGCTGCTTCCTGCATAACAATCCTGAACTATCTGCTAGACAAGGAAGCAAGGCATTATACGATGGCAAATTCTGAAAAGGAGTTGAAAGAGTTTCGCCCAAAATTCTGATTTGAGAAACGAGACTGAAAATGAATCCTAGTCTCTCTCATATAGATTTTCTCTCAGAAGCTGGAAAATCAAACATGCAACAGAAGCCTCGCCCACACGGTGCGCACACTATTGCTTTCTAAGCGCCCATCTGTTTCAATGCAGGTTCCAAACAGTTAACGAGGCCGAGGAATTGGCACTCTGCTCCGTTTGGCTCTTGAAGAAACTTTGTTGAAGCTTGAGTGTCTGCGCTATAAGATCATCGTGTCGGGTCACTCTTGAAGTGTTCCCAACCTTTTGGTTCAATAACACGTTTTCCTTCTGGCGTCTTCAGAAGAATCCTCTTTTCAGCAGTCACTTTCCCTATTGCGAAGAGACTTCCACCGATTTCCCCAATCGCTTCTCTTGCTCGGTTCCATAGCTTCGGATTTATCGTCAAAATCAGTTCATATTCTTCCCCACCATGAAGAACCAGCTTAGGCAAATCCACCTTGTTGGTTTCTGCGAACTCCCGTGCTTCTTCTGCTATTGGAAGGCTCTCAACCAAGAAGCCTACATTGCTTGCTCTTGCGATTTCATGAAGGCTCCACGCTAAACCGTCGCTTGAATCAATCGAGGCTGTAACGGCTTTCGTGTGGCCTAGAGCTAATCCTTCTTTCAGCCGTGCTTGTGGCATCAGAACTGACTTGACGAGGGTTTCACGCGTTTTTCCTGTCGCTTCATATTCTCCTAGCAGTATCTTCAAGCCTGCAGGAGCCTTGCCGAAAAGGCCGGTGACCGCTACTAGGTCTCCGGGTCTTGCCCCGCTTCTCAGCATCACCCTACCGTTTTCTGCTATGCCAAAAACTGAGAGACTGATCACAGTGTCTGAGGCTTCACCCGTGTCGCCGCCAATCACATAAGTGTCATATTCACGTGCGCCAGCATTCAATCCTTTGCCGATGTCTTCGATGTCTTTCGCTGTTATGTTTCTTGGAAGACCCAGTGATACGAGGATCGCAAGTGGTTTTACTCCTTTTGCTGCGAAATCACTTACGTTCATGACTATGGCTTTTCGGGCTGCTTGCCAGTGGGTCATGTGGGGTGGAACGTCTGTCTTGTCGACAAGCATATCTGTTTTCAGGATTGCGAGCTTGTCTTTACTGATTTCGTAGGCGGAGACATCGTCGCCGAAGGGTATTGGCACCTGTGGCATGGGAGCCAAGTTTTTTTGTATGATTTCGATGATTTTCCGTTCGCCTATTGGCTTGCTCTGCTTCATTTGTCTCGCCCCACGTTCTTAGGATTGAGCAGGTGACCGACTGTTTAATCCTGAGTTGATAATGCTTAAATCCTGAAGCATGTTTTGTTAATGGAAACTTGGAGGGTAAAAGCGTTGCTCAGAATCCGACCCTTCATGAAGGAATCCGATGAAGAGGCCTACGTTAAGATCTTCAATGCCGCGTTCACAGATTACGATGACGTTAGAACCATGACGCTTGAGGAAATGAGAAAAACCGAAGAGTCTCCAAGCTACAGCGCGGATGGGCTATTCATAGCTGAATGGAATGGCGAAACGGCGGGGATGGTAGACGCCTACGTGGATAAACTGCGAAAGGAAGAAAAAGGATTCATCCAGTCGCTGGGAGTTCTCCCACAATTCAGACGAAAGGGAATAGCTAGAAAACTGGTGCAAAAGGCAGTGGAAAGCCTCAAGATGAGAGGAATGAAAGTCGCAGACACGTGGGTTCAATCAGACAGAACGGCATGCGCACACCTTTTCGAAAGCTTTGGATTCAAACGAATTCGCTTCACAAGCATGATGAAGAGAAGCCTAAACGAAATTCCAGTGGGAGTCGGGGAGAACAGGGAAGCAAGAATAGAGGAACTGCAACCGAAAGACGACGATGACGTTGCGTTACTGACTGAGCTTGATAATGAAGCTTTCAAGGAACATTTTAACTACAGGCCGAGAACTGTTGAGGAAATGAAGTATGCACTTCTCGAAATGCCATGGTTCCAACAGGAGAGAGTGTTTTCCGCCTTCTTGGAGAATCAAGCAGTGGGCTATATCATAACGGGAATAGATGAAGGTCTGAACAGAGAAAAGGCTGTCAAGCGTGGATGGATTTTGGATATTGGCGTCCTTAAGCCTTTCAGAAGAAAGGGAATAGGGGCGATGCTTATGCTCCATGGAATGCGTATTCTGAAGACATATGGACTGGAAGAGGCGTTGCTGTACGTGGACAATATGAATCCTACAGGAGCCTTCAAGCTCTATGAGAAACTAGGGTTCAAAGTGATGCGCAACAGCATGGTCTATCAATTACGACTGGCTTGAAAGGCCTGCAGCCCACTTGATGCCGGCTCAGTTCTTGTTCGCAACGTCTTTCTTCAATCCTTGCCTCGACCACATCTCTTAGAGCTAGAAGGAGCAACCTTGTGGATGATGGGTTGAGTTGCTTTTAAGTCCTGCTTAAATAGGTGAATTATGGAAAAATGTTGTGCGCCTCGGTAGCTCAGCTCGGTAGAGCGGCTGCCTCGTAAGCAGCAGGCCCCGGGTTCAAAGCCCGGCCGAGGCTTTCTCGTCAATCTAATATTCGATGTCAGTTAGTCTCAATTCCGATTTCTGCTTTAGGTGATCTTCTTTTGCAGAGAGGCAAATCCCTTTTTTCGATGGGTGAGTGCTTGTCGTTGTTGTGTATTCTTGTTCTACATGTAGACAATAATGTTTATTAAATATTAATACTAAAGATATTAGTACCCGAAGCTACCGTTTCGAAGGGATGAATCATGCAACACCTCCATGGCCATCGCCAGAAACTCAAGTGTCCATACAAGGGGTGCGGCAAGTCCTTTGACAAGCCTTCTGTCTTGACCGATTCATCCTCCACTCCCAGACAAACATACTATGCTTGCCCTTACTGCATGTCAAAGTTTGACATAGTAGTAGAGAACCTGAAAATCGTGGATGTAAAGGCAACAGAATACCCAAAGGTATTCGATTCACCCGCCAAATGTGCCCGCTACTTCGGGTTCCTAAACACTGCTCCAAAGGACGCAGTCATTCCAGACGAATGCTTGATCTGTCCAAAAGTACTTCAGTGCAGCGTCAAGAACAGATGACACAGCTTACATGTGCGTCCTTTCCTTTTTTTTCCTTCCAAAAGACGTAACCCAAATCTACGTTTAAGAGACCATCACAAAACGATTCACTGAGAGGAATTCATGCAGATCCATACGTCGTCCGATGGGATTCCCTTTTGACTTAGACAGTGCATTCTCAATTCGGTTAGCCCGGGAGCTGAACTGAGTGTACCTAGAGTCATTATGGCAGGTGCAAAATCATTAATAGCCCGAGGGGGTTCTAGACTCTGCACAAGGGGCTGTCGGCTAGCTTGGTCTAGGCTTGTAGACTTGGGCTCTATAGACCCCGGTTCAAATCCGGGCAGCCCCACCAGGAACTCGAACTTGATTGGGCATAAGGACGCAAACGTTGCCGATGGTCCGTGCGCATGCAAACATGGAAAGAACCAAGAATACTATGATGAACTGGAGTGGGTAGGCAATTGACAAATCTTTTAGACAATGTACCATGAATTAGCCTGTGAGGTATCTCCTTGTCTGAAGTCGCACAGCAAATGATGGCAAGCATTGCTCTTCTTCCGCTTGTTGCCATTTCGATCATAGCTTTCCTAGGCGCAACAGGTTGGCTTTGGAGAAGAAGCAAGACAATAGAAGCTTTGCTCGTTTGGGTCTCCATGTGGCTCTACTTGATTGCTTTGATACTACTCTTCAAATGACAGAAAGCGTCATCCATTGTAATTCGTGCTTGTGGGCAACCGGGCTTCTTTGGGCACATTCTCTCCTTGAATCTTACATAGATCAGAAATAGCGTAGCACTTCGGTCAGACTCCTTACGGAATCAACATCTCCCAGAGCTTTCCCCTCGCGATCAATGAGGAGCGGTTTCAAACCTGCCTTTTTCGCGCCTTCATAATCCCTCTCCACGGAATCGCCAACGAAAATGACTTCCTCTGGTTTCAGCAGAAGCTTCTTTATGGCATGAAGGAATATCTTGCTGTCAGGTTTGGCTGTGTGGCACGAATCTGCCCCAACGGTAACGTCGAAAGAGCTTGTTGCTCCCAGCTTTTGCAGCACTTTTTCATAATCCTCTTCAAGGCCATTTGTCACAATTCCAGTCTTGGCTTGCTTCAATCTTAGTTGAGCCAAAGTGTCCAACACATCTGGATAAAATTGCAGATCAGCATAATCCCACCACAATTCAGAAATCCTTCGCGCCAAGAGTCGAGCATTCTGCCTAACTCCTAAGCTTCTAACAATAGTCAAGTTCCAGTTGTGCCAGAAAGCCATCCCAGATTCTGCAACGCCAGCTTCAACATTAAACTTCCTCTCGTTCGCCTTGTGAGCCTCCAGAATCTGACCAAGACTCGCTTTGATCCCGAAAGTTTCAAGTATTCTCCTAAAGATCTCAGGAACATCAGCAGTCTTGATTAACGTTCCACCTAAGTCGAAAAGCACTGCCTCAAAAGCCACGTATATCCCTCACCAGCACTTTGCACGGATTCCATGGTTCAGATTCCTGAAACCTTTTGCTGCTTCGTGGTTTCGACACAAACATGTTTTGTTTACCTTTCTACCTCAAATAGCTCGTATGCAGATCTACTCAGTAAGCTTAGAGATGCGTCTTTAGCTGCCTCTTCAGATGAAATGCTTTCAATGCTTCTCAGTATCTCCTTCTTCAACTCTAGTCTTAGTTTTTTGTCCTCTTTCGAGAACAGTACTGAAACGTCTTTGCCTTTCCTGAGTTTTATGTTGTCTTTCCCCATCGTGCAGCCTGTTGTGAACTGAACGCCATCAACAAAACATGAATAAGGAGGCGAAGGGTTAGTCATTACAATGGCTTTTGTTTTGAAGTAGTCTTTTCCGAGTAAGGCATTCGCCAGTAGACCAGCTTTCGCACCCAGAACTAGAAAGGGACCTAAGTGGCCATGAAACGCTACTAGAGCCTTGACAAGTTCGCCAGAAACTGGAGTACCGGCTGGGTTAGATTTCATTTTCTACCTCCCTTTTTGTCCGTGTTGTCTCTTCCATTTCTCTTGCCTCGTTTGGGTGTTCTCAACAGTATATTAGGTGAAAGCGTTGAGGTCGCGTTTTGCCTCAACGATCTCTCTTTATGCAAGTTGAAGCTTGCTTCACAGCATTATCCTAAACCTGCATTCGCTGTCGCTGCTGATGATTGATTTCTCTTTGATGACTTCTACTGGTCTGCCTAGTGCTCCTTCAAACAGTGCTTTGGCCCATCCGCGAGAGCAATTGCAGTACACTCCAGAGAGTTTTCCCTTGGGAATCTTGTTCACTTGAGGGCAGTAGCACTTTGGATAGACAATGTAAAATCCTTTGTCTTCTCTATGTAGATGCTTGTAGATTTTCCCGAGTTTTTCTAGGAATTCGTCAGTATTTTTGGATTTCTGATAGATGTTTCTTACTTTCTTGATGAAGCTTTGCGATTGGCATTGTCGTCCACACTGCTCCAGTATCCTGGCGATAGTCTTCTCATCAACGTTTCTGCTTAAACCTTCCATCAGAGTTGTAATCCATTTCTCGGTGCGTCCACCCATTTCAACCAACTCATGTTGTGAGCATATGGTCTTGTGGTTCTGATAATTAATGCTTGTCTAGCCAGTTGCTATGTGTTTACTACTTCCTTCTTTGCCTTCTGCTTCGCAGGCTCCAATCTGACACGGAACTCGTAGAGGTAATGAATTGGCGCCGATTGTTCAGTCAGAACCAAACTTTATATGTGATCCCATGAGACTAGGAAACAGGTGTTAGAAATGGATCATACGGTTGTTCACTTTGAGATCCCTGCCAACAACGTGGAGAAACTGAAAAAGTTCTATGCGGATTTGTTCGGATGGAAAATTGAGAAGATGCCTGGTCCAGTTGACTACTGGATGATTGGGACGGTGCCTGTGGACGAGAAAATGATGCCTTTGCGACCGGGAGTGAACGGCGGCCTATACAAGAAGGAGCGCCCAGAGAACAAGCCTGTCAACTACGTTTCAGTTGAGTCTATAGACAAATACTTGGAGAAGGTCAAGGCTCTAGGAGGGAAAATTGTGCAGCCGAAGCAGGAAGTAACTGATGTAGGCTGGGTTGCAGTTGCCATGGATCCTGAGGGCAATCAGATCGCCATGCTTCAGCCAACGCAGAAAAAATGAGAAAACAGCACTGAAGAAAAATCTTTTTCATTCCTTTTTTCATCGATTTTTCGAAGAAAGTCTGTCAAGAAGAATAATCCGGCTAGCAGTGTTCGCTATGCGCGTTTTGCTGGCTAGTCTCTGTTAGTCTCTTTGATTTCTCGGTGTCTCTTATTTGCCTGCTCATTTTGACTTGAAGCTCTTGATCACAACTGGTTAACTATTTATGTTGCTGTATGCTCTTTCCGCCGCTTGCGGCAAAATCTCAGTGGAGGTAATGTGAATTGCTTGAAGGCAAGAATACTCATCTGAAACTTGGAGACAAGGAAGATCTAGATTTCTTCGTGGATTTCTGGAATAATCTAGATTATTACGGCGACTATGAACCCATCATGGAACAGATGACCAAAGTCGAAGCAGAAAAGCGATTAACAGACTCCTCAAGAGCGTCTTACTTCATTATCCAGAAGAAAGATGGAGCAAACATCGGTTTAATCGTGCACTTTGGTGAGTCGTCTGGGTCAATGACGATAGGCTACGCAATTGGGCCATCTGAGCATGGCAAAGGCTACGGAACTGAGGCACTTCAGCTTATGTTGGACTATCTATTTCTGTCCAAGGAGATTCATCGAGTCCAAGCAAACACTGATCCAGAGAATAAGGTCAGTCAGCATTTGCTCGAGAAAGTAGGCTTCAAAAGAGAAGGTGTATCTCGAAAGAGCAGCTTTGTAAGAGGGCATTGGCGAGACGAATGTCACTACAGCATTCTTAGGGAAGAGTGGAAGGAACCGAGACTGCTGTCAACGAGAGCTCGATGAGCGCGTGTGACCATGGCCGGCACGTTTGTTGCGAGATCTGAGTGAGCGGTCTTGATAAAAGATGGATGAAGAGTTGTACGTTTCTAACAGAGCTGATTGGCGTGCTTGGCTTAGCAGAAACCACGAAGGTAAGAAGCAGGTTTGGCTGATTTATTTCAGGAAGCAGACTGGCAAACCTAGTATTCCATATGATGATTCGGTTGAGGAAGCGTTGTGTTTTGGCTGGGTGGACAGCACAATAAGGAAAATTGATGGCGATAAGTTTGCTCGGAAATTCACGCCTCGCAAGAGCAGAAGCAGGTGGTCTGAAGCAAACAAGAAGAGAGTCGATGAGATGATTAGAGCCGGAAAGATGATAGAAGCTGGATTGGCTAGAATCAGAGAAGCCAAGGATAGTGGAGAATGGTTCAAGAGTCGAGTGGCTAGGAAGAGACTTGCAGTTCCGTCTTATCTGGAAGAGGCACTGGAGGCAAACGAGAAAGCTTTAGACAACTTCAACAAGCTAGCAGAGAGTTATAGGCAGAATTTTGTAGGATGGATTGACAGCGCGAAGAAAGAAGAAACACGGAAAAAACGTATTGCAGAGGCCATAGGACTATTGGAGCGAAATCAAAAACTTGGCATGAAATGATACTGACTCGTTCTGATGAAGAAATTGTAGTACTAGGTCCGATGTCTGTGACTGAACTTTTAGAGTTTAGATGAATTTGAACTACCGGTTTTGCATGCTGCTGACAACGTGAGCTTGTGTTTGAATGATGTGAGGCAAGAAGCTTTAAGAAAAACAGAAGAATAGACTTGCTTATGCCAGAGTTTACTTTCGAAGGTACCGCTAGCTGGAAAAGCGGAACTGAATGCGATTTGTCGATCAAAGGCAGGAACTTCATTACTGTCAGTCCTCCGCCAGAGTTTGGTGGGAAACAAGGATACTGTATGCCGGAAGAGGTATTTGCTGCTTCTCTTGCAGCTTGCATGAACACGATTTTTCTTCTAATCGCCGGGAATTCTAAAATGGGATTTAAGAAATTGGAGACTAGAGCTGCTGTGAAAATGAATGCTGAAGGATTGGAGAAACTGGTATTCAATCACATACACTTTGCTATTTGCGTGAAACTGGAAAATGATAATGAACGGGAGCGGAGAAAAGCCCACGTTATATATGATAAAGCCCAGAAAATATGCCCCTTAAGGCAGTCATGGGGAGAAAAAGTTCACATTAGCTTTGAACTGAGCTTCCAGTAGCACATCCTAAAGACCAAAGACCTCTTGCATTCTACCATGCACTATTGCAGAAGAGAATCTCTAGAGAGAACATACTTCGCCCGCGCTTCAAACACCTTTTGTGTGCGTTATCAGCGTTTCGTGCTTTTGCTTACGTTTATTCTCAACGTGTCGAGCGTCTCTTTAGCCTTGGGTGCTTGCTCATGAAGCTTGGAGAGTTTCTCACATTTGTAGTCGTCGCAGTAAGCACAATTCCTCACATTTCTCTCTCGTCCGCATTTCCTTATTTCGCATATGTTACAGTAGTTGAAGACGCGTGTTCCTTTGGGTAGGCAACCGTCGCAGTTGATGTCCTCCATTTTGAATGTGTGACCATACTGCTTGGTCCATAATTCCGCCACTCTCTTTCTTTCAGCATCGTCATCTCTCTGGGTTGCGTTGAATGTTGGGCAATCAGAACAGGTTATTCCGCAGCAGGCTACAATCCTCTCCGTCTGAATTCCTCCACGTTACACGTGAGTTTGTGTCCATGTGCTTATTATCTGTAGCGCATAGCTGAAATATCTCAACCAAGAGACTTCACGGAAAAAGCGTGTGCTTGTGAGGCATTGGCTAGAATTCTACAGACAGCAGATATGGTAATTCTTCAGGCATTTGGCAAGAGCAACATATGCTGTTCATGAGCGTGCGCCATGCTTCAAGAACTGTAAGAATGTGTCGTAGCTCAGGGGGTTTGTGACACAAGCTCTAGCTTGAACAGCAACTGTTTTAACTTCAAAACAAACCATTGGTTGAGGGCTAGTTGTGAGTAACTTCAAGGATGCGACGTGGAAAGACGAGGTCACGAGTGTTATCCGCCGAATTCAAGAGGACGAAGTAAAATTCGTCATGCTCCAATTTACCGACATCAATGGCACGATTAAGAGCTTGGCTGTCAATTCGAAGAATATTGAGAGCATCTTTGAGAATGGCCAATCTTTTGATGGTTCTTCTGTAACTGGCTACCAGCGCATAGAAGAATCTGACATGGTTCTCCGTCCTGACCCAACCACGTTCACAGTAATCCCTTGGAAACCTAAAGAGAAAGCATCGTGCAGGCTAATCTGTGACGTTTACACTCCTGATGACAAGCGTTTCAAAGGAGACCCAAGGTACATTCTGGAAATGGTTCTCGCGAAGTGCAGAGATGCTGGCATGACTTACATGTGTGCGCCCGAATTGGAGTTTTTCATAGTGAAAGAGAGTGATGACGGGAGTGCGCCGAAACCCATTGATCTGGCAGGCTATTTTGACTTTCATCCTGGCGATCTCACTGATGATTTGAGAAGAGACATTGCAAATGCTGCTGAAGAGGTTGGTATAGAAATCGAGATATCCCATCACGAAGCTGCTTTGGGGCAGAACGAGATTGACTTCAAATATGATGAGGCTCTTGCAACCGCAGACAGAACCGTGGCTATGAAGGCTATCACAAAAGCCATTGCTGCGATAAATGGGTACATAGCTACGTACATGCCAAAGCCGTTTTTCGGCATAAACGGATCAGGAATGCATACTCATCAAAGCATGTGGAGCTTAGATATGGCAAGAAACCTGTTCTATTCAGAAAGCGAGGAACGCGGGCACCTTTCAAACATCGCAATGCACTTCATAGCAGGACAGCTAGCCCATGGGCGTGAGATGTGCGCCATTTTAGCCTCATGGCCAAACTCTTACAAGCGACTGGTTCAAGGATACGAAGCACCGGTGTACGTGGCATGGGCGCACAAGAACAGATCCCCACTGATCAGAGTTCCAAACTTCGGCGGAAGAAAGAATGCGGCAAGATGTGAGATAAGGTGCCCAGATCCAGCTGGAAATCCCTATCTGCAGTTTGCTGTTCTCTGCGCTGCAGGATTGGACGGGATAAAGAGGAAATTGGAGCCTCCGGAGCCAACGGAATTGAACGTTTACAAATTGAGTTACGAGGAGAGAAAAGCCAAGGGAATAGTCACTCTTCCCGAATCGCTGAAGGAGGCTTTGGACGAGATGGAAAAAGGCGAATTTGTCAAAGCAACATTTGGCCAGCCAATCTTTGATAATTATCTAGTAGAGAAAAGGAGAGAATGGGAGCAGTACAGAACGCAAGTGACAGGGTGGGAAGTTGACAGGTACCTCCGGAGACTCTAATAATCGCCGTCAATCGCGCACTTGTATCGTGTAACCCCATGGAATGGAAAGTCGTTCGCAGTTTTTCATGAACCGATTCGGAGTGTGACATGCTAGAGCTTTGGCTAGAAGCTTTTCTGCTCTGTCCTCTTGATAATTTCATTCTGCAGATCTGCACCCAAGTCTACGAAGTAGTCGCTGTATCCTGCGACCCTTACTATTAGGTCTCTGTATCTTTCAGGGTGTTTCTGTGCGTCGCGAAGCATATTCGAGTCTACTACATTGAACTGGATGTGGTGGCCGTCCAGTTTGAAGAAGGTTCTTATTAGTTGGACTAGCTTGAGGATTCCTGTCTCGTCAGCTAGGAGTTGTGGTGTGAATTTCTGGTTGAGGAGTGTTCCGCCAGTTTTGACATGGTCGATTTTGGCGACGGATTTTATCACCGCCGTGGGTCCTTTGCGGTCAACTCCTTGGACAGGTGAGACTCCTTCGGAGAGTGGCTCTCCAGCTTTTCTTCCATCGGGCGTGGCTCCGACGGCTTTTCCGAAGTAGATGTGGACTGTTGTTGGCAGTAGGTTGATTCTGTAGTGTCCGCCTTTTGTGTTGGGTCTTCCATCTATTGCTTCGAAATAGGCTTCAAAGACGGCTTTCATGACTTGGTCTGCATAGTCGTCGTCATTTCCATATTTCGGTGTCTTGTTCAGGAGCTTCTGGTGAAGGCTCTCATTCCCATCGAAATCTGTTTTAAGAATGCCTAGGAGTTCCTTCATTGTGATGTGTTTCTCGTCGAAAATATGGTGTCTTATTGCGGTTAACGAATCTGTTGTTGTGCCGAGTCCAACGCCTTGAATGTAGTTGGTGTTGTATCGTGCTCCGCCGTCGTGGTAGTCTTTGCCTTTGGCTATGCAGTCATCAATGAGAAGAGATAGGAAGGGTACTGGAAGATGTTCAGCGTATAGTTGCTCTATGATGTTGTTCCCGTTAATCTTGATGTCGACGAAGTAGTTGAGTTGTTTTCTGGATGCTTCGAACAGCTCTTCAAAGGAGCCGAATTCTGTTGGGTCTCCGGTTTCTAGTCCGATTCTTTTTCCTGTTTTTGGGTCTGTGCCGTTGTTTAGGGTGATTTCCAAGATCTTTGGCATGTTGAAGTAGCCTGTGAGGATATAGCTCTCTTTGCCAAAGGCCCCGGTTTCTACGCATCCGCTTGCTCCTCCGTTTCTAGCGTCTTCGATGAGTTTTCCTTGTCTTAGCAGTTCTTGGATTATTTCGTCCGTGTTGAATACTGATGGTTGTCCGAAGCCTGTTCTTATGATTTCTACTGCTCTCTTGAGGAACCTGTCAGGGGTTTTCTTGCTGATTTGGACCATGGAGCTTGGCTGGGTCAGCCTCATTTCTTCTACAACGTCCAGTATGAGGTACGAGAGATCATTCACGGCGTCTGATCCATCGGCTTTGACTCCTCCCGTGTTTATTAGGGCAAAGTCAGTATAGGTGCAACTTTCTTCTGCAGTGACTCCCACTTTGGGAGGTGCTGGCTGGTTGTTGAATTTTATCCAAAATGCTTGAAGGAGTTCCCTTGCTTCTTCTTTTGTCAGAGTTTCTTCTCTGAGACCCTTTTCATAGAAGGGGTAGAGGTGCTGGTCGAGTCTGCCTGGGTTGAATGCGTCCCATGGATTAAGCTCTGTCACGACCCCAAGGTGAATGAACCAATAATATTGCAGTGCTTCCCAGAAGTCTCTTGGCGCGTGAGCTGGAACACGTGCACACACGCTGGCTATTTTCTTCAGTTCTCTTCGTCTCTTGGCGTTTTTCTCTTTTCTCGTCAGCTTTCTAGCTAAGTCAGCATGTCGCCGAGCGAAAAGGATCAATGCGTCTGCAGCGATTCGCATCGCCTTGAGTTCTTCTTCTTTCTTGTGTGCATCTGCGTCTTTCACGAAATCGAGGTTCTGTGTGCTTTTGTCTACGTCTTTTTTGAAGTCGACTAAACCTTTTTTGTAGATTTTGTCATCTAGAACGGTATGTCCTGGGGCTCTTTGTTCTAGGAATTCTGTGAACACGCCGGCTTCATAGGCCGCTTTCCATTTGTCTGACATTCTGCTGAATAAGACATCTCTTATTGACCTGCCCTTCCAGAATGGATCTATTTTCTCTTTATACACTTTCTTGGTTGTCTTGTCTACGGCATAGGGAATTTTCTTTCTGGAGTTGAGGACTTCAAGGTCTTCAAGTGTATGGCAGCATATTTCAGGGTAAGTTGGGGTTTCCTTTGGAGCTGAACCTTTCTCACCAACAATTAGCTCTCCATCGTTTATGCAGATTTTCTTGTTCTCAAGAAGATGCTTGAATGCGAGTGCCCTTTTCACAGGTATGGATACTTGATTAGCGGTTTCGCTTTCATAGAACTCTGTTAGGAGGATCGCCCTTTCAGGAGACACGTAGGGCTTGGCCATTATGCTCTGTTTTCTCAGTTTTCTGATTCTTTCTTGCATGTCATCCTCCCCCGATTCCTACTCTTATCCCGTGAGCCTCCATTTTCTCTTTTATTGATTTTATCTTTTGATTTGCGGGAGGTCGAATTTTGTTCAGCTTGTAGGGTTTGCCTAGACTCTTGTATTTCTCAATTCCGGCTCTATGGTAAGGAAGAAGATTAACCTGTCGGGTGTTAGGCAAAGAGCCTATGAACTTGGCAGTTCTTGCAAGGTTCTTGTCGTCGTCATTTATGCCGGGTATGACTGGAAAACTGATCACGATGCTGCTTCCGTTTTCCGCTAGCTTCTTGAGATTCCTGAGAATTTGTTTATTGGAAGCGCCAGTGTATTTTCTGTGCATTCTGTCGTCCATGGTCTTAATGTCATATAGGAAGAGATCCACCTTGTCACGTATTCTGTCAATGATTTCGTATTGCGCAAACCCGCAAGTATCTACTGTGGCGTGGATGTCCCTTTCCTTACATTCGTCTAGAAGCGCGTTCAGGAAATCAGGTTGCAGAAACGGTTCTCCTCCTGAAAACGTTACTCCTCCCCCAGATTCGTCGTAGAAGGCTCTGTCCTTTTCTATTTCTTCAATGATTTCCTTCACGTTCAGCCGTTTTCCAGCGATCGAAAGAGCTTCAGAAGGACATGTGAGAGAACAATCGCTGCACGGAACACAGTTTTCTCTATTCAGAAATACTTGTTGGGCTCCTAGCGTTATGGCCTCTCGCGGGCAGCTTCTCACGCATTCTCCGCAGCTCGTGCATCTGTTTTTCCTGTAGACCAGTTCAGGTTCAGAGTTCTGTCCTTCTGGGTTGTGACACCACCAACAACGTAGCGGGCATCCCTTGAAGAACACGGTGGTGCGGATTCCCGGTCCATCATGAATGGCATACCTTCTGATGTCAAAGACTATGCCGTTCTTCATAGGTGCCGCCTAATATCTGCAGACACTGTGGCGCCTGCTAAAGCTTTTTCCTTAATGAGAACAAGAACAGGACTGTTCCATGAAACTGGAAGGGACAAGGTTAGAAGCTTGGTATCTTGTTCTGGTTGATTCTGGGTTGGCGCTCTTTGCGCATACGAGTCAACCTCTTTGGAACCTTTAGTTCTTTCTGGTCTCGGTTTCTATGGATTTTCAACTGAAGACGGGACCCTGTGATTCCTGTCACCAAGTGTATTGCTGCCTTTGCTGCTCAGCTCACGCTTTTACTGTTTGCTACAAAACCATGTTGAGAAGAAGCTGCAGAAATTGGATGCTTTTGTCAGGAAAATGAGGGATTGCCTGAGCAGCACGATTCACGCATGGTTGTCGAGGTCTTCAAGACATTTCTACTGAAGCATTTCTATCTAGAGTGAAGGCGACGCCTTTGCATAATGAAGAAGTCAAACTCGTTACCAAGACTCTCAGTGAACTTGGGGAAGGGTATAGTGACCTGCTGAATGCGGTGAAAGGAACAGTTAGAGAGGTGAAGTCAACGAAGAAACTGTGGCGTGAGGGAAACAAATCAAGACTGATAAAACTCGGTTTGGCATTGATAGTATTCCCTGAACCTACCCCGATAAGTGAGACAGTGGGTGCATGTTTTGTGGCGGCTGGAGCAGTCAAGAAAGGTATTCAGAACAGAAGCATCTACATTGAGGACGTGAACAAAATCTTCAAGGATACAGTAAAAGAGATTCTACCAATCACTCGTCAGTGACTTGCTGTTCGACCTTGTAACAATCTGATAAGCTTCATCAGAAACAAGCCAGAAGCTCGACTTTTCCCTGAACAAAGAGTATGGCGCGGGGTGTGGGATTTGAACCCACGCGGCCATTTCTGACCACAGACTTAGCAGGCTCGGATGGGCTTCTTTCGGACTTTAAGGCTTTCTGCGCGGTCGATTTACAACTGACTGAAGACACAGCAAAGATTCATAGAGCTAAAATAAGAAGGTTCATGCAATGGCTAGACTCCAAGCCTTTATCCCTAGGCGCTCTGAGAGAATATCTAAGTCAATTCAACGGAAAGAACCCTTACACATACGCGAATAATCTTAAAAGCCTCAAGGTGTTTTGCAGGGACTTTCTCAGAAGACCTGAGCTAGTAGAATCTTTCAAGTTCCCTCAAGCCCCTTTCAAGCCCAAGACCATTCCGAGCAAAAAAGACCTTCAGCACTTCTATCACGCGCTAGATTCATCGAAAGATAGATCCCTCTTTCTACTTTATGCATCGAGTGGGCTAAGAAGACATGAAACTCTTAGCCTAAGCATGGAAGATATAGACTTTACTACGTGCATGGTTAAGCCTAAGCCTCATAATGGTAGAACTAAGAATACGTGGCTAACCTTCTTTAACAATGAATGTGCTCAAGCCCTCAAAGAATACTTAGCCACTCGGAGAGATAGCAATCCCAAGCTTTTTCCAATGTCAAGAGCCCATGAAGAAAGGTTATGGTATGAAACAAGGGCTAGAACGGGAATCGCCATGACTCCGCAAATGCTGCGCGAATGGTTCTGCAACGAGATGGGCTCTCTCGGAGTGCAAGACAGATACATAGATGCCTTTTGCGGTAGAGTGCCGAAATCAGTCTTAGCAAGACACTACAGCGATTATTCTCCAGAAAGGCTTGGGGAACTCTATCAGAAAGCAGATTTGAAAGTGCTAAGCTAAAAACACCCCATTTTTCTATACTGCTTTTTTCATACTTGTTTTTCGTGAAGAACGTTCAATAGATCCGACGACCTATGAATCATAAAGGTGAAAGATTTGCGCGAAGAACTTGACCGCATTGAAATGGTTAAAAAGCATATGATAGAACACACCATTAAGGACCCATACCCTCAGTTTGTCATAGAACCCGAGATAGTCAAATATGCTAGCTGGTTGACCGAGCTAATGCTTAAAAGAACTCGGAAATCCATTGGGAAAGAACAAAGTGAACAAGGCGTTATTGGCCAAGAGCTTTTTAGTGGAGTTCTGTTACAGTTTAAGATTCCTAACGTCTATGCGAATCCTCTCTATGAAGACATGAAAATTCGTCAAATAGAGGGTAAGCACTTCGATTTCATTGTTCCACATATGCCTGAGGGTAAGAGAATCATTAGTGTCAAAACAACGCCAGAAGGCTCTGAAAAAATAAGATTTATGGCTAATGTTAAAAGCTGGAAAGATGAAGTGCATGACATTGCCGTAGCTATCAAAATCGACTCTTTAAAAGACTGTAAAGCCCACATTGATGGATGGCTTGAGGCCAAAACAGTTGAAACGCTTCCAATCAATGATTGGGGAGAGGGTCCCGCTTATTGGACGTATCTTGATCCTGAGTTAGTAAACGGAAACAAGGAATCTGAAATAAGTGGTTCGTCGTCTCCAAAACTGAAACCTTTGAATTCAGCACGAAACATAATGGACGAACTGCTGAGTTATCCCAATAGCTAAGTGGAATGAGTACCATACCAAAAAAGGCTAGTTTTTGGTTATGTTAAAAGACCATGAAAGTCCATCAAGAAAGAACCCTGTATATATGGAGCACACACCCAATCGGTGCTGTTGGGCTTTCGACTCGGAGTTTCTAGCGAGTGGTCGAACCAACGTACCTGAAGATGTCCACACTATCCAGTTCAGCGATGGCGACAATGCGGTAGTGCTAGAGAGCGACATCGAACTTAAAGAATGGTTAGCCAACCACAGAAACATCAAAACTCTCTATGGCTTCGTAGTGCTTCCCGATCTCGGTTCAGTCGAGGAATGGTTAGGTGCTGATAATGTGCAAATCCGCAAGCGTGGTACCCAAACAATCGGTCGAATCTGTTACGGCTCAACCAAGATGAACGTTTACGATGTGCAACCCTTAGCGCAAAGCTTCGGATTCCACCGCCTAACTGACATTGGCGACTTTTTCAAAACCCCAAAATTGCCTAAACCCGCGTGGCTCGGATTGCGCAGATGGCAGACCCAGAGCGAACGTGAAGCCTTCCTAGAATACGCGCGCGTCGATGCTGTCATCACCGCAAAGTTTGCCACGTGGTTGATCACGCACATAAAAGCCGACCCCGCAAGATACACAAGCGCGGGAACTCTGGTGAAAGACTATTTCAAGTTGCCAAAACGCCTACACGGACGACCAATTAAGCTTTCACCGTTAGAGGCAATGGTCAAGAAGGCAACCTTCGCGGGCAGGTCAGAAGGCTTCAGGACGGGCTTTATCCCTAACGTGACCTATAACGATGTCAGTAGCCTTTATCCGTGCTGTGTCGTTGCCAGTCAATGCTTGCGAATTGCGGGAGCGGAACCGTGCGCACCGAGTGAGATCATCGTAAGCCCAGACCTCAACGATTTGCGCTATGGATGGTTAGAAGGCGTTTTCGAAACGAAAAACGATTTATGGGGCTTGCCACTCAGAGGCAAAAACAATTTCTACGCAGTCGGAAACCAAATCTACGGAATTTACCACACCTTCGACATTGCCGCGGCCAAAGCTAAAGTCTTGCACGTGCTGAGAGCATGGAAACCCATCTTTAGAGAACGCGATTTCTACACGCACAAGTATGCCGAGCTTCTTACGATGCGGATCGATAAGCCTTTAGACGCAGAATCAAAAGCCTACACGAAAGCCATCCTCAACGCACTTAGCGGGAAACTCGGTCAAGCCAAACCGATCGCCGCAACCTCAAACTTTTACGCATACAACACCCTTTTAGCGCACAGTCATCTAGTAATGAGCCTCTTATTCGACAGATGTCCAAGCGAAGTCTTAGCAATGGACACCGATTCAATCTTCAGCCATTGCGACATGACGGGAAAATGGTTCGATGCCACCGATGGCCAGTTTACAATCCCAATCAAGACAGGAGTAAAAGGTCGAGGCGACCTAGCCTTTTTCAGAAGTAAACGCTACATCCTCAAAGGCGAAACCACTATTTTCGGGGCGCATGGTTGGAGATATTTCCTAGAAGACTATCTCAAAATGTTCAACGGAGACGTAACCGATCTGACCACTCGAATCGACATCAAACACACGTTGCTAACGAGACAGAAGGAAGCGTTGAAAATGGCTAAAGGCAGATGGAGAACCAAGCCAACAACCCTAGACCTAGCCAAACTCAAACAGTTGCTCACCGCAGACCCGAAACGCAACCGTGAAACCTACGATTCCTATCCGTTAGTCATGGAACGCAGAAGCATACAAAGCCAAGCGTGGAACTATGAGGAATTACTCAATTCGAATGAGAACCCGCTTGAATATCCCAGACCGATTCATGCCATAACAGAAAAAGAGGGATTTGAAGAAGCATTAGACAAGTTCAAGAACGGGAAAGTGGTGTTGGAACCTATAGGGAGGTGAAATGAAATAGACAGAACTTTGAAAATCGTCGTAATATTGATT
>JALHSQ010000136.1 GCA_022865885.1 Candidatus Bathyarchaeota archaeon | reverse complement strand
TGTGTTTATCAGAAACATTATCGTTATCGCGATAGCTACTGCAAAATGTCTCCAGCCACTTTTATGCATCTAGAACTCTCCTTTCTCATTCGTAGCTTACCATTTATGCAACTCGACTTATAAATCTGGCTCTTGAAGGCTTGGTTGAATGTCTAAAACCCAGAAGGCCCTTGCGTCATTTGGCTATCATGACTTCAGTTGCCTTCACAACCGCTTCGACATTGTCTCCGACTTTTATGTCCAAGTCCTCAACAGCTTCCCTAGAGATCAACGCCGTAATCACAGTAGGCTCTCTTACTTCAACCTTGACCTTCGCTGTTATGGCATCTTTTTCCACGGCCACAACCTTCCCCCTGAAACGGTTTCTCGCGCTAATCTTCAATCCTAACACCTCCCAATACTCCGCGTCAGATAGGACCTCACCCAAATAGCACTCCACACGCTTGTACTCTTCCAGCAGACTCTTCCCGAGCTCTGTCAACTTTGCACCGCCGCCCCCAGCTTTGCCGCCTCTGAAAGTCTCCACCACTGAATCGCCCATGGCTTTCTCAATCTTCTTCAGGTAGCTCCAAACATAACGATACGACATGCCAAGTTTTTCAGCGGCCTTTGAAATGGACTCCATGCTTTTGATTCCGGCAAGGATTTGAGCCCCACCCTCCCCGAGCACTGGTTTTCCTTCATATTCTATCCAGACCTTGTATGAATGCTTATGCTTACTGTGGATGGGATACCGTTTTCTGTGTTTGTTTCACTACGCTTATAAGTTTGAACCGTTATGAGTGTCAAAACATATCGGTTCTGGGAGGTCAGAGGAAATTACCAACAGCGTGCCTGTGACGACTGCCAAAGCTTTGACCGCTCTATTTTTCGGCTTTCTCATGGGAATAGCTGCAGGTCTAATCGGCGTGGGAGGGGGAGAATTCAGGATGCCCATACTCCTTTACGTTCTCGGGCTGTCTTTGGTGACTGCGGTGGCAGTGAATCTTCTCGTTGGCCTTCTCACAGTACTAGTCTCCTTTCTGAGAAGGTTTCAACTGGGAACATTGAATGCACAGGCAATCAACGTCGCTGCCGGAATGTCGGCTGGCTCAATATTGGGAGCTTATCTCGGAGCACTCTTGACGGAGAAGATTCCTGAGAAACCCCTGAAGAAACTGTTGGCAATCTTCTTGGTGGTAGTTGGGCTCAAAATTGGGTTGGAACCTTTCGTTGAGATCTCTTTCCTGTCATTCCAACTCACTCTTGGCTTCTGGCAAGAAATGACTCTTGCGGTCTTGGTGGGAACAGCAATAGGTATTGTTGCAGGAACACTTGGCGTCGCTGGAGGAGAATTCAGAATCCCAGTTCTGATCTACTTGTTTGGTTTTGACATAGTCCTTGCTGGAACAACAAGTCTATTGGTGTCAATACCCACAGTTGCCATGGGATTCACAAAACATCGCCAAATGGGTCATACTAACCGTAATGCGACGGTCATCGCAATAGTAATGAGCGCAGGTTCAGTTCTAGGCGCATTAATTGGCGCATCCTATGCTGCAGTCATTGACAAGGATATTCTCAAGGTGCTTCTGGGCACAATCCTCATCCTTGCAACCATAAGAATGGTTACGAAACCATGAAGCTCTTCAAACCCAGAGTCAGAAATCCTGACAAACTTCCAGAATCTTGGCCAAAAGGTCTCTCGCATTGGCACGTACCTCGTAGCGAACAGAAAGCTGCCCACTCTTAGTCAATGAAGGAACCTTCTCAACGATATTTGCTGCCAAAAGCACCCTTAAATGCTTCTCAATAGTTGATCTGTGGCGATTCAGTTTCCTGGCTGTTTCGCCAGGGTTGGAAGTTCCTGCTTGTATGCATTCCAGTATCTGGAGCCTTGACTTGTCTGCCAACGCTTTCAGAAGCTTTTCAGCCTTCTCATAGTCAGCCATATGCTACGCCTTGCCTCTTCACCTATTGTGTTGCCAATGAGCAAATAAATTTGCCTCCTAGCAAATGAAATTACCAAATGGGAAAATTAGTTTCCGCAGGGCTTGGAAACGGTTATCTTAGTCGATGCTCACAAGGAGAGAAGATGTGAAGCACCTATGTTATCGAAAGTTGCCGTTGTCGAGTTTGACGGAAGCCTCATGGAGTCCCTTGCACACGCGCTTGAACTAATTGGAAAGATAGATGATTTGAATACTTCTCAGCGATCTGTCGTCATCAAGGTAGGTGTCTTCGACCACAAGACAGAAAATCACACCACAGTGAACGTGCTCGATGCAATCATCAACTGCTTCAACAAAAGCCCACACATTTACTTGGCCGAGTCTGACAATTACAGAGGCAAGGGTTCAGAGAGGCTTCAAATCTGGAAAGAGCTCTTCACCAAGCGAGTTGTCCCCTTCAATCTTTCAGATGACCCAGACACGAAAAGAGTGAAAATTGCCGATGAAGAAATGAACTTCTCACACATACTCTTCAAGCCCAACGTCTTCGTCAGCACTCACATCCTGCGGGGCTTCGAGAAAGGAAGCATAATCAAGAACCTATTCGGCTTGGTTCCAGACCCGAAGAAGGCAAGATTCCACAAAAAACTCGACGCAGCCTTGCTGGATGCTTATGAGGCAATAGGAGGAATAGACCTCGCCGTGCTGGACGGCACATACCTTTACCGAGGAGTAGCAGCAATGCCGCATGCGACGAAGGACAGCGCCAAATACAGGACAGAGACAAACACGTTAGTGGTGGGCAGAGACGCAGTGGCAGTCGAAACAGTTGGCGCCGCACTTGCAGGCTTGAAACCCGAAAAAATGACTGTGATACAGGAAGCCGTGAAGAGAGGCCTCGGCGAGGGAGATTTAGAGAGAATTGAGATCGTTGGAAGCTCCTTTGAAGACATGAAGGAGAAATGCTCTTCAGCCGCCAAGGCCTTCAAAGGAAAAAAGAAGTAGTGGA
>JALHSQ010000135.1 GCA_022865885.1 Candidatus Bathyarchaeota archaeon | reverse complement strand
AGCAAGCGTTTTTGTGATTTCTTCGAGCTCGATAAAGAGGATATTATTGGAAAAACTGACTTGGAACTTTTTCCTGAAGAGGTTGCAAAACAGACTTACAGTGAAGACCTTCAGATTATCAAAACTGGAAAGCCGATAATCAACAAAGAAGAAAACGCCAAAGGAACATGGGTTCTAACTACAAAGATACCTCGGTTTGATAAAAACGGAAAAACTGTTGGTCTGTTTGGAATTTCACGAGACATTTCTGAACGCAAGAAAGCCGAAGCGGTTTTGAGGGGATCTGAAGAGAAGTGGCGTTCACTGGCAGAAAACGCCCCAAACATAATTGTGATCGTTGATCGCGTCGGCACGATCCAGTTCATCAATCGCACTGTAGTGAATGCTCGCCCAGAAGAAATCGTCGGGAAGAGTATCTACGATTTCATTGATCCTCAGCACCACAACCTAGTGAAGAAAACCATTGAACAGGTTTTCCAGACTGGAGAGGGCAGTCGCTACGGGATTAGTGGCGTTGGCCCTAAAGGCAGTGTCGCATGGTATGAGACCCATGCAGGACCCATCAAGCACGATGGACAAACTGTTGCCGTGACACTAATCACTACTGACCTCACAGAACGCAGAAAGATGGAGCAGCAATTGAGGATCAAGGAGACTGCAGTAGCATCATCCGTTAACGGTGTTGCTTTTGCTGACCTTGAAGGCAAATTGACCTATGTGAACAGCAGTTTCCTTGAAATGTGGGGATACGCCAACGAAAACGAGGTTCTGGGAAGACCAGCCGAGGATTTCTGGTCATCAAAAGAGAATGCTGGCGAAGTAGTGAAAGCACTAGGGCACAAGGGAGGCTGGGTTGGAGATCTGACGGCTAAGAGGAAGGATGGCTCAACGTTTGAGGTTCAGCTGTCAGCGAGCACGGTCAAAGACGAAACGGGCAAACCTAGCTGCATGATGGGGTCATTCTTAGACGTCACCGAGCGCAGGAAAGTAGAACAAGCGCTACATGCAAGTCTGGAGCGTTATCGATCCTTCATTGAAGTAACGGAGCAGGTGGGATGGACAACAAACGCCGACGGAGAGATAGTGGAAGACATACCCTCTTTTAGGAAATTTACTGGTCAGACTTATGAGGAGGTCAAAGGTTGGGGGTGGTCGAAAGCGCTTCATCCTGACGACCTTGAACGCGCAACACAGATATGGAAAGAAGCCACTCGGACAAAAAACAAATATGAAACCGAGTATCGTCTGCGCAGACATGACGGCGTCTATCGCTATTTCATGGCCCGCGGCGTCCCCGTACTCGAAGAAGACGGAAGCATCAGAGAATGGGTAGGTACCTGCATCGACATCACAGAACGCAAGAAAACAGAACAGGCATTTGAGGAATCTGAGGATAAATATAGAGGTATGGTTGAGCTGGCTCCCGACGGCATATTAGCCGTGAATGCGGAAGGCGTAGTCACATCGGCCAACCGCAGTTTCCTAGCGTTGCTAGGCTACGGCTCTGAGGAAGGAATCGTTGGCAAACCATTCACGGAGTTGAAGACTAGTCAAGTGGAGGATATTCCGAAATTCCAGAGCATGTTCATGTCTCTGATGAAGGGAGAATCACCTTCACCAGTTGAGTTTCTTTTTGTTCGGAGAGATGGAACGAGTCGATGGGCAGAGGTGCATCCCGGCTTATTGATCAGAGACGGCAAGCCTGTCGGAGCTCAAGTAATCATGAGAGATATCACAGAACGAAAGAACGCGGAGAAGCTGATTCAAGAGAGACAACAAATATTTGAACAGCTATTCATAAGTAATCCCGAGGCTGCAGTATATGTAGACCAGAACGAGAGAGTCTTGAACGTTAGTCCGCGTTTCACCGAACTTTTTGGGTACACTTTTGACGAAGTAAAAGGGAAATTCCTCGACGACTTCGTAGTACCAGAGGATAGAAAAAAGGAAGCAATAATGCTAGCCCAGAAAGGCAGGGAAGGATACGTTTACCATGAGACTGTGAGGAAGAACAAAGAAGGCTCTCTGATTCCTGTGGCCATGTCCTCTTCCCCGACCGTGCTTCAAGGCCAGCATTTAGGTGACATAGTTACGTACATGGACATCACAGAACGCAAGAAAGCAGAAAAGGTGCTGGAGGAGAGCGAAGAAAGATTTAGGGCGATCTTTGAGGGAGCAAACGATGGTATTCTTGCTGCCGATGTTAAAACAAAAGGATTCGCTTTTGCCAATCCCAGAATGTGTGAAATAACAGGCTATTCATTAGAAGAATTGCTCAAACTAGGCATAAGCGACCTTCACGCTAAGAAAGATTTGCCCTATGTAATTGACAGTTTTACCAAGCAAATGCAGGGGAAACTAACTCTTTCGAAGGACATTCCTGTTCTGAGAAAAGATGAAAGAGTGGTTTATTGCGATGTTAATTCTAGACCCATAAAAATTGGAAGCCGGGAATACTTGGTAGGCCTATTTAGAGACGCCACAGAACGCAAGAAAGCAGAAGAGAGCCTCAAGGAATTGAACAAGAGACTCGAGGTCACGAATGAGAAGCTGCACGTTGTCGGAGGTCTGACGAGGCATGACGTGCGGAACAAGCTTTCCGCGGTGACTGGAAACGCTTATCTGCTGAGACAAAAGCTGGCTGAGGATCCGAAAGCGCTTGAGCAGCTGGCCGACATGGAAGCAGCAGTTCGGCTGGTGGAAAAGATTTTCGAGTTTGCAAGAATCTATGAGAAACTGGGTACCGAGCAATTAGTCAACATAGATGTTGGTAAGGCTGTTGACGGGGCAGTGTCGCTCTTCTCTGATTTGAAAGGCGCTAGGATAGTGAACGAGTGTGGCGGGCTGACTGTTTTGGCTGATTCGCTGCTGAGCCAACTCTTCTACAACCTGATTGATAACTCGTTGAAGTACGGCGAAAACACCCGTCAGATCAAAATACACTACAGGGCGCCGAGCGCGGACCAGCTTGAACTCGTCTACGAGGATGACGGCGTAGGCATACCTGACAGCATGCGGAGCAACCTCTTCAAAGAAGGCTTCACCTCAGGAAAAGGCACAGGCTACGGACTATTCATGATAAAAAGAATATGCGAAGTGTACGGCTGGACCATCCTAGAAACGGGCAAACAAGGCAAGGGAGCACAGTTCACCATAAACATGCCCAAGGCCAAGCCAGATGGAAAACCAAACTGCAAGCTTGGTTAAGATAAGGCTTAGACAGAACATTGACAGAAACCGCAATAGCGAGAGAGAAGAAGATTAGGTCATACCCGCCAGAACAGGTAGGCTTTTGTCTGCATCAAGAACCCGCAGATCCCTATGAGATTGCCCTATTTCCGCCCACGATGGAGACGTCTCCCGCAACTCTTTTTGTCTTCTATGGTTGAATATTGGTCTTGCTCTGAGTGTTCGTGTGATTGTTGGAGGGGGTGCTTCTGAGTATTGATTCTGTGTTCATAAACGCTTAATCAGACTGGAGACCCGCAAGACTTTGCTACTGACGCACGTGCGGATAGCGGTTAGCGTGAAGGATGATTTGCATGGTAGCGCGCTGGCTTGTCCCTAAATTAGTTAATGCGGTTGGGGTCTCGTATTTTATGGCTTGCGTCCAAGCTTAGGAGGTGAATCCCAGCGGGACAAGATGAACACGAGACCCTTGAAACCCTCTTTAGAAACACCGACTTAAGCATTGCTGAAAGGATTGTGCGCGGATGCTTCCACACGGTTGGACCTGGTAGGATTCCTAGAAGCCAATTAGGGCTGTTTAGAGCCTTCATCGTTATGAGAATGAAGGGTATTCGCAGTCTAAGAGAAATGACAAAACTACTCGATACAGACCTACGACTCAGAAAACTGTGCCTCATCAAACTAGACGAAGCAGCGTATCCGAGAAGCGTTCTCAGCGCGCGCAATGCTACGCTTAGTTGGTGCAGCTGACTTTGTTCGAGTTGGTTGCGGTCGATTATGGTTCTGCGTGGTTCTGTGAGGGTTTGTCGGGTTAGGATTTCTTCTGGGTTTAGTCTCCATGCGCGTATAATTTCTTTGAGGGCGTCGATTTTGCTCATTCTTGTTTTCGGTTTTATGCTGAGGTTTGATGCTAGGTAGACTCCTCTGAGGTATTCGACTCCTTTAGCGTGCGCGCCAAAGGGTATTGACGTTTTGAACACAGCACATTTAGGGGCTATTCCTCAACGAGACCAGAGCTCTCAGTCCCCTTGAGGTAACTCAACCTCCTCAACCCCTTCTCCGTTATCTCATGGACCCTGGTTCCACAGGCATCCGCTCGGCTCCTTGAGAGGAGACTTTGACGGCTGTACTTCTTGAGGAGAGTTCGGGCATTGTGAATCTCTAAATTCAGCGCCAACGCTAGTTCATATGACGTTGTCCCCGGATGCATTTTCACATATTCTAGGGCCTGAAGCTTTCTCTCGTTGTATCCAACCATCGAGTTCACGTTCACTTTTCGTCTCCACAAACATTATTTGGCTAAATTTCCCAGATTTTATCTGCGTGTTCCCACACTTAAGGTTTTACGGCAAGTGTTTACCACCCGCAATTTTGAGTGGGGAAGGGGGAACGTGAAAACTGGGGAAAAATGTGGGGAAAATAAGCTCATAGTATTATTGTCTGGGGCTGCAAGTTTTTCTGCCCCATGATTCTGATTCACTGAGATGGCTTTTGTTTGTGCTCTTCTTCGTATTCTTTATGGAGTTGCTCGAGTTGAAGTTTGGTTAGCCTTTCTGGTGTTAGGACTTTTCGAATTGAACTTAATGTCAGTTCAGTTTCCGCGAGTCGTTTACTCAGGTTTTCAAATTCCTTCGTGATTTTGATGTTCTTTTCCGGGACAGTCTGTGTAACGACTTGCTGTTGAGTTGGATCCTGCTGAAGTTTTGTCACAGCATCCTTTGAACTCTCATTTTTCTCTTGATTTCCAGGCTCCACGGTCTGTTTTATCGTCAAGAACTTCTTCAGTTGAACGAGTTTTGTCTTGAGTTGTACAGTTGTCAAATAAGTGTCGTCGCTTTGCGGTATAGCTTTGCGGGCATGTTTGTTCCTAAATTGGCTAGAAATGGTTTTTGTTCTTATTTTGTCTGTTTTGGTCTGGTACAGGCTTGTTTGATAGGCCAGTCTTGACCGTGTCGAGGGATGGTAAAGAAACACGAGGTTTTCGCCAAATCGCGCCTGCTAAACAGATGTGCGGCACAAAACTGTCCCCCCCCCAAATCTCAAAAGAGGAATAAATACCATTTTTGACCATTTTAGGGACAAACCAGCGCGCGGAGGAGATGGGCAGTTTTACTATCCAAGCGGAATTACATGAACAACAGCCGAAACACATTTGTAGTAGATGAGAATCCTCGCGTCCAGAAGTCTGAGCCTATGATGCTCGTGCCCTAGACCGTGCCCGGGTGCGCCAAGTTCAAATATCTCCCGGACCGTTCTTCATGGACATACTTTCCCCGCGGAAAACGTGACGCCATCTACCTAGCAGACATGTTCGAAGCCCGCTTCCTCGCGTGTGATCTCAATTCATCAATCATTGATGTGCAGGTACTCCAAGGCAGACGTGACTGACTCAACGGTGACTGTTGAGTTTTGCCTTATCACGTATTCCGTCAGGCCAAACGACCCATGTGGGTTGCCCCAGTCATAGGTATAGCCAAGTCTGGTCCACGGGTACTGTTTCGAAAAGTAGGAGTAGATAATGTTGTCATTGAACCACTTCTTGTAAGCAGAATCAGCGTTTTCAGGAAAAGTGAGCTGTGTTACGGTGTCGTTGATCTCGCAGTCTGGAGACGGCCTGAAAAGGTCCTGCGGCCTAACCCAGAGCTCGACGAAGTGAGTGTTTCCGTTGTTTCTCGGTAGCCCGAGGAGCTGCTCCGCCCTCACCGTTATGTTCTCTGCTGGAACAGAGTTGTCCTTGAAGAAGTTCTTCAGCTCAGGAGCGACAGTCACCCACGTTTCGCCCCATGCAGTGTTAACAACCCCTCCAAAGGGGTAACTGGATGGATACTTGGTCCAGACGACGACTAGAACCGTCCTGTTCTCTCCCTCTCCCCGCCACATAAGGCTAGGGTTCGTATTCACAATGGCGGTCAGGTTGCTGCATATCTTCCACTCCTCAACAACCATAGCGTCGCGCATGGCGTTCTTGAACATTTGGTCAACGGTCAAGGGCTGCGGAACCTGAGCAGATCTGGGAATGACCACAGATAGGCCATATCCAACTGCAAAGCCGGCGACGAATACTGCCGCAAATATGAGGGCTATCTTCGAGTTCATTCAAACCTACCTATCGGTTTTGCGAATCACACGTTTGCGCGTGAGCACATGCGTAAGACGAAGCCCAGTCTTTCACGCAGGGCAGTGAACCACCCCGCATCAGATCAATTGGCTCTGCATTCTTTCAGATTCCCGCGGCTTCAGTTTCTGTTTGTCTGCGTCTGCACGGAATACTTGTACAAGGCGAAGATTACGGTCAAGTAGGCCAACGCTCTGATCACTATCAGCGGCGTTTCCAGAGTCTTTGCCATAGCAAGCAGTGTCATGAGGTGTGAGACGGCGAAGAGGCCAAAGGCCACGCCTATCAAGAGAGGAATAAAGCTTTTCTTTCTTCTGTAGGCATATGCTCCGAGCGCCAAGATTACGATGCATAGGGCAAAGTTCAGCAAGTACACGGGGTCAAGGTTGAAAGCCATCAGATGCTCACCTGAATTGACATCGCGGTACTCTTCTTGATTACTTTTATGAAAGCTCAGTCAATATTAGAACTCGGGATAACCACAGAATTCGCCATAGCCAAAAGCCTCACAGAAATATTGAACAAAGCAAAAAAGGGGAATTTGCGAGTGTCGCCACCACTGTGATGGGGTTCAAACATCATCCCAGCTTCACGTGTTAACTCAGAGCCTAATGGTGTTTTGGGTTGCGCGCTGCCTATCTGCGGTCAATATCTTAAATTCATAAACAATATAGCTGGGGGAGCACAAGTGGCTATCACGTGATTGCAGGCGCAGTTATCTCATGCGCGCGCGAGAGAGAGATATGACGACGGGATTTCCATGAAAAGAAAACATCTAGTTGTGGTAGCTGTAGTCGCGGTTTTGCTTGTCATTGCCATTTGGGGGTATTTCGGTTCAATCCCATACATTTCACCCCTCATTCATGGACAGAAGTTTCTTCAAGTCGTTGGACCAAGCATGCAACCGACAATCAGGGTAGGTGCAACTGTCTCCTACGAGCAAGTGCCTTACTCAGAGCTGAAAGTTGACGACATAATCGTGTTCAAGAGACCAGGCGACAACGCACTCATCATAGCAAGGATCACGCACATACTGACCGGAGGATTGGAGACTAAAGGCGACAATAACCCAAGTCCATACCCATATAACATCACGGCAACAGAATACGTGGGGAAGATAATTCGAATCGACAACCCGCCATGAGCAAGCAGCTTGGCTCTGTAAACAGATCAAACAGGCTCAAGCGTTGTACTAGAGCGCATGCGTGTTCCTAAAATGGTTAAAAATGGTTATAAGTCTGTTTTTGCTTTTTGGCGAGCGCTAAAAAGCGCGCGCTTTTTAGGATGGAAAATTGGAGACGTGATAGGTTTCGATTGGTGGTTTTTTGAATTCGAGTTTGTCTGTAAAATCTTCTTTGTCTAGTGATACTAGAATGGATTGGTTGTCTAATGCGACTTTCAGGTACAATGCGTCGATAGCGTAGACGTTGTATTCTGAACATAGT
>JALHSQ010000017.1 GCA_022865885.1 Candidatus Bathyarchaeota archaeon | reverse complement strand
GTCATTATACGATACATTACGGGATCAACTCATTATGGAGCAGAAGCTGAATGAATCTCCCAGATCAAGCCTCGATCAAGAAGTATACAGAAGTAAGTGTGAGACTAGCTGATCCTTCCTTGCTTCTTGAGCTGAAGAAATCCTTCGAAAGAACGTATGATCTGGCTGAGTTGCTTGTTTGGCTTCACGGAAGAATGGCGTGGAGCGATGGTGACATGGTCCGCCACAATGATCCTTTGGAGATAATTGCCTATGGCAAGGGAAGATGTGGAGAGTTCAGTATCTTGTTTACTGCCCTTTGTTTAGCCCATGGTTATCGTGCGCGATTGATTCTTGACATGTCTGATCATGTTTGGACCGAAGTGTGGGATATGAAAAGAAACAGGTGGATGCATATTGATCCTTCAGAAAAGATGATAGATGATCCCTTGATGTATGAGAGAGACTGGAAGAAGAGTCTGAAAGAGATTTATGCTTTTGAGAATGGCCTAATCGAGAACGTGACAGAACGCTACAAAATAGCGCGCCCATGTGTTTCACAGAAAGGATAAAGAGGCTGTTAGCTGGCAGGGTTAAGCTTCATTAGAAAATCAGACTATATTTCATCAGGTTTCCATATTCGGTTAGACTTAATAGTAACGTTGAACTAACGATTCTGGCTTACATGGTGAACGCGCATGTTCGAGTTTGGCAACGTTCGGTTCAGACCAGTGGAGAAGGAAGATCTGAAACAGTTGCACGAATGGGAAAACGATTTCGAAGTAATAATGTATTCAAGAAGCAGACCGATGAACTTCCTGAACATGGCACAACTAGAAAAGCAGTATGAAGACTGGGTGAAAGAAGAGAGGGAGCTTCACTTCATAGTTGAGCTTGTTGATTCAAAGGAAGCGATTGGCATTGCACGTATAGAAAAACAGGATTGGGCAAATGTCAAAACTGCAAGTGTCGGAACATACATCGGCAAGAAAGAACTATGGGGAAAAGGGCTGGGTAGACAAATCACCGTGGCTCTACTGGAAATGTCTTTCCACCAGTTGAACGCGGACCGCTGCGAAGCTTGGAGCGTTGAATTCAACGTTCGCGCTCACAAAGCTCTTGAATCATGCGGTTTCAAGAAAGGAGGAGCAATGAGACAAGCCATTTTCGTGAACGGTCAAAAATGGGACGGCTTCCACTTTGACATTCTCCGAGACGAATACTTGAGTATGCGAATGGACTTGCTCAAACAGACATTGAAAGATGATCTGGAAGGATACCTCAAGAAACATTGCACAATCGAAGGCCACTAGACAAAGTGCACCGTTGGAATTGCCTGACGTTCAGAGATCAACCCTTACTTTTTTAGAGACTACTTCTTTTATCCTAGCTGCTGGGGCGTTCGATCTGATCCCTTTAGGGTTAAAACGCGTTGGAGAAGCTTGAAATCCCTCTTCTCTCAAGCCTTCGACAACCTTCTTTATGGATGGAACTGGCAAGTTCAAAGCATCACAAAGTTTGTCAACGACATAATATCCCACTGAGGTGTCGTTCTCGTTCTGTGCTAGTCTCAGAGTCCTCTCTATTCTCTCTCCACGCTCAAGCTTCTTCTGCTTAGCCTCCTCTTCTAGCCGTTGACAGAAATCTTTGTCGGAAAGTTCTCCAAGCCACAATGGTCCGCCAACACTAAGTTTTGAACCGCATTCGCAGCATTCTTCTGGAAAAGCGAGCGTGGATAATCCATTTCGGCTTTCTCTGTGGAAACACCTGAAACAATGAAGCACATAACCCATGTTTCTAAGGCTTTCATCAGCCTTCTTCGCTCCATACTCCACAAGCGCATAGACTCTCACGTAGTGGTCTGCACTGTGACTGAATACGACGTTAACACCTATCTCATGCTTCGCCGCGATTGTTGCCAAGCAACCGGCCAACAATCTAGCTGCCAATTCGTGGCAGTACTCAGTGCGCAAGGGTTTTCCGCCGTATTTTCTGATACACGCCTTCGGATGAACTCCGCAAAGAGGCGCCATGTCAGTCGCTGTCAAGGCCAACAAGCCGCCATCGCGCAGGGCTCGAACGGCAGAATCAATATAGGGCGCAGGTGAACCAAACGGATCTACGTCTATGACGTCGAACCTCTTACGTGGGGCGCCATGACGACTCAAGAGCAGATTCGCATCTTGATGTCTGAATTTGACCTTTTCCCCAGCATCATTCAATTGTGTGTTGTACTTGACAATCTGGACAGCTTTGCCGCTAATATCATTCATCACAACCTCTTTTACGCCGTTAACTTCTACTGCAAATCGCACTCCTCTAATCCCACAGCCAGCGAAGGGTTCACAGGCAGAGATTTCACGGTCAACGATTCTTTGATATGCTTGTAACGCTAGAACAGCTATGTCACGGTTCAGCTTCATGACTGGATTGTAGAAAACCGGAGCCTTTGAGGGAGCATACTCAGAAGGGGACTTCACGAATGCTTTCAGTCTGGGGACAAGGAATTTGCCTTTTCCTTCTTCAATCACTTCTGTTGGGAAACCAAAGTCAAAATCAGTTCTTGTCATGCTCTTGCTTGCCCTTTACAAACAACTATGACAAGCCATTTTAGGGCAATATTAGACTTCTGGTCAACAGGGTGCGTGGTTTGAAGAAACATTTGCTGCTTCTGACTGGCAATCCCGGAATAGGAAAAACGACCGCCCTATTGAAGATTGTCCAAACGTTGAGGGCAAGAGGATTCAACGTAGGTGGAATGGTAAGTCGAGAAGTCCGCTCCTGTGGAGCCCGTGTCGGATTCGAGATCTTGGACTTGAACGGTTCCAAACCTAGATGGCTTGCCCACGTCAACCAGCAAACTGGCCCACGAATTGGCAGGTATCGAGTGAATCTTGAGGCTCTTGAAAGTCTGGGAGTTGGAGCCATATTGAAGGCCGTTGATGATTCAGATGTCGTTGTCATAGATGAGATCGGACCAATGGAATTGCTCTCAAACAAGTTCAGAGAAACTGTCCGAAGAGTCACAGAAAGTGAGAAACCCGTAATTGGCGTCGTTCACTCGAAGGCGAGCGACGCAATCATGAGTGAGTTGAGAAAGAGAGAGGACGCTGAACTGTTTCTTGTTACGTATGAAAATAGGGACCGTCTGCATGAGATTATCATTGAAAAAGTCTTCGAATATCTTGGAAAAGAAATGTTATAGCTTCGAAGCAAAGATAGCTTCTCATGCAAAAGAAGGTGCTTCAGCATGCTAGTTGCTGGTGTTGACGATGCAGGACGCGGCTGCGTAATCGGACCATTAATAATTGCCGGCATCGCGGTTAGAGAAGAGGACTTGCCGAAACTGGCTCAACTGGGTGTCAAAGATTCGAAGCTTCTATCGCCTCACATGCGCGAACGATTGTTTCCGGAGATTAAACGAATCGCCCAAGACTGCGCCATAGAAAGACTGTCGCCAAAAGAAATCGATGATGTTGTCCTAAAAGGTAAGAAACTTCACAAGCTGAACTGGCTAGAAGCACAAGCCATGGCGAGAGTCATCGACGCACTCAGACCAGACGCTGCCTACGTTGACGCGTCAGACATACTGGAAGAAAGATTCGGACAACACATCTTGGAGCACCTTCATTTCAAAACCAAGATTGTCTCCGAGCATAAGGCCGATAGGAACTATCCGGTAGTGTCAGCAGCTTCAATAATCGCCAAAGTCGAAAGAGACAAAGCAATTGCAGATCTCGCGAATGCTTATGGAGACTTCGGATCAGGTTATCCTTCTGATCCGAGAACGATAAGCTTCCTCCAACACTGTGTTGAAGGGTCCAAAGAATACCCGGATTTCGTTAGAAAATCTTGGAAACCCGCCCAGAAGATCCAGAACGATAAAGAGTCACGTCAAAGGAAGCTTATGTAGCATTTGAGATCAAGTCTTCTGGATTCCTGATCTTGGCTAGTTCCTCATGGTGAATGCAGGAGATATTTCTGTTTGGCAACTCCTTTCCTTCCATAATGAGTATTGGATACGCCTGCACGATTCGGCTTACACTTAATATCTCATCTATTCTTCTGTCCAATCCTTGCTCTTTGGTCTTTGCAACTCCGCCTATGATCTTCTTCTTGCTTTCTGGAACGGTGACAACGAAGTCAAAAGGTGCTTTTCTGAAGGTCGAGAGTCTATAACGACTTGATTTTTCAAAGATTTTAAAAAGAATTTTGTGCTTGGCAATCAGATCTCTGGCTGTTGCCAGGAATCGACACGCACGCTGATTTCTCGGCTTCTCAAATACGTTCACTGTCTTGGCCGCAGGGACTCCCAGTGTGTGGATCATGTTGTATGCTGCGGTGACTGAGGCTTTAGCCATTCCTCTTTCATAGCCATAAAGAGTTCTTCGTGATACGCCGATTATCTCTGCAGTTTTGCCGACTGATAGGCCCAATTCGTGTCTTCTGCGCTTTACCGCTTTCCCATCTATGTCAACGTAGTATCCGCCTGGACCAGCCTGAATGAGTGGATGTGTCTTGCCGATAATGATGTTTTCAAAGGTTTTCGGCGTTACCGCATGAATGTTGTATCTCGAATAGACTGTATCATCTTCCAGAGGCGTTTCCCTAGTTTTTTCACCTATCAAGAGCGGAGCAGCTGAGACGCATTCAGATAATCCTACTAATTCCAGTGAGTCGCTTTGTGAAAAGCTGTCAACGTCTGGCAGAAACTTGGCGAAAACGAGCTTCTCGCCTTTTCGGGCTGCGAGGTCAAAACAGCTTGGACGAGAACAGCACGTTTGAGAGACAGCAAACCCAGCTTCTTTCAGCGAGGCCACTGCGGTCTCTAATGACTTTTTCTCCCCGTGAATCATCAAAGCGCCACGTAGAAGTACCCAGAACACTGTGAGATATAAACTATACTTATCCTCTAGAAGATAATGCTAGAGCTTGAGCAACTATCATCGCGTGCGCCTTATCGTACGGCTCTAAATATACCACATCTTCAATACGAAAGCCGCGGTTTTCAAGAACTCTGCTTTCGCTTTTGTAGACTTCGGCCGGCTCCTTTGTCACATCTATGCTTTGAGCCTTCACGGCCAGCATCACCCATCCGCGCTCTTTGAGAAAGAGAGTAGCGTTGTCTGCAAGAACCTTCGCTTGCTCAGGCTGTGCAATATCACAGTAGATGCAGTCTACTTTTCCCCGGATGAACATGGAATACTTCTCTGGTATCCTTGCGTCTTCAAGAATGGGAGACATGTTAAGCCTGTAGGCGCATACGTTGTCAACGAGGTCTCTAATGGGCCTCGAAGCAAACTCCACACAATAAACGTGACCTTTTTCCCCAACTATGTCTGAAACGTGACTCGGCGTTGTTCCGGAAGCTGCGCCCAGATACAGGATTTGCTGTTCTGGCCTTATTGGAACGTTTTTCAAGCCTTTCAATATTGACGCTGCAAGCTTGCTTCTGAAAGCATCCCAAACGCGATATTCCACACCTTCAAATCGTATGAGCCTCTCACCGTAGACATTTCTGCCCGGCGTCAAATTCTCCGTTGCAAGTCGCTTGGCTCCATCCTCAAGCATCAACTGATATACTGCCGGAAACTGTGGGTGTGGTTTTACCCTAACGTTCACGTCTTTGCTTTCTCCACTTCTGTTCGTTTCTCGGTCTCTCACGTCTAGGATTCACTTCTGGAATTGGTGGAGGTTCAGCGTATTTTTCACGGATCTCCTCAACTCTCTTGTTTAATCCGGCTTTGAGCATATCGCTTGCATCTCTCCTTCCGAACGCGTCGATCCTAGCAGCTATAGCCAGCTTTCCAGCAAGCGCTCTAGCCAGCTTTCCTCTCTGCCACCTCTTCGCGTCATGCAGTAAAGTGTGTTGGAAGATAACGCCATGCTTAGGTGGTCGCGTTCCGGTTTTCAATGATCGGAAAAGAGCCTTCTCTGCCCCCAGGACTTGGATCGTGCTTGCGGGTCGCCTAGCCAGATTCGACAGACCTCCAGATATGGCAATCAATCGTGCTCCCAGCAGCGAACCGGCCAGCGCTTTTGTATTTGGTGCAACTTCCTCCATTGTTTTGTCCATGTAACCTTCAAGATCTTGCCTCAAACTGTAAAGGCCAAGTATGTTCTTGCAGAGGGCTTGGATCTGATGAAGATCCGTTTCAGCTAAATCTGCACCCATAGATTTCTCGGCAGTCTTGACTATTGCCTCAGCTTTCGATTCAGGGATCTCTTCCTTGCCAAGGTTGTCCAACGTAAAGTTCTCTTTACTACCAAGATTCAGGATTAGGCGCGCATAAGTTTCATGTTTCTCCATCAAACGATCCAGTTCAGGGAAATGTACACCGTACCATTCTCGAACTCTGCTCATCAGCAAGTTTATCGTCTTGTCTAAATCGTCCAAAGTTTGAATGCCCTGAGCAACTATCAGGTCCCTTTTCTCAACAGCACCCTTAACTCGTTGCTTCGCAATCTCCATTGTCACGTTGTGCGTCCAGAGACCAAGCTCTTCCGCATCCTTGACAAAGCCTGTTTCAACAGCAAAACGTCCAATATCCGATCGCGCAAGATCACCTGCCTCAGAAGGCTTGGAGACTTCAACATTGACACCGCACTTTTCCTGAACATCCTTTGCCAGAACAGAGTTCTCAAAAACAAAAACATCGTAGCCTTCTCTTCCAAGTTTTCTAATAATCTCAACGATCTCATCAACAGCTTTTCCTTCTTCGATCTTCGAAAGGATCTTCGCTGCTGCCTGAGGTCTTCGAGAGAATAGCACTTTTTCAGTCAGCTTGTTTCTCGAATCGAAAGCCAAAATCCCAAATGAGCATTCGATTATCGTTGCCTTCATTTCCATGCCTCAACGTTAACACACTATTCCCGAGCTTTATCTTATTTAGTTACCGCATTGACAACTTCGTTATTGCGCAACGATACACATGTGCTTAGAAGCGTCTGCTTGAATCATGTTGGGTTCAACACAGTGCTATGTTGAAGCTATTCCTGCGGCAAATCATCATACTGAAATGTGTGCAAGAACAAGACTGAAGTGTGAGCACAATATTCGGCTCATGTTCTTCTTGCGCCACAATGCGGACAAGCCGTGTCCGTCTGTGGCATCAAAGCTCCACAGTATTTGCATGGGATCATCACTACTTCTCGTATGATCTCCTTTTCTTTGATGATTGGTGAAGCACTTGGCGCCGTTACTTGGATTTCTACTGTTGGACTGACTACGTCTGGTCTCCCATCAATGGCAACCACCCCTATAATGGTCCATGCGACACTCGAATCAATGCTTTTGAACGTTGGTCTTGCACCAATTGGAATATTCATATTACATGAGAAGCTTTGCTGGATGCCTTTGCCAATGTGAATTGGGCCGCTGACGTTGGGTTTCGCTGAGTAGAGTGTTGCAGATTCTTGAACCTCTTTGAGGATCTCACGATTGACTGCAGGGTCATGCACGTATTTCGTTCTTTTTGCTTCTTCGACACACTGAATTTCACATCTAATCTCTGTCGCATCAAACTCTTCTTCGGAAGAAACCGCCAGAGTGGCTTCAGCATTCTCTCCTAGCGCAAAGCTGCTCTTGCTGAACTGCAGCGAGCTTCTTGCGTTAGGTGAAGTTAGCTTATCTTTGAACTTCCTGAAAAAAGACATGTGATCACCAATAACGCCATGTTGCTTTCTTATTTGATTGTTGTCCTATTTCTGAATTATGCAAGACGCTTGCGGTTGATGCGATTCTCTCTTCGGCATTCTGTATGAGAAGGTGAGTGTTGATTGGATCGCTTAGATCGTTATTGGCTGGTGAGAGATCTTGCAAAAGGATAGTGGTTTAATCTATGACGTATCGATAGGCTGTGTGTTTTCCTGCTGTTGGGCTCTTATTGCGTGATATTCGCAATATGTCGCCTGGTTTAGCGCCTATTGCCTTTGCCACTGGATCAGAAGAGCTGATCTGTGGTAGCTGGTACGGCTGCACGCGGTAATGCGTCAGCAACTCCTCCTTTTCCTTTTCTTCTAGTATCTCATGTTTCGGAACGAGCTTATGCTCGAAAATGTCGAATGCTGGGAAAGTCTTTGGCAGGAGCTCTATGTTCTTCTTTTTTGCGCCTTGCTTGACCGCATGCGTGTACCTTCCATCAGTGACGACGATGCCTCTTTCCATTTCTGCGTCTTTCATGGCTTTCTGCAAACGGTTGATTGCAGCAATGCCTACTGTGCTTTCGCCTGGGACACACCAGACGAGAGCTTTTTCCTTTTCTTTGGGCATGTCAATAATATAACCAACCGCGTCATCATGCTTTTGTTTCTTGATGAGCTTGTACTTCCTAAGCTTGATCAAAACTTCAGCTTTGCGTTCTTCCAGACTTAGCTTCTGTGCACTCAAACTGATACACACCAACTTAGAATAGTCGAAACCTAAACAACGTATTAACCCTTAAACCTTGCGCTCTCAGCATTTTTCCAAAGAAGTCTTCTCTCCTCGTGAGAGACGTGATGGATCTAGCTATACGTGCGCAAATGCACTAGCGTGAGACATGATGTCTTAGAAGCCTTATATTCGAAGCGCGACATTTTCGGTAAATTTTTTAATTGTTTCGCCGAATCCAGCGATAACTTGTGATGAATAGGGTTTGAGCGCGCTAAAGGACTTGTCAAGCGTGTCGCCCGGTACAAACTGCTGTAAGGCAAAAGCTTTTGCTCCTCTAGCGAGTTCGCCAATCTTTGGCACGTCTTCCACATTGACTAGTCCTGGTACGACAGTGGTTCTGAACTCGTAGTCAACCTTCCCAGTTTTCAGCATCTCAATCGTCTGCAAGAAACCGATGGTGTCTTTCGCGCCCAAGAGATGGTATTTCTCCAGGCTTGTTTTAACGTCCAGTGCAACGTAGTCCACGTATGGTAAGCATTCCTCTAGCACACGAGGATTAAGGCCGTTCGTGTCAAACTTCACCGAGAAGCCTTTCTCCTTCAATTTCCTTAGGAAACTTGGCACTTCTTTGTGAATGGTTGGCTCGCCGCCTGTCACTACAACGGCATCCACGTATTTCTTGCGGCTCTCCAGAATTCTTAATGCTGTTAACTCATGCAGAAAGGGCGGCTGAGGGTTAACTACGATTCTCCAATTGTGACAAAACGGGCAACGAAGGTCGCAACCAGGCGTGAAGAGCACTGATGACATCTTGTCAGGATAATCTACGAGGCTTGTTTTCTGCAGCCCACTAAACTTCATCAGTTTATCACTCAGGCGGGTATGGGAGCTGCCTGCAGGATGGTGGACTCGTCGAATGCTCTGCGAACGGCGAATTCGGCTTGTTTTCCGTCGTTCCACTGGTCAACGGGTCGCAGGTAGCCGACTACTCGCGAATATACCTCACACTTGGCTCCGCATGTCGGGCAATGCTTGTGTTCTCCTGTTACGTAGCCATGGTTTGGACATATACTGAAGGTTGGCGTCAAAGTGAAGTATGGCAGACGGGAGCCCCACGCCACTTTCTTGATAAGCTCTGCCGCGGCCTTCCACGAGTGAAGCCTTTCACCTAGAAAAATGTGGAAAACGGTTCCGCCCGTGTAAAGTGTTTGCAGCATGTTTTGATGCTCAAGAGCATCGAACAAGTCTATTTCGTAATCAACAGGCAGTTGTGAACTGTTCGTATAGAACGGCTCAGCACCAGTCTTCACGTCCTTTTCGTTGGCAACAACAATGTCGGTATGGCGCTTCTTGTCTATCCGTGCCAACCTGTAGCTTGTGCCTTCAGCGGGTGTGGCTTCAAGATTATAGATGCTTTCAGATTCTTTCTGGAATTCCACCAGCTTCTCGCGCATGAAAGTGAGAACTTTGATGGCGAAATCTGTTCCCGCAGGTGAAGCAATGTTAGCATCAAACAGATTTACTATTGCCTCGTTCAAACCTATGATGCCTATTGTTGAGAAGTGGTTCTGCCAGTACTTGCCAAACTGTTCCTTGACACCGCGAAGATAATACTTAGAATAGGGATACAGTCCAGTGTCCGTGAACGTTTCCAAGACTTTCCGTTTTATCTCCAAGCTGCTCTTGGCGATCTCCATTATGTTTTCCAAGCGCTCAAAGAATTCGTCCTCATCTTTTGCCAAGTAGCCGATGCGGGGAAGGTTAAGCGTCACAACACCTATTGAACCTGTTAACGGGTTTGCCCCAAAGAAGCCGCCGCCACGTTTTGCCAACTCTCTGTTATCGATTCTCAGGCGGCAGCACATGCTTCGCACGTCTTCAGGTTTCATGTCAGTATTAATGAAGTTGCTGAAGTATGGAACACCATATTTGGCGGTTACTTCAAAAATCTTTTCTGCCACAGGCGAGTCCCAGTCAAAATCCTTTGTCACATTATACGTTGGGATCGGAAAAGTGAAGACTCTGCCTTTTGAGTCACCTTGGCTCATCACGTCTGCAAAGGCCATGTTGAACATTTCCATTTCAGCCTGCATGTCTCCGTATGTCTTGTCCATCACTTTTCCTCCTATGATCACTGGATCACTTTTCATGAAGTCAGGCACTGTCAAGTCCAGTGTCACGTTTGTGAATGGTGTTTGGAATCCTACACGGGTGGGCACGTTCATGTTGAAGAAGAATTCCTGTAGTGCTTGTTCAACATCTCTCTGGTTTAACCTGTCGTAGTTTATGAACGGTGCTAGGTATGTGTCAAAGGTGCTGAAAGCCTGAGCTCCTGCAGCTTCACCTTGAAGCGTGTAGAAGAAGTTGACAACTTGTCCAAGCGCCGTGCGAAAATGCTTTGCAGGTTTGCTCTCAATCTTCCCGGAGACTCCGCCGAATCCGGAATGTAGTAGTTCTTCTAGGTTCCAGCCGACGCAGTACGCGCCTAGAACGCCTAGGTCGTGTATGTGCATGTCTCCTGAAAAGTGCGCATCAGCAATGTTTGGAGGATATATTCGCGTGATCCAATATTTCGCCACGACTGTTGAAGAAAGATAGTTGTTCAAGCCTTGCAGGGAATAGCTCATGTTCGAATTCTCTTTGACACGCCAATCCTCAATCTCCAAGTACTGGTCAACCAGATCGGCATCGCTTAGCAGTGCTGCTAGCTCTCTTTGATCCTGATGTTGTTTTCTGTAAAGAATGTAAGCTTTGGCTGTTCGCGTATGGCCGTTCTCAATAAGCATTTTTTCAACTACGTCTTGGATCTCTTCAACCGTCGGAACGCCGTCTTCGCTGAATCGTCTGTTGAGTTCAGCCATAACTTGGTCGCTTAGTCTCTCGGCTTGCTCGCGGTCTTTCCCGCCTACAGCCTTGGCGGCCTTCCAAATGGCTTTTGTAATGCGTTCCTGATCAAACGGCTCTAATCTTCCTTCACGTTTCCTGACGAACTTCATGTTTTAACCTCTCTAAGCAGTTTCTGAAAATCCTCGGGTTCTTCAAATTGCTTGTAGACCGAGGCGAACCTGAGGTAAGCTACTCGGTCAAGCTTCTTTAAGTACTTCATTACAAGGTCTCCTATTTCTTGGGATTTGACTTCGTCCTTTCCAATCACCATTACATCCTGCCTCACGTGCTCGGCTAATTCGTGGATCTGATCCATCGTCACGGGCCTCTTTTCGCAGGCTTTCTGGAGACCTCTTACGATCTTGTTAAAATCGAAACGTTCAAGCCTGCCGTCTTTTTTCTTCACCATTAATTCCACGGTTTCCACGTATTCGTAGCTTGTGAAGCGTTTCTCGCAGTCTGCACACTCTTTTCGTCTTCTAACCGTGTTATCCGGTGAATCCCTCGTTTCGAGGGTTCTAAGTTTTTCAGACCCGCAATACGGACACTTCACAGCATCACACCCATGCGCTTCGCACGTCTTAGTGTTTAATAGCGAAAGCAGACGCTGTATCTAGCGTTTCGTTATTTAAGCTCTTTACACTGCAATGATGTAATAGCCGCTTCGCTATCATGAGAAATCATGAGTGACGTAGACAGAATCAGCGTAAACGCGATGTGGCAAAGCGGAGGTTTCTGAGCAAGAGAGCTTCAATTCACTAGCATTTGAAACGTGTTTAAGATTTTTGTTTTGTTTACTGGAAACTCGAGTTATCTCTGCATTCCGCGCATACGGAAATCACACCTCGTTTAAGTCTACGTCTCTTAAGGAGGTCTAGGGAGAGGGGTAGGCATCTTTTTGCGGGGTCTTTTGACTGTTAAAAAGAAGGTATATCGTCTAGTGACTGGGCGGACATGGTGCATTTCCCGCTTGAATACTTCGAAAATAGAAGCTGTCTGGAAAGGCATCCGTTATGAATGGAACAGATATTGTCTGTGAGAAAAAAAGATGTTTTTTTCAGCAGTTGCCTCTCCAGGCTTTCTCAAGGATTACGCGGAAAATGAGGCAGGAGGATTTTCTTTCCTCTAAATCATACGTTGCCCGCGACAGGCTGTGTAGGTTGCTAGTGGGTGAGGCTTACGAGTTTGCTGAAGTTGACGTGTTGAATGAGCAGTCATCTTCAATTAGGCTTGGCTTCGAGAGTATGTCGAAGATTCTTCAGCGTATGCTTGTTTCGACTCTGTGTTCTCGCTTGAAATAGGGCAAAGATTATGCAGGAAGATAGCAAGACAATAGCAAGTGATGAAAAAACTCCACCATACTGAAGGCTTGATGCGAGTATGAAACCGCTTATTATTGGTCCAAGGGTTTGTCCAACATCCATCATTGTGTCAAGAAAACCCATTGACGCGCCAACACACTCCTTAGGCACAAGCTCACTCACCAATGCTGGAGTGACGGCTGTTACGGTGGCGAAGCCAAATCCATAGATCAAAGCCAGCGAGAGCAAAACCCAAAAGTTGGTAACGTGTGGGATCACGAGTAACGGAAGAGCTGAGACTATGCAACCTACAACTATCGGGATGCGTCTTCCAATTCTATCCGACACTCTCCCCATGTAAGGTTTGGCTACGATCGGAATTGCTGTGAGACTTCCAGTGACGATACCTGTCAGTATCCAACTAAGCTCTATGGATTCCTTCAAGTATCCAGAAAGATAGAATTCGACGACGCCAAAAGCGTAGTATTGGCATGCCTGAATCAGGGAGGCTATCAGCACACTGTGATTCCCAACAATGACTCGCCAACCTTGAAACACTTTCTTGATGATCTCACTCTTACTCTTTTTCTCAGTGGATACAGGTGCGTCTCCTCCTGCCCAGAATAGGAGCCCAGTGATGAGAGCTGCAATGCCTGCAACTCCAACGGCCAAGTATAACGCGTAAAAACCGCTGTTAGTAACGAGTAGTAAAGCTCCTCCTAAAATGGGTGCGGCAACGCGTCCAACATAGGTTGCTGAAGAGAAAAGTGAGATTCTTTCCCCACGTTTGTCAGGAAACAACTCGGCAATTGAAGCTTCGGCTACTGGTACGAAAATCGCAGTTGCGAATCCATGATAGAAGCGGACAAAAATCAGTTGCCACCATGCAGTAATGAAAAGGTAAAGGAATGGGGCAGAGGCAAACACGAAACCTGCAACCAGTAGGAACTTTCTTCTACCTAGAATATCTGATAAGGAGGCTGCGGGCAAACTGACTATTATTCCCGGGATAGTTGATGCTGATGCGACGATGCCTGTCCATTCGGGCGGCGTGCCAAGATACGTGGAGAAGGGTTTCAGGACAGGGTTCTTTGACATTGTGGAGCTTAGAATCGCGAACGTGCCCATTATGCAAAGAATCCAAAAAACGCTTGTTCTGCCGTTTGTCATGCGTGAAACCATCTGCAAATCAGCATGGCTTATCAATCGTCGAGATTTATGTGTTGCTTAATTGAGAGAATCTGACTCAGTCTTTTGAGGTCTGCCTAACGTTGCGGGAAGTGCACGCATTTCACAACAAACTACGCCGACGCTGATCGTCACGATGACGCTTATATTTGGTCTGTGTTCTAACTAGACAAGACAAAGCAATCATACAAACCCAACCCATACGTTTGAGGCGAGTGACTTGACTCTGAACGATCTTGTGTTTCAACATTTGGAGTCAGATCATGATGTAGAGCAGCATCTTGAACTCATGAAAGCAGTCTTCGGGGCGGACGGCCGGGTCGACATTATGGCTAGAAAATGGATTGATCATCACCCAGCCATGTCATTGTCAGATTTCTTCGTTATCAAACATCGCAACAAGATCGTGTCCGGCCTCAATCTTATTCCGTCAATATGGAGTATCGGTGGCGTCCAACTGAAAGTTGCAGAGTTAGCGTGCGTCGCGACCCTCCCAGAATACCGCCATCAAGGGCTCCAGCGAAGATTGATGAACAAGTATCATGACCGATTGTCCAGTCAAGGCTATGACCTCTCAGCGATTGAGGGTATTCCATACTATTATCGGCAATTCGGCTATGAATATGCGATACCACTTGACGAACAGATAAGAATCAAGCTTGACCAAATTCCAGACTTTTCCATCAAGCATAAGATTCGGCCCTTCAAAACTGGGGACATACCCAAAGCGATGCAGCTTCTTGGGCAGAGTCAACGCAAGTTCTACATTCACACCATCCGTGCCAAAGATATCTGGAAAATGCAGCAAGAAACAGAAATGGTTGCCGAATACAAGTTCGAAGCACACGTTGTTGAAGAAAAAGGAGTCGAAATCGCGTACTTCAGAATGAACGAAAACCAGCCAGAAAAAACGTTAATGCTGAGAGAGGTAACAGACGTCGATCAGGCCACAGCCCAGTCAATCCTAGGATTCCTCAAGGATATCGGCAAGAAACGTGGACTCGAAACTCTCGTTGCCACAATCAGCGGGCTCGAACCCTTCACAGAACACATGGTTGCCATAGGAGGCGTGAAGCAACCCCCCTACGCGTGGCAAATGCGGGTAACCGACTATGCAAAACTGTTTCAGAAGATGAAACCGTTACTAGATAAGCGACTTGCGTCATCGACTTATCGTCATATCACGGAAAAAATTAGCTTCAACTTCTACCGCTACACTGTTCAACTGACAATCCAAGATGGAGCCATAGCAGGAATCAAGCGTCTGGAGACAAGTGAAGATAGAACAATAAGAGCTAACCCCATGGTATTCACCCAACTGTTACTCGGCTATCGAAGCCGAGAAGAGCTTCAGGCCATCTATCCCGACTTCATCATTCGCCCTAGTCGCAGGAACCTAATTGACGTTCTTTTCCCCAAGATGCCATCATACATACACACTGAGTACTAGCATGAGCAAACGCTAAGCATTAATCCAAACTCTTCCCTGTAGTACGAGAGACAGAAAATGACTGTTTTGGTCCGAAGTCTCTACGGCGCAGATCTTCCGTGCCTCGTCAAAATGCTCAACGACGAATATAGTGATTCATACGAGTTCGAGGCTTTCAGTGAAAACTCACTGCATTTATGGCTCCAAGGAGGAAAACTCGAAATTCTAGTTGCAGAGGAGGATAACCAGATTATAGGGTCTGCCGCATACCACAACGGATACTGGGGAGAGGAAATTGTATGGGTTACTGTCGGCGAGAATCCAAACAGGAAACAGATAGAAAATGACTTGGTGAACGAGGCGCAAAAACGAGTCAAGAGAGACGCTGTTTTCACTGCCGTTGACGCACACAGCCCTAAGATCAATGAATGGATTGAGCGAGGCTACAAACAAGAAGGCGGGTTGTACCACATGGTTTCGCGACTCGATAGCGTGATGTCTCTTCCTGGAGTCCCCAGTGACACAATCTTGAGAAGTTTGAGGCCAGAAGAGGAAAAAGACTTCGTGGAAACTGTAAACGCCGGATTTGAAACGGAAAGGGTCAAACTGGGTACTATTCAACTCTGGAAGACCGAAAGCCCACCCTTTAATGAAGAATGGGTCCAAGTTGCTGAGGCTAATCGAAGAATTGTTTCGATTGTCGCCGCCAAACCCGACACAAACCACAACAAGTTATTCGGTACCAGTCGAGGTTACCTCGGTCCCGCCACGACGCTCAACGAGTATCGGGGCAAGAGTCTTGCATCTGCTCTCACGGTTCGAGCAATGAACTTCCTCTTTGAAAAGAAAATGGATTCAGTTGCGTTGTTCACTTCAGAGCGAAACACTCCATCGGTAAAACTGCTCCAAAAGATCGGCTTCAAGGTAGGACATCACTGGAAGTTTATGCGCAAGCATCTGTGAACTCGCTGGCAAGCGAGAAGCCTTCCTTCCCTCTTCCATTTCAAGCTGACCCTGAATGAACAAGCAGAGTAAGTCCAAGCCACGCTTATTGTTCGTTCTTCATGCAGCTTTGCTTGGCTGCTGCGACATAGTCAGCGAAGACGAGTTCTTTCCTTTCATCCCATTCGAGGGCGGATCCAGTTTTCTCATACAGTTTTTTCATAATTACGATTTCTAGGAACTTGGATCCCGGGCCGAATATTTTCTCAAGATCATCTGCGAAGTCTCTGATGTGAAAAGGAATGTCATTCTTGGCTATTTTGTACTTGGTTTTAAGGTGGAAGTATATTGATTGTCTAGCTGAATCGCCTAGCGTTAGCAGTGCGTCATCTATTGCTTTAAGTACGAGTTTTTCGAAATTATCATTAGACGCTTTCTTTTTTGGCACTCCAGAGAGCACCTAGCATCAAGGTTCACGTTAATACTATGTACTTAGCGCCCATGAGCGCTTTTAAGCTTAACGTGTTCATTGAATGTCGTAGAGTTCTGTCTCTGGTTGTTCGTTAATAGTGCATGTGATGCTTTCTTTTTCTTCTTTGCACCGCTAGCTGCTGCTGTGACCGACGGATAAGCATGCAATATCTAACAGGAAAATACTAAGGTGAGTGTAAACAAATCTAGATAAGAGGTTATCACGTGGAAAACTTGGCGGTTGTTGTCGAAGGATTGTCGGTTTGCTATGGCACTTTCACTGCAGTGGATAATGTTTCTTTCACAGTGAAATCGGGTGAAATCTACGGGCTGTTGGGCCCGAATGGTGCAGGCAAGACTACGGCTCTCAAGGTTTTAGTGGGTGTTCTTGAGCCACGAGCTGGCAAAGTCGAGATCTTCAAGACACCCCTTTCCAACGAATTGGCTGCAAAAAGCCTGATAGGCTATGTTCCTGAAGAAGTTGTCTTGTTTGATTCGCTGACGCCGAGAGAGTTCTTGGAGTTCACAGCCTCGATAAGACGTCTGGAGACGAACACTGTCAACGCTAGGACTGAGAAGCTGGTTTCCGCTTTCCAACTCTCGCAGTATTTTGACACACCTATCGCAGCTTTGTCAATGGGAAACAAGCAAAAAGTAGCCATTATTGCTGCTCTAATGCATGAGCCGCCACTACTGATCTTGGATGAGCCACTAATCGGTCTGGACGCTCGCTCATCGAAGATCCTCAAGGAGCTGATAGTATTTCAAGCCAAGAAAGGTGGAGCAGTCATATTTTCTACACACATAATGGAGGTTGCCGAGAAAATCTGCACGAAAGTGGGAATAATAAGCAAGGGCAGAATGATTGGAGAAGGAACAGTCGAGGATCTTAGGAAGCTTGTCAAGGGCGCCGAAGGTTCACTTGAAGACATTTTCCTCAAGGTGACTGAACAAGAAGCAGGGATGGAGGAAACAATAAGGGCTTTAGAAGAGGGATAAGAACCGTGGAATTCCGTGATCTCTGGCGATGGTCAAAGATCGTTTCGAAGGAGATTTCATTTCAATCCATTTTCTCTTTGCGGGCAGGTTCGGGTCTGCCTCGAAAAAGCGGAACTGACGTTTGGCGACTGGTGAGAAATGCCGAGATCAACACTCTGATCAGCAAGATTCTTACAGTAATCTTCATCTGTGTTTTCGGCTTAGCTATTTTCTTTCCTTTGATGGACACGGCATCGCTTATGATTGTTCCAAGGGAATTAATGGTTACAGGAAGCGTGTCAGCGTTCCTTGCGTTAGTGATGTTCCTAATAGTGTTTATGGGTTTGCAGGTTTCAACATCCTTTGTCTCCTCAAGGATCACTGCAACTCTGAGTATCTTGCCACTGTCAAGACAGGACGTGTCCACGATAGTCTTTATGTGTTTCATCAGGATCTTCGATTTGCCCCTTATATCTGCAATCGTAGTGCTTTTTTCGATTACTCTTCTGGTGGGAGGCTCAATATTGGGCAGTTTAACGTCACTCATCGCCATTGTTACCACAGAGTTTTTCGCTTTAGCTCTAACAATCGGTTTGGCCAAGTTCTTTTACTCAAGAGTCGCTGGCGGAGGAGGGCGTTCGAAGTGGAAAATCGCTTTAAGATTCGTCTATGTAATAATATGGGTTCTGCCTACGTTTGGCACGTATTTCGTGATAAACTTTGCCACGAGAATCGTAGAATCGTTTTCGTCAATCGCCTCAAGTCTATCCTCTTCTATACAATTTCTGGTGTTACTTTACCCTTTTTCTTTAGGCTTCCTAGTTTCCAGTGCAATGTTTCTTGGCACTGCTGACCCATTTATTCTGGGGCTTGCTGCTGCCTCTTCAATCGGATACGTCGCTTTGGCACTATACAGTTTCAGATGGGTTACGCATGTGATAAGGGGGCTTGGAAACGAAGCGGTTAGCTCTGGAGCCAAGAAAGAGGCTAAGGACACGCTTATTCACCCATGTAGGCCCTCACTCGGGATAATTCGCAAGGATTTGAGAATAGCTTCAAGATCACCGTCATATGCAAGTCTATTCCTATTGCCAGCCCTGCAAACGGCCATTCTGGCAATCACTTTTTCTTCTTTTGGTGAAATGGGATTCAGCACCACTCTCGGGGTTCTAACGGGAATTTCCTTTGTGACGCTCATGCTTCCACCAACTATGTTCTCAATTGAAAGTCTAGCCTCAGTCTATACTAGGAGCCTCCCACTCAGGAAGGGCACACTGATTTTTGCAAAAACAGCATTATCTGTGATCACATACCTTATCTCTCTTGTCACACTCACCGTTGTCGCATCATATCTAGGCAAGAACTTCACCTACATCCTGAGTTTCGGTTTGGTGTACACTTTTTCTGTCGCTGCTGCTTTTCTATTGGAGCTAGTGATTCTGGCAAATCGGTTCTGGAGCGAAGGGTTTGCCATGGGGAACGTCTACGCAAAACTTTCTTCTTTTATCTTGATCCTTTTGCCAGCCTACTTGGTAGCTTGGACGCCAATAATAGTTGCCTTCGTGTCGTATTTCCTTGTTGCTGACTGGGTTCTAGCGGTCTTTTCTGTTGTTTCTCTTTCGGAATTTGTCACCTTGGCTTTCGTTGCCTTTCGCCGCGAGACTACCGAGAAGACTTCTCGCGACATACGACCATGATCTCCATACAAATTAGAATTTCGATGTCGCCGTGCAAAGCGATTTAGCGGTGGCTCAGCTATTGCTTCTTGCGACCTGTTACGGGATAATCCTTGACTGTGTAAAAGCGCAAACAGTGGGACCACTTGCTTTGTGTAGCGCCACAAAGGATTAAGAGTCGGAATTAGAGAAGAGTCTAGAAAGAGCAAGATGATTGTTTTGCCTGATCTTCAACCGCTGGCAGAAGGCGTTTACGGGGCTACGAAGCTCTTTCATCCAGCTAGGAATCTTTACACCAATGCGGGTTTCATAGTCATTGGGAGAAACATAGTTCACATTGACGCTGGCATGACCACAAAGGACGGTGAATGGCTCCTCAGTCAGTCAATGAAAATTGCAGCCGTGAAAAACCCTAAGCTATGGTTGATCCTAACGCACCATCATTCAGACCACATATTCGGGATGCGCCCCTTCAAAGAGGCAGGCGCAAGAATCGTTGCCCATGAAGACTTGCGCAAGTTTCTTTCCAAGAGAATGCCACCATTCTTTAAGACTGGTATCAATACAACTAAATCATACGTCATTAAGTTCATGGTTGAGAGGTTCTCTTACACCAAGGAAAATGCGGAAAAGATGCTTGAAGGAGTCAAGCTGTTTCTTCCTGATGAGACCTTTACAGACGAGAAAACCCTCCAGCTAGATGGCGACGAACTGCTTCTGCTTCACACTCCTGGACATGCGTCAAGTGAGATCTCGGTATATCACCACACATCTAAGACTCTCTTCGCTGGAGACACAGTTTACGAAGGGAGAATTCTGACTACACGTTTCGGTGGGTTAAGAGAGTGGAAACAATGGATCAGAAGCCTTGAGAAGCTTGAATTAATGGAAATAGATAGAATCGTCCCAGGCCATGGAATAATTTGTGAGAAGTCTGAAATCCGGAAGAATATAGAGTACTTGAAGAAACTCTCAAAGAGGCGCTAGGCATGTGGAAGATAACGAAGCTTCATTCCACGTGAGAGTTGTGGATCGAGAAGACTTGGGGTTCCGCTCTTGTTCTTGGAACTTTTTTCGGAAACCGAAGGTTAGCAGAGGCACTGTTGTTATGAGTATGGTTAACCAACCTAGTGATGGATATTCTGGGATCACTTTATATTGATGCGGGTATCCGGTTTGGTTAGTCGTTGCGTTGTTATCCACGTTGTCGACTGCTGTGATCGAGTACGTGATGTTCGTGTCCTTTGTGAATTCTGGGATAGTTGCAGTGTAGATGTCGCCTTCGGCATTCGTCATTTCTATTCTGGTCATTGTTCCGTTGCTTGCGTATTCAAGGACGGCTTGTTTGACTCCGCTTTGGGGATCGGTGATGCTCGCGTAGACTTGAACTTTGTCCTGAGGGTAAACATTGCTTGCCTCGGGTCGTTGCGTGACGTTCGAGATAGTGGGTGGAGTCGTATCTTTTTGTCCCCAGACCCATAATGTCCGAGTTGTCGACTGTTGATAGCTGAAGTAGAGCCATCTGTGAGTGCCGTTATCCAGTAGCTTATCATTAGCGTATACTGGGGATGTCGAGCCGTCGTTAATTATCATCGTGTATGGAGCAGCCATCAGCGCTTTCGGTATGGATAACCTGAGAAAGCCGAGGTTGGTTTCGCCTGTAACGTTGAAGAGCAGGAATCTGAGTTCTGAGTTTCCATTCGAGACTTCTGGGCCAAACGTGAGATTGACTGGGGTAAAGGGAACGACACTGTATATGTTAAAACCGAGCACTGTCGAGTTAGAAACTGCTGTGACTTCTAGGTACTGTCCAAACTGTGGGTTGATGTCGTAACTGTAGAATTCTCCCAGCAACGGGAAGTTGTCACTGTTGTTGCCGTCTATTGCGTAAGGTGAGTCACCGATGCCGTCATTGTTTACGTCAGCGTTTGCGTAATCGCTCCAATAGTTGCCGCCTAGAACGTGTCCTCCGTCAAAAGAGTTCTTGGAGTTCTCACTGCGAACTTGGAAGTAGGTATTGATGATATTGTTGTTGTAAATGCTATTATTATAGGAAGAATAGCTACCGATGCCATTGTCATTATACGTCACATTGTTCATTGAGATGAGGTTGTTTGAGGAGTATCGAAGCTCTAGGGCATATTCGTTGTCCGTCAAGGTATTCTTAAAGACGTAACAGTTTAATGTGTTTTTCAGCACGATGCCTACGTCATGTGTTCTGACGACCAGATTCTTTATCGTCACGTTGTTTCGTGATGTTAGGAATACTCCAACACCGCTTCCTATTCCGCTGCCTTGGACAGTGTGTCCTGATCCGTCGATGACGATGTTGTCTCTTTCTACTACGACGTGACCGTGCACGCTGCCTGTGAAATTGTAGTTTATGTTGTCCAGAGTTGAAATGGGTGCTGTTGCTGGTTGTATGCTTCCGTCGGCATTAATGTAGACTGTTGAGCTCGCAGCTGCAACCTGAGAGTGATAGACTAGTGATAGCATGCTTGTCAAAAGCATTATCAGTGTGGCTACAGCCAACGTTTTCATCCGTTCTTTTCTCCTAGCTTTGGATGACTATGCAACTAGGTTATGTTTGGAAGAAATATCCTTTTGTGCTTCCATGGGAAATTTCTACGGGGCATGAATGTACCCAAATTCTGAATTGTCTCCTAGGAAACGGTTTTCTTAACGATAGTCATTCGCCCACGACTGATTATCCGTTTTTCAGCATGCCCTTTTCACTATTCATAATGCTTATATGGTGCTGATGCTACCTTGTTGTATTTGCGGGTGCCTAGGGATGCAAGGTGACCGAGAAATTCAAAACTGATTCTAACCGAAACCTTACGACAGATTATCGCCCGCTTGAGCTTGAGAAAGAAATCCGCGATTTCTGGGACAGGAACCATATACAAGCCAAGCTAGCGAGTTTTAGGGAGAAGGAAAACGTCGGTTCATTGGGTTATGTCGAGGGGCCTCCGACGCTGAATGGCATACCACACGTTGGTCATGCAAGAGGCCGTGCGATGAAAGATCTGCGCTATCGATGGAAGACAATGCAAGGCTATTACACGCCTTTTTGGGCGGGATGGGATTGTCAAGGTCTGCCAGTTGAACTTGAGGTTGAGAAGCTGCTGGGAGTGAAGAACAAGCGGGAACTTCTCGAAAAAGTGGGTGAAGAGCGATTTATACAGGAATGTAAGAAAGCAATAATGAAGTACTACCGAGAATGGGCAGCCTTAGACAAAACGCTTGCAGTATTCATAGACCATGATAAGGCTTACTGGACCTATCATGACAGCTACATCGAGAGAGAATGGCAGATTCTCAAACGGGCATGGGAACAAGGCTTGCTTGAAGAAGGACACTATGTTGTTGCTTACTGTCCCGGATGCCAGACAAGCCTAAGCAGTGCAGAGGTGGGCTACGAAGGCTCATACAAGATCGTTGAAGACCCAAGCCTATACTTCAAATTCAAGTTAGCCGACAGCAAGAATGAGTACTTCTTGGTTTGGACAACCATGCCATTCACACTCGTAACGGACACAATGCTAGCCGTTAATCCTAAGACCGAATATGCGAAAGTCAAGATCAACGACGAAATATGGATACTTGTGAAATCGCGTGTTGAACCGTTGATGCAGGAGTTGGGCATAAAGAAATATGAAATGGCCCAAACAATGATGGGCAATGAACTTGAAGGCACAAAATACGATTATCCATTCAAGGACTTGATTCCGAAACAAGCCGAACTGGAAGAAAAGCACAAGCTTGTTCACAGAGTTATCCTTGAAGACTTCGTGGACGTAGACACGGCTACCGGAGTGGTTCACCAGTCGCCTGGAAACGGTGAAGAAGACTTCTTCGCAGCACAAAAACGAGGTGTCCCAATATTCGCTCCGTTCGACGATGAAGTCAAATTCACAGAAGACGCTGGGTTCTTCAGCGGATTGTTTGCAAGAGACGCAGATGCGAAAGTGGTGGAGGAACTGCGCAAGAAAGGCTTGCTGGTTGAAGTCAAGACGGTCAAGCATGAGTATCCAACGTGCTGGCGTTCGCATCACAAGCTTGTCTGGTTAGCAAGGAAAGAGTACTTCCTGCGCACCGACAAGATAAGCGCTAAGGTGCTGAAAGCTGTAGAGAACGTGGAATTCTTCTTCGAGAGCCCTAAGAACCGGTTTGTTGCCTTTCTGAAGGAGGGGAAGCCTTGGTGCATATCGCGGGAGCGTGTTTGGGGATCACCGTTACCTATCTGGACCTGCGAGAAATGCAAAGCAAAGACGCTTGTGGCAAGCAAGAAAGAGCTTATCGAAAAGGCCATGGAGAAACCTGCTGCCGATTTTGAACTTCATAAGCCATGGGTTGACCGCGTCACTCTCAAGTGCCAGGAATGCGGCGGCGTCATGCATAGAGAAGACTTTGTGTTGGACACTTGGCACAACAGCGGAGCCTCGCCATACGCCCGCTACTCTGACAAAGAATTTGAGCAGTATGTACCTGTTGACTTCCTTACAGAAGCAATAGACCAGACCCGAGGATGGGCTAACTCGCTTCTCTTGGAGTACGTAATACTCAGCGGAAAAGCCGAGTCTCCATACAAGGCCTTCTTGTTCCAAGGCCTAGTCCAAGATGCCAAGGGCAGGAAAATGAGCAAAAGCCTCGGAAACGCGGTGGAGGCGAACACGCTTTTGGAGAAATATTCGGCTGATATCTGCAGGTTCTACATGCTTCGAAAATGCTCTCCAGCCGATTTCATGGATTTCGACTTCACCGAGCTGAGCCGACGTCCCTACCAAGTCCTATCTACGCTTTACCACCTTAGCAGGTTTTTCGTGCAAAACGCCGAGTTTGACGGATTTGATCCAAGGAAAAACACGCTTGACTGGGCAAAACGTGAAAAGCAACTCAAGAAAGCAGATCTATGGTTGCTCTCCAAGCTTCAGGAAACAATAGAAATCTACACAGACAAGTTAGAGACGAGCGAATACAACGTTGCCCTTGCCGCGATAGAGGATTACGTAATAGAGGTTGTGAGCAGACTTTACGTACCCATGGTTAGAAAGGAACTATGGACAGACGATCCGGAGACCCTGAAAAGAAGGCTCACAGTATACGCAGTCCTTTGGTATGTTCTGAAGAGCTTGACACTGCTCTTTAATCCGATAACACCGTATTTGAGCGAAGCATTGTATCAGAAAGTGTATCGAAAACTCGACCCGACACTGGTGGAGTCCGTGAATCTTGAAAGCTGGCCAAAACCAGACAAGAAACTGCGTGACAAGATATTAGAGGACGAATTTCAAACATTATTCAAGTGTGTGTCAATAACGTACTCAGCCCGGCAGAACGCGAAGATGAAGAGGCGCTGGCCACTAAACAAGATGGTAGTCGTTGCTCCTTTAGAAACCTGCAAAACCCTTCGAAAGATTGAGGATCTGCTTCTTGAACTCTCGAATGTCAAGGCAGCTGAATACGGTCAAAGCGCCCCAGTATATGCTTCTCAGGACGGATGGGTCTCTGCAGAAGAGGGCGGAATGAAAGTCTTCTTGGAAGCACACCGCAACGAGGAATTGCTTGGCGAAGGATTGATGCGGGACTTGGCAAGACGAGTTCAGGCTTTGAGAAAGGAGCTTGGTTACATGCCGACTGACATTCTGAAATCTGTCCACATAGCTGAACTTGAAGACGACAGCATAAAACTCCTGCAGCATTACCTAGAGAATATGGCGAAACTCGTACGAGCCGAGAATGTCCATTTGCACACAAGCCGAGAAGACGTCAAAGCAGAATGGCACGAATCCCAACTAGACGAAAAACTGGTCTACATTGCCATCCCACAACAGTAAAAAGGCCTTGAGGTAACCGAGTTTTCATATGTTCATCGATCACTTTTCAGGTGAGTGATTATCAACTACAGTAAAGCACATGAGGTCATACGCTTTCTAATTAATTCAAGGTCTACAGACTAGATTCTTACCATGCGAATAATTGTGTGGTTTTGCAGAACGTTTTTATGATTTCTCATATCACCTAGTTGTTATGCAAATATCGTCGTTGTCAACTGCATTGCCTGTAAATGAATATTCCACGGAAAAACTGATGGGTTTCTTTCCCTGCAAGCTTCCGGAAAGTGTTGAGCAAAACATACGTAACCTTGGAGTGTCAAAACGCTACCTCATAAAACGTGAGGATTTGTCGTCTCAGAAAGAGGTTTTAATGAATGAAGGCGATCTTGTTGGCCTCTGCTCCGAAGCCTGTGGAAAGGTCTTAAAAAAAGCTAACTTGTCCATCAAAGACATAGGATATTTCATCGCGACCTATGACGTTAATCCTTTTCTGAGTCCTGGTCTCAGTCAGCTCTTGGTTCCGAGACTTGGTTTAAGTCCCTTCATTAAACATGTGAACGTTCAAGGCGTAGCTAGCACTGCTTTTCCGAAGGCTTTGGAACTTGCTGAGGACCATCTTGCCGTACGACCTGAACGCCCTGTACTGATCTGCGTTTCTGGCGTGAGTTCATATTGGTTCCAAAATCAGGTTCGTGGTCTAAAAGACGTTTTGGAAATCGGAGAGATTGGCTCGATAAAGAATAAGGTCAAGAGAGACTTTGAGTTGAGGAAATGGGTTGCTACGATGCAGTTTTTCCTTTTCGGAGATGGTGTGGCTACCGCTGTCGTGTCAAAAAATATGAGTGGTTTAGAGGTCAAAAAAATCGTTGAAGTGACAAATCAGGGAGAAAAGGATTATCTGGCTGGCTACTCGAGGCTCACGACTTTGGACGTGCCGTTCAGGTTTGGTTTCTACTCTCACTTGGATAAGGAGATTCCGAGACTTGGAGCTGAATACACTGGTTCTGCCCTCAAGGAATTGCTAGGGCAAGATTCTGAACGCGTTATGAAAACTGCAAAAAAATGGGCAGTTCACACAGGCAGCGAAAAAATCCTTAACCTCCTAGCTGAGCACAATGGGATCAACCGCGAAAAGCTTTCCGAGTCACATGAGGTGCTCAAAGAGTATGGCAATCTAGCCGGAGCAAGCTTACCCTTCATTCTCGACAGAATAGTCTCAGGCAATACACTGTCGGTGGGAGACCTTGTTTTGATGGTTGGCTATGGATGGGGCTTTTCCGCTGCTGCCAGCCTACTAGAGTTTACAAAATGAGACAGGATCTGACGCTTCAAGATTGCTTCCGCGCTTTTCCTTGTATTTCTTCGTATCTTTTTCAAGCAATAGACCTCCAGATTTTTATCCCACATCAATCTTGTGAGGGAAGACTGTGAGGAAATCACGGTTGAAGCCTGGAAACTCTTTGCTCTTCATTCTGATGGTGGTGCTGTGGGGATCGAATTGGTCACTGATGAAGATAGGATTGCGTTCTGTTCCGCCAATTCCCTTTGCTCTTCAGCGATTTGCCATCTCGGCAGTTGCGATGCTCCCAGCGTTCATCATGCTTAGGAGAAGAATGCCAAGAGACAAGCGCACTCTGGCTGGACTAATGCTTCTTTGCCTGCTCTTCGTGTTGATCATAATGTCGCAGGCAATAGGCTTGACACAGGAGAGTTCAGGCTTGGGTGCTGTGTTGACTTATACGCAACCGCTCTTTGTCTATTGTCTAGCGGTTCCTCTTCTTGAAGAGAGGATCACGATCACAAAGATTGCAGGGATCGTGGTTGGTTTTGGAGGAGTGCTTGTTCTGTTTCTCAACAAGACAGGCTCTGTAACCTTCTACTCAGCTCTTATCATGCTGTTTGCAGCTTTCCTCTGGGCCCTATCAGTAATGTATTATAAGAAGTACCTGAACCACGTTGATCCATTTGTCACTCATTTCCTCCAATTGGCATTTGGAGTTCTTCCGCTCACGATCTTGAGTGTGACTGCGGGCAACTTCGTCTTTCCAATGGATGCAACGTATGTCTGGCTGGTCTTGTATTCCTCAGTCGGAGCATTAGCAATTGGTAATGTAATCTGGTTCTTTCTACTGAAAGAAGAGGAAGCAACGACATTGTCTGGTTCCAGCCTGATTATTCCTGTAGTCGCCATGTTCTTTGGTTGGCAGCTTCTGGGAGAAGGTCTCGGCGTTGAATCGCTGTTTGGTTCGACGCTCACCCTGATTGGAGTAGGTCTAATAAACCTGAAAAGAAGAAACGCAAAGATGAGGGAAACTGGACGATGGAGCGCGGTCCCTGATACAACAGTCGTCTAGAACAGCAGTTTCAACCCTCAAGGGAGTACGCGGCCATGGCAATCACGGCGGTGCAGTCCAATTCGCATAACGCTGTTGAACACGCCTTTCAGAAAACATCTGAAATCACACGGTCGTTCACTGATTGAAGAAATGTCTCCTCCAACTCTATTCTGTAGTTTTCTGCTAACACAAATGCTGAGTAGAGCAAGTTTGAGAGTTCCGCCGCCAATGTTTCTCTCATATTGGATTCATCGTTTGGGCTGCGCCCTTCTAAGCTCCTAACACAGTTGGTCACTCTGTCTGTCTCTTCAAGCAAGTCCTTGACTAATGCTGAAAGTGTTGCTTTTCCAGCATTTTCAGAACTGATCCTTGCGTTGATCTTCTTGAAGCTCTTCCAACAAAGGTGTTGAGCATCGCGCAACGTTACAGACGTGTATCTCACCAATTTTGCATATGCAGACATTGCTTAATAATTCTTGCACCGCGATACAGGATTATCTCGCATCCTTAGAGTGAAAACTTGTCCGGTAGTCCGAACGAATAGTATGCGCTGAGACTCGGGGAACAGGTCATCAGAGTAGGCTAGACTCTTATCAAATGATACGTTTTCCTGTTTTGACCTTCTTATTGTTGACATTGTAGAAGATTCTTTCACAAGTGTTATAAGCTCTTCCAAGCGATTTCATGCTACTCTCAGTCAAGAGAGATCATACAATAAGGAGAAGGAGAAATGAAAAGCAAGGTATTTCCAACATTAATGCTATCACTACTATTTCTGTCCATCATAGCTTTTGGAACGAGAGGCGAGCTGGCACACGCAAGCGCAACCATTGGTCCAAGTCTCAGCGTGAACGATTCTATAAACAGAGTAAACGCAACAGTCGGCGTCAAATCAGGTTCTCAAGTCACGGCAAAAGGCACAATTACCAATATCGGTGGCACGACTTTGAATCACTTGCTCACGGGAGTCTACTTCATCGAAGGCGTTGGGACTTGTCAACCGTCAGATTTCAGCTTTGAATACTCGCCCGATAGCGTAACATGGTATCCGATAGATACATCGGAGATCAAAGTCGCAGGCCCTCGCGCAGCTCCAATGCATGTCGAGCTAGTTATCGGTCAAGTCGGCGGCGAGACACTTGTCCCGGGTGCAAGCCTGACAATGTATTTAAGAATGACGTTCAATAATGACTTAACGCCAATTTCATGGACCAGCAACATTCTTCAGAGTATAATTGTCTGGGTATTCGAGGACACGGATTTGGATCGACATTGGGATGGGGCAGAGCTGCTTTATTCTCAGCCACCAACTTATGCTGGTTATATCGACTGGGACAACCCGATTCGAATAGACCTCAAAATCGTGCACACAGCAGAAATCGACGGCATGGGCAGGTTCTACTACAGCATCCAACAAGCAATAGACGCCGCGAACCTAGGCGACACAATATGGGTTTATGACGGAACATACAATGAGGGCGTAACAATAAACAAACCATTGAACGTGGTCGGTTCTGGAGTCGACAAAGCTACTATCGATGGCAGTGGTCTGGTACTCCCGAGTGCGGGTTTAGTCACTGTCAATGCGAATTCTGGGAATGTGAACTTCCAAGGTTTCACGGTGAAGAATGCGCCGGCAGTCGGAGGTGTGAGAATTGGGATTCTTACGCAATCCAATCTGGCGGGGCCGACCTACACTGTCTCATACACCAAAATCCTGGGAACCAACGACCCTGATGAACAGGAAGACTATGGGTTCTACGCACAGTCTGGAAAAGAAAACATAGTGTTCACTCACAACTCGATTGCTCAGACAGGAGCAAACAACATGGTGCTTGAACTTCATACAGGGACAACGGAAGTCAGCTACAGCTGTTTCGACGCTGGAGTGTACGGATCTGACTCGATATTCTTTATGACATACAATGGAATCAACGTGACAACGCTTCAGAACGTAAGCTACAACACGTTTGACATGGGCACAGGTGTAGGTCCATTCGACTACGCTCATAGAGCAACAGGAATCAGTTTCAATACCCCAGGCGGTGCTCCATATCCTCCATGGAATACTCTGACGCAGGCGAAGTTCACTAGTATGTATATTGCTGGAAACACATTCAATGACCTGAAGAGCCACCGAAGAGGCATAGGCTTCTGGAACGCCGGGAGTGGACACAACCTTGAATCACCAATAATTACTGGCAACACGATAAATGGAATCCCAGGCGCCACAGGATCTTTTGGAATAGACTTCTATGGCTTAACAGACAACACTGTCATAACTCACAACAAAATCACAGGCACAGACACGGCTATCTTCCTACGTAACAGCGACGCGCCAGGCACCCAAATCCACTACAACTGCATTGCGGGAAACAACGTTGGGGTAAACTGGACAATCGGATCAGGAACCGTGAATGCAACACTCAACTGGTGGGGAAACAGTACCGGTCCTCGCCACCCAACCAACCCCAGCGGCATAGGCGATAAAGTAACAGACAACGTAAGTTTCTACCCATGGTCACCCTCAACTTTCGATTACAGCCCAAAGCATTATCCTCTTGTGGGTAGCCCAGTTACTTTCGACGCTTCAGCAGCGTTTGGACCATGTAGCGCCCTGAAAACAATAACAAGCTATACTTGGAATTTCAGCGACGGCACCCCCCTAGTCACGACTACAAACCCAGTAACAGTACACTCATTCGACGATTTCGGCGTATTCAAGGTCACCTTGACCACTAATTACAATGACATGACAACCTACGTTTGCTACGTGCTTGTGCAAGTTGCCCAGATTCCTACAGCCAGTTTTAACTATTCACCTGCGCCGCCGGCTGCACTAGACGCAACCACTTTCGACGCTTCAAGCTCCACACCAAATGGCGGAACATTAATAGAATACAAATGGAACTTCGGTGACGGCAACGTCACAACGACTGCGAATCCAATAACAACTCATGTCTACGCATCAGATGGAACATATAACGTAACACTGACGGTTAGAGACGATGAAGACCTTAGCAATAGCACTTGGAAACTTGTCGGAGTGCTGAAGCACGATGTAGCAGTAGTCAACGTTGCTCCATACAGAAGTTGGATTTATGGAGGACGCACAGTCAACATAAATGTCACAGTAACCAACTTGGGCAACTTCACAGAGGCAATAGCCGTCACACTATACTTCAACATAACTGCAAACCAGACGATTGGAACCCAAACGGTTGAACTTGTCCCCGCTGAAACCAGAACACTGACGTTCACTTGGGACACACATGGCGTACCATACTGTCATAACTACACAATCACAGCCGTGGCGACAGTGAGATTCGACATCAACACAACGAACAATAGCGCGGAAGGCTACATCAAGATTAGGATTCTAGGCGACATAAACGGAGACGGCACGGTCGACGTAAGAGACGTCGCAGCTGTAGCTAACGCATTCGGAGCTTACCCTGGCCACCCGAGATGGAACCCTGATTTGGACATGAAGCTAGACAACAAGATAGATGTTGCTGACATAGCAGTAATAGCCAAGAACTTCGGAATAGTTTGCCCCTAGTGGCAAACAACAGCTAGACAACTTCCCCTTTTTCTTCCTAAACCGCGAAAATAGCCACTTAGCGCGTGAGGATGTGCTTCTTCCATACGGAGCTAATGGTGAGTTCATCGTCAAATCAGCTGCCAAGCCTGAAGAGACCACTGCATTGCTAGAGAATGGACTTGGGCACTTAGTTGCGAAAGATAACTCGGTCTATTTCAGAAAGCTCAAATGAGAAGTAATCAATGGCTGGGGTAAAGATTACGGGATTATCTCGCATCCATTGTATTTCATGAACTCGAAATCTTGTAGGTTGACTTTTCCGTCTTCGATAAGCTTTGTGATACTCGGTATTTCTTTGGTTATTTCATCTACCAGATTTCGGACAGTGCCGCAAACCAACCTATAGGCTTCTGAGCTCCATCGTTTCGTAATGTTCGTATATAAACAGCGGCCACCACAGATTCCGAGAATGTCGCATTCGGTACATGGTTTGCCAACGAAAATCCTCTTCAAACTCAACGGGTCAGCGTTGCTGATGTGTCCGAAGTAATGGTCTTTCATTCCCCACATGGTTGGGCATGCTATGATGTGTCCGTCTGTTTGTATCGCGTAGTTTGCCCATCCTCCTCCACAACGCAAGAGGCTCTCTTTTTCACCATGCAAAACTGAATGGGCGATTCCAAGTAAAGGATAGAGTCGCAGAACAGTCCCGTCTTTCTCCATGCGGTCAACCCAGAGCTTGACCAGTCTTCGAATTCCCGGGTTGTAGTTTTCATTGCTCCACTTTTTGAAGTCTCTTCTGTCAAAATCTGTTTTCCAGAATCCAGCGTTAAGCTGCCAATGAACTGAAGAAAATGGGAACTCCTCGTTGTCTAGGAGCCATGTAACCTGCTTGTAGATGTCTGTTTGCTCCATAACAGTCATCCTAGCAATAAGCTCACCTTCAAAACCATTGTTCCTAATCAGCTTCAGAGTATCAACGACTTTTCTGAAGGTGCCTTTTCCTCTGTAATAATCCGTAATGGCTTCGTCGCCATCCATTGAAACAAGGATCGTGTGAAAGCGATTAACGTATCGTGACTCAAGACGATCCAGAAGGAGTCCATTTGTCTGAATCATGAACTGCTTGGCTCTAACATGATCCATGATTTGCTTAGTTTCATCAATGCAGACTAGAGGTTCCCCGCCATAGAAGGTCAATACACACTCAGGATCCCGTCTGCAGAATTCGCCGAGTATACTAACATCATAGTTTATTCTCTTTGGCAATGAGTAGTCAATGCTAAGTTCCGAATTAGGTTCTGAATCAGGCTCATCGAAATCCTCCAATGCCTCGCCAAAACAGTATCTGCACTGCAGATTGCATTCACCAGTTAGCAATACGTGAAAGAACATGCATTTTCAATGAAACGAGAGCATTCTTGCTCTTAAGCGTATTTTTCCTTAGTCTTCTTAGCCTTCTCAACATACCCCTTAAGCTCCCTTTCCTTAATCCTCTTTTCAGGCAAAGTCTCCGGAGCGTACATCAAAGGCAGAACAGCCAAGAACAGGAAGAAACTAGCTAGTGAGAAGATAGCATATGCGCTTGCTCCTGGAATTCCTCGAACGTAAGAGCCAGAAAATAGTATCAAGAGATCTGTAAGGAAGAAAGGAAGGCTCCCAATAGTGTAGTATCTCTCTGCATTTTCGCCAGGAACAGACAAGTCTCCCCACAGAATGAGCAGGTATAGTACCATAAAAATACCCCAAGCGATGCCGTCTACGAATATGTAAAGATATCTTGCAGCATCTACGTAGGGCGCCAAGCCTATGGAGGCGTAGCCTATACCTAACGCCACGAATCCGCAAATCAGAATGCGTTTTCGTCCTATTCGGTCTGCTAATAATCCGCCCAGAAAAACGAAGATGGTTCCGACTCCAGGCTCTACCACAGTCATGGTGTCAAACAAGCTTTTCTCGAAGAAGTTCTCAAAATATGCAACTTCGAACCTATCCACTAGAACGAAAATAAGCCATGGTAGAGCATATAGAAGAAAAGTTCGGTTCCAAAAGATCTGCCTGAAGGAAGTATTCTTTGTGCTCTCAACACTATGTTGAGTCGGTTTCAGAGAAAGAGTGGTGCATAAGCCTGCTATTCTTAGAACGAGGGATAAGGCGAGGATCGTTAGTGTTCCTCCACCGAGAAAAGCAAGCGCAAATGCGCCCAAGTTTGTTGCTAGAAAGGTTATGCCACTGATCTTGCCTCTGTTCCCAAAATCTGTAGAATTTGCGAAAAGAGCAAGGCAAGAGGGCATTCCAATACCGAAGGATATCCCGGCAAGGAGCGCCATTACAGAGAGATTGCCTACATCTGTGCCTGCAAATAAGAAAGGCATACTTGAAGCTATACATCCTAAAACCATCGAGTAGAGAAGTATCTTGATTCTGCTAATCCTTCCTGCCAGTATCGCGCTACATATGCTCGACACAATTATTGCTGCGTAGTATGTGCCATTGATTAGAATGCTTTCATTCAGCGGGAAGTTTGCTGTCATATCTATGAATAGAGCGCGAATTGTGTAGTACCAGATAAAGGAACTGGCAAGTAGGAAGGAAACCAGAAACAGGCTCTTCCTAGACATGCAATTCACAACACTATCGAATTTACTCTCTGAGCATTTAATCCTTATGATTTGTAGATGTGTAGAACAAGTATTATATAGAAGTATACGTGTTTAACATATATACAGGTGAGAAAGGATGAAGAAACCAGAGCGAAAGTTCAGGCCGATTCGACGATTTTGGGGTTAATATATTCCGGTTTTTTTTCATTTTTCTCGATTGGAAGTAGATGCCATCATATAGACTAGCGATTCTAGTTCCTTCCTTCTATGCCTTACTATTTGAAGGTTTGCAAGGCTCTTCTTCACAAGTTCCCTTATTCTCTCGTCTGTTCTTGTAAAACCGCCATTGTCAGCGACCATCTGAATAATTCTTTTGATTTCCCTCTTTTCAAGCTTCTTGTTCAAAAGAACAGAGTCAAAGCTGATCTTTGCCTCAGGGTTTTGGGTTGCGTATAGCATTGGAAGAGGGGCTACTTCGTTTCTGAGTCTGTTCTCAAGCTCTTCCTTGTCCATCAGGTCTATCAGGTCATCATCAATGATCGCTAACATACCTAGGCATCTACCATACTTGCGAAGTGCCTCCACTTCTCTTTTGCTTCCATCACCTATCAGAGCACCTATGTGAGCGTAAGCCTCTACATCCGCCGCTTTTTTTCTTACCACATGAAGATATTCCTCGGGTCTTGTGTCTATTCTTCCCCTGAAGCGCATCTCTAATGCTTCAGCGTCGCCAACCTCGAAAAATGTCTCCTTGATTATGTCCAGCACTCTCTTGGCCTTTGAGGGTTGAATCTGAATTAGGGCACGGTGCAGATTTAAGGTGCCCCTAAGCAGGAGGGCGTCACCGGTAAGCAATGCTACGTCCTTGCCGTATTTTCCGAAAACAGTCGGTCGTCCGTCCTTTGTTCTTGACTGGTCTATGATGTCATCGTGTATGTCCATTCCACCGGCTAGAAGGATTATAGGGACCACAATTGGAGTGATCTTTTCACATTTGACTCCTACAGCTTCGCAGGCAAGAGACATGAGTGTTGGCCTGGCTAGGTCGCCCCAATAGCTGTTTGCAAAATACTCCAGTGCCTTTCGAATGGCATCGCATTCTATTCTTGCTCCATTTTCCAGCATCATTTTGCGAGCTTGATCAAGTGCCTTTCTGCCCTTTCTCTCTATAAGCTCTTGAACGTAGGCCAGTGTTTCTTCGCCAGTCTTATTTCCCTTTTCAGCTTTGGATGGCATTTGAACTTCCTTTGTCTATATCACGTTTTCATATTTGTTACTTTAGGTTGACAAGTTGAAGAACAGACTACTGTTTACCTTTGCTTGCTTAGCTTGGAAGCAAATTCCAGAATGATTCGTGTATGCGTTCAATTCATGGTTGTATGATGCGCTCTAGAGGAAATCAGTTGTTGGCGTTGTTTCCTACTCCTTCCTTGGGTATGCTTTCATAGAATTCGACGTATTGCTTTCCCTTTTCAGCTATCTCGTAGATTTTTCTATTTTTTCCTCATGTCTTTTCATTTTGCGCACGCTTTTCATAAGAAAATGTAGCTCCTCGCTAGTAGGTTCATATCGAATCTTCTTTTTCCAATTGCTTCTTTGGCAATTTCGAAAGCTTCTTCCTTGATGTCTGAAGGTTTCATTCCTTTTCATGATTGATCTGCTGCTCATTTCGACCGTTTCAGTCTGTGTCTTGTTTTTGTGTTTGTTCTCTTGGATTGGTGGGCGACCCCCTTGCACGCTTCCGGTTTTTCACACAGTCTTAGAAGGCTTTCCTACAAGTATTGTATTCCCAGTACGTCTTAGATCCTACAGAAAAGCGAAGCGTTGAAAGGTTGGTTCCTTGAATAGTGCTTGCACAGTCCGAAGCTAGTTCGGCAATGCTCTCCTCTGATATCAATGGATCAAAGCAAACGGAACTCTATCGATGTATCTATATGTGAGGGGTGATGCCAAGCTTCAAACAGCGCAGACGATGTTCCTACTCTAGGCTAGTTTGAGTATTTGTTGCTTCCAGCTAAATGTACGAGTATCTGAGGGCAGTCTATCCGCTTCTGCTCTGGCATTTCTGTTCCTTTCATCAAACTTGGCTCTTGCTGCATTCACGTATTCAGTGAAGATCAGATCATTTCTTTTAGGAGAATACTTGAAAGATGGTCCAATTCTCTCATGGATGAGCTTCATTATCTGTATCTCAAGAAGCTTGGCTCCCACCCCGAAGGACTTCTCGATTGCGTTTGCAAACTCGTCGATTTTGTGTGGGATGTCCAATCTCCTAATGTTGAAAGCCTTTTCCAGATGGGAATAGACTGTCTGTTCTGATGCGTCCCCATGAGAAGATAACACTTCATCTACAGCGCCTAGTAATAGTATTTCAAAGCCGTTGTAGCATAGCGTTGTCTCGATTGGGGCAAACGTTTTGGCTCTAGCTTCAGCACTCGTGGAACATAACCTCGGCTCTACAGCATATTGAATTTGGCGTGGGTGCATCACCCTCCGCACGTGTTGACTTGAAATTGATGTTTTCTTCACGGTTTTCACGACCTGTTTGTGTAGTTGTGTTGAACTGTTCTTCTGTTATACCTGTATACATATCGTATCGTATGACTTAATATATCACTTGTTTCGGGCGCCGATATATGTCGAAAATCGATATATGCCCCCGCTCAGACATAATAAAAGCAAGACCATGAGCGTCTCGAGTATTGCTTGAACCGTCCATAAGAGTGAGACAGAATGATTTTGTGAAAACACCGGAGTCTGGGGAGCCGGAGAACTGGTAACAGTAGGATTCGAATGTTACGTCTCTCATGGCATATAGCGTAGATCTAGAACTGCAGACAACTCCATAATCTGCTACTTGAGGTCTTTGCCTTCAATTTGATCTTTCAGTATTTTATGATACGCGTCCACGTATCGTTTTCCCTTTTTAGTTATCGTATAGGTTTTTCTTGTTCTTCCTCCGTGTTGCTGCCTTTGACTTGTCAGGAATCCTTCCTGTTCCAACGCGTTAAGTGAAGGATACAAAGCACCGTGCCTAAGTTTGATGCCGAATTTTGCTTCTGCCTGCTTCTTGAGCCTATAACCCCACATTGGCTCTATTCGGATTAGCCTTAGTATTTGGATATCTAGCAGATTTCTGACTATGCGTTGTACAAGTCGCTGTTTGGCTGTTTCGGACAATTTTCGTGTTCTCGGATTGTTTTGCTTTTTGATTTGTTCCATGTTTTGGCTTATTAAGTTATGCAGAAGTCGAGTGTTCTGTTATGTTTTGTTATGCTTGGATATGCTTGTGGTAAGCATGAACGTTTATAGGGGCGTTTATGCTCTATAAAGACTCAAGATATGTTCGGAAATGGACATATTGTATCCATGTAGAACGGAAATACAGAGGGGAAATACATATGGGAAACAACACAAGGGAAGTTCAGGCCAAACTCATGAAAGGCCTTCTCGACCTTATAGTTCTCCAATTCCTAAACGGAACACCTATGCATGGCTACCAAATAATCACAAGAATCCGCCGAACGTTCGGCGTCTATTTCGGCCCAAGCACCATATACCCACTCCTGGGCACACTTGAAAAGAAAGGCTACGTCAAAAGCGAATGGAACATGAGCAGCGAACGCCCTAGGAAAGTGTACAAGCTAACATCAGAAGGTCAGAACCTACTAAACTTCACCGAAGACTCGCTCAACTTCATATGCAAGAGGATCGGCACACCAGGAGTACTCAAAGAGGGCATGGCAGAAGAGAAAATAACCCATGAAGCTATGCGACCGCTCTTGAGAAGAATCGAACCAGCGAAACCAATGATCTAACTGTACACAGAACGCACAACCAAACTTTCACATACGGAGAAGGCGCTCTAAAAACACACCCAACTTCTTTTATTGTCAACTACAGAGCATAACTCCTGTTATGTTCCTAACCTGCTACATCAAAGGGAGAACCTAGATCAAGGCAAACGCCGCATCGGCTTTGTCAAACCTCGCTTGAAGCCCTTACATAGCGTCTCTCGGGGAATGGACCGAGTTTGGACAAATGCGCTATTTGTAGTCATTTAAGGTCTTTTGTGCTTGGACTGGTTCTTGAGCGTCGGGCCTTTCCCTTCCGGTTGATACGGCAACGCTTTCGTTCTAAAGACTACTAGCTTGTGATCAGACTCTGCCAAGTAAGCCAAGATTAGCCTCTTGCCTTTCTCAGTCAAAGCGTAAACCGGGATCGTCACGCCAAGCTGAATCAATGCTTTGTTGCCGACTTTCGTTCGAAGTATGCTCGAAGCGCTTGCACAAGCAATATCCGCCTTGTTTATGTGCTGCACATCAGCGTCTCCAGCGCGAGTGTTGCAGACTGAGAAAACCAATACGTCCAAGCCCGTATCCGCCTCGAACTGTCTTATCTCGCTAATTGCACGCGCACTGCTACTGGCAACGGTGACGGCAACACGTTTGAAACCTGAACCAACAGCTTGCTTGACACCTTCAGCTTGGTCAATTCGTGCACTACTCTTCTCTAAAACCGTACCTCCGTTGGATTCGATGTGCTCGATAATCTCTTGTATGGGCGAAGTCTTGACTATTCCAGTCAATCGTGCACCTATTGCCTGAACGAGTTCACCATTTGCTGTAATAACTGTGCCTGCACCTTCACATACAATCACTGCACAATCCACGAGGCCTTTCTCAAGCCAAACCTGCAACATCTCAGAAGCTCCGTACGCCACGATCGGTTCAGCGTTGAAGAGGCGATTCCTACAACAAAAACCATATTCTGAGACTTTCTTCTCTACACTTTTCTGAACAGCTTCCACGTCAATATGCTTCGATCCATATAGGCTTTCGTGCAAAGGACAATAATTAACTGTGGGTTCATTCAAAACCTCTATGCCTGTTGGTGAAATTCGCACGCAGGAACCGCAACAGCAGATTTCATGTTCACCGCTGACACACAAAGCCTTGCAATCCTCGACAGAAAGCAGGACGTGTTTTTGCCGAAACTACTTCTGTGGTTCCTTGTTTGTCATTTCGTTAATCTGCTGTTCCATCCTGTGTCCGCGGCAGTAGACCAATGCTTTCTTAACGCCTGTAACCGTCATGGCTGCATTCTTGATGTCTGTTGCCAGTTTGAAGGCTATCGGGCAGAAGGGGCTAGAGGGAACAAACTCGACTTTGAAGACGCCAGGCTCTTCTTCTTTGACGTTTGTGATCATTTGCATTTCTGCGAAGCTCATTCCTGTTTCAGGGTCAGCGACCTTGCCAACAGCGTCGCGTACCTTGTCCTCCAATTCTGTCAAATCTCTTTCACACCTGACACCTGCTTCGTCGGTTACTGTGTCGCAGTCATATAAAGTGTTGCATAATAGACTTAAGAAACGTAGGATTCTTTCACGATCAGATGATCGACGCATTGACTGAGCAATCCTGTATATTCTGCAAGATTGTTAGGAAAGAAAGCCCTGCCACAATAGTTTACGAAGACAGGGATGTACTGGCTTTCTTGGACATATACCCTCAAAATGACGGCCACACACTTGTGGTGCCCAAGAAGCATTACACAACCATTTATGAGGTTCCAGATGAAGAGGTTGCACGCCTATACAAGGTGGCCAAGAAAATCGCGTGCGCAGTGAAGAGAAGCGTCAACGCCGGCGGGATCAGTATCACTCAGCACAATGAAGCTGGAGCAGGCCAAGACATTTTCCATGTGCATGTACACGTCATACCCCGATATGAAGGTCAGAGATTGCGGAGAATCGAAGAGATACCTGAAGCAAATAGAGAAAAACTGGAAGAGATCGCTAAGAAAATAAGGCAAAGCCTTTAGTGTTTTTCACTCACGTTTTCTGGGTTCTCGAGTTTCCTGCTTCATGCGCATACGCCAGCTCAACGTCATCGTTCTCGGGTGTGATGCTTTGACTTCATCTAGTCTCGATACCGCAGTGCTAGTTGGAGCTTTCAGAACATTCTCAGGATTTGTATATGCTTCTTCGCATATCGCATTCATGGTTTCAATGAAGTGGTCAAGCTCTTCCCTTTCAACCGTTTCAGTTGGTTCAATCATGAGGGCTTCTTCAACTATGAGGGGGAAGTAGATTGTTGGTGCATGCATTCCGTAGTCGAGTAAGCGTTTGGCGATGTTCAAGGCTGAAACCCCAGTTTCATTCTTCAAGGATTTTGCACTGAAAACGCATTCATGTTTTCTTGGAGTATTGTCTCCATATGGCAGCGTCAATCCTTTTGCTTTCCTAAGCCTCTTCAGGAGATAGTTAGCATTCAGCACAGAGACCTCTGCCGCTTCTTGCAATCCCTCCACACCTAGGCTCAGAATGTAGGCGTAAGCCCTGAGCAGTACTGCAATGTTTCCATAGAAACCCTTCACCTTTCCAATGCTTTGAGGTTCATCATAACTCAGATGGTAACGTATTCCATCGAAAGTCACTCGTGGTATAGGCAAAAACTTGGCCAGATACTTGGAAACGCCCACAGGGCCAGATCCAGGTCCTCCACCTCCATGAGGCGTGCCAAACGTCTTGTGAATGTTAACGTGAACTATATCAAAGCCCATGTCACCTGGTCTAGCCTTGCACAGTAGTGGATTCAGGTTTGCACCATCATAATAGAGTAATCCTCCCACTTCATGGATTAATCTCGATATTTCGTCAATGTTCTTCTCGAAAATCCCCAGCGTATTAGGATTCGTAAGCATCAGTCCAGCCGTATGTTCGGAAACAACTGCTTTCAAAGCGCCCAAACTGACGCAGCCGTCATCATCGGATGGTACAACCACAACGTTGAAACCAGCCATAGTCGCGCTTGCTGGATTCGTGCCATGAGCCGAATCCGGAATTATCACTTCCGTTCTTTTCAGGTGTTCTTTGTTGGATTCATGCCATGCACGCATGAGTAGCGTGCCCAATAGTTCACCGTGAGCGCCAGCCGCCGGATGCAGACAAACTTCGTACGTACCTGTTATTTCAGCCAGCCAGCGTTCAAGTTTGTAGAGTATCTCAAGTATGCCCTGCACTGTGCTTTCTTCTTGATACTGGTTAAGGTTGCCTAAATCAGGTGAGGCTGCAAGCTGATCGCATATTTTCGGGTTATACTTCATTGTGCAGCTTCCAAGGGGATAGAACCCTGAGTCAACGCCATAGTTCATCTCGGACAAGCGCGTGAAGTGGCGGACGACTTGAGCCTCTGAAAGCTCTGGAAGCCTGATACGGTCTATTCGCCGCATGTTTTCTGGTACAAGTTTCGCGGCTTCACCTACTGCTCGCTTGATTCCTTCTTCGACAGGTGGCATGACATGGCCTCTTCGGCCACGTGCTCCCTGTTCAAGAATCAGTTTTTCATCCCATTTTGCCTGTTTGAACAGCATGTTCACCTTCCCAAAATCTCTGCTAATGTCCCGGCTAATCGTTCAATTTCCTCCTTCGAATGAATCTCGGTCACACAGTAAAGCGCGGTTTCACCTAACTCCGGAAACTCTTTCGAAACGTCCTTGCCTCCATGGATTTGACGCGCCAAAAGTTTTTCATTTACCTTGTGAACACTTAGACCTGTCCCATCAAAATTCACGGTGAACTCTTTGAAGTGGGCAGAGTTGAAAACCGGCGTCTTGACGCCCCTTATTCTTGAAAGCAATTGCATGGCGTAATGAGCCTTACAGATGATCGTGTTTCCGATTTCCCGCAGACCCTCCGGCCCAAGTAGACTCATATAAACAGCCGAGGTCACAGCGCACAATGCTTCATTAGAACAGATGTTAGACGTTGCCTTCTCGCGTCTTATATGTTGTTCACGGGTTTGCAGAGTCATACAGAAACCATTCTGGTTACCATCTTGTGTCGTTGTAGAGCCGATTATGTGGCCTGGCATTTGCCTGATCAAGCTCATATCATCTCGGCAAGCCATTATCCCAAGAAGGGGGCCGCCGAAATTCATCGAGTTCCCAAGAGGCTGGGCTTCGCCGACGACAATGTCTGCGCCATATTCGCCTGGGGGTTTCATGATTCCTAACGACGTTGGGTCGACACCAACAATGAAAAGGGCGTTATGGTTGTGTGCGAGTTCCTTGATTTCGTCAACTTGTGTTTCAATGAAGCCTAGGTAAGAAGGGTTCTCTATGTAGATTCCGGCTGTCTTGTCAGATACATGGCTTTTCAGATCTTCTAGATCGATTTGTCCATTCTGTTTATCGTATCTGGTTTGCCTAGTAGAGATTCCTGCGGGATAAGCATAGGTCTTCAGTGTGGCCGCTCTTTCCGGATGAATAATCCTGGGGATTAGGACTTCTCTTCGGCCCGTAATCCTAGTCGCCATACGTGCGGCTTCACCTAGGGCTGAAGCCCAATCGTACATTGAGCAGTTGGCTACGTCCATGCTTGTTAACTCGCAAATCATGCTTTGATACTCGAACAGAGCTTGAAGCATGCCTTGAGAGATCTCAGGTTGGTAAGGCGTGTATGAGGTGAGAAGTTCACTGCGTTGAGCGATTTCTTTGACAACACTGGGCACGTAGTGAGGCCAGCATCCAGCACCTAGGAAGACGGGCATGTCGCTTGATGTCTTGTTCTTTGAAAGCAGGTTCTCCACGTGTTTTCTGACTTCGAATTCTGAGAGCGCTTTCGGAAGGTTCAGCGGCTTCTTCAGGAGGTATTTCTTGGGGATGTCTGCATACAGTTCATCAATGTTTTCTATGCCTATTTCGTGTAGCATGCTTTTTTTGGTTTCTTGCTGTGAATTCGGTATGTATGGATGACTACGTGTGTCCATGTGCTTCACCGTCAAGAGATAGAGACTAAGTTGGAGATGGATTCTTTAAGCTTTTCAAATGCTGCGGACCCCGTTTTCGGTTATACGTGCACCTGTTACGCAGGTTCTTACTAGACCCGATATTCCCTGCAAAAAAAGAGAAACGCAAGGTAGTGAAAGCCACGAAACAGTTAGATTCTGCAGAATACTCTCAAACGATTATAGTTTCTGTCTTTATTTTCTCTCGATTAGTTCAATCAGAGTTCCATCTGGGTCTTCAATGAAAGCTATTAATGATCCGCCCGGCTTAAGCCTAAAAGGTTCGTCTGTAATTGTGATTTTCTCGTTTTGCAGTTTCAGGATGGTCGTCGTCATGTCTTTAACTTCGAAGGCTATGTGATCAAAAATCCGATCTTCGTAGTCAGGCTGAACAAAGCTTTTCTGCTCTCTGTAGAAAGTCAGCTCTAGCATGGCTCCTTTTCTCTCTGGGTCTTGGAGGAAAGCGATCTCAGCGTTGTTCTGAGGTATCTCATGTCGGCTTAGAAGCTTAAGACCCATCAGTTTTGTGTAGAAGTTAATTGATCTATCCATGTTGCTTGTTCGGATGCTAGTGTGAATGAGCATGGCAATCCCTCAATGGATTCTGGTTGTGCTTCTTCAGCATATAGAGATAGCGGCGTATGACTGTGGAATCAAGCGCAGGTATGTTGAAATCTGTTGAATCATGAGCTAAAGATTATATAACAATGCTAGCATGGCCTCTTTTGGGTGAATCAAGGGGGAGCGGTGGAAAACGGCTTTTTCCCTTTCTCCTCTTCCGTTTTCCCCTTAGTTCTCCCTTCTCTCCTTCTCCCTACAAGAATCTTTTAGACTCCAGAGTTTACATATTGTTTGTGGAAGAATCCTCTAGAAGAATCTTCTATCAACACTCATGTAAAAAACACGCCGGAGTTGTGGAGCTATTTGCAAGAAACAATTCAAGACAAACTACGCTTCAGGTGAGGCGGGACTATTCAGGAGATGATGTGGTTCTGAGAGAAATCGCCTGCTGGCTGTATTTACTACATTTTGGCCATGAACTGGATCTTTACAAGTCTTAAATAGGATGGTGCATCATGTTTCTTTTAGAGGATACAGATATGGGATATGACTATGAGACATTGCTCAAGAGAGCACGTTCACAGCTTCCCGAGGTTGCTTCAAAACAGGAGCGCCTTGAAATTCCGAGACTAAGTCATGCAGTGATAGGCATGCGAACCTTAGTCTTCAACTTTAAGGAAGTAACTGATGCCTTAGGTCGTGATCCTCAACATGTAGTGAAGTATTTGTCAGGGGAGATGGCCACCGCGGCTAGCATGCAGGAGTCGAGAGCCATTTTTCAAGGCAAGTTTCGCCCTGACACTTTCCAGACGTTGCTGCGAAGGTATATGGATGAGTTCGTTCTGTGTCCGATATGTAAGCGGCCTGACACCAAGATCGTGAAAGAGAGAAGGCTTTCATTTCTGGTTTGCGAGGCATGTGGAGCCAAATCTGCAGTTAAGCAACTGTGAGAGCGATAGAGAATTTGGAAGTCTACATGAATCTGAAGAAAAGCGGCAGAAACGTCATCTTGGCGATATGTGATGCTGAGATACTGGGAAAAACCCTGTGCGAAGGAAAGATAGTTTTTCACGTGAAGAAGGATTTCTATGAGGGTGCGAAAGTGAATGTCGATGAGGCGATCTGCATGATAGAGAACTCGAATATAGTGAACATGGTTGGCAAGCATGTCGTGAAGAAGGCCATCGAAAAAGGTTATGTGCATCCTGACGCAGTCTTGAATATTGAAGGTGTCCCACACGCCCAAATCGTGAAGCTTTAGGACAAATGGTTGGCCTTTTTCACTTCCGTTTTCTGAATATCTTTGAGTCTTGAAAGTCGCAGACGTATTCAAATCCCGAGTCTATGCAGCTGCATATTTCTTGTTCGGTTCTTGCCACTCTAGAGACGTAGTTGTCGTTTGTGTTTGGATAGCATGCTATCTCTAGGTCAATGTAGATGAGTGTGTTTTTGTTATTGTGGATGTATAAGCATCATGAAGCGTAGTTCTGACGGTCTGTACCCGTTTCTCTGATAGTGAATCCTAGCTGAGTCAGTGTTCTGTTCAAAGCTTGTGAAGTGATTCTTGGTACAGAAATGAAGCAATAGGCATATTCTGAATTGCTGCCAGACGCTTTTCCCAAGAAAAGAGCTGCAACCTGTGGAATTGATTTATCAGCCAAGTAAGATGGCACTGTCGCATTCCAGTATTCAGGAATTGTAGAGACGTTCTCATACACTCTGTTCCATGCTTCTGGGTGATGCAAGAACTTGCTCAAGTACGCATCCTCATTGGCTATGACTTCAAGCCTTACACTTCTCGTCAGTGAATCGTACAAGGGAAGTAAAGCAATTAGGGAAAGCACTGCTAGAAATGTGAAAGAGATTGCAGAGACAAGAGCGATCTTACTGATCGTTTTCATACTTGAATACTGGGCAACACTGGTTTGATAATACTATGCTTTGGAACAGAATCGTACCAATAACAGAACAGGACAGCAATGTCAAAAGCCATGTGTATTCTCTTCTATGACAATGTTTCACAAGCCTCATAAGGAGATTCAGAGGATAAACCGGAGTGTATTCCATGGTAGAAATGGAGGTGATCTAATGATAATCAATAAGCACTCGAAAACCACTGTTCTCACCATTTTCCTTCTTTCTGCCATGCTCTTGTTGATAATCCCGACACACAGCTCATCTACAATGACCTATGATACGTGGGCAGACATAAATGACGATGGGAAAATAGACGTAAAAGACATTGCTTACGTTTCAAGACTATTCGGAACAGCTGGAGACAATCTGAACAAGACGGAATTGCTCTACAACGCTAGCTCCACACTTAGAGAATACCTGTTGAAAATAGATGAATTGAACAGCTCAGTCATAGACCTGCAGCATAAGGTTGACAACCTCAACTATACAAATCTCATGCCCTTCATAGATGACTTGAACGCTTCACTTCTTGAGCTTCAATCCGATGTCAGCAACCTGAATACGACAGTCTCACAGCTTCAATCTGATAACACAGGTCTGCACGGCTCCCTTAATCAACTTCGATCTGACGTCACCATCATTAATAGCACCTTATCCTCACGAATCGACTTATTAGAAGCACGAGTGAGTTCCTTGGAGACACGAGTAGCCACCATAGAGGCTGCTATAACCCAACTCCAAGCTTCAGATGCAATACAGCAATTAGAAATAGACAGCCTCAACTCCAGTCTCACTTCGCTATCAGAAAGGGTCAGCGCCATAGAAGCAAACTACTCCTATGCCATTCCTCTTGTCGTCACTTCATCTACTGCTGAAATAACTACAACCGGAACGGGATTTGTTAGCATGCCTGGGATGTCTGTGACAATCAATCCTAACAGAACAAGCACATTGCTGATATTGTTAAGCGTTGAGGCATATACTGATGATCCAGCTGAGCGAATATGGATAAGGGCAATGGATGGGGGAAATACAGCTAGTCCGGGAGATATTTGTCTAACTCCAACCTTGTCGTGGTGGAATGGGGATCTTCAATCTCTCCGTTACTGTGCATATTCATATGTTTTCTTCAGATCTTCAGTGGGTGCTGGAACACACACGATTAATATACTATGGAGGATTGAAGCCCTCGGAAAAACTGGCTACGCTAGAAACAGAACCTTAACTGTCATTACACTGCCTGCATAGCAGTCGCACTCTCTATTCCTTTTTTTTGTGCGTATGATTCCATATCTTCAAAGGGCTTTCATCGAAGCAAGTGCCCGCTAGCAGGCGGTACGTGCTCAAAACACCATTGTAGATTGCTCTAGAAGAGTTTTCCATAAAGGATATCTATTGATGCAACCATTCTAGCTTGGGGAAGCTGAGGTGAAAAAGGCATTATCTGTTTTCATGTTTGTTCTGCTTCTTGTGAGCATGTTAATGCTCTCGTTTGATCTTCAGAGCGTCAAGGCAAGCGGAGCAATATACATTAGGGCTGACGGAAGCATAGACCCTCTAACGGCACCAATCTACCAAGACGGAGACTATTACACTCTAACTGGTGACATTACAAGCGACACAGATGGAATCATAGTTCAGAGAAACAACATAGTAATCGACGGAAAAGGATGCTTGCTACATGGGGCAAGCTACAGAGGAAATGGTTTCACGTTAACTAATGTGAATAATGTCACGATTAAGAATACGAGCATCCAGCTTTTTGATCGAGGCATAGATCTTGCTTCTTCTTATGAAATCCGCATCTACGATAACAATCTAGTAGAAAACTGGGGCAACATCTATCTTGACGGATCATCGTTCAACGACATACAAGGAAATATGATAGAAAGCAGCATGTCGGGCATCAATGTTCAATTGTCCTCCAACAATAGGATTTCTGGAAACAACATGACATTCGGAGGGGTTGGCATAACTCTTGCTTATTCTCCTAATAACGATGTTTCTGGGAATAACATAACTGGATACAGCGCAGCCGGTATTGCATCCTCTTCGTCAGACAACTCCATAATTGGGAACAACATAGCAAACAACGGGAACGGTATCCAACTCCAAGAGTGTTCATATAACATGATCTTTCATAACAACTTCATAGGAAACGGGAATAATGCCTATTCTTATCCGGATTGTTTCAATGTTTGGGATGATGGTTATCCTTCTGGCGGCAATTGCTGGAGCGACTACAATAGTATAGACCTGTACAGTGGTCCCTTCCAGAATGAAACTGGCAGCGACAATATCGCAGATTCACCCTACGTCATCGATGCAAATAATCAGGATAACTATCCTTTGATGAGGACTTACGTTCCATTCGAGAATCAGACTATCTACATTAGAGCTGATGGAAGCGTTGACCCATCAGGTGCACCAATAGGACGAATGGGAGACATCTACACGTTGACTGGTGACATCTCAAGTGCTGCTTGGGGCATCGTCGTTGAGAGAGACAACATGACGCTAGAAGGGGCAGGCTACACTCTTGAAGGAGGAGGAAACGGAGTAGGGGTAAGCCTTTCTGGAAGAAGCAATGTCACGATCGAGAACGCGACGATCAAGTCGTTTGAGTACGGAATCTATCTCTGGAACTCCAGCTACAGCAGAGTTAGTGAAAACAACATAACTGAGAACGGTTGGGGCATGATGATCTATCCATATTCATGTCACAGCATCGTAACAAGAAACAACATAACTCATAACAGCGGGGACGGCATCAGAACCGGAGACCTCTCAGACAATACCACGATCTCATACAACTACATCGCCGAAAACCTCGAAGGCATATACGTTGGCCGTTCTTCGAACGACACCATAGTCTATAACAGAATAGCAGCAAACATCCAAATCGGCATAAGAGTCGATTGGTCTTCACATATTGACATTTTACAGAATAACATGACAGGTAGCTACGACGCCATTTCCATTTGGAACACTACAAACTGCCAAGTTTTAGAAAACAGCGTTAAGGGTAGCGGTTGCGGCTTATCCATAGAATATGCCTCAGCAATCAACATAACCCAAAACGATGTTTCCGAAAATGCTGGTGGCGTGCGCTTTGTCAATTCAACAGACAGTTCAGTCGTAAACAACAACTTCATCAACAACACACTCCAAGCCTATACGATCAACTCCACAGTCACATGGAACAGCGGCTATCCTTCGGGCGGAAACTGTTGGAGTGACTATCCCGGCAGGGACGTTTTCAGAGGAGCTTTTCAGAATGAAACCGGCAGCGACGGCATAGGAGATACGGTATACGAGGTAGACTTGGCAAACTGGGATAATTACCCGCTGATGAAGCCTTATCCTTGGGATGATCATGGCGTCGGAGTCACCTATGTCGGTAGAGTGTACGCGTTTGATGTGGTTGTGCCTTTGAAGACTGTTGTCGGATTAAACTACTCGATGAGCGTGGACACGTTCGTTATGAACTATGGGGCTAGCGCCGAGGTTTTCAATGTGACAGTATATGCCAATGAAAGCATAATCGGAACATTCGAGAACGTGGCGCTTGCAGCTGGAAACTCGACTATTCTCAGCTTGAGATGGGACACGGCAGGTCTCGCGTATGGCAATTATACAATCAGCGCAGTCGCAAGCAACGTCTCAGGGGAGTTTGACCTAACCGATAACATCAAGACCAACGGCGTCGTGTATGTTGGTATTCCGGGAGACGTAAACGGTGACGGCAAAGTTGACGTGAAGGATATAGCTTACGTTGCAAGGAGATTCGGCATAGGTTTCCGTGATTCCTTATGGAATCCTAATGCAGACTTGAACGATGACGGGAAAATCGACGTCATGGACGTGGCCGCAGCAGCTAGACAATTCGGAAAACACTATCCATAACTCTGCTTTCCCTAAAGTTGTTTGTTTTCTTCGGTTTTCCGCCATAGCCCAAACCCTTAGGCTTCGGGTTGCTTGAAAATTCATGAAGCGGGACCAAAGCAAGTCGAGATCAATTCACTAACCGCGTGGGCCAGCGCGTGTTTCAAACCCCACAGCCATAACAGTCCAGTTAAATATCGTTAGAAGATTAACGGAAGTGATATTTAAGAGGTTTATAGAATCCCACACCCTATTTGATCGATCGTCTGGACTGATGCCGAGCGCCCATGCCGCCATAGGAAGCACCGCTTGTGTCAACTCTCTTCAGCAGGTATACCGCGCAGCATGATCAACGATACTTTCGCAACGCATGTGTTGCGGTCATATTCAAAACAGAAAATGGATTGACGAAATTCTCTAGAACCATGCAATGCTCTAATTCTATTGGCCGGGAAAACAAAACATCCTTAGGGGAGCCTTGAGACACTATCACGGTGCAACTACTAGGGGTATGATAAGAAGGTTATAGAGGATCCCTCCATAACGAATATCAATCGATGTAACCATTAGGGTTTTGGAGAAAGGGGGATGATAAGAGACAAAGTCACACTGGCATTGCTCGTTTTGATCTTGATCAATGTATTGGCGCATACTTCTGGCGTTTCTGGAGTCAAAGCGGGATTTGCAGGTGATGGTGCCGAGGGTACTTTAATAGACTCCATCAGATCCTATTTGAACTCTTCTATGATCAATTGGACAGCGAACTACTATGGTTTACTCTTCAACAAACAGACCGAATCGGATTTGGAAAATCAGGTTGATCTCTTCGCTAATGCATCTGACTGGGTAAACGTTTTGAGATGGAGTGCCAGACTCCAGAAGCTAGGCATAGAGAGAGAGCAAGCAATAAGGAATGCGCTGCAAAACACACCAAAATGTGGCCAACTCCCTGAGACATACAACAACTCAGGCAAACCAATGTTTCTCATTTACGATAGAGACGTTCTCTACTCCACTTTTTATTACTCAGAGAAATATGGCTTTGCGACTGATAGGTGGAACAAGACAAATGCCTACCTTTTCATGAAAAACGCGATGTCGGCAAATGCCACTAACCACCTTTCGTCGCTTGGAACTTACGCTAATGGGGGCTGCTGGAATTTTGCAGATCGGTTTTATGATGAGAATGCCCAGACTGCGAGTGCCTACTTGATTTTCCATGAACTCGGGGTCGAGGACGCTCTGAGCGCTTCGATCGACGTCTGGAATTATGTTAACTGTAACCATTGGAATGAAACTACGCAACATTACGATTATCGTCGAACGTGGGCAGGCTATGAATGTGAATCTGCATATTTCGCCAAGATATTCTCCTTACTGTACTGTCGCGATCAATTCATAGAGAACATTTCAAGGCTAGTCACAGACACTGAAACGAGGTTCCTTAACCAAGGATGGGACAGCCCCCAATGGCTGGTCGGATCCACTGAAGCGTATGTAGTGCTTCACATGAACCCGTCAAACCCGCAAAGGCGACTGCAGAACACCTTGGGAGCATGGTTTGTCATGCTGGGTTTCTACGATATGCTTAGCCCAGATTGCCAGACTAGTCTCAGAAGCATGTTGTTAGGTTCAGCTACGTATGAGCCAGCGTGGAAACTCCTCTACAGTCCCAACGCTATGTTGTATGACAATTCAACCAAGATGTTTAAGATGGCCAGTAGCGATCTGAACGTCACTTCTGACGCAACAGTCGTGTCATTGGTTTTGCAGTCCTTGATGGGAATAGCCCCTATCAACACAACCATGGCCCTGCCACTGGAGGAGTACCATTACGAGTATAATTTTGATGTTGATCCTGAGCTTTTTCGAGTCGATGTAGTTAACGATACGCTCCGAATCGCAGTAACCGGCAAGGGAACAATGGAATTCACTTACGGAAACTCGCCTGTGTACTGCATCTTCCCAGAAAGCGGAGTCTACGAAATAGGTTTCTCACATGATTGGGATACTATTCTCAACGTTTCCAAACTGCAGGATCTTCCAACAAACAGGAGATATTTGCCGAACACCTTCGCGAAGATAGGACATGAAATCGGGGTTCTCGACGTTTCCATCGAAAAAAGCGTGGTGGGTCGGGGCAATTCCTTGACCGTGAACGCAACGATAGCAAATCTAGGAAATTTCACCGAGACCTTCAATGTCACAGCATACGCTAACAATGCGATCATTGACAAGCTCGTGGATTTCTCTCTCCTGAGCGACGAATCCAGAATCCTGACCTTTGGTTGGAACACGAGTGAAGCAGTGAAAGGCGAGTATGCCATATCTGTCAGAGCAGATAGTGTTCCTCTCGAAGCAAATGTGACGAATAACTATAAAGCGGCATCTGAGACTGTCACAGTCATATCTACTGAACACGACGTAGCCATCAGGTCTGCAACAATCCAGATGCTTAACATAGATGTTGTCGCGAAGAATTACGGAAGCTACACTGAGACCTTTAACGTAAGTGTTCTCGCTAACTCCACGTTAATAGGTCTACAAAGCATTACCTTAGAAAGCGGGGCTTCAGCAACCATTTTTTTCAATTGGAATGCGACTGGCTGGCTCAAAGGCAACTACATCATCGAATGCGTGGCTGAGGCAGTTCAAGGCGAGACAGACACGACGGACAATGTCTTCGCTGGCGGTGTAGTATACCTTGGTCCTTTAGGGGATGTCAATCTTGATTGGAAAGTTGACGTCAAAGACGTTGCGTTGGTAAGCCGAGCCTATGCTTCAATGCGTGTGTCTGACCCCGCCGATCCAAAATACGGTCAATATTGGCACCGGATCCCATGCAGGGCTTGCCCTCATCCAGCGTGCGTGGACATTGTTGAAGATGGCAAAGTTGACGTCAAAGATGTAGCGACAGTTTCAAGACACTTTGGAGAACACTACCCTTAGCCTGATTTCTGCGAGTTCCAGTTCATTTTAACCCAACTCTCCACTCTAGGCAAACGTCGTTTCTCAGAACGCCTTTTTACCCTGAAAACATGTCAAGCGTTCTGAGGCTTGGCGAACCTTGCCCTCAGAGGCCGGGCTTCGGGAACCTTTCCCCAAACACTCCAAGGCCAAGGAACTGTGAGGGAAGACTCGTCAAGCACTCTCCAAAGAACAGAAAGTGAACACGTTGACGCTTCAAACGATCACGAAAAAGCGATCCATGAGCTTTGAGGATTTCTTCTGCTCCAAGTCCAGAATGAAGATACTCTTGGCTTTGAAGCGGTTGGGGCAGCTTGACACTTCCGCCGTCGCCAGGCAGCTCCGATCGAGCTACGGGTACGCTGATTTTCACTTGAGGATTCTGGAGGAGCAAGGCGTCCTGACACACACGAAGTTCGGGAAAAGGAGTCGAATCTACAGGTTCAACGAGTCACCCAGAGCCAGAGCGGTTCTCGAGTTGTTAGCAGCTTGGGAGACGTGAATCAGAATGTCTGACGATTCTCTGCGTGAACGCTGCATAGTTTGTAGAATGATACTAAGTGGCATGTATTATCGATGTCAACGCTGCAAAGCCTGTACATGCCCTTTCTGTTTATGGAAGAAAACCCCTGTGCATCACACGTGTTCCAAGTGCGGCGGAAAACTAGCTTGAAGGTCAGGGCAAGCAACTTGAACCTGAGAAGGGAGCATTATGGATAGTGGTCTCCGAAGTGTCTGGATACTGTGGCAACGTCTCTTACGTCTATCTTGAGATCATCGTTGATGTCGCAGTTAGGGTTATACAGAGGGTTTGGATAGTTGGCTCCGAAAAGCCTTGCAACAGTGGCCACGTCTCTGACATCCACTTTGCCATCTGGAACAAAAGGAGTGGGACCAGTCAAATCGCCAATGATGCTAATGTACAATGAAAGAACGCAGGCGTTGTTTTCGGTGTCTGTTTCATTGGGCACGGTACTGACTCCTATTGTCATATTGTAGTTATCATAACTGGCTTCCGATGTGTTCCAGCTAACTATGAAGTCAATAACCCCATTAACCTCCATGTTCTCCACCGTTCTTGTTTCGACCACGGTGGAGTTCAGTTGGAAAGCCACAGTTGCATTTTCAGTATAGGTTCCTTGGTTAACTATGATTGCTTCGATGTTCAATGTCGTGCCTTTGGCGATTATGGTTCTGGACATGTTAAGATAGACCATTGCAAGATCGTGTACATTATTCAAGACCCATATCTCTATGGTGTCGTTGGAGTAGTTGTTTGATGTATCATAGGCATTTACCGTTATGTTATGGTGCCCGTTTGTAAGTGTCGACGTGTCTAATGCAAATTGAAAGTAGGAGCTTGAGGAAGGCGGCAGATTCGAGCTCTGAGAAAGATAACCGTCAACATACAATTCAGCTTTCTGAAGGCAGACCTCGTCCTGCATAGTTCCATTGATGACGATTGTTCCGCGGGCAGATGCTTCGTCTAGTGGTCGATAGACATAGACTGAAGGTGAAACACTGTCAGTTGGAGGCTGGCCTGTCTCTGTAAATTCCACACTGGCTACGCAAGGAAATGAGTTCATTCCGTTCAACTCTGTTGCTACGATTATGAAAGTGAAGTTGCTGGTACCAGTAGCGTGATTTGTGAAGTTCGCTGAAGGGATCGTTACCGTGTAGTTGCCATCGTGATCGTAGTCAAACATTTCGAATTCCTCCAAGTTCAACAAGAAGCCTTCCGAAGGGAAAGACAGATCTGGAGGAACCATCAGGGCCTTGACACTGGCTAAGCTTGAATCATTTTCCACTTTCACCCAGAGCATTGTGCTGCTTGGCGGAGGCCATGCATGGCACTGGGCTGCAATTGACTGGGAGATCCAAGGGTACACCCATTCGCAGTGTCCAATGTAGGTGGCTTCTGCCCGTGTGCCATCCCCACCATTAGGCAACGGCCCAGTATGACCCGTACCGTCATTATTGTCATCCAACAGGGGTGTCTGATGCGCGCGCGTTATCACACGCCCTATCGAATGCATCCTTCACGGAATTTCCCATTCTTATGGTGTTCCAAAATGGATCTGCAAAAATGTTGATTCCGCTCAACCACCAAGCATCTTCGTTCTTGTCGCATGAGGTTATCATTATGTTGGCGACTTGTTTGAGGTCCTGTACGAAACTTCCGCTATCGCAAGCATGATATATTACGTCGATAGTTGCATGCGTGGAAGAACCCAATTGTCCAAGCCACGTGGCTAATGTCGATGAAGAAACGTAATCATTTGCGTTGACACTAAAGACGTTTTGACCTCATGATCATTCATGTACAAGTATAGAGGGCAGGTGGTACTCACCTGTGAAGCTGCATAGGTTATCGAGGATTGTAAGTTAGCTGAGGAGGAGTAGGCAGTAACGACATTTTCTCCGCCAATGTATTGGTCTGAAGGATTCAGATAATATATTTGAGTCTTCTGAAAACCGATACTCCGAAGGGTCTTATATGCCAAGTTGCAGTCCTTATCAATCAGGTCTTGCGCGAGCCCGTCGGATCTTTTGCCAGCTACAATTATGCAGTATCCAATTCCACGCACGGTTATTGAGCGAGTTGGGGCTTCGTTGTTGGTCCAATCTACTGAAAGCTCTGTGGCCAAGACGGCTTTGGCGCCAATATTAATTTGTCCTGTCGGCAATCCAATTGTACTGATACACACTGTCACGCTGTTCTTTTCATCTGGTTGCAGGGTTAGAGCTGCATATTGATTATGTTTCCCATTGACTTTTACGTCCACAAGGAAGCTCTCGGGGCAAGTTCCCCTGTTCTCCCCGAAGATCTGGACTACGAGATTCTTGCCGTAATCAACGAAATCATTTGCGCATTTGAGGTCGGTCAGCGCAACATCATGCGAGGCCCTGTAACGGATCCAGTACGTTCCAGGTTCGTTGACTTGTATCAACGTTGATGTTTGGCCTGTGCTCCATTTCCAGAAAGGATGGCCTTTTGCATCTTGCATGTCGATGGCTCTGAGCGAATTGGTCCCCCTCAGACCTAGTTCATAGGGAGTAGTGTATTGTGTAGCGTAGTTTTCGTTTACCACGAAATGAACAGCGATACAATTGCCCGAGGCACTATAGTCATCAGCGTAAATCAACGCGTCGTAGAGGGGTGGTGCACCAGCAATCTTAACAAGCCAAAAGTCAAGGCCGCCAGAACCGAAGGAACTTGTCTGTCCAGTCGTTGCGTACCCTCCGTCGCTTGTATAAACTAGAGAGAAAGCGCCATCTTCTCCTGCTCCTCCGCAGGTTTTGTTCCACAGCATTTCACCGTTAGCGTCAGTTTTGACGAGCCACTCATCGTGACCCCCAGAACCAAAGGAAGTTGTCCAACCAGCCAATGCATATCCTCCATCGCCGGTCCGAACGAGGGAAGACGCGGCATCATCATTTGTTCCACCGTAGGTCTTATCCCATTGCTTGTTACCACTAGCATCAGTTTTAACTAGCCAAAAGTCAAGACTGCCAGAACCTGAGGAATTTGTGTAGCCTGATAGTGCGTATCCTCCATCAGCAGTCATAACCACACAGTTTGCCACATCGAAGCCTGCCCCTCCGTAAGTCTTGTTCCACTGCATGCTGCCGGCAGAATCAGTCTTAACCAGCCAAAAGTCCCGACGACCAACTCCGAAGGAACTCGTGTAGCCTGCCAATGCATAACCACCATCATCAGTCTGAACCAATGAATTCGCACTATCATCAGCTGATCCTCCGTATGTTTTGTTCCATTCTGTTGAGGGTGCTCCAGAAAGCATACTTACCTCCTGTTTTGTCAATCCTATCGTAGGATCAATCACGTAGTTATCCTGGGCAACGATGGTTCCAGAAGTTTCAATTGGCTGAACCTTAAACGCCAACGTTAGCATGCTGGCTAGCAGCAGTGCCAGCATTGTCACAGAAAACGCTTTCCTCACAAAGACCAAAATCTACACCTTTCCCCTTGCACAATAAGCAATGCTCTCAGCCGATAAATGGCTTGTGGAAACATCTTCTAGAGTATCATACTGCAAAAAGAGGTGTTGGCAAATGTATCATATGCAATACTCAAGTCGAGAGAATAGCTAACGATGGCTTCTACGCAGAATGTCTTCAATGGGAAGGAGAGAACGAATGTATCATTTGAATAGGAAACAGACGCATTTGAGATGCTAAGCGCCGACATAAAGAAGAAAAAAGGGAAGGTTGTGCGGGAGACGTCGCCACAAGCGACTGGCACGCCCAAATCGTGAAACTCTGACCCTTTTTTTTCCGTGTGGTAAAACTTTTCAGCTATCTTCGTTTTCTAAGCATTGTTGCAACTGCGACGATATTTATTATGACTACCGCGGTTGCTATTGTGTGAAAGGCTTCCATTGGCGAGAATAGGCTTGACTGACGCTCTAAGGGTGAGACCTGCGAAGATGGCGGAGTATGTGGATTTGGGGAATTAGATGTTGACTGTGAAGGAGTTGGCTGGGGAAGGGCTATAGTGAATGACTTAACAGTGGAATAGGCATTGAAATCAGCCCAAAATTGACCTTTGTCTTGCCATACGTAGTGATGATCGAAAAACTGGAATGTGTGTTTGCCTGGAGCCGTTAAAGCTGGAATTGCTACCTGCCATGTGTACCAGTTACGAACTACAGTATCACCTTGGACCGTTTCATTTATTATACCTTGGTAAATCATAGGAATGAGTGGCCCTCCATCAATACTAACTGAAACAGTCGTATTGGTGTTGACTGCCGTAGTTTGCTTTAAGAAACGGTCAATAAACCCGTATGTTCCTCCGTCATTTGGATAGTAATTTGCCATCACGATGGACCCTCCACTTGCAGAGACTGGTTTAGTTGATGCTGCAGAGAAACATAGGAAAATCGAGACTGCAGCAAGCACAGCAATCTTGAAATGAAAAACATAATTCTTCAGCAAAAAAGTCTCCCCTTCCAAACTACTTTTTGCCAGAATGCTATTTTCTGCGAGAAATTTCGTTCCAGCCGCATATGTGGCACCAAGCTTCCTTCGGGTTCATATCTATATCCGATTTTCCGTTGCAAACCGAGCATCTCAAGTTTAATACTTCTCCTTCTAGCTAGCAAGTGGTTTCCAATAATATCCTTTTCAGAATAGTTGCACCGTGCTTTATTTTCAGTTTTTTCTCGCCCAGTCTTACCCGGTACTTAATTGGCACTTCGACAATTTTGAATCCTTGCCTTTTCACCTGATGGTTTAGTTCAACTTCAACATCAAAACCTCTTGATCTTACCGTCCAATCTCGGAGAATTTCTGCACGAATAACACGCAAGCCAGTCAGCGGATCATTCAAGGTTATGCCGTTAAGTAGGTTGTGCGCAAAGGCCAAAAGTTTGTTTCCAAAATAGAAGGAGCTGCGTACTGCTCCTTCGTCTATTTGTCTGCTAAATCTGTTTCCGCAAACCATGCCCACGTGCGGGTTTCGCTCCAATATCTCGATCATTTCCGGTACATACTCTGCCGGATATGTGTAGTCAGCATCTGTTAGAACAACGTAATCAACACTGTGGTTCAGATATTTTAGCGCTTTTGATATAGCGTCTCCCTTGCCGACGCCATCTTGAAAGACGATGTCTGCGCCGTTGTCTTTTGCGATTTCCACAGTCCTGTCACGGCTGTTACCATCAACCACAAGAACGCGGTGAGAATGCAGGTTTTCTGAAAGTTCGGTTATCGTGAGTCCTACGCCTGGTTCTTCGTTTAATGCTGCAATTACGACTTGTGTTAGGCAAGAGTGGCTATTTTCTTGGCTCATCATGTTAGATCCCATAAGCATCTTCTCTGGTAGCTAAGCTATATCGTATATATTGCGAAATGATATAAACGAGGTTTCTGAGATAAGAACAAGTCAAAAAGCGTAGTATAATTCAATGAATACAGAGGACAGTTTGTTGTTCTTGATTTCAGCTATTTCGACTGTTCTCTTCTTGCGAACTCTTCAATCGTTTGTGCAGGCATCGTGGTGTCTGTCATCTGGATTACTGCCATTGGTGTTCCGATGGGAGCTAGTAATTGTATTGGTTCTTGTCCAATTGTAACCACACCTACAGGGTTCGAGTCGCTAATGAAAATCCAATACGGCAGGTTCATGGTTTTGGCTAACCGCGTGTAGTTCGCTATTTTGTCTAGGAACTGCTTCACCGACTGATCTTCATGCGTATAGACTTCCATGTAGCAAGGCACCTTTTGGTCTCAAACCTTGTCTATGGACTTAAGCTTTGGCAGGAATCGGAATGTGTTGAGAAGTGAGCAGTGATTGATTAGTCTTGTTGGGGATAGCTTTTAAGGAAGGTGACACCATCACTATGAAATTGGATATCTGTTTGAGGTGCTTGGTTGGGTAAAAAGAAGGTCAGAAGCGAAGGAGAACTGAGCGCGATGGTCTACCCCACAGAAGGCAGTATTCTGGGAGTGGCCACCAAGCTACTCGGCTTTGATCGCATGATGGTTAAGTGTCAGGATGGTAAAGAGCGCTTGTGCCGCATACGGGGCAAGATGAAGAGGCGCGTTTGGATACGTCTGGGGGACGTTGTGCTCGTTTCGCCTTGGGATTTTCAGTCAGACCAGCGTGGTGACTTGATCTGGCGTTATACGCGTGGGCAGGCTGAAACACTTCGCAGGAAAGGGTACATTACCATCTAGTTTTGTTGTAACCGTGGATGGATAGGGTTAAGTGTCTTTTAGAAAAGGCGTCGAAAAAAAGCTGCTTAAGAAGGAAAAGGACTTTGAAACCGAGCAGTTGATGAAGGAGAAACGAAGCGAAGAATACGAGGTTTTGGAAGAAGTTTTCGACCGCTCCACTTTGATGGTAATTTACGATTTTATGAATGATGGCACCATAAGTGAGATTCATGGGGTTGTCAGCGCCGGAAAAGAATCACGCGTATACTGGGCGAAGGACAGTGAAGGAAAAGACTTAGCGGTCAAGATCTACCTGACGGTTTCCGCGGAGTTTCGAAAGGGGATGCTTATGTACATTGAGGGAGATCCTAGGTTTAAGAGTGTTAAGCATGACACCCGCTCCCTGATATACACTTGGGCCAGGAAAGAATACAGGAATCTTCGACAAGCCGAAGACGCTGAAGTCAGGATGCCTAAACCGGTGGTCGTGAAAAGCAACGTTCTTATCATGGAATTCATCGGCAAAGATGGTGTAAGCGCTCCCCTGTTAAAGGATGCACATGTAAAGAATCCGTCAGGAATCTACCAGACCATTTTGACTTATTTAACTAGACTTTACCGTCAAGCTGAACTCGTCCATGGAGACCTAAGCGAATACAACATCATGATCTGGAGAGGTCGACCCGTGTTGTTTGACGTGTCACAGGCCGTGTGTCTCTCTCACCCGATGGCCGATTTTCTTCTGCGTAGAGATCTCGCCAACGTGAATAGGTTTTTTAGCAAGCTAGACGTAAAAGTGCTTCCGATTGAGGAATGCTATAAGAAGGTTACATGCCATGGCAAAACCTAATACATTCTTAAAGATACCGGAAGAACGTGTTGGAGTTCTAATAGGACCAGAGGGAACGACGAAAAAGAACATTGAAAAAAAGCTTTCAGTTGAACTTCAAATTGACAGCGAAACGGGCGGAATCACAATCACTCTTGCCGAGAAAGCCACCGACCCATCTTTGCTTCTCAAAGCAAAAGACGTCGTAACAGCGTTGGGACGGGGTTTCTCGCCCGAGCACGCTTTTCGCCTCATACGTGATGAAGAAGCAATCTTGGACGTTATGGACTTGAGAACTGCTTTCGGACGATCAGACTCTGACATCAAACGAGTCAAAGGCCGAATTATAGGTATGAACGGCAAGACTCGCGGTATAATTGAGGAGTTGACTGATACCAACGTTGCCGTGTATGGCTACACTGTTAGCCTGATTGGAACCTTTGAGCAGGCAGAAGTAGCTCGCGAAGCAGTGCAGATGCTAGTTAGGGGAAGCATGCACGCCACAGTCTACAGGTTTCTGCATAGAAAACGCAGGGATCTCAAGAAAAAGAGGCTTGAGATATGGGAAAAGCCTCCAGAGGAGAAATAGAAGGCATGGCTTGCGATGCCAGAAATAGATGCGAAGATAAGGAAAACAAGAAGAGCGCTCAAACAGATTGGCTATGAAGCGGAAAATGTCTACGCAAAAGAATTTCATGACTATATGACCGGGGAAATCTTCTCCGAAGATCCAACGACGCTGTCAGACGTTCTCGGCAACGACTATCTAATGGTGCATGAACTGGCAGAGATGCGCGAACTGAAAAAGATGGGCAAAATCATTGACCGACGAGTGATCGTTGATTCGCCTAAAACCGTAATATACGAAGCTCACTTTGCCGCAATGGAACTAGAGCTTAGATACGCTCTGCACAGGAAAGACTACTACTGGGCAAAGCTCAGACTAAGGCAGCACGAGGAGAGTGTACTTGACGACGATCCGAATCTGCCAGAAGCGTTAAGATCTCGAGGCGAAGTGATATACGCGGAATTCTTGAAGCTGACTAAGAATCCTCTGAATCATTGAGAGAAATGCGTGAAAGAGCGTCAATGATCTGGTTAGTTTTCACTTGCCTAAGACGAGTAACCAATAGAGCCGGATGTTTGTTCGGTGAATTTGCAGAGTGGCGAGCTCTCGCACTCAAGATCCAAATCATCGGTAAGTCAATGGGGCCAGAGTCGTCATCGCCCACCATGGGGAACTATCAGAGTCGAAAATAAAAAGATATAGCTTACATGCATCGTCATGATGGAAAGCATGCTAGATCACATCAGAGTTGTTCCATTGGCTGCCGAAAGCCTTGGTGTCAGATCCATGTGCACATACGTTGAGACTCCAGATGCGAGGATTCTTCTTGATGCTGGGATTTCGCTTTGTCCAAATCGTTTTGGTCTGCCACCCCACCCGCAAGAGTTCAGAGCAATCGCTGATTGTCGGAGGAGAATCGCTGAATTTGCAGCCAAGTGCGAAGTGGTCACGTTGAGCCATTATCACTTTGACCATCACACGCCTTCTTACGAGGATCGGCTAAGTCAATGGACGGAAGCTACTGAAACAGCGCGACAGATTTACGAGGGAAAACTGGTTCTGATCAAGAATCCGAGGGAAAGCATCAATTCCAGTCAGAGGCGTAGGGGTTGGCTGTTTCAGGTTACTGGCGGACGATATGCGCGAAAAATCGAAATCGCAGATAGCCGAACCTTCACGTTCAATGACACTAGAATCAAGTTTTCGCGTCCGGTTTTCCATGGCCCCGAAGATTCGGCATTGGGATGGGTGTTGATGACTACAATCGAATGTCATGGTGAGAAGTTTATGTTTGCGCCTGATGTTCAAGGTCCGATTTCGACATCTACTCTTGAGATTATAATGAACGAGAATCCAGCAGTTCTGTTGCTGGGTGGACCGCCAACTTATTTAGCCGGCTTCAAAATGGATGAGCGACAAATAAAGACTGGGTTTGAAAATCTGCAAGAGCTTGCGGGACATATTCCAACGATAGTTTTGGAGCATCATATTCTCAGAGACGAGAATTGGGAGGAGAAATCAACTGGTGTCTTCTATCGAGCATTCGAAGCTGAGCATACAATAGTAACTGCAGCCAGATTTCTAGGATTGCCTGACAGTTTCCTAGAAGCTCAACGGAAGAAGCTGTTCAAAGCTGATCCGCCATCCAAAGAGTTCGAAAAATGGGTGAAGATGAGCTCTGAGGCGAAGAGGCTTACTGAACCTCCAATATGACTCTGTGGTGCGTCCTATCCTATTCTCTTTTCGCCCATTATGGCTCTCTGGTCTCCTCTGATTTGTTCAATCATGTTTTCTATCATTTCTTTCTCGGGCATCAATGTGCCAAAAGTATGGTTGATTCCATTGGTTAATGAGGCTATGCGTTCGGTGACTAAGAAGCCATATGTTTCCCGTCCGTACATGTGAGCGTTAGTGTTCACCGCGATCACATGGACTCCTTCGCGTCTAAGCATTCTTGAAACGGTGAAAACGTCAGTTACGGCTACATCTTCATATTCTCTGGCAGCTGCCAATGCCTCGTCTATTTGTCGAATCTTGCCCGTCTCAATGCTTCTTTTCAAGGGGATATTGGCGCTGCCATCAGTTATCAACACCATAACAGGGACGGTCACTGGATCTCTCCGTTTGGCTTCTTTAAAGACCTCCAAGGCCTTGTGCATGCCTGCAGCTAACGGCGTGAAACCGCTCACGTGCATGCTTTGAAGCTTGCTTGCCACGACTCTCAGGTTTGTTATTGGGTGTTGGACAACCGTGGCGCCAAAGTCTCTGAGGGCAACTATTCCGACACGATCCCTGCCTCTGTACGCGTCGCCATGAAGCTTGAGCAGTGCCTCTCTGACAGCTCCAAGGTTGAGAAGCATCGAACCGCTCAAGTCGACCACGAAAATCATCGTCAAGGGAGCTTTGCATGATCTTAGCTTTTCCCGCACATCTTCAAGTGAGATGCTTAACGCAGTTTCTAACGGCTTTGCACGGCTTCCCTGTTTTCGGGCTGCCTCCCTAACCGTAGCGGGAACATGTATGTCCACAGGTTTTCCACGTGGGATCTTCCACCCGTATGGTCTGCCACGTTGGAGAGTGGTGATTGAACGAGAATGCCTGCCTGCGAAAGCGCCTCTCTTCTTTGGTTTCGCCTTTCCCATTTTCAGAAAAAACTTAGATGGAGAGATGATTTTCCTTTGAAAGCTGTCTATTAGTGGAAAACCCTTTGAAAGTTCAGTGTGTCTCGCGACTTCGCTGACTGTAAGAACGCCTTTGTCGGGGCCTTTCTTGACCCCGACTGACTTGTCCTCGTATGTTTCTCCCCGGAGCTTGTGGCTGCCAACCTGAAGCCCATCGGTCACAGGTGCATCTTTTGGGCTCTTCTTCAGTCGTTTGCCTATCCCCCAAACTCCGCCAGTAAGCCTGCCAAACAGAAACATGAGATTGGTTTTTTGTTTCTGAATGGTTTTCTTCAGTTTGCCTTCGCGTTGCGCTTTTTCCTCTTCCTTTTCTTCAGCGTCATTCTTGACCCAGAAAACCGATTTTCCCTTGAGGAACTTCCTTTTTGACATGTCTTCTTTCGTTGTCTCGCCGGTCTTCTCGAATTGGAACACTTTCTTTGTCGAAGCCGCGAAGACATGCGCGATTTCTTGAGGTGTCGCGGGTTCTAGGAATCCTCCTTCTCTCGTTCTATGGCCCAGAGCCAGTTCAGCCGCGACTGCAACGTCATCAGGAGTAACCTTAGTTCTGCTCTCAAATGCAGCGAGGGTTGCGGCAGCTTTTGCGATCACGATGTCCGGGCGAAGTCCGTCAACTTTCAAGCTTAAGCAGGCCTCGGAGATGCTTCTCAGAAGGTCCTCTGAGAGAGTTATTTGCTTCAGAGTCTCTCTTGCTTGTTCTATTCTGTTTTGCAGGTCTTTCTGCATGGGCAAGCATTCTTCTTGGAATTTTTCTGGGTTGGCTTCAAACTCTAGGTTTCTCTTGATCACTTCAACACGGTCTTCGACTGATGTTATGTTTCCAACCCTAACTGATAGGGGGAATCGGTCAAGGAGTTGTGGTCTTAGCTCTCCTTCTTCAGGGTTCATGGTTCCGATGAATATGAAACGCGATGGGTGGCGCACTGAGACTCCTTCTCTTTCAACGACGTTCCATCCTGTGGCCGCAACGTCTAGCAGATCATCGGCTATGTGATCGGGGAGCAAGTTGACTTCGTCCACGTAGAGGATGTTCTGGTTTGCCTCGGCGAGGATTCCAGGCTCCAGTGCTCCTATTCCATGTTTTATGGCTTTTTCCACGTCTATGCTGCCGATGACCCTATCCTCTGTCGCACCCAAAGGTAGATCTACAACTGCCATTTCCTTTTCTCTTGTCTGCAGCCTCTCGCCCTTCACGTATTTGCTGCTGCACGATGGGCACATGTTGGAAAGGTCTTTCGGGTTGCAGTTGAACGGGCAGTCTTCGACGACCTCAATCTTTGGAAGGACATCAGCCAGAGAACGAGCAACGGTACTCTTGCCTGAACCCTTAGGTCCCTTTATAAGCAGACCGCCAATCTTTGGGTTGATCGCGTTAATCAATATAGCTAGCTTAAGCTTATCCATGTTGACTATCGCGGAGAACGGGAAGACCAACCTTTTCCTCTGCACTTTCAGGTAGACCTCGCTCGACTACTGGCTTAGAAGAGTGAATCTTGACCTATTAGGTTTTAGCTGAAGCGTTGGAGGGCCGGGGCCGGGATTTGAACCCGGGCGCTAGGCTCCACAGGCCTATAGGCTACCAAGCTACCTCATCCCGGCCACCTGTAACCGGCTCCTTCCACTTTGGAGACGTTCCGGTTCTTCTCGCAGTAAATCTGCCGCTTCTGGGGCTTTGCCGCTGTCGACAGCATTTCTATATGCGTTTGCGGAAGAGTTTTCCGCCATCATCGTACTCGCCGGTGACGAATTCGAAACCGACCTCGACTAGAGCTGTGGCCTCGTCGACGTTGTGGGCTATTTTCGTTATGAAAGAGTCGCTGGGCTGATTAAAGAGTTTCTGGTCTAGCTGGATGTACATTAGGGTTGTGTCGCTTTTCCTGTGGCCTAGGAACGCCATTGTGTGGAGCAGGTCTTTGGTATTGTGGTATTCCATGGTTGCTTTCCAGTGTCTTAGTGTGTGGAAGTGGATTTGGAGTAGTCGTGGGTTCTGGAGTTTGTTGGCTATTCTGCGTCTGGCTTTGGTGAAGGTGGATTTGATGGTGTTTGAGGTGGGGTTGCCGAATATGTAGATGCTGTTTCTTGGGAGCGCGTTGAGCATGTCTAGGAGTTTCGATGTTGGGTTGTTCCACAGCCTTGGCAACCCGTTTTTCTCGGGGTCGTTTAGTGTCAGTAGGCGTCTTTGGAAGTCTATGTCGGTCCATTTGAGTCTTTTGGCTTCGCCGCTTCTCATTGCTGTTTCTTTGAGCAGTTGTAGGAAGGTTGAGACTTTTTTCCTGCGCCTGATATTAGACTGTCGATTTCCTGCTCAGTTGGTATGAATGGGAATTTCTGTGTTACTCTGACCTTGGGTTTGTCCCATTGTAGGCCGTTGATTTTGAGGAATAGGCTGTAAGAGTTTATGACGTTGCGTTTTCGGACGTCGGACCATTTCTGTTTGAAGATTACTTCTTTGACTGATTCCGCAGGCAATCGATTGAAGCAAGTACAATTGTCCTAACCAACGGTGTTCATGGTTTGGCTTCACCTTCAACATTATAGGTCGGAACCTCATAATTCTAGTGCCAGGTGACTGCATGAATTCTTCAAGTCTTGCCGCAGTTTTTGTGTCACCGCTTGCCTTATGGATGAATGGATTCCAAACAAGAAGATCGACTAAATCAGTGGACGGGTCTCAGACTCAGTCATTTGGAGCATCAATCCCTATCTCTCTGTGCAATTGGTTCCTGAATACTATCTAAAATCTTCAACTTCATGATTTGTTAATCGAGCATTAATTATATCCATGGCAAAAGTCCCAGTGTAGGTGTTCGATCGCTTTTAGGATAAGAATATCGATCTTTTGCTCTGAATTTTTGATTCAGTCTCAATTGAAGTTATAGATAGGCCTCAGTTGCGTATCTTTGCATCATTCTATGACTGTTGAAGTGGTAAGCGATTTTCCCGATTGAATTCTTCATCATCTCTATCCACTCGCCTCTCCTGCTATAGAACATCGGAACAATTACGTATTCTAGCTTATTGTAGAGATCATCTAGCTCTCTCCTTCGGCCTTCTTCCGCCGAAACATTTTCGTTCGGTTGTGGTCCTATTGCCCAGCCTGTAACGCCCTCGATCCAACCTTCAATCCACCAGCCGTCCAAGACGCTGAAGTTTACGACCCCGTTGTGGGCCGCCTTCATTCCGCTTGTGCCCGAAGCCTCTAAGGGCCGCAAGGGTGTATTTAGCCAGACATCAACCCCTGAGACTAATTTGGCCGCGAGGTCCATGTCGTAGTTTGCTAGATAAACAATCTTTATCTCTTCTTTCAGCTTCTGCATGTAGCCAAATATCTGTTCGATCAGTTTCCTGCCAGAATCATCCTTGGGATTGGCTATTCCAGAAAAGATCAACTGGATTCTGCCTTTTCCATTTGCCTTTTTCAGTTTTTCTAGGTCTGAAAACACTAAGTCCGTCCTTTTATAGCCGGTTGCTCTTCGCGCAAATCCTAGCGTCAATGTGTCGTAATTCATACCTGCATTTGTTACATTGTTGACGTAGTCAATCAACACCTTCTTTCCTTCCTCGTGGGCTCGCCAAACATCTTCATCAAGAATCCCGTCTGCTCTTACAAGCAAATCAGGTTCATTTGCCCATCCTGGAAAATATTTGTCATAAAGGGTCCTGAAGCTCTCGCAGGTCCAAGTGTACGAATGGACTCCATTTGTGATGGCGCGGATTTCATATCCTGGGAACATCGCTTTTGAAGAGTCTCGGTGTCTCTTGGCTACACCGTTATAATAATTGCTCAGGTTGAGAGCGAACAGCGTCATGTTTAACCTTTCTTGTCCGCCGAGTTTTTTCAGGACGTCGAGGGGTACGGTGTCTCCTAGCACTTCTCGAACCAGATCGTAGGAGAATTTGTCATGTCCTGCCTCGACAGGGGTATGCGTGGTGAAAACGCATAGGTTTCTAACTTTCTCGATGTCCATACCATTCTTTTGCAGCAACTCGAGGGCGAGGAGACTGGAATGGCCCTCGTTCATGTGGTATTTGCGAACTCTTAGACCCAAGGCGTCCAGTATTTTCACGCCGCCGATTCCAAGAACAATCTCTTGTTTGAGGCGGTATCTTTCATCCCCGCCATACAGAAAGGAAGTGATCTCCCTATCCTCAGGGTTGTTCCCCTCTAAATCAGCGTCGAGAAAATAGACAGAAGCAACTCCGCCTGTTTGGCTCTTCACCGTGTAAAGCCAAGGTCTGATGGTTACGTCTCTTTTCTGAATTTGCACTTTCACCTCTGTGGAAAGCAACTGCATATGCTCTGAGGGTTCCCATGGGTCGGGATGTTCTACTTGTTTCCCATCACTGGTTATCTCTTGTCTGAAATGTCCTTTCTTGCTAACTAACGTAACTCCCACCAGAGGAACTTTCAGATCTGCACTTGATCTTATCGTGTCCCCCGCGAGGATCCCTAATCCTCCGTTGTATGTGTGAATGTTATTCGACAGCCCAATTTCCATTGAGAAGTAGGCAATTTTCTGTCTCATTAAGTAGGCTTCTGACTCAACCACTTTTCCAGGTCCCTATAACGATGGTATTTCAGCTATTGATGAAGCCGCTAGCTGATAAAGCCTCTCCTTAGCGCTCTAGCGAAGCAGTTAAGAATGTTGTCAAAGAAGTGAGCATGGTTGAATGGCTGGAGAAACGGTGAGAGAAGTCAAAGGCAGCAAGATTATCATGGCAACACAGAAAAAGGCGTTGACGTCAGCTTTTTTTGCAGAGGTTGAAACGTGATAGTCTGCGAGTCGTGTGTGAAAGCACCTGCTGCTGTGAAACTGATAGAACAAAAACCTGAACGGAATACCCTGTTTCTTTGTCAGAGATGCTACGATAGACGCAAGAACAAGTATGCTGAGGGATGGACAACGTGGAATCTGGAAAAGGAGTCTAGTGAAAAGTGATGTGTCCTGAACTGACCTCTACGACTGGACCAATCCAGCTCTTTGGCGGAGCGTTGATTCTTATTGGCATCGTATTAGCAGCATTGGCCTACAACAAGAGAAAACGTTTTATTGGAACGCGTGGAAGAACGTTTCCTGAGGCAGTGAGACCTGCATAAGTTAAGCCAACCGAGCCTTTTGTGTTTTCATGAATTGGTAGGTGTTAGCAAAAAGCGTGGGTCGGTAGCGCGGGCAGGTTACATAAACATAAATTCGCGTTTCGGCCTAGATTATAATTATGAACCTAGAAAAACTAAGATGCTTTATTCCGATTGGTGGTCAGGCTAAGAGGTTAATGCCCCTGACACACGACATATCAAAGCCTTGTGTCAGGTTCTTGAATAGGCCGTTAATCGAATTCTCAATGGCAACCTTGGCTGAACAAGGCGTGAGGAACTTCATTTTCGGAGAGTGTGGTTATACCAACTATTCGAACCTTTTCGATCAATATGGAGAAGGAGTTGGGTTCTCAGCAAAGTATAAGATCGAGCCGAGAGTGCACATCAGACATCAACCCAACCTAGACGACTTGGGAAGCGCCGATTCTTACAGGCTAAACGTGGAATACTATGATGTTCTGGATCCGGTCCTCGTCGTACAGGGAGACAACCTCTTCAACATCGATCTGAACGACTTCACTAAAAGGCACGAAGAAAGAGGAGCAATGATGACCATTGCCTTAACGAGGGTAAAAAAGGTAGAAGAATATGGAATAGCCGGGTTAGACAAAGATCTGAAGATTAAGAGGTTTGTCGAGAAGCCTTCAGAGGAGAAAGCACCAAGCAATTTTGCCAACGCTGGCATCTACCTGCTTTCACCAGAAGTCAGAAAGATAGTTGAAAGCGAAGAAGTAAAGAAGATAACTGAGGAGAGGAGGAGGCTCGATTTCGGTTTTGATTTCATTCCGTATCTGGTGGACAAAGGATTTCCAGTCTATGGATATGAACTAAAAGTGTGGTACGACGTCGGGAGCCCAGAAAGCTATCTAAAGGCGATGCATGACTTTCTCCATGGAAAGTTGGACATGAGAGTCTTGGAAGAAAGAATTTTGCCGAACAGAAACGTTTGGGTTCAAGGATACAGCGAAGAGTCTGTCAAAAGGCGGGAGGATATAGTCAGAAAATATAAAGAGAACAAGTTGTGCATTGATGGTGCTGCTTTAATTGGCAGACACACAAGAATAGGTGACTATTCAAAGATTTCAGATTCAAGCATTGACAATTTTTGCATACTCGGTGAACACGTCAACGTGAAAGGCTCAGCAATCATGGATGCTGCAAAGATTGGAGATTGCGCCAATTTGTCAGACAGCATTCTAGGCAGGAAAGTTGTCGTAGAATCGAGTCGTGAAAACCCTACTTGCATTGAATCAACTTCGGTGATAGGCAACGCTGTCTACATCAGGAAAGGGTGTAGGCTCATAAGAACCAAGGTTAACCCAAGTTTAGCGATTCCACCAGACATGATATACAAAGACAAGTTCCTGCAGAACTACGAAGATGTTGTTAGATTAGCATCTTAGCATGCGGGCAAACGATTCCCTCGGACACAACCCCGTCAGAACCGGTTACGCGCGCTGAATCCGTTTACTCTTAAGGAAGCTCTGCAACGAAAATCTTTGCCTTTTGAATATGTTCACAGAGCCGAGAGCCGCAGATTGGAACGTGAAGAAGAAGCTGACAAGATCTGGGCTTAAACAGACAAGCAATTGAGAGCTCCATGCACTATTTGAAAAATGCTTTTTCTACCTTTTTGATTGAATCTAAACCCAAAGGGTTTTTCGCGTAGGGATTCAACATTACCCTCCCTTCTCTATGAAACTTTCCATCCTTCCCTAGAAAGGCCTTGTAGGGGATTATTGCACTTAAAATATCAGTTTTCTCTTCAAGGAGATGCATGGAGTCTTCAGCTCTTGAAGGAATTGTCTCAAGACGAGCAGCCACATCGCTGGTCTCAGCCATATCTAGCATGATTTCCCGGGCTTTCTCTGCGCCTTTGATCGAGGTTTTTAAGAAGACCAGCTCTTCCTGCCACGATGATTTTCCATAGCGATGTAATGATTTCACACGAAATTCAAATACTAGTCCTAATTCAGCTAGATCGCTAGCTGTACCTGATCGCTTCAGGATTGTCTTCTCATACGATTCAAGGTCACTTTTCAATAGACCCCTATTTCCTGTTTGCTGACCCATGTAAACATAACAAAGAGTTTTGCTGAGCGAATCTTCCAAGTCCATTGATGAACACCTAAACAAGTAGGTCATATTTCTCCTATTACTATTTTTTCCGCGTCACTGGGTCCTTGTTCTTCTCGCCGCCAAGCCTAAAGATTCGTTCGATTGATCGAGGGTAACATAATGCGCGCCCTGATGGACCACACAACGTTTACAGAGCGCGCCAGCTTGTTGCTAATTCGATTGGTTTGTGTTAATTTCTGCTATGTTGCTAGCATGGTGATGGATCTGGTTTTTTCGGGTCTGTTCAGCCTTAAAGCTATCATTGCCGTTAGAAGCATGGCGATCATGCAGAGCAGCGCGTGTACGGTAATTCGCCCAAGACCCCTGACCCTATGCCTCTCCAGACTCAGCTGGTCCTTCAGCCTAGAATTCACCCGTTCAATCGAAGACCGCAACCTGTAAACCCGCTTCTCATAAATCGGCCCATGAGTTCTAAAATACTTGTCCACTCTCAACAATCCTTTCTGACCTCGCAGCTGATTTGTAGGAAAAGGAATGACAGCCCTAACTCCCTGAGAGGAAGCCTGATCCCTCAGGTTTCTGCTAGAGTATTGCGAATCGGCAACAAGCAGTTTCACACGGCCTTCGGTTGCCTTAAGAGCCTTTTCAAGGAGTGCAGGAGCATGTTTCTTCTCATTATCATTAGCTGAAGCGACGATAATTGCTATAGGTAGCTCAGATTTCGCGTCTACTGCAACATGCAGCTTGTAGCCAAGTTCGAAAGTTTTGCCGTTCCTGCCCACCCTGGCTTCAGGGTCCGACTTTCCACGACTGTCCTCGTGCGGGTCTCTTCTACTGTAAGCCTTGACGAAGGTAGCGTCCAACACTACGGTTTCACCGCCAATGGCGCCTCTCTTCAACAGTTCCTTGAGCAGCTTGTTCATTATTCTTTGAAGCCTTCTGGCTCCGACGCGTTTCTTGAACCGCGACAACTGCGATGGATGATAAGGGCTCTGTTCCGCTTCGATGTCGCAGAGCTCTCTCAAGTTATCGTCTTTCCATAACCGCCGACAAAGTTCCCTCTCGCTGGGAATCTGCTGAAGCCTCTTCACGATTAACGCTTTGAATATGCCCATCGGTTTCCTGGGCGGCCTGCCCGGCCCATCTTCTTTATGGTAAGCTTCCTTGACAACTTTCTCGATATCATCCAAGTTCAGCTTAGACAGGATGGCGCATGAGAATTCAGGTTTCTCCATCCTTCACCCTAGATATTCAGACTCAAACATGCTTAAACATTAAAATGTCAACTTTCAGAATTTAGCAACGGGCTGGCGCGCTAGAGAGGTAATGGCCGCAGACTTGGAAAAGCTTGCGAACCTCGTAAGGATCTGCGGATTCCTAATGCAGACAAAAGTCTACCTGTTTTGGAAAAAGGTTAGGGATTACTGTTATGGCTGAACGTGCCGACTAGTGAAGTTGATAGTTTTCTTTGCCGTTTTGGTTTTTCTCAGGTATAGTCACCGTGAAACGGGCTCCTTTGCCTGGAGTTCCAGTTTCCTGAATCGTCCAGCCGTAGACCTCCATCATCCTTCTAATCAGGTATAGCCCGTAGCCTGAACCTTTCCCAGTGGTGAAGCCTTCGTCGAAAAGCTTGGGTTTAGCATCCTGAGAAATGCCCACGCCGTCATCCTCATAGACTAGTCTGAGCTGGTTTCCCTCAGCCTTTTCGCAGTGAATCCTAATCTGGCTCAGCTTTTCGCCGTACTTCAGCGAATTATCGATCAGGTTATAGAAAAGCTGCCGCAGCAGCGAATCCGACAGAACAGTCAAGCCGTGGCATTCGTTCAAAACCCTCACTCCCTTCAGATCCTGGAAGAGCTGGACGGCCTCGTTCACGCTTTTCTGCAGGTCAATGTATGTCAGTTCCTCGACGCCCAACATCTCATAGTCCTTAGCGAAATCAAAGATCCTCGTCACTTGCGAAACGGCTGTTTCCATGTCTCTGAGTTTGCCAAGAACTTCCTTGTTGTCAGCTAATTGCTTCTTCAGCAGGTAAGCATTGCCTGTTATCGTAGACAGCTTGTTCCGAACATCATGCCTAGTCAAGCCGCCTACAACTCGCAACTTTTCATTCATCATAGCCATCTCGTGTTCTGTCTTCTTCAACTCGGAAATATCCTTATACACGCCAATGCAGCCTGCAAGCTGGCCTTGAAGAACGATCGGGGCAGAGGACAAGGCCACAGGAATTAGAGAACCTTCTTTGTTCTTCCTCACAGTCTCATAGTAAACGTTTCCTTCCCTGCCTTTCTGGGCTAACATCAACGCCTCTTGCTTCCTGTCCTCCGGCACTACAAAGTCGTCGAGGAATTTTCCCTTGACTTCGTCAAAAGAGTACCCAAAAAGCTCGGCGAAACGCGGACTAGCGTTCAAGACTCTTTCGTTCTGGTCTACATACACTACAGCCTCGGGATTACTCATGAATAACTGTTCAAACATTTGTTGATTATCTTGAACCCGTTTTTCCGCGTTCTTTCGTTCAGTGACATCTCTCATGATTGCTTGAACTCCCACAGGATGGCCGTCTTTAATCAATAAGCCAGGATGCACTTCTGCCCACCGAGTCGTTCCATCTCTCCGAACATAAAGGAACTCGGATGGTGAAGGTGATTCTCCCTTCATCAGAGACGTGAACATCCCCTGAAATCTCGGAATGTCCTCCATTCGCATGGTCATCAACTCCGTGAATGGTTTGCCAACGATTTCCTCTTCAGAACCATAGCCCACTAGCTTCAGGAAACTACAGTTGGTCGATGTGACTATGCCTTCTGCATCCACGGCCACTACGCCGTCGGGAGCCAGCTCAACCAGACTTCTATATTTTTCCTCGCTTTCTTGCAGAGTCTTCTCAGCCCTGATGCGTTCGGTGATGTCAATACAGGCACCAACCCATTCTCGAATACTTCCGTCCTCATTAAGCACAGGGACGCCGTGTGCTAGGAAGTTGCGGTAAACTCCATCATATCTGCGTACGCGGTATTCAACCTCGTAGCTGCTTCTTGTTGCAACGTCTTTTTCCCATACCTGTGTAGCGTGCTCAAGGTCATCCGGGTGAAGGGCTTTCGTCCACCCCCAACCTCTAACCTCTTCAGGGCTCTGACCAGTAAATCTCCTCCATGCAGGTATATCTTCCTCAACCTCTCCGTTAGCATTAGTACTCCAGCCCAGCTGCCCGGTTACTTCAACGTAAGACCTATAGCGTTCTTCGCTTTTCCGCAGTTCTCCCTCCGCTTTCTTGCGTTCTGTGATGTCCAAGACTATGCCGCTTGTGCCTACGAATCGGCCATTATGATCAAGCGTGGGGGCACCTGAAATCAGAACGTTCCGAACCGTGCCATCGCGTCTGCGGAGCTGGGCTTCGTAGCGGCTGGATTCTCCTTGCCAACGTTGCTTCGTCTCATTTTCTATTTTTGCCCAGTTCTCATCGTCGACTATTTTGTGCAGGTTCATGCCTAGAAGCTGATCTTGTTCGTAACCAACGATGTCTGCGAACGCTTTGTTGGCATAAACAATGTTCTCTTCAGGATCCACATACGTGATTCCTTCAACGGCGTTCTGATATAATGTGTGAAGCTTCTGGACTGTTTCCTTCATCTGGGCTTCCGCGAAGTGCTTCTCCACGGTAGACCGCAGACAATGCGCCAGTTCGCAATACACTGTTTCTGGATCACCAGCCTTGTTAACGTAGTGGTCAGCGCCTAGATTCCACGCCTTAAGGGCAACTTCCTCTCTTCCTTTTCCAGTGAACATGATAAATGGGATACTGTTTCCGTTCTTTCTCAACGCTTTCAGAAATTCCAGACCGTCTTTTCCGGGCATCTGATAGTCAGAAACCACGGCGTCGTACCGCTCCTTCTCAAGCTTCGCTAAGGCTTCTTCAACAGAGCATGCAGTGTCAACGTGAAACGGGCCCTGCAACTCCAAGCATTGCTTCGCAACCTTCAACAAGCCAAGCTCGTCGTCAACGTGCAAGATACGGATCAGCTTCTTCTCATCGGAGCCCACAACTATCTCGGCATGTGACTGAACAACAGACTCAACCATGCAAACCACACTTCATACATACCACTACACGCACGCGCATCAGTAACGTTGTCCTTGATGTCTTTTTCCTGATTAAACACTTATGAACACAGAATCAATACCCTGAAGCAACCCCTCCAAAACCACACAAACACTCAGAACAAAACCAATATTCAACCACAAAAGACAGAAAAAAGGGAAGTTGCGGGTGACATCTCCACTGTGGTGGGGTTCAAATCTCTCTCGGCCCACCGTAGTCTTCCCCATAATAGTCCCTTTCTCTTCTTGCACAGCTTCAGGTTCTACGTGCAGTGCAGATGTACTGGAAGCTCGATTTGATAGAGGCACAGTCTTCTTTTTCCCAAGATTACGGCTCTTGTAGTGTACCTTTCGTCTTTGGACTCTAAGCGTTGGGTGGATCTGAAGGTGTTCTTGATATTCTGCGGTCTGAAAGCAGGAATGCTGCAACATCTTCCTGTTCTTGTGGCGTGCTTCCAGGTTCTGAGCCTCTAGTCACTGAGCGAGAAGTAAGAGCCAACTGCGAATATCGAGTATGTTAGAGCAGCTAGACCAAATGGAGCAGCAAAGCCCCACTGTGAAATCATGATCCCGGTCAAAGCCAAGCTGAGTGATTCAGTGATATGGAATCCAGTCCACAGGAGTCCAATGTCGATTCCATAAGATCTTTTGTCACTAATTTTAGATGCTATTGCCTCTTGTCCGATACTGGCAATCCCTTGAACGGCACCGTAGAGGACTATGAGGGCTGCAACAAGAAATGGACCCGCGAAACCGAGAACGAGAAATGTTATGGCAAACATAACTCCACTTAAGAGTATCGATTGTCTTGTTCTCGTGGTTCTTGAGAAGAGATGCGAAAACACACCGGCAAGGAGTACTTGTGCACCGAGTATCAAGCCTATCATCTCAAGGTTGAACCCGTTAGCATCAAGATACCAAGCTAGCACGAAACCGCCGATGAGTCCGAGAGATAAACCCATCATGCAGAACAGGATGAAGAACCTCCTGAACGGCTTCTCCTTCTTGCGAAAATCAAGAAAACGCAAGGCCTTCGAAAGGTCAAACTCCTCCTTCTTTCCTCGCTCCAAAGTCATCGCCACTAGAACCACAGCTGCTCCAAAAGCCGCGCAAAGCAGCATTGTTCCTTCGAACAGTATCCAAACAATCAAATAGCCTGCCGTAAAGCTTCCAACGGCGTACGCGATATAGACGACGGTTCGAAGACGAATCAACGCTTTCAATTGCCCACCCCCTTGCTCCAGCAAAAAGGCACGATTAACAGCCCACAACGTGCCCTCTTTAGTTCCCTCAACCACCTTGCCGAAGAAGTACTCCAGCGGAGCATAAGCAGCATGATATATTAGGCCAGATGCAACAGCGAGGAAGCCGCTAGAGATAAAGAACAGTTTTCTCCCCCAGAAATCGGAGAAAGTCGCAAAGAGCATTCTTCCCAACTGAAATATGATAGGCATCGCAGCAAAGACAAACCCTACTGTCACAACGCTGATCTGTCTTTCTTTCATCATAATCGGTAGTGCAATCCCGAGGATTCCAGAGGCAAAAGAATGAAACACTTGGATCAGCAACGCGGTCTGAATGGGACGCATAGATGTGACTCCGAATACGCTGACATGACGCTTTCCTTTAAACTCATCGACCTGAACGAAAGAAAGTCCTGATGAGACACTATCATCAACTGTAGAAAGTATGGACTATCTGAACACTATCTTGCTCTCCATCTGCTTGTGTCCTTCTAGCGCCTTAATCAGCTCCTTGACAGAAATCGTGTAGGGTGAAGCATACACACTGGACAACGTTTTCATTGACGGCGTTGTATTGATAGTCCCAGAATGGGACGTCAATATTGATGGCAGAATCGACATCAAAGACGTTGCTCAGGTATCAAAGGTATTTGGTGTAAGCCATCCGAGCCCACGATACAATTCTGACTTTGATTTCAACAGTGACTCAAGAATCGACATCAAAGATATCGCAATAGTCGCGAAAAACTTCGGCGAATCACACTAATAACGCATGTTATCCTCTGCAGTACCGTAGCGCGCTGAACCAAGACGGTGTAATGCATAGCCCACCTGTTTCTTTCTGCTCGGCGGATTGTTTCAAGACGCCTCTTGTCTGGGGCTGATGTGTATGGAAAGGTGCAATCAGGTGAACAGTATTGTCCATTCCATCCCGATTTGCCACGAACGCATGCTTTACTAGAACAATAGCAGCGCGAATCCATAAAAGGTAATTGACGCTGCGAACAGTCCGAGCCAGACGATCTTGTTCCAGTCAAATATCCCTTTTCCACCCATCGGAGGAATCGGCAAAGTATCGAACAACACCCCTGTCAGACACATAATCATTCCTATGTTGCCTATCAGTGTGAACCCGACTGAGTATATACCTAGGAAAATGAGGGCAAATGCGAACGCTAGAACGACCGAAATGGAAGAGAGCAACCCGTCCAAGCGTTGAGTCATCTTCAGCGAGTAGCGTGCATGCTTGCTGGGAGACGAAAAAGGCACCCTGAACACTAGTGTAGAGAAAGCAAACAGTGCGAGCCCAAGAAACCAAACTCGGTGTTCCGTCCAAACTCCCATCTGACGCGTAACGACTGTCACAATATAACCCTTTAACAAGTCCACAAATATGCTTGTCGCCAGTATGAGCGGTATCGACTCCAATATTAGAGTCGGCGATCCAGATTTGGCATAGGCAAATCCAAGAGTGAGAATCGACATAGTCACAGCATACGAGACAACTTCCACCCTTGTCAACAAGAATCTTGAACCCATTTTCTCCCTGATCGCAACTTTGCTGCGGGAAGAAACCGAGTCGGCCAACCACTTCTTCATAGTGTCAGGAAGCAAATCATCAAGCTTCTGACCTAGCTTGCCGCTAGCTTGCCCCGCTGAACTACCCGCAGCTGAAGCCAGAGCAGAAACCGCAGCAGTCGTTCCTACAGAAACAGCGGCTGCAACCGCAGCTCCCTGCACTGAGGGCGCCCAGGCTTCTTCTACAATTGCGTATTCAGACTCCAGCGTCACATTGTTCCCGGCGTTGTCAAATACGACTATTCTGTATTCTATGTGTGAGCCAGCCTGCTGGCCAGGAATCACTGCCTCGTACATACTTGTTGTTGTATTGAACATCATCGACTCTGTGGACCAAGAAGTGGCGTTACTTGCCAAGTAGTACAGGGTTGCATTTGCCACATCGCTCTCAACATCACTGGCGTTAACGGAGATCACGACCAGATCCGAGGCTGCAACATCTCCCGTCGGGTTTCTTTGCTGGTTTGACACCCTTGGAGGAAACGTGTCTGCCAGTCCCCAACTGCTGTTGATCGACACTTGTCCAGAAAGGAAGTCAGGAGGTAATGCTGAAGCATCCGTGGTGAAGTAGAGAAACGCATGTGTATCATTCATAGTTTCAATAAAGCTACCTTGAGAGGCGGGTACATTAACGGTCCATGTGCCTTTCATAAGCTCCTGCGGAACGGTGACATTCCAGAAATATGCGAGCGTGCCCAACAGTGTAGCGTTGAAATGTAGCTCCTTAGCCCTCCAATCGTATACGAGGCTTCCCGGGAATGTGCAGTTGGTGAAAACGTCAACCGGATAAGTCGTGTTTCCAAACGGTATGCTCTGATGCACCGTCCCATGGAGAGTGATGGCGTCGACGTTCGGGTACTTGTACCTTGTAACCAAGTCAGGAGACCAGTTGACGTCTGCCAGCAATAGGTAGGTTCCGGGTTCGCCCCTGATCGATAGGTCCAGTGTGAAAACGTCGCCTGCCTGCAGGGCTCCAAGTGGATAGGCGTAGGTCTTGTCCACCAGCCACTGGTCGTCACCAGTGTGAGGCGATGACGCTGAAAAAGCTGATCCGACTGGCAAATTCGTTCCGTTATAGTTCACGGCACCCAGCTGGGCAGCCGGTGCACCCGTCAAGGTGGAAGAGAGTTGCTCAATGGTTAATTGAAAACAAGGCCCATCGAGATTTCGGAGGTTCGCGTCCAAGCCGAACTCTGCATAACCTATGTTCTCACCTGTTGGAAAAGTGATTTTGTGCAGGGTGTTATTCTTTGAACCCAGCTTAAAACTGGTTTTGTCATAAATATAGTAGACGCCGTATCCTTCAAGAGTGTTATACAAGAATCTTCGCCCTGGAGGCAGTTGGGCATGAACCAAGGCGCCGTCTATTTCGGCAGTTGAATTGTCCACGTATCTGACTATGAAAACATCGTTTACATCCCCATCCCCGTTTATGTCAAACGACAAGCCAAGTTCGCTCAGGTTCCCAGTGGGAGTTCCTGATGAGCCGTTGACCAAGGGCACATTGCACACAATCTTCTCCTCAGGCAGCCAAACGGTTCCGGCGGTCGCGCTGAAATTCAGGTTTCGAAAAGTGTAAGTGACGTTTACGCCTCCATCAAACTCGACTTGTTCTTCTCCCACCAAGTCAAACTGAGGAGCAACGACCGCAGCATTCCAGCCGAGACAATATATCATGCCATCGGCAGATCCGACGTAAAGTCTACCGTAAACAACTGCCGGCGAAGAAATCACATAGTCCCCGGTTGCGCGATCCCACACACGTGTCCCTGTATAGGCATTCAAACAGTAGATCTTGTTATCGTAACACCCCACGTACAACCGGCCGTCAGCGAAAGCCGGAGAAGAACCCACGATGCTGCCTGTCGCGAAGCTCCAAACCAACGCTCCATTAGACCCATTCAGGCAGTACACGTTGCCATCATGTGATCCAACATAAACCACGCCATCAACAACAGCAGGAGAAGACTCAACTAGGTATCCTGTCGTGTAGCTCCAAACCAGCGTTCCAGTCGTAGCGTCCAAACAGTAGGTCTTGTTATCATTGGAGCCGATGTAGACCATGCCGTCAGCTACTGCTGGAGAAGACCAAATGGCACCACCCGTGGTGTAGTTCCACAGCAACATCCCACTGGAAGCGTTTATGCAATAGATGCCTTTGTCCTGTATCGATCCCACATAGACTATGCCGCCGGAAACTGCAGGGGAAGACCAAACCTGCCCGCCCGTCGAGTAGTTCCACAATCTGACACCAGTCAAACCATCAATACAATTAACGCCACTGCCATCGTAGGCTCCAATGTACACTTTACCATCGACAATCGTGGGAGAAGAATAGACGTGGTCGCCTGTCACAAGATTCCACACCTGTGCACCGGTCGAAGCATTCAAGCAATAAATAGCTCCACTGTATGACCCGACGTAGAGTAACCCATTAAACACGGCGGGAGAAGACACATGCTGAGCTGGAGCGCCTATAGTGGAGTTCCACATCTTGGTTCCAGTGTAAGCTTCCAAACAATAGACGTTTCCATCATCGGAAGCCACGTAGATCATCCCGTCTGTGACAGCGGGAGAAGACTCGACCGCAACCGACGTTGTGTAACTCCATAGGATGCTGTTACCATTTAGTCGCGGAGAAGCTGAGTAACCCGTGTGCTGCGAATCATGGCGGAACATGGACCAACTATCGCCATCAGAAGCGGTGACGACCAGCTGAACCGGAACTGAGACAAACAGAAATGAGAAAAAACAAGCAGCAATCAAAAGCGTGTGACCTATAGTGTCAACACGTCCGAAAAACCGCAATCGTCCAGTCAAACCTGTCCCCTACTCTGCCAATCGCTTAAGCATCTCTTTTATTTACAGCTTCCGCGAAGCAGTTGCATCCTTGTTGCTCTTGATCATTTTGTTAAGCAGTTCGAACTGTTCTCGCAGTTGAACCCAGCCACAACCTCGCAACTGCGCTAGAGTGCATGCAAGCGGTTTTGTCTGTATAGACGGCTTTCCTATGCAAAAGGTGAAGTAGGAAGAAAACCATACTATGCTGGGGGGTTAAATATGAAAACTTGGTTCTTAGCCCGAGTACTTGCGGCGGGTTTGGCCTTCACTTTTGCTTCTACACTCTACAGCAGTGAAAGAGTTCACTATTCCACAGGGCCTCACATTTCTTGAATGGCATTCTGCGCATTTTCCTTTGAAGATAATCCACTATGGTGCACCCTTTGCCTGGCTTACACACGAGTCGAGAGTAATACTGCCCCGCACGTTCGAAAGCTATTCGTTCCGTTCCTTTTCATGGCCAGGATTCATTGTAGACATAATGATCTACGGAGCGATCTATTCCGCCATCATGATCAGCGGATACTTGGTAGAACAAAGAATGATGCCAAGAAGACTCAGAAGAATGGGTTTGTTCTACCAGTTTTCTTCCTAAACATCCTTTTTTTTCTGTCTCTTGCGGAGTTTCTAGACTGGGGAGTGGGGAAAGGTTATAGCTAGACAAGAAGGATACGTGTGGTTATGGGCTGGAGTGTCTTGAATGGTTGATGTGAGAGAGCTCTTGGAGTACAATCATATTGTGAGACGCAGATATTTCGAAAGCATCGCTAGGCTGTCTTGGAATGAGTTTACGAAGAATAGGGAAGCGAGCTTCAACTCAATTAGGAACATATTCGTCCACACCCTAGGCGCAGTGGATTATTGGTTGGATTTCCTGCAGAAAGAAAACCTTCACTCTAAGAGAGAATTTGATGAATACAGGACCTTTGATGAAGTTAGAACCTATATGGAGCACGTTGAAAAGCGAATGCGCGATTACCTTCACTCATTGTCCCCCGAGGGACTCGAGAAAAAGTACACTGTCACGGGCGAGGATCATAAGGCCGCTAAGATTACGGCTGAAGATGTCCTCATACATGTATTCGAAGAGGAAGTTCACCATAGAGGCGAATTGATCGCGCTTCTTTGGCAAATGGGCATTGACCCACCAGAGATGGGATGGAAAGGACTCTAATAATAGCAGAAGAGTAGTACTGCAGCAAGAAAGCCTGTTCGTCGGAGAAGCGAGTCTCAGCATCGTTCCCACATGGCGTCCGCGACGGAATACCCAACTCGTCTATCTTTTCTTTTGGTGTACGTCTATCTGATAAGCTCTGCTTTCGCAATCTTCACTTCTTGCAGAGGCTTATGCATCCTAGTCGCCTCGTCAAGTACGGTTTCTACTCTGCCGATTTTGTCAACTGTGTCCATCCCGCTTGTTACTTCGCCGAAAACAGAATAGTTAGAGTCCAGCCTGTTGTTGTCAACTAGGTTTATGTAGAATTCGCTTGATGCAGAGTTCGGCTGGTCTGTTTTCGCCATGGCGATAGTTCCTCTGGAGTTTCTATTGTGGCTAGTGAACTCGTCTCTTATGGTCGGTATCGACGCGTCTCGTCCACTGCCTTCGGGCCCTGCTTGGATCACAAAACCATGCTCAACTCTATAGAAGAGAACGCCATCATAGATCCCTTGTTTAACGAGGTTCTTGAAGTTCCCCGCTGTGATAGGCATGTCGTCATGCAAATGGACCGTTATGCTCCCCATATTCGTCACCAGAACAACTTTGTTCATTGTGCTGGCCTCCAAACTCCCCACCCTCGAACCAAAACCTATGATTCTATCACCCATATTAAGCATTTGAGAGTTCAAACCCAACCCCGTTAAGTGGAAAGGCCTGTTACAGGAGTACAGATGTGGGATACACATGTATCACGACTACGCGCGCTCTTGTTGTCCACATCAGATTCCCCAAAAAAAGGATTCTTCCAAAAATCATAAGAGCCACGTGAGAGATCGTTATAAACGAAGCAAGATGAAGGTAGCCTCTATCCTTTTCCTATTCTGGGCTTCATTACTATCTCTTATGGTTTGTACTGGGCAGAGCTTTGGCTCCACAAGTGATAGGCGCCCGGGTTTCTCTCTAGACCATTCTCTGAAATACAAAGGCGCAAATTATCCCATGAGTGGAAATGACACGGCGTTGATCAGCGACCTCGAAAATGATGTTGATTACACGTGGTTTGGAAACCAGACAATTCTGAATGTGACTGCACACGTGTTGGGAGATAACAAAACAATACAATATGAAAGAGCGGTGTACAATGCCACCACGATTCAAAACAGCACAACATTCTTGGTGAACGTTGAGAATGGTAGCATTTCTCCGAACACTGACTATTTCATATGGTTTTTTGTCGCCAGTAACCTGCAGCTTGGCGATCCAGTATTCCTCCCTCCATCATCTTACTCTGGGTACAAAATAAATGAAACGATATTAACTGACTATTCTGGCTCTTTTGACTTGACAAACCACCTGAACCACATGGACAATAGTACGTCTTCCGTCTCCGGAGTCGACTACGTAACCATAAACACGATAGATGTATATTGGGACAAGACGAGCGGAATATTGCTGCTTTTTAAAGGAAGTTTCAACACCAGCCGAACAGACAGCCTCAACAACCTTCTCGTAACGCACGTTACCGTAGAGATCCGATTGACCTCGGCATCTCCAGCTATCCCAGAATTTCATTCATTTCTGACCCTTACAACATTCATGATAGCAATACCTTTGGTAGTCATAGTTTGTAGAAGAAGACGCTTGCTCTAGTCTTTTCCGCGTTACGTGTTCTGCTCCTAAATGGACTAGTTGTTCTTCGGTGGCAGTGCGCACCTACGACAGATAGTCTAACACTGTTTCGGAAAATAGGCCCTTGGATCTCTATGCTGCATCATCAACTGAAACGGGGTCTTATCGGAATCAGTCTCTTCAAGCGCTGCCTCGAAGAAGACTTTTCATAATCAAGAGTGCTTATACCTCAAACTTGTCTCCGAACTGCAAACCTTCTAATCTGCTACCCTGATAGCACGCCCATTATGATGAACACTATCCCTGCAAAAAACAACACAATCATCTGGGAATAAGCTCCGAGCCGAAAGAAACGACGGTCCGCAGAGGCACGTTTTGCCATTACGTAAAGGCCACAACCGGCAATGACGAAACCTATTCCAAACAATATAGCTACAATACTACCTACGCTCATCATATAATCAACATAAATGGATTGAACGTAGATAAGTTTTTAGAGCATATGAGTGACTTCGCGGTCAAGCTGAGAACGCTACTTTCCATGAAGGTAGCTTAGCCATCCTATGTGAGGAGGTTCAATATCCATTTGCCAGAGTAAGGCAATTAGTTCGCCAAAGTGGTGGATGTTCTCAAGTGCTGCTTGAATAACAATGTCCTCTAACCCGAACTAGCATAGGTGGCATTCCTGGCTTCGAGAAATCCACTTGTCTATCAAGCTCCGTCGGCGTCAATTTTGACAGATACGCCTTCGTTCTTGACTTAGTGTCCCTTGCGCGTTTCCTAAGGGAGTCCATATCATGGAATTCTTCCGGATTCCGCGACATCCAGTCTTTTCTCCGATCGGCAATTACATAGTTAACCATCATATCTTCTGCGTCAACAGTGTGCAACAAGATATTCCGAAGAGAATCAAAACTGGCTCGTCGACTTTCGATGATTTTGTCCCAAGGAAGTGACGCTAGTTTCTCCAAGTATCTACTCCGAATTGATTGACCGTATTCCAGAAGGGCCTTTGAATCCATGTCACTCACATTTTGATTCTGATTGACTGAGAGACTAGATAACCTTTGAGGTGCCACGTGTTTTGAGCAGACGCTCCTGTTGAGTCGTCACAATATTTCTGAAAGTTTCTCCAAAATGAATAAAGAGAAGTTCGCCAAAGTAAGAACGAAAGCGAATGAAATGCAGTAGATGTGGAAAGGAGTTTGCTGGTTCTGGACTAAGTGTACCGTCAGTAGGTGAACATATTTGTGCTGACTGTTACTGGAAGATTAGAGAGGAATATGACAAGAAGAGGAATTGCGATAACTGCAGACACTTCAGAGAAGATTTGTGTGAGAAAACTGAAAGCAAATTGACACCCGTAACAATCGGAATAAACAGCTATTTTGTCCAAGCAGAAGAATGCGACCATTACACGGAGGAGGAAATCGAGGATGAACAGAGAAGCGAAGAAAAACCTGAGAAAGCAGATCGTTCCGTTCTAGACGGTCTTGTCAAACAGTTAGCTGACAAAGGACAAACGTTGACTTATCATTGCTGCCATTGCGGTACTCCTCTGAGAATCGGAGCAAAATCAACGGATGCACTCAAAACCTGCCCTAGCTGCGGATACAGTCTTGAAGTCATAGACTTGGCGAAATTGATTAGCCAACATCTATCATAGGAACACGTTTAGCCACGTAACATGATGGCTCTCACACTGGTCTTAAGTCCTTCTTCTATACATAGATCCATTATGGACTTGTTTGATTTTTCAACTCTCTTGCCACCCGGCCACATGTTCTCAGGATCGTAATCTGATAGGGATTGCTTTAAAGCAGTCAAGGTCAAGATACAAGACGCTGAAGATAGAATCCAAACCAGGGTTAAGCATTCAGATATTGATCGAAGAACCTAAGGGTCCTTTTCCAAGCATCATTGGCGGCTTCAGGTCTGTAGCTTTCCTTGGTGTCGTTGAAGAAAGCGTGAGGTGCACTTGGATAAGTTTTGATGTCGAAAGTTTTCCCGTATCTGGTCAGTGCCTGCTTCAAAAGGTTGATGTCTGACTCTGTGATAGCCATGTCAGCGCCTGCGTAGTTGCCGAGGATCGGAGAGTGGATGTTATTCACCAAGTCTATAGGCGACGGATTCCTGCCATAGAATACAGTAGCAGCCGCAAGTTCCGTGTTGTGGCAAGCGAAAAGAAGGGATAACCCTCCTCCCATGCAGAAGCCAATACTGCCAATGCGGTTCGGGCGGACATACTCCAACGTCTTAAGGTAATTGAACGCGCCCCTCAAGTCGCCTAAAACCTTGTCTTCAGTGATCCCTTCGCGCAGTCTGCGGCCGTCCTGCAGTTTTGCGACGGTCTTTCCATTGAACAGGTCGACAGCAAGCGCTACATAACCCTCGCCGGCAAGTCTCCTGCTCACATCCTTAATGTGTTCAACCAACCCCCATATCTCATGGATGACGATCACGGCTGAGACTCTTTCAGTCTTCCTAGGTTTTGCCAAGAAACCTCTGGTTCTCTTCCGTGCATTCCCGGCTAGAAACTCAACCATTGAAGATGATGTTTCCATAATATTGTTGAACTCCTATTGGCTCCTGGTGTTCTCAAGGATTTGAATGGAACAAATAGTTTTTTGATTTGAAAACCAAAAAACTTAGCTATGCTATATCCTTTGACTTCACTATTCAGGGAGGGAAAAGAAGCATTGACAGAAGTCACTGATCTCCGCATTCGCATTGAAAAGGCGACGAAAGACATTGCAGAGAATTATGCGAAGGCTCTGAAAAATGTGGGGAAACTGAAAGAAAAGATGAGCCTGTTGGAGGCGCAGGTCGGCAATAACAATGGTGTAGAAGCCAAGTGTTCTGACTCTTTGAATTCTGCCATACAAAGTCTTGACAAGCTTACTGATTCCCAGATCCTGAGAAGCAAGAAGGCTTGGAAGAAATACAAGAACTTGGAGCATGACTGCAAGCAGCATGGATTGGATCTTTCACAATTTGGCGAGCTTAGAGCATCGTGTGAGAAAACAGAAAAGCTGGCGGCAGACCTGCTTTGCTATTCCTTGGGACATCTTAGGCAGCGAGAATCGCAGTCACTAATTTTGTAAGCAGGTTTAATTGCTTCGGAGCCTGAAATAACACCATTTTGGCACATTCACTAGTATTAACGAAGTGTATTTGAAGAGGCTGCACCTAACAGTTCCAGTAAGTATCGTGGACGTTCGAGACAATGCTTGTGTGCGACTGAAGCTCTTTTCCATTCAAGATGTGTGAGCTGTTCCGAATCCAGAGTGGGGAATATTTTCCACAGCAGCTTTGAAATCCTTCCATGGCAACGCTACTATTAATTCGTTCGGAGACCACTTGCCTCCCCGTCTTTCGAAGGCTGAGATGAGGTTTATTTCAGGTTTTCCCTTTGCCAAAGTGTTCGTTACCGCTGAACAGATGCTGCTCGCCGGATAGTACATGAAAGGGGTTGCTCCCTTAAGAGAGACCAATCCTAGAATTTTCTCGGCCTGTGCAGGGTTGGTGAAGAGAAAAACTATGTCAGGATTTGCCTCAATCCTCTCAAGGCGTGCCAAAATCAAGAAGTCGCCCCTCTTGGTTGGTTGTGGCTGTTTATTCACTGAAGCTACAGCAATGTCCATCGATTCGTAGACTTTGTGCCCTTTCTTTGTTAATACTGCTGCAATAGCCTCTACCGGAAGAGGTTCCAGACCGATGAAGTGTCGGCCGCCCGGGCAAACACAGTTATCTTTGGAGAGGTTGAGAACGATATTCTCGCGTCTGACCACGTCAAAAGCCTTGCACACACTAAGCTTCTTCGTTCCGTCTCCTTTTTCGTCGGGTTCAGTCGAGAACTTTGCTGCAATGGGCGCCCATTTCAAGCCCAAGACATTGACCATCTTTTCAGCATCTTCCTTAAACCTAGACACCTTCGTTGCCTCCAACGATCTCTGCATCCATAGAATTTGACCTTGACTAGCACTTGATTGTTCGCTCTTGAGCGGTATTATAGCTTACCCTAGGGTTTCTTGGATCACGGCTTTTCCTTCCTTGGATAATCCTCCACAGAGGATGCCCGTGTAAGCATCTCAAAACCTTAAAAGCGATAGCGAGTAGCATCTAGTGTTGGGTTCTGTTTTGGCAGTGGCTGATGCGGAACGTGTAAAGAAACCTAAACTGCCCAAGAAAAGGCTACTCAAGAAACCTAGGAATAAGCAAGCCAAGTAGCGAGACTTATTCCAGCATGTGCTCGTAGGCTGTTTCTCGGGAGTAGCCAGCGACAAGTGAAAACATCTGCCTTCTTTCGGATGTGATTTCATGACTGACAGATTTGACACCTTCTATTTCTTCAACCTCTCTGTCGTCGATACCATGCGACATCAAGCACAGTTGAATCCCCATCACGCCGAAAGCTTCAGTCAGCAAGTTTGGATCAGATCGAGCAAGATCGCCTATTGTCTTGATTCCCATTGCCTTAAGCTTCCTCTCAGTCTTTTTCCAGGTCTATATAGGACGCGACAGAATAATGAAGGAATGAAAATCAAAACGTGCGCTTCCTCAAGAAGCTCATCATACTATTCTTCAGCACTGTTGTCAGCCCGATTTGCGGCTTTCTGGATTGGCTTGAAAATCTCGCAAGGGTCCTGTCTTCTCCATAATTCTGTGTCGTGGCTGTAACCTCTGGGGCATCTTGGTTTCAAATAGTGAACGCAGTTTTGACATTCCATTTTCGTATCCAGATCAAAAGGTATGGCTTCGTCGCCTGCAGTCTTTTCAGGCTCTTCTCCTGCTTTTCGTAGGTCAAGCAGGTCACATTTTATGTCGCAGTCTTCGCGCAGATTGCACAAGTAGCAGCATGCATCCTTGACGTCGTTGTGGCAAGCGTCTTCTCTGAGGACGCCCAAGTCGGTTTCCTTAACTGCACGACAACTATCATCTCCAACCAGATACTCGCAATCTATAAGCGAGTGGTGCGCAGGTTCTTTCAAGCTTCATCTACTCTTGGAGTGAGTTCTATTGAGAAATTGACTGCGAGCGTTAAATATGTGACGCAATCCTCATTTTACTGAGATTGTCTTTACGAACTCGGCCACGAGTTGTGTTGCGTTCCTCAGATCATCGATATGCAGAATTGAGGCTGGCCCATGAATGTATCTGCACGGAACGGCTACTGTTCCGCTCGGCACTCCTGCCTTTGTAAGATGAATTGCGCCTGCATCTGTTCCACCTACTGGCACTTTCTTGAACTGAAACGGGATCGATCTTTCTCTACAAACCCTAATCAGCGTCTTGAGAATCGTTGGATGAGTGAAAACTGTTTTGTCCAGTATTGTTATGACGGGGCCGCCTTTAATCTTGGATGACACTCTGTCGGGTCTAGTGTTCGGAACGTCTGACACGAATGTTCCTTCGACAGCTAGCCCATAGTCTGGGTCCACCTGCCATGCCGCGGTTCTTGCCCCTCTGATTCCAAGCTCTTCTTGAACTGACCCGACAGCTATGACGTTGTACGGGGAATTCTTTAGTAATTTGAACGCTTCTGCGAGAACTGTGCAGCCAGCTCTATCATCAAATGCCTTACCCCTGAAATAACCGTTTCCCAGATCCGCGAATTCTACATCGAAAACGCCCATCGTTCCCACGTCTGCTCCCTTTTCTTGAGCTTGGCTAATGCTATCAGCGCCTATGTCGATGAAAAGATCCTCTTTGGGAATTATCTTGTTCAACTCATCGGCAGTCATGATGTGAGGAGGCTTGGTGCCGATTATTCCTTTGAGGTATCCCTTCTCGCCTCGGAGCAGTATTCTCTGTCCGGGCATGATGTTGTTGGCTATGCCCCCGAGCGTGTCGAAGCGGAGGAAGCCGTCTTCTTCCACAAACGTGGTTATGAAGCCTACCTCATCCATGTGTGCTGAAACCATCACCTTCGGATAGCCATCTCTTCCCTTATGGCAAAAGAATGCGTTCCCGAGCTTGTCAACGCGTGTATCATCAGCGTACGGTTCAAGCTCCTCCATCAGAAGCTTAGTTACGTCTTGCTCGTCTCCTGAGGGCCCGAAAGCGTTTGAGAGTTCTTCAAGAAGCTTAATTTCTCTGGGCAATATGAATCTCCAGTGCTTCCTTGGCATTCTCTTCAGTTAAGGTTTGTCCAAAATACTCATTAAAGCAAACGAAAGACAAGCGTCCACCACCCAACCCATAGCAAATCTTCACAAGTTTTTTAATCACCAGCCTACCACTACCTTCGTGGGCCCGTAGCCCAGTCAGGATTAAGGCGTCGGCCTTCGGAGCCGGAGAACGGGGGTTCAAATCCCCTCGGGCCCGCCACTTCTTAGGTGCAAATCCTTAAAGCGCGCGCGACGCGGGACGCAGGACCCTCCTATTACTTGATTTCGGTGAGCCTGCCAAGTCTTTGCGAAAAGGGAACGACGTTCAACTGCCGGCTAGTGCCATTAAGGTTTGGAGAAAAGTGAATCAGAAAGCTGAATATTGTATTTGATTTCCTTAATGGTTCCCTTTTGTAAACGTTGCCCTTTCTCCACATCGTATTCTTCCATTCGAAACGCACGCGCAACACCATTGACCGGGCTGTAATCCAGGAAGCGGCTTTCTATCACTGTGGGGGTCGGATCCACATCGGGATGCAATGCGCGGACATCACGCGAGCGATCGATCAGCCAGGAGTCCGGATTGATGTAGTATTTTAAGCTGTAACCATCAGTAAGCGTTAACTTCATTACATAATAGTTCACGCCCTCAATCTCTTCCTGGTTGAGCAATTCCAGCTGATTGCCAAGGGCGGTCATTTCATGCAGTCCGTACAATTTTCCAGGCAAGACAATTCCATGAAATAAGGCCGCTGATCCCTTTAGTTTCGAATCCTTTGCCGGACCTTCGGCTCCTGCCTGCCAGCCTTTCATTCCATCGAACGCCTCGGTATAGACTCTTTGCTCTCCGGAATAAATATCGATCCGCATTCGTCCTTTCCGCTCGGCTATATACACGGCATCAACGGTGAACTCCGGTTCCTCAATCCGCAGCGAGATTTCAATCGACTTCACGGATTCAATCGCTTGTTGGCCTCCGACCGCTTGAGTATTCCGCTGAATGATTTCAGCAAGTGTCAGGTCATCCGCCTCCGCAATCCATGATGTAAACAACGCAATAGAAAAAGTTTCTTAATGAAAAGTTAGATGGTGTCAACCGGATAAGGTTTACAACGGGCACGGACGCCGCCGGACATATTTGTACCACCGTATAAGCGCGCGCTATGACAAAGCTAAAAAGGGAAATCAAGATTAATGCATTCTTTGGAATTTGTAGTATTGGAGGAAATGGTGAGTGATTGATGCCACAAAGTTCGTTGAAGATTCGCTTGAAGAAATCAGAAAAACTGTGAGCAAAAGCGGGGTGATCTCTGCCTGTTCTGGTGGTGTTGACAGCACGGTTACAACCTTCCTGGTTCACAAAGCCTTGGGAGAACAAATGGTAGCGGTTTTCATTGATGACGGACTTCGGAGAGAGGGAGAACCCGAGTTTGTAATGAGAACGCTCAAGAACTTGGGGATCAGAGCCAAATATGTTGATGCCAAGAAGGAGTTCCTTGATGTTTTCAAGGGCAAGACAGACGCTGAAGAGAAACGGAAGGCTTTCAGAGACAAATTCTACACGACTTTGGGCAGAGTATCCAAAGAAGAGAATGTCAAGTTCATCGCACAAGGAACAATAAAGGCGGATGTTATAGAAACAGTGAAGGGAATAAAATCTCAACACAATGTTTTGGAACAGATTGGCATAGACTCTAAGGTCTATGGTTACAAGATTCTTGAACCATTAAGGGAATTGTTCAAACCAGATGTTAGAAAGGTTGCTCGCGAATTGGGTCTGCCTAAGGAGGTTTCTGAAAGGATGCCCTTTCCAGGTCCAGCTTTGTCGCTGAGAGTTCTTGGTGAGGTTACCCCCGAGAAAATCTCGATTGTTCGGAAAGCCACAGAAATCGTGGAAGAAGAAACAAAAGGACTGAGAGCTTTTCAGAGCTTTGCTGTTCTTCATAACGACAAGGCAACTGGGATCAAAAATGGAAGAAGAGTCTACGGAAACATAGTTACCATAAGAATTGTAGACTCAGAGGATGCTTTAAAAGCCAAGGCTAAACAAGTCTCTTACGAAATACTAATGAGAGTCTCTGAAAGAATAACAGGAGAAATACCTAGTGTTGTCAGGTGCCTCTATGATATTACTGATAAACCGCCTGCAACAATAGAATTTGAATAAAGAAAAAGCAAGCTAAGACAAAATCCCTATCTTAATAGATTCCATAGTACTGTTTTTGTCTGTTTGTTGTGGTGTCTTAGGCGCGCGCAACTAAAAACAAAATCTAAACGTTCTTGGTTTTCTTATGGAACTAGATAGGCAATCACTTGCTAGAGGTTTCTGAGAATCTCGTCTATGCCCGTTTCAACGCCTTGAAGAAGCATAAACCCTCTAGGGCCTTCTCTTGCAGTTATCTCCCCTGCTATAGGCGTTTGAATGAGCTTCTCCACTTCCTTGACGTCTCGAGTGTGACCAAGAACCCAGACAAGCTTGGTGTATGCAGCAGAAGGCAGCATGTTACCACCCTCTATAACGCCTCTAGCCAGCATGTCCCTGCCAGTCTCGTACACTCGAAGATGAACGTACCCGAAAAGCGGCTCAACAACAAGCACAACTGGGATCTCCTCCTCCTGACAACGTTCCAAAGAGTGGAACATGTCAGTCCCAACGTGTCCAAGTCCGGTGCCTATCATTACGATGCCATGATATCCTTTGTCAACCATAGAATCAAGAATGTCTGGATTCATCCCGGGATAAGAATAAAGCATGCCGACCCTAGTGTCAATCTTCGTGTCCAACCAGAAGTCCTCAACAGGACCACGTGGTCGAACATCATCCTTCAACCACGTAACACCAGATTCATCGACTTTACCCAGCGGAACGTCATCCAACGTGCGGAATGTATCCCGACGAGAAGAGTGCATCTTGCGGCACCGCGTGGCCCTGTGGATCAGGTTATAGCTGTCACTTGTACCACCATGCATGCACACAACAGTCTCCGCAAAGTTCTCTCGCCCAGCAAGAGTTGCTGCGTGCAAAATGTTCTTGGGTCCATCAGAAGAGGGTCTATCAGAACTCCGTTGACTCCCTACAAGAACTACAGGAACAGGTTGGTTGCGCAAGAAGTATGAAATTGCGGCTCCTGTTGTGCACATTGTATCTGTTCCATGGCCAATTATGACGCCGTCGACTCCACTTTCGATCTCCTTAGCTATGGCCTCAGCCGTTTTCACCCAGTACTCGGGCCTGAAATTCTCACTCAGTATTTGGTACAATGTCTTCGGAGTCAAGTTGACAGCGGAAATCAACTCCGGAACGGCTGAAAACAACTCTTCGGGTGTGAAAGCCGGCAGTACAGCCCCAGTTCTATAATCCAGACGAGAGGCCACGGTGCCACCGGTTCCTAGAAAGGTCACGTTCGGCAGGTCTTTTTTGAACTCCACGTTAATTTGAGGAAGCTTATAGTGCCCCTTCTGATGGCCAAACTCTTCAATCTTGGTGCTAGCATCTACCAAAACGCCGAGATTATAACCTGTATCCACCTTCAAGGTCAAGTAGTCATCAGCTGTATGCTGACTTCTTGGAAGCAGCAACCCCTCATATCTGGCAGTTCCCTTGGTTATTTTGACCTTGCTCCAAGTATGTATTCCTTCTCTAACCAGTCTCTCTCTCAGAGTCCCACGATAGCCCTCAGGATCATTATCATCTGGCTTCTTTTTTTTATCTGACATCTTCTCTCAACCTCCGACGCAACAACGCTTCAACCTTCTCGAAAACTCTCCTTCCTTCCACACGATAGCTGACAGACTTCAACACGTCACCAACCATCCTGGAAACTGCACGATTCGTGTAAGCTTCATCTAAGAGAGTCCTTGGCAAATCGTAAAGCCTCAACTGTTCGGAAATGAGCTTGTCCAGGTCTGCTTCAGCAATTGTCTGTGACGCAAGCTTTTTCAATGCATCCTCAAGGTCTGGCTTTTGCTCTTTGCTAAGGAATTCGATAAGATGGTTGATTTGCTGGTAGGTCACAAGTTTCTTGGATAGACCCTCAGCAAGCCCATCGATGATTTGGTCGTTGATTCTAATACCCCTTCTTCTCATGCTTCGCGGCACTTCTATTAACAAGTGATATGAAACAGAGCCTTTCAAGCCCAGTTTTTGCGTGTAGTGATAAAATCTGTCTAGCTTCTCTTCTCTTATGAGCAAGTCCACTTGGCTCTCACCGAGTTTGTATTTGCTGTTAAGATCTTCGAAGATCTCCCATGGACGTCTGCCAACTCTTTCCCTGCACTCAGCAACCAACTCCTTGGAAATGACCACAGGAGGCGTATCAGTGTCAGGGTAGATGCGCTCCTTCCCATGAATCACTCTAAGGAATTCAGAATTACCTGTTGGCAGAAGCCTTCGCGTTTCCTGCGGCACACCATCCAATGCCATCTTAACCCTTTCCACGATTTTCTTCATTGCATGTATGGCTCGCCTTTCTGGACCGACCACTAAAACAAAGGCGTCTCTCTTTCTTGGATTTATAATTGAAAGCAGCTCTGCAAATATCTTGTCATCAATCAGCAATCTGCACGGGTGATTAGAACGCTTCCGCACTGCTCTCTTTTCAGTTTCATCGCTGTGAAAATGATCTTCGCGCGGGAGGCCCGTGATGAGCATGCTTTTCTCAAAAACCTCAAGACCGAAGTCCTTGTCAGGCTGGACTTCCATGCCAAATACTCCCTTCATCTTAGGAAATATCGTGGCGAAAGCCTTGAAGTGCTCAAGCTTGAATAAGTGAGAAACATCAACATATGTATGCTCAAAATCCTCTTTTTCCAATCCACGTCTCTTCATCTCTCTGCTGATCTCGATCAAAGCATGCTGTCTCACAACCTCGTGGCGGCACATCAGGTTGAACATGCCAAGATCCTGCACACCTTTTATTTCGACTCTATTACCTCCATCTATGGAAAGGTTTACATCCTGCCGCGCAACGCCAATGCCTCTTCTCCCTATACGACTTACCCTCAAGACGCGGCCGATTTGCTTTGCTAACTCGACAAGCTCTTCGGGGGATTCCACATCTCTATGGTCACTAATGACTTCGGTTAGTGGAATGCCGAGGCGGTCGAGATTGAAATAAACAGTTCTGCTGGCCGTGTCGGACCAGTTCACTCGTCTTGCAGCGTCCTCCTCAATGTGGACGTTGCTGATTCTCACTTTCTTTCCGTCTACAGGTACCCAGCCGTCTCTGCCAACTATGAATGTTCTTTGAAACCCGGTGGTTATCGAACCATCAAGGTACTGCTTTCTGTTAACAACTATTTCCTCAGCCAAAGCTGAACAGTTAAAATAGAAAGCCAGAACGAAGCCTTCCTTTATCGCTTCTACATCTGGATAGAAAGGCGGCGTTTCGTCCATCTCATACGTACATGTGTTTCTTTCGCATGCGAAGTAGATTGCTTTGTACCCCTTCTCGAACTCAACGAGCATTCCTGGATCAAAATCTCCCATCTCGCCTAAGACAGGTCGAAAGTACCTGTAGAAGCTGTAATCCATGTTTTCCGGGTCTTTCTCTAGTATCGGTGGGCAACGGCAGAAGAGCTTTCTGTCAGAACGGATTTGATGATGGACTTCTATTCCTGCGCGAAAGCCGAATCTTTTGAAATCGATGTTTTTCGGGTCTAGCATTCATCGTATCTGTGTTTCTGGATTGTTAAAAAGTTTCTTCATTGTACTCTTCACATCCGTCATGCGCCCAAGAAAATTCGCAAGACATTGGAAATCAGTCACGAAGGGTCACTCGACTGCTTGAGACTTTGAGAAGAAACGATCTCGCCACCATGCACTCAACGTGAGCTCGCGGGTGGACAATACTTGGAGGTCCAGGCTTTGTGCGACCCGCACCCAAACAGGTTCAAGTCTGTTAATGGACCGGGCGGGATTAGTGCCCAAACGGGGTCAAGTCCGAGCCTTTCGGTGGTCGAAAAGCGCGCGCTAACGCTTGAACGGTTTTCTTCTGGAGACATTGGTTGCTAGAAGAGTTGCTATTGTGAGTAGTGGTGAAATGATGAGCGAAGCCAACTCTGGGATTATGACGATTTCCTTTGTTGAATGGCTATAGGTGAAGTAGAGGTAGCTGTGGGTAGTGTTAGAGCACGGTAAGAGATTACATTGGACCTCTGTGCCGTTGACAAACACTCTGTAGGTTGCATTCATTAAAGCCGATGGAGTGCATACTCTGCAGAAACCTGCAGTGCCATCTTCCCCCGTGACATTGAAGCTTATTGAAGTAGCGTTAGACTGAAAACCAGATATTGACGAATTGCAGATGGTTTGAACACAATATTCTGAGGTGGCATTGAAATCAGAGAACATGCCCATCAATGGATATCTGTCAGTGTTGTTTGCATCAATTGTGTAAGGTGCATCGCCTATTCCATCGTTGCCTGCATCAACGCCTGCATAATTGCTCCAATAGTTACCGCCAGAAGGATAACCATCGTCCCAGAAATTTGCTGCTCCTAGGATGCTGTGAGCTTGACCGGTGTTGTCGATGAGGTTATTGTGGCAAATGGTATTGTTGTTGCCTATTTGCTCGATGTCTATTCCTAGGCCATTGTACGAGAAATTATTGTAGGAAATCACGTTGAAGTTCGAGTAGCCTATGTCCACTCCATCGGAGTTGTCAAAGAAGGCGTTTTGCGTCACAAGGTTGCCGTCGCTTCCAGCCCACAAGCTAAGGCTGACGCCAGTATGTGAGCTGAAGCTGTTTTTGATAATCCTGTTGTTATCATCGTCACTATACATGTTGATGCCAAAATGGTTCAGCCAAATCTTGTTGTTTGCCAAAGTGTTGTTGCTCGAATAGTCCATGCGGATGCCGTAAGTGTTGTTAGCCACATAATTGCCTGAGATGCTAACGTTGCTAACAGAATCCAAGTAGAGGCCACAAGCAGCTGGATACCATTGCGTTGCACCAGTTATGTTGAACCCGCTGATCTCAACGTTGTCAGAAGTAATGTTCAAGGCATTTTTCGTCCGGTCTGCAGCCTTTATGACCGTGGAGTCGGGGTGCTCTCCAATCAGACGTATCTGCTTGTTTACGACGATATTTTCATTGTACGTTCCAGCATCCACAAAGATCGTATGCCCACCCAGTGTTTCACCAGCACCTATGGCATTCTGAATGCTCGTATAGCTTAGACCCGTGTTCAAGTTGTGAACAGACCCAGCAGCATTTGCTCCAACTGAGCACGTGACAAAATACAAAAGCGGGGACAGCAATGTGAACGTGAGTATTGCTGTTGCAAGTCTTCTGTTCATGACAATCATAACCGTTATAATTGATGTGGGAGCTTCAGTTTTTATGGTTTGCGGGACTGACACGCGCGCGCTAGTCAATCAGGAAACGGATTATCGAGGCAGCCAAGCCTCTGGAATCACCAAAGCCACCGCTAGAGACGCCCAGTATAAAGACCTGCAAGCCATGCCTCTTAGCGAAGGAGGGTTTCTGGAACAGCTTTCATCAGTTACGAAGCGAAGGGCTAAGCAAAAGCGACGCTTTCAGGGTCGTCAGCCTCGAAGTGATCGAAACAGTCTCAAAGACGGGCAAACCCTAGAGCGCGCGCCTCAGCGTGTCAAGATGCAGAACTCTTCGGAGCAATATGGAAACCTTGGTATAGCGCGCGCTAGCCGAAATGAACACCTTGCTGTAGCACGTGCCTAAGATAGGCTCACAGTCCTAGGTTTTGCGCGCGTTGAGTCGAACACCACATTTTAAGTACTTGGCGAAACCGATTATTATATGCAGGAAAGGGTTGCTCATGAAAGACGTCGAGTTGAAAGTGATAGTTGCGCTCCTTAAGAACAGTCACAGAAGTGACAGGGATCTGGCCAAGGCGATTGGGGTGAGTCAGCCTACTGTTTCGAGGACCAGAGAAAGACTCGAGAAGCAGGGGATGATCAAGGAATACACGATTATCCCCGACTATTTACAGCTTGGCTTTACGCTCTTATCCATGACATTCACGAAGATGAGTGGGCGAGTTTCAAAGGAAATTCTTGGTGACTATAAGAAACGCGCCAGAAACACCATGAGCGAACATCCTTCGGCATTGATACTTGGAAATACTGGAATTGGCTGCAACGCTGACTACGTGGCCATCGCCCTTCACAGGGACTATGCCGAATACAGCGAGTTCATGAGAGACATAAAAGAGTTCCCGAACGTGAACATTGATGAAACAAGAAGCTTCATCGTTGACTTAGGCGAAAAAGATCAAATGCAGCCTTTATCCTTCTCTCATCTGGCAGGATACCTGGAAAAAAGCGAAGGAAAGCTCGCAGACTGAACGAAAACGTCGGAACATAGCATTGAAAGCGCGCGCTATGTCCAGGAAGGTGCGTTCGTACTCTTACGAGCGTTTTGCTTTCAGGTAAAGCTTCTTCAAGACTCTACGCTGGATCCTGGCCAAAATGCTGAGAACCCTCCGTTAACTTCATGTGGTAGTGACGACTGCGGCGTTTCTGTTCAGATCGTACTCCAGAAGTGCTTTCCGTATCAGGTCCTTGATTGCCTCGCTGACTCCACTTGGATAAGATGACCGGATGATTATCTCTCCGAATTCCCTGAGGAGGCTGGCTGGAACATCAAAGATAGTCAAGTCAACAAACATGTCATTTTCACGTTTTCTATTCTGACTCTCTCGGAAGAGAGCTAGCCTCGTCTGCCCTATCGTCCTTTCCTTCCAGAGTCTATTCTTGCCCTAACGTAACTACTTGAGCACAGAGTCAACTTGCCGGTTTAAAAGGTTAGTGACGAAACAACTTCCCGCTTCAGCGGAGAGAGAGGTTAAAGTGATTAGCTTGCGCGGAAAGTCCTGCGAGGTCGTCGAAAATCAGCGCAGGGTTGCCCTATTTCCGCGGAGAATGGAGACGTCTCCCGCAAAACCCCTCTTCTTCTCTTCTCAGAAACACAATGCCAACTACTTATCCAGCCCACGATTGCGAAGACGCTCATGTTCCCAAGCCTCAAAATCTACTGGAGGATTGACAATTTCGCTTTCAGGCTTTTTCTCCAGCTTCGCTACGCCATTTGGACATCCTGTTACGCACAATCCGCAACCAATACACTTCTTACGATCCACAACTGACACGCCCCCCCTTTCAGAGACAGCATGCACTTGGCATCTATTCCTGCATATCCCGCATCCCAAGCACTCGTCAGCGTCAATTACAGCATAATAGTTGGCGTAGGCTACGGAATTCTCAATGCCCCAATCAGTTATTCCCCTAAGGATGCCGCAGCAACAGCCACAGCAATTACAGATGTAGCCGAGCCCTTTCATCACATTGCTTACAGTGTGCACAAGACCCATCTCCTCTGCCTTGTCAAGGAAAACCAGTGCTTCTTCCTTCGAAATACCATACTCGCTCGGCTGTCTCTCGGCTAAAGAGGAGCTAAGGCAAGTTCTCAAAGGAAAGTCACACCTGCGGCCAATGTGATCCTGTTGCAGTCTGCAGATGCAGTCACTCAAACGAAATGCTTTGGAGCTCATGAGGATCGCTTTCACGTCGTCATACGGGAGAATCCACTCAGACTTAACTGCCTTCTGAGCGGGAACAACACGGTGCAGAGCTGGTTGTGGCTTCATGATTCCAACAGCTCCACCATTTGCCAAGTACTCTTCGACCAAGTGAGCCAACTCGTGATCCATACTTTCCCGCTGCGATTCGTAGATACCCACGACAAAAGGTGCCAGCCTGAAGAATAGCTTATCACCTCCTTTGTAGCTCCACAAAAATCCCCTCTTCGCCATCTCCATCAACTGCGCTTCTGCTTTTTCAGGCGAAAGTTCAACACGCTTGGCGATAACATCAGTTGACTCCATAGAACCGGTTAGTTGGCTTGCAATTGAAGCCTCCTCTGGAGAGAATATCTTCTTGAGAACTCTTATCTCCACGTTCGAAGGAGTTCTTGGAAAGCCATTAGGAAGTTTGTTCAAAGCTTCCGCAAGTTGCTCATAAACATGATTGCTCAATATACTCGTCTTCCACTGAGGTTATTGCACACCGCGCGCTTATTTAACAGTGGCTCGTGGTTGGCGCGCCCAACTTCTCATCAAATCTGACGAAATGTGGTCAGTGGTATTCATGGAACCGAAGATCGATGCGAAGAGTTGGATTTGCACCCCCCCAAAAGTGGAGATGTCTCCACTGTTTCCCGCAAACCCCTTCTTTTTCTATTCAGTTTCAATGGTCTTCGTCGCCTTTTTCGACAAGCCGGCCCTGTCTGAGCATCACTTCGTAGCAAAGCCATACCCGACATCATTTTGAATCTGCGCCCAAACTAGTCTGAGCCGTATTGGCTCTTCGTTGGGTTAGCGTGCGCTATGTAACGTCTTTCCATTTATCTCTTACAACCCTATGGAGAAACTCGCCCCTCCAGTTTCCACCAAGCACGTGCTAAACCGTGAGCAGCATTGCTAACGCTGAAGTTATCAGACAGAAAAGCCCTGAAAGGAATGTCATTGCTGCGCTGGTCCAGAGTGTTCTCTTGGTTGGATAAATACTGAAGAAGAAAATGAAAAAAGCTGATGACAGGAACATGATGGCACCCAACAAGAGCCCAAATCTCAATTCCCTCGGGAAATCGCCGATCTTAAGGGCTGCAAGGCTCAGAGCTGCTAAGGTACCAGGGGCGGACGCGTTTCTGATCGGTTTGATCAGATTCTCGAATTCATCACTCATGCAGACACTTTTTGGGCTTTGTAGCTAACAAGTCGCTGGCTTCTGATGCATCTGTTGCTAGCCTAGCGTATATTATTTTTTCCATCTAATCACTTCTTCCTTTCTTTCCTCTGATCCAGCCTCTGATCCCAATGTCAGCTTTCTCTTTTTCTAGGTGTTTCGCTGCATCTTCTTTCGCATCTGTCTTGGAGTGCATGGTGATTCCCCAGCAGCTGAAGGCATGGAAATATGGCTCTTGTATAAGATGAGTGAATGATAACTCGCCATATGCCAAGAAGCCTATCATTTGGGTTGGCGAAAGCCCTTCTTTCAGTATTTCAGCCTCAGTTCCCGACTTGCATCCAGCCATCAACTCAACCAGTCTCCTGTTAATGCAGGAAACGATGATAGTGGCATCGTTTTTGCCAAAGCTTTGATCCGCTCTAAGCATATCGTACACGCGACGCGCTCCTTTCTGCACTTTCCCATGATCACCCATCACGAAGTAGCCAGGCATCTCGGGAGTGTAACTTCTGACTGGAAGAATAAGCTCAATGTCTTCTCCCGCTACTCGAACAGGGGCAACACAAGTATAGTTGCCAAAAGGAAAAGCACAGGCGTATCTGGCCACAACCGGATTGAATATCAGTAACCTTTTTTGTGCTCGAGAAAGACGCATTGCTTCCAGAATCACTTCCTTATCGACTAGTGGAAGGTTCTTTTCTTTGGACAGTTGAACCTCGTTTTCATAGATCGCTTCAGCATACTTTGTGCAGGGATCTTCGTTGCCAATGCGTTTGACGTATTTATAGTGAGGTTCCTTGTCGCTGTTGAAGTGAAATGTGTGTTGTCTTCCAATTTTAGTTATGGCATTTACGTCTAGACCTATGGAGATTTCGCACAGGTTGGGAATCAGAGCGCATACGGCTTCACCATCAAGAACCTTAAACTGTGGTTGTTCTTTCAATCTCCCGTAGAATTGATGAAGAAGTATGGCATTCAGTCCGTCACCGCTGCTTCCGCCTATCACGTTCATTATTCTCGCTTCGCGGTTGCTGCCCATGAAGTTGGCAAGTCCCTCTGCCAAGAAATGTTCGTAACCTGGAGTGTCAACCTTCGACCCCTGAGTCAACACAAGCAGAGTCTTTCTCATGTGAAGATGCTCTTTACTCGTGGTCTGTTGGCCAAAGTCAACCCACGCGTCACGGGCCAGCTCTATTCCTTGCTCCCCTGCTTGCTCTGCCGTTCGAAGACCCCATGTTCGCCCTATGCCTATGGGAAGATCGGTAACTAGAGCTAATAGAGATAAACCGTTAAAGCCTACTCCTGAAATCTCCTTCAGCACCAAGTCTTCGTTTTCCAGTTCCCCGCCAGTCGTGTGACCGACTAGCCTGAGCTGATTTGCGACCGATTTTCTGAACCTGCCCTCTATGGCTCTCAGCATAGACCCACATATCAGATTGTCCTTCTCTGCAGGCTCTCCTCTGTAGCTCACGAACAAGATCAGCAATCTTACATCATCAAGACCGTGTCCACTAGTCAGAAGGTCTTTCTCAAGTTTGTCGAGTGACAATCCTACTAGTTTCTGTGCCTCTTCTGGACTGTTTCTTCTTCTCAATTCCAACTCCCTTTGCGGGTCGATTTCCACGTCATTCAAGGTGTGGGCGTGAGCTGCAAAACCTAAGAAAAAGTCGCGTTTACTGATGCTCTCACTTCTCCTAATCACTACTCAGCAGCCAACATTTAAAAGCATAACCGCACGCGCTTGGCTTTGCTGTAACTGTCAAGTTCTGCCAAGCTTCCTTCGAGCTTGCGTTGAAAATCTTTGCGCCAAACCGCAGACAGTATGAGCATACCGCTTGGAATACATTCTGTCCAGAGACTTCTTAGACTCAATCCAACTAATCGCATCGTCCGAGGAAACAAGATCAGCATAACTGGAATCCATAACGCCGTTACGGGATTCTATAACGCTCGGAAAAACCTGTTTGGGGCTTCTTTCAGGAAATGAGGAGTGGACCGGGCGGGATTTGAACCCGCGGCTTCCGCCTTGCGAAGGCGGCGATCATACCAGACTGATCTACCGGCCCTTGGATCTTCTTTGGAAGAAGAACCTCAGTAGCTTGTTCATATGCTTTTTGTTCTTGCCCTGCCCGGTGGGAGGTCGGAGTGTAATCAAAGGTCCTGGGTCGTACCGCAAAGCCCTCAACAAGCATTCCTCGTAGAAGAGGATTTTGACTTCAAGCGAGAACGCGTCAGATTAGGGAAAAGGGTTTATAGGGCTAGACCAGAGATGTGAGGAAAACCATGGTGAGAAGATGTGAGTTTTCAGGAATTGTTTGATCATTTACAGAACACCAATGTTCTAGGCGTCCCGCTTGTCACATATCTTTATTTGCTCATAATCGCGATCGTCTCAGTAGTTCTTGAGAGAGCAACAACCAGGTATCTGCGAAGATTCGCTAAGCGTGCACGTTTAACCCCAAACGTAGCAAACAGCTTGGGTTTGACCTTCCGCCTGCTAATACTCATCGGTGCAGTATACTTGGTGGTCAAGTTAGGCGGCCTACCAACTGATTGGCTTCTATACTTCTCCACGGTCGGAGGTGTCGCGTTGGGCTTCGCTTCGACAAAGACTGTTGGGAACTTCATAGCTGGACTCTACCTTTTTGCGGCCAGACCTTTTAGAGTAGGCGATTACGTTCGTATCGGGACCGTCGAAGGGATCGTTGAAGAGATAACGATAAACTACACGAAGATTTGGACAATCGGAAATAACGTCGTTTCCATCGCAAACCTCCAAATAATGGACAGAGACGTCACCAACTTCCTGTATGAAAGTGACGACGGAGGGAACCTTTACTGTTACACCTTTGAAATCGCCTTTGACCACAGCGTCTCCTCAGCCAAGACAGCGGAAATCCTCAATGGAGCTTTCAAGTTGCATGAGGAAAGATTCGCGAAAAAACCAAGCTACATGATTCTCCGGTCAGGGGGGTTCGAGAAAGTCTATATGATCTACATATACGTTAGGAACCCAGAAGACATTTTTACTCTGAGAACGCAGATCGCTGAAGAAGCATTTGTACGCTGGGATAAAGAAAGAGCAAAGCAGAAATCGTAGAGAAACAATATCTGCACATCATTTTCCCTTAGAACCTTGATGACTGTCATCGATGACTCATATATTGAATGATCTCCGCAAGAAACTTATAGTTGTTGAAAGCCACTAACTACATCTTACAGAAATTGAGGTGTAAAATTGAAAAAAGTCGGAATAGTCGCTGGCAGCATATCAAGATTCGACAACCCAAGACAAACACTACAGGAAGAAATGTGTGCAGAAGCTGTCAGAATGATTCTCGATGACGTCCCAGACCTAGAACTCGGAGACTTCATAAGAAAAAACTATGCCTGCTGCTACTCTTATTTCAGCGACATACTTGAGCAACAACAATGCATGCACTGGATAATCCATGACTACATAGGCTTAAGCGGCGTACCCGCTTTCCGAGTGGAATCTGGAGGCGCAACACCAATTGACGCAGTGATAAACGCAGCACTGTGGATACGCTCCGGCATGTTTCCAGTTGTGCTTGTCGTCGGATGGGAAAAAATGAACGAACTGCCGATTCAGAAAGTGAACGAAGCCATAGCCATAGCAGGAGACACAGACTGGGATTTCGTTTCAGGCTTCACATACAACGCGTTCTACGCAACAATGGAAGCCCGACGCATGCACATATACGGCGACACAGAAGAAGACCTGGCGGAAGTCTCAGTTCTGAATCACAACAATTCACTGGACAATCCGTACGCTCAATGGCCGGCCCAGCATGGCTTCAGCAAAATCACGGTTGACGACGTCTACAAGTCTCGTCTGATTTCTTGGCCATACAGACAATACGAGTGCGCAATGACAAGCGAAGGCGCATCAGCCTTGCTTCTAGCAAACGAAGAGATCACTAAGAAATTGACTGACAATCCAGTCTGGATAAGTGGTGTGGGCTTCGGCACGGACACAATGAGAGCTGGAGACCGCCCAGACAACCCTGCTTGGAAAGGACTGTATCCTGAAGACGAGAAAATATGGCCTAAGAACATTCCAAAACCAATGTCGCCATACCCAGACTTGCTCAACTTTGGCTCGCTACGGGTATCCGCTAGAATGGCCTACAAAGACGCTGGAGTAAAGAACCCGCGAAAAGAAATGAGCCTAGTTGAAATCTTTGACCCTTACGCAGGAGTCGTCCTAGCCGGACTCGAAGATTTTGACTTCTGCAAGAGAGGCGAAGGAAAGAACCTAGTCAGAGACGGCGTCATCCAGCCTCATGGAGAACTCCCATGCCAACTAAGCGGAGCACTAACCGCGCAAGGACATGCAGTAGGATCCACATCAATCGCACAAGTCGCAGACGTCTATTGGCAACTGAGCAATCAAATCGCAAAGAAATGGGGCGCACCAGGCAGGCAGTTAAGCAATCCAAAGAAAGGCTTCATCCACGGACACGGCGGCACAGGATGCCAAGCAGGCGCAGTAGTCTTGGAGGTGTAAGAAGAATGAAGCAACCAGGACCAGAAAAAATCATCAAGCAATCAGCCTATGACGAGAAATATTGGAACGAGTGGGAACGCAAAGGCGACTGGAGACCTAAAGGCTGGAAGATAATTGAAATGAACGATGGATCAACGCTCAACAACCTGAAGCCTGAGAAATTCCTTGTAGTCCATCGACCGCACGGCAGCATATTCCACCACAGCTACGGAAAAGTTTCGAAATTCTTCATCGGACTCTTGGAGGGAAAACTGCATGGAACGAAATGCCCAAAATGCGGACTTGTCTATTGCCCTCCACGCGCACACTGCTTCAACCCAAAATGCCGACTAGAAGAGACAAAGTGGGTTGAGCTTCCAAAGAAAGGAGAAATCCACTCATACACGATCATGGTCATAGCGTGGCCTTCAATGGCACACCTGCAGCCACTCGTCGGAGCGATGATCAGAATCGACGGAACCAACACGTGCTTACCCATGACTATGAGAGAAATTGACCCAGAAAAAGTGAACATAGGCCTCAAAGTAAACATTAACATCGCCAAAGACCCGAAAGGCGACTTGCTGGACGTCTACGGCACGCCCGCTGAGGAACCAGTACCGCCCAAGAGAACACCAGAGGAGCTGAAGCGTTTCAGGGAAGACATGGACCGCACCAGAGCGTGGGTCAAGAAAACTTTCGGTCCGAAGTGAGTTTCGGATTGTAGTATCCGAAATCATCCCTTTTTTGCGGTCTTATTCTTATGCTCAAGTCAGGTAAAGACCTCGGAGCAAGCTTCAAATCACAGAGAAAGATGAAAGACTTCCGATATGGCAAACGATTCGATTCGTCAAAAGCTTCAGACATGACGAAATCGTTAAATTCTGCGCTGAGCAAGGCTTAGACATGGACCTAAGTGAATGGACTCCTCTGTCTTGCATGGGGATTCTAGGTCTTTCCTTTTGTATCGGTTTACTAGGTAGGGTTTCAAGTTGAATGGTAAACCTCTCGTTTCAATAGTGTCTGCAGGATTATCCAAGTTTGGAAAACTTGATGGAATGTACGGGAGAGAGATATTTGCAGAAGCAGCCAAAGAAGCGTATGATCGCTGTCCAAACCTTAATCCAAAGAAAGACATCAAAGCCCTGTTCGTTGGACACATGGGAGAAGCCTATGAGCATCAAGGACACACCGGAGCCACAGTAGCGGACTGGGCTGGTCTACTGCATGTACCTGCCACTCGAACAGAAGCGGCATGTGCCTCTTCAGGGGCGGCTTTGCGGGTTGCTATTCAAGCGGTTCTTTCGGGTCTATCCGACGTCGTGATGGTGGGCGGCGTTGAGAAAATGACTCATAGAAGCACTGCTGAGGTGACTGAGTACTTGGCGATGGCTTCTGATTTTCCTTATGAGCAGTGGCAGGGAATGACTTTTCCGGGCTTGTATGCGCTGATGGCTACGGCGCACATGCATGATTATGGCACGGCTGAAAAGGATCTAGCCATGGTTGCTGTGAAGAATCATTACCATGGAAGCATGAATCCGAAAGCTCACATTCAGAAAGAGATCACACTTGAGACTGCTATGACTTCTCGCGTCGTGGCATGGCCTCTCAAGCTTTATGATTGCTCCCTAATCACTGACGGGGCAAGCTGCCTGATATTGACGAAACCTGAGCTGGCCAAGAAGTACACAGACATGCCTGTCAACATAGTAGGCAGTGGCCAAGCAAGCGACGCGATAGGATTGTACGAGCGTGAAAGCCTGACTTCACTAGCTGCAGCCAAAATCGCTGCCAAACAAGCATACGATATGGCGGGTGTAAAACCTGAAGACGTGAATGTCGCTGAAGTTCATGACTGTTTCACGATCGCTGAGATAATTGCCTACGAGGACTTGGGCTTCTGCAAACTTGGCGAGGGTGGGCGAATCGTCGAAAATGGCGAGACAAGACTTGGCGGCCGAATTCCCGTGAACACGAGTGGAGGTTTGAAGTCTAAAGGACACCCTGTCGGGGCGACGGGAACAGCCCAAGCTTACGAAATGTATCTCCAGTTGACTGGGCAAGCCGATAGACGTCAGGTTATAGGAGCGAAGATCGGGCTAACGCACAACGTTGGCGGTTCAGGAGCAACAGCCACAGTGCACATCTACAGGAGGGACTAAGATGAGCGGACAAGAGCAATTCACGATTGAGCAATTCTACAAGTGCATGAACCAACGAAAACTGTTAGGCGGGAAATGCAAAAAATGTGGCAAGATTCATCTCCCACCACGACCCTTATGTGACAATTGCTTTTCGAAGGAGTTCGAATGGACCGAAGTCCCAACGAAGGGGAAACTGCTGACATACACTATCATTCATATTGCCCCTGTACAGTTTCAGCAATTGGCTCCGTACGCAACAGGAATCATACGACTGGATAATGGCTTGAAACTTCCTGGCATGATAAGAGACGTTCCTTTTGACAAGCTGAAGATTGGGATGCGACTGGAAATAGCGTTCGAAGCCTGCACCCCAACAGCACAGTGGCCCCAGTGGCCTAGGTACTATTTCAAACCAGCATAACACAAACCGAGTCTAGGCCTACGTTACCTAAAGATCTCGCATGAGGAATAGCTTTCTTCCACAAAATGTTCAAAACGAGTTTGGAGCTTCTTCTCGTAATTTGCATCACGTGTGTCCCCACACAAACATCCGCCAACCCCACTGGGGCATTTGAGAGCCATCAATGCCGATTCTGGGCAATGATCGCGCATTCTCTGCCCGAAACCGTCGTTCTGAATCATCTACTAACATCACCAGACTCGATGAAAAATCTCGGATTATTCAATAGCGACGGGTGGGGACTTTGCTACCATAACGACAGTGGACCAAGAGTTTTGAGAGGAGAACAACCTGCGAATACAGATCCCAACTTCGTCTTAGGCTCAGGAGTTGGCCAAGAGTCAAGCGCATATCGGTGTTTGCCATGTACGAGCAGCAGCATCAGGTGCAACGAGCATCCCAAACCCTCACCCTTTCATGAGAAACAAGAACGGAAAATGGTGGGCATTCGGCCACAATGGAGTGCTAGCCAAAACCACACTGAAAAGCCTCATTGGATCACAGTACTTAGCGGAGAATCCGCCTACAGTAGGAGACAACTGGGATGACCCAGACGTAGTCGATTCTGACCTTTTCATGCTGTACATCTTGAAGTGCACGGAGGAAGAATGCTGGAACGTGACGTCGGGCATAGGCAAAGCAGCGAAAAACATAATGCATGTTGATTCAGGATCAATGAATTTCTTCCTCACAGACGGCGAGACAATATGGGGTTTCTGCCGAGGCAACACACTCTATTACTATTACAGCGAAACATCGCCGCAGTACTCTGTGATTGCATCGCAGCCGCCAGACGCATCTCAGGATGGCTGGGTAGCGCTCAGCGACTTCAACCTTGTCACTTTGACAATGGATAACCAGCCTTCAATAGTAGTTGACGTTACAACAATACCCGAGTCTCCGACGATACTGACATTGCCCTTGCTCATTATGGCGGCGATAATTGTACTCGCACTCTATAGAAGGAAGAGTGGCCTTGTACGAAATCGATTTTAGATCATTTCATGACTTTGAAGCCTCATTGATTGCGTTTATTAGGGTTGGTAAATCTGTGATTGACGTCATGAAGTAGTTTGCTCCAGCAGTGATCAGCTCCTTCTGAGTTGAGAACCCTGTAGGCAAGCCAACAGCAATAACTCCCAACTCTCTGGCGCATTGCATGTCTCGAACACTATCCCCAACAAAGATAGATTCAAATGGATCGCTGCCTAAGGCTTTCAGAGCGGTTTCCAAGTGTTCAATATTCGGTTTGACGCGGGTTACCTTGTTCCTCGGAACTACTGCATCGAAAAAGTCTTTGATGCCGAACCGTTCAAGAATGTGGTATGTAGATGTTTCGCTGTTGATCGTGCACAAGCCGATTTTCATGTGCATTTCCTTCACTGATTCTAGCGTTTCAATGACGCCTGAAAGCAAGCTTGTGGTTTTTGCGGCTTCCAGCTCGTATTTTTCCGCTATCGCTAGTGCTTTTTTGCGAGTATTCCCAATCTCCTCTTCAGGTGTGTCTTTGCTTTTCAGATAAATCTCTGCTTTGTCTAACATCTCGAATATGCTTCCTTTGGTTGGGAGGATTAGGTCGGGAAGACCAATGTTCATGAGAAGGTTTCGAACTTCTGTCCTTATTGCGGTGTAGTCTGTGTTGAAGCTTGCGATTGTGCCGTCAAGGTCGAAGATCACAGTCTTGATTGTCATGGCTTCCACTCGGGTTAGGGGTTTGAAGCGTTTGGTTGGATTCTGAAATATGCTTTGTGGTCGTGTAGCATGACCGGGAGCTGGCATAGTTGAGTGGACAGAGGCAAATCGAATAACCAACCTCCTGATGAATATCAAGATGGTGCTGCAATGGCTATTGAAGAATATAGCAAGGAACAGCTTTGGCAAATACTCGTCGAGACAGTTCATGCTCTGGTCATGTATCGAGGCCACAAAACATACACTAGAAACGTCATACTTCAAGAAAGCCCTGAAACAACTCCTATAATGCTGGCCACGAGACTAGGCATGCCTTTGGGCGAAGCTCTCGTACTCCTGCATGAGTTAGCCGCCGAAAAGAAACTTGAAAAAGGTGAAAAATCACCACCTCAAGAGCCGAAGGCGGGGATTCAGTAAAAGGACCCGCACATGTACGATCTCAGAGAGACGGAAAGTAATCATTGAGAAGTATCAGTCTGTGATCAGCGTTTTTGAATCGCTTTGTTGAGTCGCATGTCCTGTACGTATTTCGCTTTGCATGGATGCCCAACTGCTTTGAATATTCGAGGCTCTTTGAGTGAGGCAGCGACAGACCAGAGTGTGCCCAGCTTGATCTTTGCTTGATGAGAGCAGACATACCCGCTATGATTTGACAGGATTTCCTGTGCATTCTTTATCGAGATGTTCCCGCCAAATCCCTTAAGTGAACCGTAGATTGCATTGTATCTTGGTATCGAATCCCAGCATCTTGCCTTCTCGTCTTCCTTCTCAAGCATTTCAGGATGCACAAAATGGTTAGTGCAGACTATGAAGTTGTCGGCATCCTCGGGCTTGCGGACTCTGACCCGGTCAGTAGATACCTCAACGACAGCCACGTCGGCCGTTTTGTCAGCTAAGAGGAAGTTGTAAGTGGACGTGAAGTGAGCATTAGATAGGGTTTTGACTGCCTCTTTCACGTTAGCGCACTTGTCCAGAACGCATCTTAGCGCTAAAATGAAGCTTATACCGGGCTTGTTTCCTTCCGAATCTACGCCTGTCATTGCTGTAGCTAGACCTTTTTCATTCACACCATCTTCTCTTCCGATGAATACGTCTGAAGTGCCTATGCTCCAGTAACCATCATTTGGGCATGCGAGGCAGCTTTCAGTTTCTTTCTTGAAGCTGTAGTAGAAATCGTAGTTGCGGCCGAAAATCACATCTGAATCGTTGGAGGCTGCGAAGACGCTGCACATTTGAGGTTCAGCTTTGAAGGCACCGATGCTTAGAATAAAGGCGGACACGTCCTCGTAGCGAGCGTGACAGGCATCTGCAAACCCCCTGATCTCCTCCAAGATTTCTGGGAAGACGCGTCTTACCTCTGCTTCAGATTCTTTGCCAAACTTTAGTTTTTCATCTGGTTGCTCTGAAATTCTGAAACCGTGTTTGCCGTGTTTGAATAGTAGGGCACCGTATTTGTGTCCCATCTCGTAGTATGTGCCTTTTAACACTGGTTTGTACATTCGAAGTCTCCTGCACTTGCTATGCGTATAGCTTCGGAGGACATAACGGTTTCCAGATGCTGAGGTGACTTTTTGTGCTCTACGTCCAAAAAAGTTTCTCCGAGGGAGAAATTATTGCCAGATGGTAGGATCAGCACACAGAGGTGGCGCATATCGATCTCACCGTCTAATGCATGATGCTTATGTTGGAAACGTGCTTCTTACGCTCCTGTGTCTACGTCAGATTTATGTGTCCAGCGACCTGATTATGGGTGACTAGGGGAAACGCTGAATTGAGCGAGTGTGAAAAGATCGAGAAGCTCCTAAAAGCGCTTGCAGACAAGTCGCGCCTTCAAATACTTGATTGCATTCAAAACGGGGTTTCTAATCCGGGTGAGATCGCAAAAGAGCTGGATCGACACAGATCAACTATTGAGAAGCATTTGAGAGTGCTATTGAAAGCGAATATTGTTGAGAAAGTGCCGTCATTGACGAAGAGCGGCCATCTCTCAGTCTACTATAGAATACGGGATAACGCGAATCGGCTGCTAACGACAATTCAGGAAGCGTGTCAGAAGGCCTAGGCTATATGATTTGAACGTTTGAAGCTTTGAAAGTCAAGTATGTTTCGGTGTTAAGGTTAAGTCCCATCTCGTTGAAGGAGCGCTTGGTTATCTGAACCATGAAAGGTTTTCCTGTGTCAATTCTGAGTTTGACAAGCGGGTCAGCGTCAATGATTTCGACGATTCGACCTTTCAAAACGTTTCTTGCACTTGACTCTAGGTGATTCTTGGATAGAACTATGTCTTCTGGACTGACAAATACTGAGACTTTGCCGCTTCCTTGGGTAGCTGTTTCTACCTGAACCCCGTTTCCAATGTCGATTATTGTGGTGCCATCTGCTGTGACTGTTGCTTCTCCGGTGAAGGTGTTTCCTATGGCTGCAAAGCTTGCCAAGGTTTTGGAAAGCTTTCCGAAAATCTCTGTAGGTGCCCCGATTTCATTTATCTTCCCGTTTGCCATTAATGCAATTCGATGTGGCAAGTTTCTCGCTTGGAACATGTTATGCGTTGCTATGATTATGGTGGTTTTTGACTCAGAACTTGCTGCAGTTATTGCTTCCTCCACGATAGCAGCGTTTTTGGGATCCAAGTTTGCGGTGGGCTCGTCTAAAAGAAGCAGGTTAGTGTTCAAGGATAGGGCTCTTGCCAGAGCGACGCGTTGTTGTTCTCCGCCTGAAAGTTTCTTGGCGTGTCTTCTTTCAAAACCTTCAAGCTTGACGACTCTCATTGCCTTGGTTACTCTGTTATCGATTTCGTGTTTCGGCAGTTTTCTTATCTTTAGACCGTAGGCGACGTTGTCGTAGACTGTCGCGTTGAATAGTGTTGTTTTCTGGAAGACCATTGTGCTTTGCATGCGCATTTGCTCTGTGTTCTTCTCTGTTGCTTTGTCGTTGTGGAAATATAGTTCGCCATTTGAGGGTTTTTCAATGAAGGCTAGGATTTTCAGCAGCGTTGTTTTTCCTGAACCGTTAGGTCCAAGCAGGGCTAGTATTTCCCCTTCGCAGATTTTGAGGGTGACGTCATCTAGGGCTCTTATTCCATCAAAGGTTTTGGAGACGTTTTTCAGTTCTGCAACGTAACTCATTTTCTTCTCCTTTGAAAGAGGTTCACTGTTAGAGTTATTCCGAAGACTAAGATTAGTAGTATTATTGAGAGAGCTATGGCAATGCTTATGTTACCACGCTGGGTTTCTCTTGAGACTGCTGTTGTCAATACATCTGTAAAGCCTGCTATGTTACCACCGACCATTAATGCCACTCCCAGCTCGGCGATTGCACGGTTGAAGCATGCGGTTCCAGCTAGGAAAATGCTGTTAGAGGCTTCTTTGAGGACGGTGAAAGAGGCTTGAGATTCTGAGGCGCCCAGTGTCTTGGCTAAGTTCATTATTTGTGGGTCGACGGCTTCTATGGCTGTTGTTGCAAAGCTTACCATTATCGGCGTTACAAGGATGGCTTCACCGATGATTATAGCGGTTGGGGTGTACAATAAGTGTAGGAAGCCGACTATTCCGGCTTCTTTTTCAAAGAATAGGAACAAGATCAGGCCTAAGGCTACTGTGGGTATGCCAATCAGGGTGTTGAATAGGCCTTTGAGGAGGAATTTGCCTCGGAAGTTTTTGAGTCCGAGAAGCACTGCTATTGGGGTTCCCCATGATAACGCGATTAGTGTGGCCAGACCGGAAACCAAGAGGGAGCGGAGTGTGATGTCGTATACTGTTGGGTTTCCGGAAAGAATGAGTTGGAACGCCTTGAGTAGGCCTTCCAGTATTTCGTTCAACTTGTGTTTTCCCTAGTCGTAGAGTTCTGGGTGTCCGTCCCTATATTCTTGTGGGCATTCTGTGCCGTTGAAGAAGGCGTAGTCGCTTATCCATTGGACTATTTGTGAAGTTGAGTTTTGTTTTAGAGGTTGGATGGCGCCATGGAAGAGGCTTTGTGTGTAGTTGTCTTTGCCGTAGTTTTCTATTAGTTGCTGGCAGTCGTCTGAGATCAGGTATTTTATGAAGTCTATTGCGTCTCCAAAGTTGACGCTTGGATGTTTCGTCTGGTTGACTGCGATCACGCTGTAAACGTTAAGCAATGCCTTTTCTTCAGTCATGAACGCTAATAACGTGATTCTTCCGTCTTGCTTGTACTTCAAATAGGTGCCAATGTCTGAAAGTGTGTAAGCTGAAAACTGCTGCGTCATGATCAGCGTGTCGCCCATTTTGTTGCTGGCGTTTACGTACCATGGCTGGGCTGATATTGTAGTGTAGTTGAGGCCAGCGGATTTCCATAGGCTTTGCTCTTTTTGGTGTGTGCCAGAATTGTCGCCTCTTGTGACCCACAGTCTGCTCGTTTGGTTCTCCCCGTATCGAGCTAGAGTTTTCAGTGCCTCGGTTGCGTTCAATCCTTGTATCCTTGCAGGGTCAGAACGGTCGCCAACAATTGTGAAGAAGTTGTAGGCTATTATTTTTCTGCACACGCCGTCCCCGCCTTCCAGAAGAGTTTTCTCATTGGAAGGGGAATGCACAAGGGTCAGGTCAACGTCGCCGTTCTGCGCGTGCTGTATCGCTATGCCTGTCCCGACTGGTATGAAACTCAAATCCACGTTGTGTGTTGCTTCATAGGCTTTGCTTATCTCATCTAAGAGTCCAGTGTCGTCGAGGCTGGTTGTCGTGGAGATTACGAGTCTTCTTCTGGTGAAGTATTGGAAGTAAATCATTGTTCCTGCGATGATTGTCACGGTTATTATTGTTGCTGCAATAATCATCTTTGCCCATGAGTGCATGACGTTCCACCGTTATGTTCAATTATGCATATCGGTCGGGTTTATAAAACTAACGCCACAACAAATAGAAAGCAATGTCCACCCACAAGAAACACCAATTATCGTTCAGAATCTGGCTTGAACAAAATGGCAAACCTATTCTTGGGAAGGGCGGGGCTCAAATCCTAGAACAAATATCGGAAGAGAGATCAATCTCAAAAACTGCAAAGAAGCTGGGCATGTCATATAGATATGTCTGGAGCTACCTTCAAAAAATCGAAAAATCCGTCGGCGAACCGGTCGTAGAAACCTACAGGGGAGGGAAGTCTGGTGGAGGAGGCGCAAAACTGACTGTGTTCGGCAAGAGCCTGTTAGATGAATACGTCAAGTTCGAGAAGTATCTCAATGAAACGGTTGCCAACTTAAAGCAATGAAAGGCCAGCAGATTGAGAGCAATCACAAATGGCTTCCAGAAGAAAAGAAGCAGAATTCCTGAATCATGGCGAACAGTTTTCTTGAGATGGAAAGGGCATCATGCAACCAACGTTCTTATTAAGGCATGGTCGCTTAGTGGAATACTCGTGGTGAGCAATGCTTGAACACTGGCCGTCTAGCAGTTGACTTGGCTGGTTTGAAACTTGCTAATCCCACAATGCTTGCTTCTGGAATCCTAGGTTATTCTGCTGAAACACTGAACAGTATCGCTGAAAATGGAGCTGGCGCCGTTGTCACGAAATCGGTTGGACTGAAACCGCGAAGAGGCTACCCGAACCCGACGGTCGTCCAAGTGGACTGCGGCTTGATCAATGCTATGGGGCTTCCAAACCCTGGGATAACAGAGTTTGCTGCAGAAATCCGCAAAACCAAAGCTGCCATAAACGTCCCATTAATTGTTAGCGTTTACGGCTACTCAGAGGACGAATATGCGGCAGTGGCCAAGAAGGCCGTAGAAGCTGGTGCGGACGCTATAGAGCTTAATGTTTCATGTCCACACGTGAAGGATACGGGTTCTGAGATCGGGCAAAACCCAAGAGTCTTGGATGCTGTGGTCAAAGCGGTCAAGGCGGCTACGGATAGACAGGTTTTCGTGAAGTTGTCGCCGAATGTCACTGACATCACAGAAATCGCAGGGGTTGCAGCTAAAGCGGGTGCTGATGCCCTGACGGTTATTAACACTGTTAGGGCGATGGCAATAGACGCAGAGACTGCCATGCCTATTCTCAGCAATGAGCGAGGCGGATTGTCAGGTTCAGCCATGAAGCCGATAGCGGTCAGGTGCGTGTATGACGTTTATGAGCACGTCAAGGTACCGATAGTCGGGTGCGGAGGTGTAGCAGACTGGCGTGATGCCGTAGAGTTCCTTCTTGCGGGAGCGTCAGCAGTTCAGATTGGCACTGCATTGGCGCTAGAAGGCCCAGAAGTGTTTAGAGCAGTGACTCGCGGAATAGACAAGTACTTGAGGAGAAAGGGTTTCAAGAGCGTGAACGATGTTGTCGGCTTATCGCATCGCAATTAACAAGCTTAGAACTACGCAGATTCTTGATGTGAAGAATGAAAGCTTGACAGTGAAAACCTTCACTTTCAAAGACAGGGAATGTGCGAAGGCGAAGCCAGGCCAGTTCCTGATGCTTTGGATTCCGGGGGTAGATGAGATCCCGTTGAGCATATTGGATGCTGGCAAGGATGGTTCAGTTTCTGTGGTCGTCAAGAAGGTGGGTGAAGCGACAGGGGAATTGCATGAAAAGAAGATAGGCGAAACCATTGGTGTGCGTGGTCCTTTCGGTAATTCCTTCTCTGTGAATGCTGGTAGGATATTGATGGTTGGCGGAGGCACTGGAATAGCGCCACTGTTCTTCCTAACCAAGAGATTGAGACGTTTGGCGAAGCGGTTGGTTTTCGTGATGGGTGCAAGAACCAAGGACGAGTTACTGTTTAAGAATGAGTTGGAAAGTACGATTGATGAGCGCCACGCTGAGATTGCTGCAGTCACCGAGGATGGCACATGCGGCGTTACGGGTTTATGCACTGAACCATTGGAAACGATTCTGAAAAGCGACGAGTTCGACATAGTCTATGCTTGCGGCCCTGAGCCGATGATACGGAGAACCTTTGAGATGACTGAAAAACAGGGGATACGTTTGGAAGCAAGCTTGGAGAGACTCATGCGCTGCGCAATAGGTCTGTGTGGAAGCTGCATTGTAGGCAGACACCGTGTTTGCAGGGATGGCCCGATTTTCATATCAGAGCAAATCCGCGAATTCAAAGATGAGTTTGGCATATCAAAACGTGACTTCGATGGTAAAACCATACCGGTGTAGGATACGCTTGAACCAAATGCTCAAAAAAGACACAAACCAAGGCAGACAGGTATGGTGGAAGGGTCTCCAGCAAGATTCAAACCAAAGCTGGAGATATCTCCCGAAGTCCTTACAAATAGCTGGCTTTCAGTTCAGTTTGATATACCCAATGAGAGAGAGGCAATCGTGAATATGAGCCTTATGAAAGCGCCCGCTGAGAAAAGAGAGGAAATCATTCAGTAGTTTTGCCGTCGAATTCTTCTGGTTTCGCCAATGCGTCAGCTTTTGTCTTGCGCACCGTGCCATCTTGGTGTTCCGGTGGTGAATATATTGTGTATAACTTGAGTTCCGTGGTTATTGATGTATTCATTACGTTGTGTCTAGCACCAGCAGGCACTATAACAGCGTCCCCATCAGCGACCTTTTGCTTAATGCCATCTATGGAGACTATTCCCTCACCTTTCTCGAACCTGAAAAACTGGTCCACTGTCTTATGAACCTCTTCACCTATTTCCTCACCAGGTTTAAGGTGCATCAGTACCAGTTGGCTGTTCTTGCCTGTGTAAAGTACACGTCGGAAATTGGTGTTGCCCAAAGTGTCCTTTTCGATGTTGGACTTGAAACCTTTCAAATGTGACGCCTCACGTATGATTCGGTAATCCTTTATTTAAGAGTTCACCGCTTGACACGCGCGTATGTTAAGGATGTAATGAGCAGTTTTTTCACATAAGAAAAGGAGAAAAAAGGTTGAGTTGCTCTATTCGATGCCCCATTTCTTGGTTATCTTCACGAGTAGGAAGATTACGAACGCCACGATGATGAAGGTTATCACCGCTACAAGGAAGTCTCCTATTCCGAATATTTGCCCTCCGTAACCAGCTGGCGGGTTTCCTTGCGCATCGAATGCTGTTGAAGGAAACGCAATTTTGAAAGTCGCTAGATTTCCAAGTCCAGGTATTGCAAGACCTATTATTGGCATTATCAAGTCTTTGACTAGTGCCAACACTACTGCACCTAAGTAGACGCCGATAATGAAAGCAACAGCAAGCCCCATAACCTTGTATTTGGATATGAAGTCCATGAATTCAGCCCACATGCCCTTGGGCGCCGCAGCAGGCGGGGCGGGTTTTGGTTCCAATAGTTTTCTGATGTTCTTCAATTCCTGAAGCATTTCATCTTCTTTCGCCAAAATTACACGTCCTATCATCTGCTTTCAGTTTGCAATGCTTATAACAATTGCGTCATGGTAGCGCGCGCTCAAAGAAAAGGGGAGTTGTTTTGTGCGCGTTTAGTGGGGCATGAATATCCCGGAGAACACTAGCCAAGCCAGAAGTGTTTTCGCCACGAAACTTAGCACTATGTACATTCTTTCGCCGTACAAGTAGTCTTTCCAGCGCCCCACGCCTTTGTACTGTAGAACCATGTTGACTGCGAAGACCATGAAGAGGATGAAGTAGATGAACACTATTAGGTACACAAATGTGGGCACGTTCTGCGACACGCTGCTTATAGCTGCGATGAAATAGGCGTATATCGCTAACCAGGGTGTTCCGCCTGAAATGCATCCAAGGATGAATGACGACCAATCAGTCTTTTCAGTGTACTGATTGATCTTCTCCATTAGGTATCCGAACATTATCATCATTGCATTTAGGACGAATATCATCACGAGTGACCATAGTTCCCATACTCCCGCGAATGAAGCGATGAGAAATATCATTAGTGAGCTTGAGAAGGCATACTCGTACCATCGGTATGGATTCATGCCCTTCTTGAGATTGTCATTGTAGGTCTTGTTCTTCGCAAAAGCAATTGTGAAATGTGCTATTGCAGACATTAGGGGAAAGAGAGCTGCTACGACTCCTATGTAGCCTATTGTCAAGAGGATTTTGGGGTCTGGTCCAACTTGGATATTGGGCGGGTTGATGCTAATTATGTTGAACTTCAGGTAGAAAGTGTATATGTCCAGGTTGTAGGCTTTAGAAAGGCCCAGAGCCACCATCACTATTCCTTGTACAAAGTGAAGAATACCGGCACCTATGTTGAATCGCCTAAGATAAGCAAGGGAAATCGGCGATTTAGCGATTATTTCCTGTCTTTCCTTATGGTTCATGAATCAATCTGTAGTCGAAGAACATTTTTAAAACTTGCCCTCTACATATAGTTCCACCGTGAACTACTGAGAGATGCTCATCACTAGAGGAAAACTCGCTTTGAAAACAAATCGAGAGCGCGCGCATTGCTTTGGTGGAGCAGATTACATGCAAGGAACTGTGTTAGAAAAAGTGGTTCTTCTGCTGTTCATTCTCAACTTGACTGCTAACGTTTCAGCCATATCGCAGCATAGCCTGGGCGTCAAGAATGGAGACTGGGTGGAATACGGTTTCGAAGACGCTTTCAGTTCAGGAGAACGCTGGCAGAAACTGGAGTTACAAGAAGTCTCCGACGCGAACGCCACAGTTCACATTGCGACTCACTTTTCTGAAGGAATAGAGATGAACGAGACAAACACTATCGACCTGTTGTCAGACAGCGACTTCCCGATGATCACGTTCAGCGCACGAGTATACCTAATTCCTGCAAATCTGACAGCAGGTGACTCAGTCTTCTTAGGCCAATTCGGCAACAGAACCATTACAGGCGAAACAACGAATGCCTATGCTGGTGCAAACAGGAGAATCATCTACGCGAATTTCGCCGAGCAAAGCCAGTACACCCTCTACTGGGACAAACAGACCGGAGTCTTAGCTGAAGGAATAATGGTGACAGGCAACGCCTACAAGAGAATCTGGATCACCGGAACAAACACGTGGACCGCGGAATCCGGCTCTTGGCCTTGGGCCACTATCACAATCACTGCAGCCCTGATTGCATGTGGCCTATTCGTGATGAGAAAGAGCATCATCAAAAGAATACGCAAGGAAAAATGAGGTCCCAAGCAACGCTTATTGAGAACAAACGTAGTACTCCCACTTCACGTGTGCAAGGTTGATCTTCAATTGACTTGACTGTTACTCTAGTTCTCGCGCGCATGCTTGTTCCTAAATTGGTGTAAAATGGTATTTATTCGCCTTTTATGATTTGGAGACAGTTTCGGACTTCGGATTTGTTCCTGAATTCCTTGCCGCAACCAGCCTTCTCGAACCAGCGGAAGAGCAGAACGGAATTAGAACCGTTTTTTACCATTTTGGGAACACGCATGCGCGCCAAACCAGTCCAATGCACATTCTCTCAGCAGGCATCTCCAATGATTGCGCACGGATCAACTCATATACCAGCTCAGCCGATCAGTATTTTGCCATGAACATGAAACACGCCGGAGTCTTGGCAGTCCTAGCCGCGAGTCTCGCTTGGGCGCTGGAGCCGATATTCGCAAAGCTATCATACAATACCTCAGATTTTCTCCACACGCTCATGTTCAGGGCAGTCCTCGCAGCTCTAATCGCACTGGTGTACGGAACACTGACAAGCAAAGCCAACTTCAAGATAGACAAGCTGCAGCTTTCGGCACTCGTCTACGTAGCATTAGCAGCAAACCTCTTCGGAGACATCATGTACTTCTACGCTCTGACGCTAGTCCCAGTGCTCAACGCCGTGCTAATCGGGTATATGCAGCCCATCTTCATAGTCC
>JALHSQ010000134.1 GCA_022865885.1 Candidatus Bathyarchaeota archaeon | reverse complement strand
TTGTGATTGTGGGTCTAGGCGACTTGCAAGAATACCTGATGAATTTGGTCAAAGCCACGAAAATGAGCGATTTTGTGAAGTTCCGTTTCGAGTTCATCTCAGAAGAGGAACGTATCCTTCACTACGCAGCATGCGATGTCGCAGTTTTCCCAAGCTTTTATGAACCCTTCGGAATAGTGGTTCTCGAGGCGATGAGCATGGGGCGGCCAGTTGTCATCGGTGCAGCTGGCATCAGCGGCATGCGGGAGATAGTCGTGTATCGCGGCGAGGAACAGTGCGGTTATCATGTAGATCCAAGCAACCCGTCAGACATAGCTTGGGGCATAAACAGCGTCTTGGAAAACGATGAGAAAAGAAAGTGGCTGGGCAAAAACGGCAGACGCAGAGTCCTGAACGAGTTCACGTGGCCCAAGATAGCAGAAAAAACATTGGGGCTTTATGAACAGATCATCAAACGCTAAGCTTAAGTCCGATGTCAAACCCAGAGTTTTTCCGTGAATTCGTGACAGTCGATTCTATCAGTTCAAGAAAAAGAATTGCGAGAGAAGTGGTCAATCTGCTTTATTATGGAGCTGAGAAGGAGTACAAACAAGCCAAGTTGAAGACTACAAAAACATTTAGGCTTCATTTTATGCCAACAAACCTTGCGCGCGCGGTGTTGCTTTTCGCTCATTTTGTTGGAGTTTTGTCCGTCACGCGCGCGCGAATACCACAAGACGAAGGACATCCTGTACGTAATGCGCCTCTTAGGCCATAAGAACATCAAGAACACGCTTGTCTACACTCAGCTTGTGACCTTCGAAGACGACGACTACACGTGCAAACCCGCAGCGAACGTCAAAGACGCGACAGAACTGATAGAAGCTGGCTATGAATACGTTTGCGATATGGACAACATCAAGTTGTTCAGGAAAAGAAAGTGAGTCTATGGGTTTATCCAAAGTCTATGGATGTATGCTGAAAAGCCGGGGATGGGAGTTGAACCCATATACAGCGGCTCTGCAGGCCGCCGCTTGAACCGTTCAGCCACCCCGGCGATCTAAGTATCCCTAAGACTGCGATAAATAGCTTATTCAGCTGATTCCCAGTTCCATGACAATATCTCGGTAGACCTTTAAGGCGGATTCCTCATCAGCAACATTCTTGATCAACATACGTCCTCCTTTGAACATGCTGATTTCAAAGCTCTTGTATTCGAACACTATTGCTAGCTGCGATTTTACCCGAACCTTGAACCTTCTTTTTATGGACTCGTAGGCTTCGTTGAAATCCAAGGTCAGTGGCCTTTCAGGGTTAATGTTAGCCGTGTCTCGCCCGCAAAGCCAAACAAGTTTCTCTTTGGCCTGTGGATTGACTTTCCTTTTGTGGCATGCTGGGCAATCGTCTCTCTCGAATACGTCTACGGTTGCAAAGTACATTTCACTGAAATCGCACACCAACAATTTTCCCTTCAGTGGAGAACCTATTCCCGCAAGGACCTTAATTGTCTCCATAGCCTGCATGGAGCCAACAATCCCGGGAGTAGCCCCAAGCACGCCCCGACGATCGCAGGACAAGAGGTGGCGGTCATCGATGTTTGGGAAGACACATTCGAAACATGGAGTTTCAGGTGGAGCAAAAACAGAGAGGTTTCCTTCAACCCCTATTGCCGCACCAAAAACGTATGGAATCTCATATCTTGCACAAGCGCGGTTGACCAAGTAGCGGGTATGCATGTTATCTAGGCCATCAACCACGCAATCCACGCCAGATAGAAGCCTTTCGACGTTTCCAGCATTCAAGTTCTCGGAAACAGGCTCAACCTTTACAAATGGATTGGTCTTCTCCAGCCGCTTCGCTGAAACCTCAACCTTAGGATAAAGCAGATCCTCAGGATCATACAAGACCTGTCTGTGAAGGTTGTTTCGCTCCACAGTGTCCTGATCTATCAAACGCAGATGCCCAACCCCAGCAAGGGCCAAGTAGAGTGATGAAACAGTGCCTAATCCACCAACTCCGACTACCGCAACAGTAGAATGCGCAAGCTTCTTCTGCCCTTTGCGGCCAAGCTCTTTCAAGATTAACTGACGACTGTAGTACTCATCATAAGTCAGATTATCTTTGGACTTGGGCATTGTTGGTTTTCTCCTCAGTTCATTCTTGTCATTAATCAACTCTTATACCTACCTTTCCTCAGAAACTGCTGCTCATAGATCTCCCTGACTTTCTGTATCGTGTCTGCATCTTCAGGAACCTTGTCATCTCTGATGCGAGTGATTCTTGCAAAACGCAACGCCATGCCGCACTTGTACTTGGGGCTCTTCTGAATCTCATTGTAGGCAACTTCAACGACAATCCTAGGAGTTACAGTGACTTTTCCATGCTCATCCTCAATTGCCGACTCCTTAAGCTTCTCCGTCATCTCGATAATCTCGGCGTCAGTCAACCCCTTAAACGTCTTGCCCACTGGCAGAAACTCACCAGTATCAGCGTCCCTTGCGGCCAGATAATAGTCTGAAAGCCACCCATGTCTCCGCCCATAACCATATTCCGCCGCGACAATAACCAAATCCAATGGTTCAAGAACTGGTTTGATCTTAAGCCACACTTTTCCGCGAGTCCCCGGCGTGTATAGACTGTCAAGCCGCTTTGCCATCAGTCCCTCGTGTCCAGCATCCATCGCTTCCTTCAGGAAATCCTCAGCTTTTTCAACTTCACTCGTCACTATTTGACTGGTTAACTGTATCTTACCAGCGTTTTCTGTCAGTAGTTGCCTCCGTTGCGGGTAAGGAACTGAGACAAGGCTTTTTCCGCTGACATAGAGAATGTCAAACAGATACAGTTTGAGTGGGATTCTCTGCACGTTGTCTTCCATTGCGTGGATTTTTTTGAATCTGCGCATGAGGTGTTGGAAAGGAATAGGGTGATCCAAGTCGTCAACAGCTATGATCTCCCCTTCCAAGATCGCTTCCTTCGCCATGATGTTTTTTCTTGAAATCTCGATGATTTCCGGCAGACTCTCGGTCACGTCAACTAGTCTCCTGCTAAAAACCTTGACCTTATCATCGAGTTTATGAATCTGAACCCTAACCCCGTCATACTTGTACTCAAAGGCCGTTCTGCCATCGTGTTCCCTTAACGCTTCAGTCACGTTAGCTGCCATCTGAGCCAACATGAGATTGACAGGTCTGAAGACTCTAAAGCCAATCTTGGATAAGCCTTTCAACCCTTCTGTTCTTGCCATTACCGCAATCTCTCCAATGTCACCGGCAGTCATGCTTGACTCCTGCACGACTTTCAGCGGAATCTGAAACGCTTTTGCCACGGCTTGTTCCATCAATCCTTCATGAAACCCTGTTCGCACTCCGGCGATGAAAATCCTAACCAAGTATTTTGCCTCAATTGGCGAGGCTTGACCTAGCAACACTTCTATTAAACGTTCCTTCCTTTCTCTAGAACCATAACCCGTTGTTTCAGCGATCTCCTCGAAACTTCGCCTCACCTCCAGTATAGTCAAGGCATTTTCGAGAAGAGCAGTCTGTCTTCTCACTCTGCTACTCTCAAGAATAATCTTTGTTGCTGAACCTACATCGCCAGTCTTGCTGAAAACCTCCGCAAAAGTCTTCCATTCGACGCCAGTTATCCGTCTTATCATACCGCTGACTGTCGCCCAACTGACGCCAAGGTTGTAGGGACTCCATTTCTGGAAAGGCCTGCCAAGAATCATCGAGACAGCAGGTTCAATTTCCTGAGCCTCCAAAGCGTTCAGGAACTTTGCAGCAAGATCTAACATCAGAAGTCGGCTTTTCGTGGCTTCCAGTTTTTCGCATAACTCTGCCAAGACCTTAAATGGTGTAGACATACTCTTACCTCTAAAACAAACCTAGGTTAGCTACTGACATGAAAAAGATAAAAAACCATCTTGAGCGAGATTGAGAAAAAGAGTAGGGAACGAAGCCCTCTGCATCTAGAACGAAGCCTCTAGCTTCGCCTTCACTTCTTTTATTTTCTTCTCCATTTCCTTGACTTTCGCTGTCTTCTTCAAAGAAGAATAGCAGTCTCTAGCATACTCCCAAGCGCTGACGCCGAACCTGTCAAAGCCCTTCTGAAATGAAAGCTCTGCAGACTTTAGAAAATGCTCGACAGCCGAATCATAGTCCTTAAGCGCGTACGCGCATTCGCCAGCCTTGTAAAGCATCGAGGTGGAGTCAAAATAGTTCTGCACCTTCAGGTACAGCTCCGCTGTCCTTGTGAAGAGTTCCTCAGCTTCCTTGTATTTGCCAGCGTCATAGAGCGCGCCTGCTGTCTTGTGCATCTTAACCGGATCTTCCCTTTCAATCGGCAAACTCATAACAGTTCAACTCGCGAATTTTGTATCTATCAACGTTTTACTCGCATTTAGGTTTTCCCATTCCAAACTAGGAATCGCTGGAAACCCTCGAATACTAGCCTCCTTGCAAACATTAAGATGCATTTCGCATCGAATGATTACACATACACATTCAAGGAGAACCCATTATGGGAATTTGTGACGCGCACGTACACCTAGGTGAATCAGGACCATGGCAACCTTACATGAGACCAACCATCTATGTGAATGAACTTGTTCAGCTCTTTGACAAATGCAATGTGGAGCAGGCAATCGTTTTTCCAAACCCAAACGTAGGTGACAAGTACCCGGAAGTGAACAATTGCGTTGCAGAATCAGTCAAGAAACACCCGAAACGCTTTATCGGATTTGGCCGCGTAGACCCAAGAAGAGACGACGCAACAAAAGAACTAGTCCGAATGAAGAATGATCTAGGTTTGAAGGGGCTCAAACTTCACCCCATAGTAGAATGTTTCAGACCCGACCACCCATTCTTCAACAAGTTCTTCCAGAAAACGAACGAACTAGATTCGCCCATACTGTTTCACACAGGAGACGGCTTCTCATTCCCCGGTCTCATATCAAAGATCGCCAAAAGATACTCGAAGCTGCCCATAATTCTAGGCCATGTGAAGGAGGGAGCCATCAGCACCATGAAAGAATGCGAAAACATCTATGTCGAAACCTCAGGCACACTACCAGATTTCATCGAGCTTTCGGCGGACATGGACGAAAATAGGATACTCTTCGGCTCGGACATCCCATACTACCGCTACCCAACACAAATAGCGATCGTTGAAGCAGCAAGAATTTCACAAAAAACCAAGAGGAAGATATTCTACGGAAACTTTCGCAAACTGTTCTGTCAAGAGTAGATACACTTTTCGCCCCACCCAGCTGGCAATGAATATTCTGCTTCAAGGATTTCATGACTACCCGTCTGCTTCTCAGCTTACTCCAGTTGATTAATGCAATCGTTACTTCAGGATCTCAGGCATTCTTCTCCGCAGAACGTAAGCCAGCGGGATTCCGACAAGCCCGCCAATGAGCACTTGACCAATGTTCCCCGGGAGCTCCACCAACGCACCTACAAACCCCCACTCTGGAATCCCCCAAACTGGAAGTACGAATAGCTCAACAAGAAAATAGCCAAGAATCATCTCGCCTCCGCCCACACATACTGCAAGGACGTCACGAAAAGCACTCTTCCTGCCAGTGATCAATCCAACAAGGAGCCCCTCCAATCCCTTAATGACTAAAGTGGGAATTACGAATACTAGATATCCTCCAATTGAATCTGAGATAGCTGAACCGACGCCACCAGCAAAGCCCCCAATGATTGGCCCAAAGATCAATGCTACAACGAAGATCATCACGTCACCAAAATTGAAGTAACCGCCCATAGGGTTTGGAATCCGCACTATGAATGTTGCTATCGCAACCAGCGCAGTCATGATCGCCAACAAAGATAGTCGAATTGCCAGAGTTTCCCTTTTCGCAAAATGGGTTCGCATGGTGAAACCTATGATTAACACTCTTATAAAAGTCTTATAGTGAAAGGAGTAGAAAAGTTCCGTAATCGGAGACTACGAGAATCACAGCTTAAAAGCTGAGACTAAGAATGTAGTCTAAGTTGGTTTCAAATGAAACTGCCTGACGGAAAAATCCCAACAGATATTCTGAGAGAAGTAGTATTCAAGCATCTTGGCGCAAAGCGCAACGAAGTAATGCTAGGCCCATCAACCGGAATCGATGGTGCAGTGGTAGACATTGGAAACCGGTCTTTGATTTCTTCCATGGACCCCATAACTGGAGCGCTGGACCGAATTGGATGGCTCGCTGTTAACATTAACGCAAACGACGTTGCCACCTTTGGCGTTGAACCCGCATTCTTTTTGTCTTGTATTATGCTTCCTAAGAATTCTGATAGGGAGATGGTGGAAGCGATAAGCGTCAAAATGGGTGAAGCTGCAAAGAAGCTGGGAGTAGCGATTGTTGGTGGACACTGTGAAATAACACAAGGACTGAGGAACCCGATAATCGTAGGCTGCATGATGGGCGAAACCGAAAAAGGGAACTATGTGACAGCAGCAGGAGCCAAACCAGAAGACGCGCTAATCCTGACTAAAAGCACGGGAATCGAAGGAACAGCCATACTTGCATCAGACAGAGAAGACAAGCTGAGAAAATCAATGGACCAGAAAATGCTACGAAGCGCAAAGAGGTTTTACGATCAAGTGAGTGTAGTCGAAGAAGCAATCACGGCATTCAAAACAGGCGGAGTCGACGCGATGCATGACCCTACAGAAGGCGGCGTAGTCGGAGGGATATATGAAATGGCAGACGCCTCAAAACTCGGCGTAAGAATCATTGAGGGAAAGATCACAATACGGCCTGAAACGTTGGAAATCTGCAAGTTCTTCAAGATTAACCCCTTGCAGCTGATCAGTTCTGGAGCCCTTCTAATAGCTGTCCGACCAAATGCAGCGGGAAAAGTTATTGAGAATCTGCACAAGAAGAGAATCGAGTCGTCCATTATTGGTAATTTTGTCGAGGATGTGAAAGATCGCGTTCTAGTGAGGAATGATGGAGCAATTCAAGCTTTACCCAAGCCTGCCTCAGACCAGCTTTGGCTCGCACTACAAAGAAAATAGCATCCGTGCAAATACAGACTGCATTACAATCGCATCATTCTGCAATGAGTATGCGGTTTAACGAACTGGTTTCCAAGTTATCGAAAGAGGTTTTCCTCGAACAACATAAAACAGGTAGTCAATAAACCATGTGCCAACAACCTTGAAGAGACCAAGCGTCCTGAACCTTCTCATCGACTCGTAAACTGTAACATCGTCAACGAAAATGAATTTCCCAACCTTGGAAAGCCTTTGCGCAATATCATGATCCTCAAGACAAGGCAAATCCTCATCGAAGCCATTCACTGCCAAGAATATGTCCTTCTTAACAGCCAGAAACTCGCCCCTTGAGTGAGGCCTGATCTTACACGCAAACCTAACAAGCCCATTATAGAATTGAAAGAAAATTCCCTCCAACATTCGGGCTTGAGTCGGCATAATCTTGCATGTCGCACCCACGATCCTTGAATCCTTGAAGACTTCCACGAGTCTCTCCATGCAGCGTGGAGGAGGATTCACATCAGCATCTAGAAAGAGAAGCACTTTACCCCTAGCGTGTTTCGCGCCAAAATTCCTTGCTTTTGATATTCCTCGTTCTGGTATTCTGTAAACCCTGTTAGCGAAACGTTTCGCCTTTTGGACGGTGTTGTCCGTGCTGCCACCATCGACAACCACTATTTCGAATGGGACCGAATCATCAATTCTCGATAGTCTAGATAATGTGGCGTCTATGTATTCTTCTTCCTCAAATGTAGGAATTATTATTGATATTATGGGATCCGTTCTTGTCCCATCCTAGAGGCCCAGATTTCCGAAAAAGCCTATCAAACGAAGTGAATATAAACCTGTCGCTTAGAGCAAGGAGAAATCTGCCTACTCCATTGATTCTTCATGCCTGAAACTAGATGTCATAATGGGGGAGATCCACATTTTTCAACCGCGCATATGATTTTCGTGGTCTGCGAAACATCTTGATCTGCTTTCTGATTCTACGCCAAGCCAGATATTTCGAGAAGAGAATAGGAAGACCTTCTCCATGTGAGTGATAGATACAGAAGCTTGGCTCGACTATAATCCGGTAGCCCCTAGCCAACATTTCACTCGCCCAGTCATAGTCCTCACCTCCAAATCTCATAGCAGACGGAATCACAATTGGCAAATTCTCGTCAAAAGGATACTCTTCCCATAATGATCTTCTAAGAATACAGTTCATAGTCGAGAAGTAACTATCACTGACGTAAGCATTACTGACTTCATTCAGTCTCCTCCACCACAAACCATAGGCGATTTTTTCCCAAAACGTTCCATCTTTTGGAGGAATCGAATAGCCTCCAACGCCTGCCACATCCGACTTCTCAAAATGGGTTACCCCGCTTTCTATCCACGAATTTGAGAGAGGCAGTGAGTGACCATTTGTTATGCAGACAAGATCATGTGTTGCAAAGAAAACGCCCAAGTTTGTGGAGTAAGCATGCGAGAAGTCGTCATCCGTCAAAGGAATCAGTCGTACCATAACGTGGTTGTGAAAGTATCTCTTCTTAGAAGACGATAAGAAGCCAATCATCTCTTCCAATTTCTCGTTTGTTGAATAATTGTCCACAATGACTAGCTCTGAAGGCTGCAATGTCTGAAGTGCCAGCCTCTGCAAGAGTTCGCTAAAGCGATTTTCAACGTCTTTTGTGCGAACAACTACAGAGAAGGACCAGCCATTTGATGACATTGTGAAATTCTAGTGGAGCAAGTGGATATAATGTCTTCGCCAAGAACCAATCATAATCCCTTGCCGATCTGCACCATCAGGTTGAAGAACATATAACATGAACGTAGTTCGGGGATACCTCAGTTGTTGCCTTTTTTGCGCTAACTTAAAATAGCAATACGAAAATCTGAGGAACAGATACTACTGAAGTGACATGTCCTTTGGTAATGACGTTAGAGAAAACTGCGAGAATCGCAAGATGCTCCCTCACTCCCAATAGGCCTTATCATGTGCAATGGATGCTTACTAGGAAATGCAACTATCGATGCAAGGGCTGCAGCGTTTGGGGAGAACAGGAAGGAAACGAACTGTCGACAGCAGAGGTAAAGAAAGGCTTGCACGTTCTCAAGGATCTCGGCGTCATAGAGATCGTGTTCTCCGGCGGAGCGCCACTCCTCAGAGATGATATTGACGAAATACTGGAGTATGCTTCACGTTTCTTTGTGACAACGGTTTATGACAATGGAAGCCTAGCTGCAGACAAAATCGAGACTCTACGCAAAGCTGATTTTGTTGCCATTTCCTTAGACACTCTAGACCCGAAAAAGAATGATTTTGCCAAAGGCGTCAAAGGATCTTGGAACAAATCCATGAAAACCATCGAAACGCTGCAAAAGGAAGGAATCTCTGTAAGCATATCACCAACAATCTCACAACTCAACGTTAACGAGATAACTAGCTTCACAAAATACTTCAATGAAAGAAACATTCCTCTTTGGTACTGCCTCTATTCCTATGACACCACGGTTGACTCAGACCAGCTGTTCAGAATTGGAAAAGAGAATGAGGAACTCAACATCGCCGATAAAGATGCGATGGTCAAGCTTTGCGATTCACTAATTGACTTGAAAAAGAAGAACAGCAATATTCTCGTCACCAGCAAACTCTTAGAAGCCATCAAACATCTATACTTACATGGCGAAAGAACATGGAAATGCCACGCCCTTCAAAACTTCTTCATGATAGATCACCTTGGCAGAGTAGCAGGCTGTCACCTTCGCAAACCAGTAGCATCCATCTTCAATCTCCCGAACGTTTGGCATAGCCCCGAATTCAATGAATTACGAAAAACGTACAACCAATGCACTCAGTGCACATATCTATGTTACATATTCTATTCGCTACATGGAAGCGTTTTAGGCAACCTTCAAATTGCCCAAGACAGATGGAGAACTGCCAGACTGCTATTGAAGAAAAACAGCTTTACGTCTCTAAATTCGGCAAAACAGACATAGCGTCTTCTACCTTTTTGAGCAAAGCCTGATCCAGCTCGACGCCGTCGTCCATTTCTTCTAGCACGACCAGACGCGCTTGAGTTTGGAGAACCGCGCAATCCTTCATTGCAACCTTCGATTTACCGTTCCTAGATTTTCTCGATCGCAAGAAACTGGGCAAAAACAGTGTGACGACAAAAAGGGAAACACCGAAGACCAACATAATAAACGTCGTTGAAGTCAAACCCGGAATCATGCATACCTTTTCATTGTTGTGGCTCAATTCATAATATAACTGTTTCCATTCAAATGTGGCAAGCTCTTGCTTGGGAACCATCGTTTCCTTGGGATTCCTGATACAGACAAGCATATGAAGATGAAAGGACGTTCAAGGATCACACTCTTCGGGTTTTCGTTAATTCTTGACTTATTCAATCATGCAGTTGTCTATTGCCATGCAGAGAATCTGAAACACTTCTTCAGCCTCGAGATCGTCGGTATCCAGAATCAAGTGAAATGGTTTGAAATCCTCTCCCAAACTGAAACCATAGAGCTCTTTGTAGATCCTCTTTGTCTGCATTTCCTTACTTTCCAAGGCTTTCAAAGCTTCCTTTTCGCTCATTCCATCTCTCTTAGCTATTCTCTTGGCCCTGTTTTCTAGAGAAGCTTCCAACCATATCTTGAGACCTTTTTCAAGAAGCCATGGCATTGTCCAACTGTCCAAAACGATGTTTCCCTCTCGTGCGTAGTCCAACAACTTTCCGTCAATTGCTTTGTCGAATTCTCGATCTTTACGTCTTTCTTCTAAGAAGCGTAATCCTTCGCCGCTTTCCCACCATCCACGTTCCCTAGGCCTGTAACCTCTGTCGATAGCGAGAGCTTTCAGCGCATCCCCACCAGAAACATAACTAAGACCGTATTTCTGGGCAAGTTTTCTTGCTGCAGTGCTTTTGCCGCTTCCTGCCATACCGCAGACGCAGATAACCATGGTTGGCCTAGGTTTTTCTCCAACTTCCATATTGTTGGCCATCTGTTTGTCTCAGAATCTGAACTCTCAGATGCTTCTTGCGGCCTGTTTTAAGCTTTTCTTAAGGCAGCTGGGGCACATTTGTCCACCATATGGACGCTGTGTTCTTCTTTTGGTTCGATTGATTCTGCTCGCCTCTGATTTTGACGTTTGCGGGATTCCTGCAAGTGGCTTCCTGCAAACGGAGCAGAGCTGTGGAGCGTTAGCTCCTCGCGTATAGTGGATTCCTTGACCGCCACCTGGCAGACTCTTGTATGAACGTTTTCGACTTCGCGTGCGTTTGCTTGGTCTTGGCATTTTATTCACTCACCTCTATTATCCCAAAAACATGGGAGAAGACTGTCCCAAAAAGCATTGAGCAGAGTAAGTACCACCATATGAGAGAATTCGGGAAAATCGGCAATGGAAGTGTAGGCCCTACGCCTGGAAAATAGGCTATGACACTATTGGAAAAAGTTGCTCCCAAGAACTGCCATATGATAATGAGAGGGACAAAGAATATGAGGGTGACTTTCATCGACTGCCACATCATCTTTGATTGAAGCTGAAGGATTTGTTTTTGCTTCTTCATGACTTTCTCTAGCCGCTTCTTGTCTCCCTCTTTCCGGGCTTGCCGCATTTCCGTGTTCCATTCTGATATTTCCTTTCTCCAAGCCTTCGATTGCTCTGGGTTCGTCAAGAGACGATTCGTTAACGAAGTTACTATTGAGATCAGAGCAGCTAGCAGAAACATGAAAATCGTAGAGTTCGGGATAATTTGCAGAATCTCAAGCATCTCTACACGACCCGTGAAATTCAGCTATTCCTTTCGTTACCTTTAATGGTTTTTCTTCCGGTCTTCCAACGACACTGCGAGTCTCGGTTTTTCCAATCGCAACAACAGTAGCGAGGGTTGCCTTCTTGATCATCCGTCTATTCTCCGAATATCCGTCTGAAGGCTGGAATCGTTTCAGCGGCTCTTTCCTTGATCAATATCTCATAGTACTGATAAATTATCCCAACGGAGAGTAGAATGCCCATTCCGGAACCAAATACCCCGAAGAAATCCGAAACACCAGCAACCATCGCCACAACTATGCCACCGAGAATCGTGACCGCCGAAATATAGCGTTTCAGGATTGACTCAACAGCTCTTTCGGATCGCCTGTACCCTGGGATCTGCATGCCGGAATCAACCAATTGCTTGGCCACGGTTGAGGCCCCTAGACCACCCACCTCGAGCCATGTGAGAGAGAAGACAACGCAAAAAACGGTGAGTATACCCAAGTAGCCGAAGGCTCTAAGCGGGTCCAGAGTAACATTCACGAAGTTTTGCGGTGCAGTTACGTAGTGAACCAAGCCGCCCGTTGCTTGAATACTCGTACTATTCCCCGAAGTCACTCTTGTGTATTGCCCTAAGAGGTCTAGCCAGAAGTTTTGGCCAGGAGAAGGTTGACCGCTCATGCTCCAAAAGAGCTGCGAAAAGAAGTACACGTTAGCGAAGAGTGCAGATGCAAAGATCACTGGCAGATTCGAAACATACAAGAGTTTGATTGGGTATCGGCTACGATAACCTTTGTAGCCGGCATAAGATAATGGAAGCTCTATTCTTACGCCTTCCATGTAGATTATGATTAGAAAAGCCGCAATTGTGGCTACGAAGCCTAGCATAGAAGGATACTGTCCTCCCCCCCTCAACAAGAGACCGCTTATTGATTTTCCACTCATCGCAGTCTGAGCTAACGCAACGAATAATCCGGGAGCACCGAATTCATCCGCCTGTCCAGGAACAGGATTGAATGCTGATAGGAAGATGTGCTGTGCGACTCCAGCCATGATGAATAGGCTTATTCCGCTGCCGAATCCCCATCCTTTCTGGACAAGTTCATCCATCAGCAACACGATGATTCCGGCAGCTACAAGCTGGAGAAAGACTATTAAGGCAATCGTGCCCGGTAGGCTACCATACATTCCACCGATTATGTAAGCTGATGCTTGAACGCCTGTAAGGATTATTGAGAAAACTTTGCTTGCAGTTGTGAACAAGCCTCGGTCTTCAGAACTTGACATGTCGCACTGTATCATGGCTGAACCTGCTAAAAGTTGCAGGATCAAGCCGGCAGTTACTATTGGACCTATCCCGAGTTCCATGAGGCTACCGCGATTTGAAGCAAAAATTATTCGGAGAGCTGCAAGCTCTCCTAGAGCTGTCGCCTGAATTCCGAAAAGCGGGATCTCGGTCATCACTAAGTAGATTATCAATACAAGTGCTGTCCAAAAGAGTTTCTCATTAAAGCTGACTCTTCGTTCCGGAGCCTTGATCTCCGGGATGACTCGTGCAATGGGTCTGAATAGACCTAGGAACCTGCCAGCCATGAGTTAACAGCTACTCTCCTGTGTCTTCAGTTTCCACCAATACTTCGCCGCCTGCATCCTTCACTTTCTGGGATGCAGATTTCGAACAAGACGGCACTTTCACTGTTAATGGTTTCGTGACTTTGCCTTTGCCGAGAAGTTTCGTGTAACTAAGGCTTTCCAAGTCAATCAAGAACTTGTCCCTTTCCTTTTTCGGAGAAAGCTTCTCCACGATTCGATCGAGTTCTCCCACATTTACCGACTTAACGTTACGTTTAAGGCTCTTTGGAGAAGTGAAACCACTCTTGCCGAAATAGCCAGGTTCATATCTCAAAACGTACGACATCTTGTGCTTATGCCGCCCACACTTCCGCTCCGGCTTAGCTCCTTGATCTCTATGCTGACCCACCTTCCCGTAACCACATGTTCTTGAACCACGGTTCTTCCTGCATTTTCTGAGGCTATGCGGCATTTCCTAACCAGCAACCTTGTCAATGGCCTTTTCTTCTACAGCCTTTTTAAGCTGTACTTCAAGCACGCCATTTTTGTATGTCGTACGTATAGTGCTTGGAATCACTCTCTTAGGAAGATTTAAACTTTTATAGTATTTTCGATCCAAGGTCTCAGCAGACAGAGTTAACCGTTGGTTTTTCACACGAACCCTTAAATTCTCCTCGTTGTATCCGGCGAGTTCGGCAACGACTATTATCGCCTCTTTTTCTTCAAGAACGTCAATGAGTGGTTCTAACTCTCTAATTTTCTTTTCTGCGTGCACCTTGAGAACTCGACTTCGATTGGAATAAGCGTGTTTCTTGTTCTTCGAATTCTTGGCATCGAGGGTTTGAACACTCTTTTTCCTAACTCTACTGAACGCTTTGAAAATGTTAAACCGGTTTGAATCTCTCTTGCTTCTCCTCCACTTCGCGCTCAACCTTTCCTTCTCCTAGGACACAATGGCATTCCAAAAGCAACTATAAAACGTATCGCAAGAAAAAAGGCTAGAACCGAAGCTCAGATCATTCGCTCTGCTAGCTCGTTGATTCTGTCCCCGCGGTATCCCAGCTCCCCGCCCTGACCGACACCCTTCTTTATATTCCCCTTGAATCCCTTGGTGGGTGGTTTCAGTCTGAAAACTGGTTGAATGTTTAGCAATGCCCAATATTCAATGGTGCAATTAAAGACAGACTGCGCAAGTTCCTCTATCGACCTGCAACCTACTTTTTGCAGGCATTCTTCTGTTAATCTTTTGTTTCCCGCAAGTCTTCCCCTTTTCATAATAAGCGTGGCTATGGTCTCCTTTGAAGCTTCACCCCAAGTAACGTAGCCTTGCGCTGCCCTTAACATTCCGAGAAAAGAGGAACGATCATCAATCAAGACTGCATAGTTGTTCCTTGTCAGATTCAGCATACGCAGTGTCTCTCTATCCTCTCGTCGAGCACTAATCACTCCACGGACTCTTATTGCTATAATACACTTGTTTCCTTTTGCCTTCTCAGTCACCTATGCCACCCAATCCGCTGGAGTTATTAAACTGTAGGTTTTCTTCAATGCGTCAAAAACGGCGTGCGCAAATGAAGGAACTGTCCTTGTTGAACCGAAACTCCTAGTCCAACAGTCTTTTATTCCTGCAAGACCAAGAATTACTTTCGCAACTTCACTAGCCACCAAGCCTAATCCTCGTGGCCCTGGAATGACATCGATTCTCACGCTACCACATCTTCCCTCAACTCTAAACGGGATTGAATGATGCTTTCCACAACCACACTCCCAGCTTCCGCATCCACGCCTTACAGGCACGATCTTCAAGCGAGCGTCTGCAGCAGCCTTTTCAATGGCATTACGCACTTGACTAGCTTTTCCAGATCCTAGACCGATGTAGCCGTCTCTATTTCCGACAGCGACAATCGCTTTGAACCTTGATTTCTCGCCAGCATCGGTCTGCTTCTGAACTAGATTAATGTTTATGACTTCCTCTTGCAGATCTGGGAGCAACGTGTCGATGATTTGTGGTTCGCGCGGTTGCAGACCAGCTGTAAATATCTCCTCGATCGACGTGATTCTGCCCTCTTGAATCATTTTTCCAATGCGAGTTTTTGGAACCCATTGTTCTAGACTTGCTGATGCATCTCTCCTCCGGTTATCTCTTCGCCTACCTCGGGCTTTCAAACCTTCTTGCCTCCACTTTTGAATGCTGTGGCAATCGCCTTCTTGACCTCTGCAAAAGCCTCAGATAATCTCTCTGGGGGAAGCTTTTGCTCCAGGTATTTTGAGAATCTAGCTTGATATACTTCTGGGGTCGAAGCCAAACTTTCAGCGTAGTGCACAATATGCTCGCCTTTTATTCTTTTTTCATCAGGTAGTTTCTTTTCGCCATGTGGTATTTGCACTCCGGTGTCTGCGATGCCTTTTAGTGCCGCGAAAATCCTTGCACCTTTGGAGGGTGAATGTAACCCTATGTCGGGTATTGCCTCTTCAACTCCTTTTGCCTTGGCTTTGGATCCACAGAGAAATCCAGTTAAGTAGGCTGCTGGCAAGTTTCCTCGAGAAGCTTTCCAACCATATTCTCTTGCCAGCTCTCGACTATGAGCTGAAACTAGGACTTCGTCTCCTTCGGGTTTAGCTATTACGATTTGAGCTATCACATTCTTGAGGGAGCCGCGGATAACCACGCGAGGTTTTCCGGAAAGTATGAAGACTTTCCTTGCCTTATAGTCGGTTTTTCCTTCTCTTCTTCGCCTATATGGGGCGCAATAACGCGAATTCCTAGCCACTTAGCGTTTCCTCCAAAGTTCATGTGACTTCAAATAGCGTTCCAGATCAGCCACGGATCCGAATCTTCCGCTGCTAGCCATTATGTATAATTCTCGATATGAGTTCTCAGCAATGATCTTCTTGACCTTCAATCCGCGAAGTCGCTTTCTCAAGGCTCGGATTTTCTTCATCCATGCCTCTTTCTTGGAAACTCGTGCTCGAGGAGACCCAGTCCTGCTACCTTCGCCACTTCGCAATCCCTTCTTCCTTTTCACGTGCAAGACACGCGCTCTTGCTCGGCTAACCCCTTTTTCCGGCCGCGATGCAATTACCCCCTCATGTATCAGCCTTCTGATTTCCTCTCGGGTAATCGCAGTATCCGCGTCATCTGTCTTGTCAGGATCTATCCAAACGCGGTTCTGACCGACTTTCAATATCTGCGCAGCTAGACGACGTTGACTCTTAAGATCAGTCACTGCTCCTCCATCTCCTCTTTACGCTTCCTAGTCTTCCCTCTTTTTTCTGCAGGCTTGTCCATTTCTTCTACTTCTTTCGCTTCAGTTGCTTCTTCCAGCTTTTCTTCAGTCGAATCCTCTTTTGAAGTCACTTCTCTTGCGACTTTTACATTTAGAACTCTAACCTTTTTCTTTCTTGCTTCGGTGAGGATGGCGGCTCTTTTCCTTTTCCCAACTGTGTGAGCGATTCTTGCAACTTGCGTATCAGGATCAACTCTTCCAAGATCATCTACATTGTAAACTAGAACTTCTCTGAATCCTGATGGGTGAAGCCCTCTAGTGGCCTTTGGTCCTCTATATCCAACGCTTACGCCAGGTGGCCATCCAGCCCACTTAAGCCGCACTTTGTGATCTAGACCTCGCGGTCTACGCCAATTCTCTTTCAGGCGTACGTATCGCCAGCTTTCGGGTCTGACGAAATTTGGCTTCTTTTGCTTCAGCCGCCTTCTAAGTTTCAATGCCTTTTCTGAAGCCCTTGTATTTTGCTCTGTCACTTTTCCATTCCCTCGATTCGTTCGTATACGTATATTCCATCTAGGAATATTCTAGGATCTTTTCTTTTCACTTTCGTGGCTTGTTCAATGTTGGCGGCTGTTTGGCTTACGTTCTCCAAGTTCAAGTCTTGGACTATTACGTCCTCGCCCTGAACGCTGACTTTGGCGTCGCCCACTATCTTGGCTTTTCTAGGGCTTCTTTCACCTGAGAAGTTCTCAATCAAAACCCTCTGATCCTTGACTTTGACTGTTACGGGAAAATGGGAGAAAACTACCTTGAGCTTGTAGGTGAAACCCTTTTCAACTCCTGTGATCATGTTTTGAATGTGCGAATAGATCGTTCCAACCAAAGATGACTCTTTCTTCCTGGGCCATTCGGCCCAGATGCGAATTGTCTTTCCGTCAAGTTCGATGGATATTGGAGCATGGTGAAAGTCGCGAATCATTGTCCCTTTTGGGCCTTTGACGGTAACTTTTCTTTCGTCTAGGCTTACTTCCACGTCTTCTGGGATTTGAATGGTTTTTGAGACTTCTATGGCACGCATTATAGGACCCCTTTTTTCTAGTAGACGAATGCTAGCAGCTTGCCTCCAAGGTGTTTCTCTCTGGCTTCTTTGTGGGACAGGACGCCCTTCGGGGTCGAGATAACCATCGTACCCACATCTCTTGACGGGAGTATTTTCTTCTCCCACTCCTCAAATTCGTCTATTTTGAGTGAGTAGCGTGGCCTGACAGCTCCACACTTGTTTATTCTGCCTAGCAATTGAACCTTGAACTTTCCTGAACGACCGTCATCAACAAACTCGAATTCTCCAATGTAACCGTTCAGCTGCATAATCCTAAGAACCCTACCCAGAAGTTTAGAGGCTGGGCTGATTATGCATTCACGCCTATTGCGCATCTCGTTGTTCTTGATTGTCGTTAGACCATTAGCCAAAGTGTCCATCATGTCTTTCCTCATTACTCATATTTCTTGAATCCGAGTTTCTTGGCTACTTCCCTAAAACATTGCCGGCATAAATATAAATTGTAACGTCGGATAATCGGTCCATAGGAACCGCATCTACTGCATGGTCTAGTTCCTTTGCCATATTTTCTTTCTTTCCTCGGTTTTTGTTTCCCCATAAGCAAGCCTCTGATCTAGACAATCTCAACTCTCAATGTGTCTTTGACGAAAACCATGGATTCCTCTGGCGTCAATATGTGTTTTGAGCCGATTTTCGATTTTTCTCTGCGCCGGTTTTTGACGCGATATCCTGGTCGGATCATGGCGACACAAACATCCATGCCGAATATGCCTACGTCAGGATCATATTTCACTCCGCGGATTTCGATGTGTTCCTTCAGACCAAAAGAGAAGCTGCCGTTCTTGTCAAAGCTTCTCTTGGCGATTTTCCTATCAATCACAGGCAAGACTTTGTTAAGAAACTCTATGGCATCTTGGTTTCTGAGGGTTACAATGCATGCTATTGATTCACCTTTTCTGATTCCGAAATCTCTGATCGTCTGTTTGGCCTTTCTCTTGCAGGGGGTTTGACCTGTGAGCTCTTTCAAAACTCCTGCTGCTTTTTCCAGCGGTTCGCCAGATTTGCCAACGCTAAGATTCACGACCACTTTCTCTATCTTTGGTTTGAGCATGGGGTTTCCTTCCCACGCCTTACGAATCTCATCGTCGGACAAGTTAGACAACCTCCGGCAATGATATAAGTGGCTGCGTTTCGCCCACAGAAATCACAAAGCTCAGAATCGTCTGGTATCGATTGCCTTTCTCATCTTCGATGGTCACAAGAGAGCTTCTACGTTTCTTTCCTTCCGCCTTCTCTATTTCAACTATCTTGCCGTGCTTGCCAATGTTCTTTCCGCCAGTTATCATTGCGTAGCCTTTTTCTTTCATTTTCGCACATTCAATGATCTGTTTCTCGGGTAGGCTTATTTTCAGCGTGTCCAACGTTTCATAAACGTCTTCTAGTGGACTCTTCGGATCAGCGATCTTCACAAATATGTTTGAGCCATCGTGAAGGCTGAGTTGTATATTGCCGTTCCTCAGAGTACTCTTATTCTCGATTCTACAGAGCTTGAATTTCGCTTCTTCTTTATCAATCAGTTTGAGAACCAAACCATTCGCAGAGGGTAATACACGGAAACTCTTTTCTACGTCTTGTATAGAGACGACATCCAGCAATCCTACCGGAAAATCATCTTCGCGTCTAATGCGTCCGTCAACGTGGATCTTTCCTTGCGAAACTATCGTCTTAGCCTCCTTCCTTGTCCTGGCAAAACCCAGAATGTCTCGCAGGATTACAGCCAGAGGCAGGCAATTCTCACTGTCATGCGGGCCAGAGGAGGGTTTCACAACCCAAGTGACTTCCTTTCTATGAATTGGCCAGAATCTCGGCGCGGGTTTGCGCTTTAGACATGTAGACGCCCCTTTTGTGCCCAAGCTCATGCTCCTCCTTCAGTTTTCCTTGTTGTCTTCCGCCTTTTCCTCGTCGTCTTTGCTTTCAGCGTCTCTTCTCCAGTCTCAGGTGCTTCTCTTTCAGCTTTCTCCGCCACAGGTTTCTTAGCTATCTTCCTCTTTCTCTTTCGTGGTTTCTTGTCCTTCGGTTTCTCCTCTGCTTTCGCTTCTTCAGCAGCTTCGGCTTCAGCAAGCCTTCTCTCAGGTTTCCTGACCACGCGTTCCGCTTTCTTGGGAATCCCTCTTTTCCTTTCCAACACTTTCTTACGCCATTTATCGTCAAGATTCAGGTTTATGATCATGACTTTAGAAGGATGAACTGGGACAGATATGGCTGTTCCGTCAACTTTCTCCCTTGTTAACCCTTCAATAAAAAGTCGGTATTTTCGACTATCAACTCGCGTTATTTTCCCTTCTAATCCTTTGTGATCGCCCCTCATGACGCGTACAGTGTCACCGCTTCTCACTGGAAGGTTCTTCACACCATAAGAGGTTCTGAGCTTCGGCGACAGAATCGCAGAAAAGAGTTTGTGGCGTATGTGAGCAGGTGCTTGATAAAGCATTTTTCTCTGCTTTGTCGGTTTTGTTACTGGCTTTAGTTTTTGCATTCTTCATTCCTCGATCAAACTATTATGCTGGCGGCACTTGCTATTCTTGGCCATCTTTCTGCAGCTTCTTTCGCTACTGGCCCGCGGATTTCTGAGCCTTTCATTTCTCCCTCAGGAGTGATTATCACTGCCGCATTGTCTTCAAATTGGACCCAGACACCGTCGATTCTTCTGAATGGTCTTCTCTGTCTAACAATTACTCCTTGGAAGATCTTCTTTCTCATGTCTGGTGTTCCTTGCCTAACGGAAATCGTTATTTTGTCACCTACTCCTCCTTTTGGGTAACGTCTCAGTCTTCCCTTGTATCCCACGACTTGAACTAGCCGAAGCGTCCTGGCTCCAGTATTGTCGGCACATTTAAGCAATGAAAGCGGCTGCAACCCTCTTGCAACTTTCAGCCCTAGCCCAGCCATTCCCTTTACAGACCCAGCTCTCTGTTTCGCCCTTGCCGCCATCTCACTTCTCTCCTAGCTTCTCTACAACGACAAATGACACAGTTTTGCTTATGGGACGACACTCAGCTATTGTCACATGATCTCCCTCTCTCGCGTCTACGCATGGTGGGTTATGAGAAGGAATACGACTGTGTCTTCTCTCGTATTTCATGAATTTCGAAATATATTGAAGATAGTCTCGTTCAACTACTATTGTCTTGTCCATTTTCGAAGTGACGACAACACCTTCTAGCACGCGACCTCTTACTGGAAGCGCTCCATGGAACGGACAGTTCCTGTCGGCGCAACTCTTTTTGGGCTTCTTGAAGATAAGAGACATCACCATAGTCTCCTGAGGCTTTTCTTAAGCCGATCTTCTGGTCTTCCCACAAGAAGCTTGCCGTCAATCTCGACTACAGCGCCACCGGGGATCGTGAAATGCAGAAACACAGAGTTCTTCGTGATGACTCTTTTTTTACCTTGGTTCAAGAGTGTAAGCGTGTTTCGCGTTTCATCTACCACCTTGCCTGAGAGCTTAGTGTAGTCTTCGTGCGTACTTGTGGCAACTTTAGCTTCGGTTCCAATGAATTCTTGGCGAATCACTTCAGGCGTCACTTTCACTTCTTTTTCTTCTCCTTTTTCTTTTCTTTAGTCTTTGTCTTGCCAAGTCCAAGTTCTTGCTCGCTCTCAATAGTCAATGCTCGTGCGATTGTTTTGCGCAACTCTTTCATTCTGGCTGGGTTTTCGACAGTGCCGCCTGCCCTAACCATAGTTCTTAACCTGAGAAGCTCAGTCCGGAGTTCGCCAAGCTTCTTTGTTCGCTCCTCAGAAGACATGTTTCGTATCTCTTCAAGTCGCATTATCGGCATCTATTCCTGTGCCTCCTCTTCTTTGGCACTGCTTGTCTCTTCAATCTTCCCTTCTTCTTGTGGCGTTTCCGTTTTTTCTTCTGCTTCTCCCTCTTCAGTCGGGAACGACTCCGCTATCTTTATCTTATCTGGAAAGATTGCATCCGGCGGCATTATTCTAACTCTGATGCCAAACATGCCTGGTTTCATTTGACAGTGAACTTCAGCCTTCCTTGAATATTTCAATGGAGGTTCGCCGCATTTCGGCAAATAGCCCACCTTAAATTTCTCATATCTTGCTCTTTCCGTTCTCAGTTTGCCGCTTATTATGATCTCGACACCTAAAGCCCCGGCTTCCATAACTTGATTCAAAGCCCAGAAACCAGCGCGCCTGAAATGAACACCTCTTTGAAGGGCTGCTGCAAGTTTTGTAGCGACGACATAAGCGTTCAATTCAGGAATCTCTATTTCAGAAACAGAGATCTGCGGGTTTGAAACTTGGAATTTCTCCTCCAAAATACTTGCCAATTCTTTTATCGTTTCCCCGCCACGCCCAATAACCAAGCCCGGGCGCATAGCGTAAATTACAATGTGTGTGCCCAACGGGGTCTTTGATATTGTTACGCCGCCATAGCCGGCCCTTTCGATTTTTCTCTGGAGAAACTCGTCGATTTCCGTTCTTTTTATCGAGTCTGTTATGAAATGCTTGACTATGGCCACTATGCTTCTCCTCCTGTTTCCCGCTTCTCTTCTAGGACCACTTCCAGATGACAGAGGATTTCGATTTTTGGTGTTGCACGACCCTGAGCTCTCGGCATAGATCGTTTCATTTTCATTCCTTGAGACATGCAAGCGTGAATGATGCGAAGTCTATCAGTGTCGAGGCCTTTATTTTCGGCGTTAGCCTCCGCATTTTCAAGCAGTTTAAGCACGTGTTTCGCTGTTTTTACCGGGTATCGGCCGACAAAAGCTTTTTCTAGTCCGTGGCGGTGTCCGAGTTTCTTTATATATCTCATGTAGGGAACCGGTTTCTTTTTGGCAATGACATCTTTGAGGTAGCGTTTTGCTTTGATAAGCATCATTCCTTTGATTGTTCGGCACACTTCTCGTGCTGCTTTATGGGATACTCTAATCTCCCGTGCACTTGCTTTCACGGTTTTCTCAGGGTCCAATTCCTCGTCTGTTATTGAGTATCCCCATTTTGGCACTTTGTACTCTCTCCAACTGTGCAAATCAACAGCAGTATGGTGATTTATATGGCTTTCCGTCAACGCAAATGCTTTTCAAACCATTCCGAAATTTCCCTAGCAATCCCGTTTGCCTTGCACACAGTTCCATTACTTGCAAGTGAGAATCCTGAAACGCCGAAGAAAAGAGCCAAAAGGAACCATCGGTGATACGATGAGCGAGTTTAGGTTGAAGTCATGAAGAGAGCAACTCGACGAAGAATAATAAATTGCGGAAGGCTCAACAATTCTGTCCAAGGAGTATGCTAGTTGCAGTCTATAGACTACATGGAGACAGAAGACGTCGCAGTTGGCCTCTGGTTTGACAAACACAAGCAAGGGCACTTTGCTCAGTTGCCGGAATTTCCTTAGAAAGACATTATTGATAAAAAGTTATATTAACGACTTGATTTCAATAGGCTTCTAACGGTGAAAAGAATGGAAGAAAAACCCACAGCAGCATTTGCTTTGTCCTTGGTTGGGGGAATACTTGAGCTTCTCCTTGGCATCGCGATCGCAGGAGTAACCGGAGCAATATTCGCGTTCATTGGTCTTGAAGCCCTTGGCTTAGTATTCGGAGCTTACTGGATAATACTTGGGATAATAATACTACTAGGAGCTATCATGTTGTACAACAATCCGGCTTCAACACATACTTGGGGAATCGTCATTCTGATATTGTCAATAATCTCAGGCCTGAATATATTCGCGCTTATTGGAGGAATATTAGCAATGGTCTGGAAACCCAGCACTACCACTAGATCGGCGGCTCCACCGCCTCCGCCATAAACTCCTTTTTTTGTAGAAAGAATTTTCTTCGAAAGCAAGAGTCCTTCGGAAAACGGAGTTATGAAAAAAGTAGGCGCTCGCTAGGAGAGACACTTGGCTAGAAGTCAGGATGTCATCGTGGTCTGTTGAGGTAGTCGAAAAGCTGGCGTGTGTAACTGCTAAGTCCGTCTACTTTCTTGATAACCTCAGCTAACTGAACTTCCAACCTAACGATTCTTTCTCGCAGCTCTGACAAGTCTTGTTCAAATGATCTGTCTGACAAATCTCCTTCAACCTTCCGAGTTCTCATGGTGAGTTATTTATTCAGTAACTTAAAAAGCTTTGTTGAAGACTTGATTGACCCGTGATTGTCTTGCCCATATCCTGCATGTTCCTTCACTGCTCACCATACATGCGCCTACAGGTTTCTGTGGTGTACAAGCGTTCATGAACAGGGAGCATTCTGTGGGTCTTATCTTGCCGATAACGACAAGGTGGCATTTGCATCCTGGTTGCAGGTCGACACCATCATCGACTTCCACGCCGTATCTCTGATGAGCATCAAGAACAGCATATTCTTCTTTGAGCTTGAATTTCGAAGAGGCTATGTTTCCGAGTCCGCGCCATTTTCCGTCAACAGTCTCGAACACTCTTTTCATGAGTTTTTGTGCTTTGATGTTTCCTTTCCATTGAACTGCGCGAACATATTCGTTTTCCAAGGCTGGCTTGCCCTTGTCTAGTTGCTTCATAATCATGTAAACCGCGAACAAAACATCTAAAGGCTCAAAACCGGCTACGACTGTCGGCATGCCATAATTCGTTGGAAACATCTCATATGGTTTCAAGCCAATGATTGTGCTCACGTGGCCGGGCGCTATAAACCCATTTAGACATAAGTCTTTCATTTCAACAAGCAACTCCATGGCTGGCGGAATTACTCGATGAGAGATCAGAAAACTCATGTTCTTAGGAGGTCTGTTCGTTATCTCGACGACCGTTGAGGGTGAAGTTGTTTCAAAGCCGACAGCGAAAAAGGCAAACTCCTTATCAGGTTCCCCACGAGCCATCTGAACCGCATCGCCGACGCCATAAACCACGCGGACGTCTGCGCCTTGAGCCCTAGCGTCCAGAAGTGATCGCCCTGAACCTGGAACTCTGAGGAGATCGCCGAAGCATGTGATAACAACCCCACGTAGGGCTATTTGCACAGCTTCATCTATCTCGGACGCTGGAACTATACACACTGGACATCCAGGACCTGCTATTACCTCGACGTTTTCGGGCAGTAGACTCCTCAAACCATAATGAGTAATAGTCCATTCGTGAGTACCGCAAACATGACAGATTTTGACTGCACCCTTCTTTGCAGAAATCGCCTGAATTTTCTCTGCAACCCTTTTCGCAAGGTGCGGATCTCTGAACCCCAGCTTATTAGCCATCTCCAACCAACTTGCCTTTTGCCTTCCCGACAGGCCTTGCTTCTGCTTCAAGAATTTGATTCCAGAGACTCAATGTTTCCAAAGCATCCTTCTCATCCAGAACCTGAATGGCATAGCCAGCATGCACAAGCACATAGTCACCGACCGTAATATTCACGAGCGTCACGTTTACCTCCCTAAGAACACCTTCACCAAAATCCACCTTCGCCATGTCGCCTTCAATGCTCACGATCTTACCAGGAATTGCCAGACACATCTCAATCAATCTGTAACCAAAAATGCGCGGTGATAAATCAATTATGGTTAGATTTTGGAAAAACCCGCGGCAGCTGCTTGACCAAAGGATACACCTCCGTCGCCCGCTGGAACCTGTTCATTGACCAGGAAAGGAAACTTTACGGCTTCAACGGCTATTCTCATTTTCAATGCAAGTATCTTGTTGCATGCGACCCCGCCTGAAAAACCAATCGCTTTAGTACCTTTCTCAGACGCTTTCTCCATGGCTAACATGGACAAGCCTTTAGCTAAATACATGTGAGCAGAAAAAGCGAGATCTGCCGTCCGATTCTTCTCCCTATTTTGATATATTTCGTAGAGCATCTGCGTCGTATCCAACGTGTTGTTTCTTATTATAGGTTCCAGTTTCAACACGTCTTTGCCATTCACTGCAGCCGACTCTAGCTTCATAGCTGGTTCGCCCTCATAAGTGCGTTCATAACATACGCCTAGAATGGCTGAAACCGCATCCAAGATCCTTCCACAACTCGTCGTCTTGACTATGCTATGATCCTTCTCAAGCTGATCAATGATCAGTTGAATCTCCTTCTTTCCATACGGGAAATGCTGCTGGTTCTGCATAAGCCAGTCTTTGACATCAGTTCTCTTAGCTAGTATCCCGCCGGCTGTCCTCAAAGGGAAGCGAGTGGCTAGGTCCCCGCCAATCAGAGGCTGCTCCTCCAAGTGTGCTAAGCGCTTGAAATCGAAGGTTTCTCTACTACACAGCAAGATTTCTCCGCCCCACGCTTCGCCGTTAGCACCATATCCATAGCCATCGCAGCACACGCCGACCATTTCATCCGTATCGTGTTCAGCCATTAAGGAGGCGATGTGCGCATAGTGATGTTGCACTTGGACCAGTTTCCATTTGTTTTCATTTGCCAAGTCACGGGCCATCGCTGTCGTAGTAAATTTGGGGTGTAAGTCGCAGACGATTACTTCGATTTTGCTGTTGGTCAGGTTAACCATGTGCTTCAGCGTGTTTTCTAATAGTTCTCTCGTTTCGACGTTTTCCACGTCGCCTAGATGCTGGGAGACGAACGCTTTGTTCTCGTTAAGCACGCATACGGTATTGTTTAGCTCTCCGCCTAGAGCAACTACGCATTGTTTCGATTTCTTTCTGAGTCTTATAGGTGCAGGTACGTAGCCTCGTGAACGTCTTATGAAGGACAGATTATTTCCATGGGTGCGGAGCACCGAGTCGTCGCATCTTTGAGCTATTTGCCGGTTGTGGAACAGAAAATAGTCAACAGTTTCTCCCAGTGTTTTTAAAGCTTCTTCGTTGTCTTTTATTATTGGCTGGTTTGGCGGGTTGGCACTTGTCATCACGAAAACGGGATCGCTCACTTTGTCAAATAGCATACAATGTAAACCGGAGTAAGGCAACATGACGCCTACGTTATGCAGGTTGGGTGCAATGAGATCCGACAAGTAGTAGTCGCCATTCTTGTCCAACAATACTATCGGACGCGTGTAGGAAGTCAGGAATTCTGCTTCCTTCCTGCTTACATGGGCAAAGGTTCTAATCGCTTTTAGGTCTCGGGCCATGACAGCGAAGGGTTTCTGGCTTCTGTGCTTAGTCTTCCTAAGCCTATCTAAGGGTCTGTCTTTGGTTGCCGTTGCTGCTATGTGAAAACCGCCATGCCCCTTGATGGCCAAGATAAAGCCTTTCGAAAGCAGTCTTCCTGCCTCACGAATAGGGTCATTGTGTTCTATTACTTCACCGTCCTGTGTCGTCAAATACGCGTGCGGTCCACATTTTGGGCAGGCCAGAGTCTGTGCATGAAAGCGTCTGTTCGACGGATCTATATACTCGCTTTGGCAGAAGCTGCACATTGGAAACTCGCGCATTGTCGTGTTTTCACGGTCATATGGAAGCTTCTCAATAATCGTGAATCTTGGGCCGCAGTTTGTACAGGTTATGAAAAAATACTCATATCTAGGATCCTTCGGGTCTCTGAGTTCTTTCAAACAGTCGCTGCATATGGCGATGTCTGGCGGGATAATTGAGCCTGAAAGTTCCTTCTCATTTGAACTTGCATGGATGCTGAACTCCGCGTATTCCTCTTTTCCTTCAAGCTCTGCTCTTGAGATCTCGTGTATCTGTGCCAATGGAGGCTTCTTTTCCATCAAGTCCTTGATGAAGCTCTGGATGGCTGATTTTCCACCTTCCAGCAGTACTTCCACTCCTGCATCGCCTCTATTCTTGACGTAACCGTTCAGACCGTTTCTTGTGGCGATACGATAGATGAATGGGCGGAACCCTACGCCTTGAACTATGCCTGTAACGTTGATCCTTACCCGCAAAGCGGCAATCCCTCATGTTGGCAATAGGTGAAATGTGTTCTTGCACTTCAACCAGCTCTTTCTTTGAATAACTAAATATTAATAGCCTTCTTGCTTACCTAGGTAACCGAAACCTTAGGAAGAGGATTCGATGTCAAAATCTCAAGAGCCCACGAAATTTGAAGCGTACTCTGCCAGCATATGCCCCGAGTGTCTGAAAAGAGTCCCGATGAGGATTTTCGAAGAGGATAACGTGATCTATCTGGAGAAGACCTGTCCTGAGCATGGGAAGTTTGAGGATGTCTACTGGGGAGATGCAGAACTCTTCAAATGGTTCTATGACAGATGGTATAGCGCCAAGTATGTTGGCAGTGGCGTAGAGAAGCCTCACACGAAGACAGAGGTGGGATGCCCGTTTGACTGTGGGATATGCCCGCAACATAAGACACCTACGATTTTGGGCATCATAGACGTGACGAACAGGTGCAACATGGCATGTCCAATTTGCTTTGCTTATGTAGGAGCCGCGAATTATGTTTACGAGCCTTCATACGAGCAAATTGTGGATATGTTCAGGCTGCTCAGGGCTAATAGCCCATGGGCATGTAATGCGCTACAGTTTAGCGGCGGCGAACCAACGCTGAGAAATGACTTACCTGACCTCATCAGGAAAGCTCAAAAGGCGGGCATAAGCCACGTAGAAGTCAACACTAATGGAATTCGTATCGCTGAAGATATCGAATACTTCAAGAAGCTTTTCGATGCTGGCCTAAGCACTCTTTACCTTCAATTCGACGGCTTAAGAGAGGAAATCTACAAGAAAACTAGGGCAAGAAACAACATGATTCCGATAAAACTGAAGGTAATTGAAAATGCCCGAAAGATAGGATTGGACTCTGTGGTTTTGGTTGTCACTCTAGCGAAGGACGTTAACGACAAGGATCTGGGTGACATCATTGACTTCGCCGTTAAGAATCATGACGTTGTCCGATGCGTCAACATTCAACCAATGTCGATGGCTGGGAAGGCTAGAAAGGAAGAAATGAGAAAAATGCGTATCACGATACCTGATACAATGAAGGAAATAGAGAAGCAAACCAATGGCGTCGTAACCCGATGGGATTGGAGACCAGTTGATTGGCCTGTTCCTATTGCCAAAGGAATGGGTGTAATCAAGAACAAAGCTTATCCAGAGTTCACAATGCATCCCATGTGCGGCGCAGCAACATTCTTAGTTATCGATAAGGATGGTTCCTACAAGCCTATTATGAATTACTTGGATGTTGACAAGTTTGCTGAAGTATTCTGGGATATCTACTATTCCGGCGCTAAAGGCAAGAAAACCATGGCCAAGGTGAAGATGCTGAAACTGTTGCCTATGGCGAAGTCTGATTTTGTGAGAAGCTTGATCAAAGGCGTCATTACAAAAGGAAGCTATGAGGCATTGGGCGATCTTATGCGCAGAATTGTGATGATTGGGATAATGCATTTTCAGGACGTTTGGAACTGCGACTTGGATCGCGTTCAGAAATGCGCCATTCACTACGTGACTCCTGACGGCAAGATAAGATGCTTCTGCACGTACAACAGTATACACAGACCTAACGTTGAGAAGCAGTTTGCGGTGCCGATTAGTGAATGGACAAGGAGAACTGGAAAGAAAATCAACGAGCCTGCATAGCAGAACTTGATCTGGCTCAAGCCTACAAACGCTCCTAACACAACAAGACAAAAAATCGCGGCAGGCTTGGTAAGATAATAGAGTCTAGGTTTTTGCCACCTTTTTTCTTTCTTCCTCTTGAAGTACTCTTCTTAGAACTTTGCCAACCAAGGTCATTGGGAGCTCGGTTCTGAATTCAACTTCTCTTACAGCCTTGTAAGGCGCTACCTTGCTGTTTACGAATTCTTTGACTTCATTTCCGGTCGCGTTTTTTCCTTCTTTCAGCACAATGAATGCCTTCGGGATTTCACCTGCAACAGGGTCTGGTTTACCTATGACTGTGCAGAGCTTCACAGCTGGGTGCTCATACAGTACATCTTCGATTTCTCTTGGGTAAACACTGTAACCCTTGTACTTGATGAGGTCCTTCTTTCTGTCCGTTATGTAGAAGTATCCGTCTTCATCCATTTTTCCAATGTCACCAGTGTAAAGCCAACCATCCCTTAGCACGTCAGCAGTTTCTTCAGCTATCTTCCAGTAACCTTTCATGACTTGCGGACCCTTAACCACAACTTCGCCAGTTTCGCCCAGTCCAAGTTCCTTTTCTCCGGTTTCCATGTCCATTATTTTCGCATCTGTATCACACCAGGGTAGGCCGATGGAGCCTATCTTGACTGTTTTCATTGATCTGTCAAGTGGATTGCAGTGTGTGACCGGAGAAGATTCTGTGAGCCCGTAGCCTTCCACGATAACGCCTCCCGTAGCCTCCATGAACTTCTTTTGAACTTCTGGTGGTAGTGGAGCTGAACCTGAAATGCAGAAGTGCACAGATGTGCAGTCGTATTTGCCCATATCCGACTGTGCCAGCAGCATCGAGTACATTGTTGGTGCGCCACAGAAGACTGTAGTCCTGTATCTTTGAATTGCTTGAAGCGTGCTTACTGCGTTAAAACGTGGAAGCATAATCATCTTGGAAGCCAAGTATATTGGGGCATTCATGCTTGTTGTCATGCCGTAGATGTGGAATAGTGGCAACACTGTTAGGAAGACTTCTTTGCCGGTTGTGCCTCTAAGCCATGCTGCACATGCCACTGCATTTGAAATAAGATTCATGTGGGTTAGCATAGCGCCTTTTGAAGTTCCGGTGGTCCCACCCGTGTATTGCAGGGCGACAAGGTCTTCCTTCGGGTCGATGTCTACCTTGGGAGGATTGACCTCATACTTAGTCAGTAATTCCTTGAGGAAATACAAGTTTGGTTTGCGCTCGACTTTGCGTTGCGGAATCTTCTTCAGCAGAGTGCCCAAGAATGCTTTTGCAGGTGGCATGTAGTCTTTTAAGCTTGTTACTATGGCCCTCTTTAGCTTGGTTTTCTCCCAAACCTTCTCAACAATCGGATAGAGTAGGTCCAAGACGACTATTGTTTCGGCTTCCGAATCACTCAGCTGATGCTCCACTTCACGTTCCTTGTACAATGGGCTTATTGCTGTTTCAATTGCGCCGATCTTGATTGCACCGTAATACGCGATTACGAACTGAGGCATGTTGGGAAGGAAAATGGCAACCTTGTCACCCTTCTTGACGCCTAAGTCAGCAAGCGCAGTAGCAAACTTTTCAACATACAGCTCCAGTTCTCTATACAGGATTTCCCTGTCAAAATAGACTATGGCGACATTATCTGGATACTTCTCAGCAGTCAATTTCAGCAAATCGGACAAAGGAACTTGAGGATAATCTATTTTTTTTGGCACGTTTTCAGGCCAAAATTTGAACCATGGTTTCTCAGAGAGTGGCGAAGGTTGAGGCTGCTTCGTTGATCGTTTCCCAACCTGCTTCTTTCCAGACATAAACCAAACCCTTTTTTAGATATCCAAGGTGAGAAGTAATAATACTTTCTACGGGTAGATCAGTCGTGAAAACTGAGAAGAAATGGGTTCAATGCAGGGACTTGAAACTTTATTGCGAATTACGTATTCCAGATTGTATTCCTGCGCCCGTGTTGGTCATATGCCATGGGTTGAACGCTAAGGGTTCTGGTGGTCTAAGGATTTACACTCGACTGGCTGAAAGAGCGTGTCAAAACGGATTTGTCTTCATCTTGTTCGACTTTCAAGGAGTGGGAAAGAGCACAGGGGAGTTTGACTACGGTCTTGGTGAACGTGAAGATGTTAGATGCATACTAGACTATGTCAAGTCAAGATCTGAAGCCGTTTACGACCAAGTTTTCATTGTTGGCCACAGTCTCGGCGGCGCAGTTTCGATCTACGCTGCCCAAGGCGAACCAAGAGTCAAAGGTTTAGTCTTGTGGTCCACGCCTAAGAACCATGATTATAATGTTAGGAAATTCATTAGACGTACACGAGGCAGGCTGGGTCTTTACGCGTTTTATGTCTTTTCTTATCTTGACAGGTTTCTTCCCGTGTCGAGACTGTTTAAGCTTGAAGTATACGGAGTGAGCTTGCGACCTAAAGATGTGAGAAGCAAACTTATGAAGCTGCGTGAAAGCGAAGGGGTGTCAAAATTGAGAAATGTCCCTTTGCTGGTTGTGATAGGAGGCTCGGACAAGATTGTAGGCATAGACGAAGCGCAAGAGATCTACGCAGCAGCCCACGAACCAAAAAGCTTACTCGTAATAGATTCGGCAGATCACATCTACAGGGGAAAAGAAGAAGAGCTGATCACGAAAACGATCGAATGGATAAGGAAATGGGTCTAGATCTTGCCCTGAAGCTAAGGTCGAATGAACTCGTATGTCAATTGTCCATCTTCCAGAGTCTTCGCAGCCAATTTGACTTTCAAACCTACTTTAACTTCTGACAACTTGAATCCGGTAAGCCAAGCGAGCACTCTTACGCCTTCCTTCAATCTTCCAATTGCCACTGTGTAGGGCTTACATTGTTGGAACGATGTCGGCCTAATCACCACATAAGTGAATGCTTCAATCTCTGCTTCGTCGTTCAGTGGCACCCAATCCATGTCGGAAGCCAAGCATTCTGGGCAGTCAGCTGCCGGCGGGAAATATATTCGCTCACATCTCTTGCATTTAGTTGCGTAGACCTTTCCTTCTTTCAAGCCTTCCCAGAACTTCAGAGTTCTTCCAATTGGGATGTCCTGAACTACTGCGATCTTTCTAGATCTTATAGTAGGCATAGAAGACATACTGTTCATCTCCTCAGAATCGTCACGTAGCAGTAATGGCCTGTTCCGCCAACATTGTGGGCGAGTCCAATGTAGTTCTTCAATGGAACTTGTCTGGATCTTTCAACAGCCTCTCCTCGAAGCTGCTTCGTCAACTCGTAAATCATCGAACAACCCGTCGCGCCTATAGGGTGACCTTTCGCCTTCAGTCCACCATCCATGTTCACAGGGATTCTTCCACCGATTTCCGTTTGACCTTCACGGAGAAGCTTAGTCCCTTCTCCTCTTCCGCAGAAGCCTAGGTCCTCGTAAGCCATTAGCTCAGCAATTGTGAAACAGTCATGCACTTCAGCCACTTCAACGTGGTTTGGCGTTATTCCTGCGGCTTTGTATGCTCTCTTCGCGGCCAATGCGCTTGCCTCTAGGCTCACGTAGTCAGGCCTCTTGCTCAGGTTTGCTGTTCCTGAGGAAATGCCTATTCCGGCAACCCAAACAGGTGTATCCACATGTAGCTCCTTCACTTTTTCCTCCGAGGCAAGAATGATGGAAGCTGCGCCATCAGTCATCGGGCAACAATCATACAGCTTAAGCGGTGACGCAATAACCATAGAAGAGAGCACGTCATCAACGCTGATTCTATTCTTAAGATGAGCAACAGGATTCATCGCCGCATACTTGTGATTCTTAACGGCGACCAGCGCCAAATCCTCCTCAGTAGCTCCATACTTCGCCATGTACGCGTTCGCATGTATCGCGTAGTACGCAGGAAAGGTTAAACCGAAATTGTGGAACTCCCAGAAGTAGTATCCGGCCCTTCCAATCCATTCCATGGCCGTCGGTGTGTCTATTTCCTTCATCTTTTCGACACCTACAGCCATCGCCACGTCAATCTGTCCACTGGCAATCGCTGAGTACGCAGCGTGGAATGCTGCACTTCCACTTGCACATGCCGCCTCACAACGGACTAACCCTGCTCTTGTCAAGCCGCAATATTCGGCAACGACGACTGCTGGAAGCATTTCTTCATACCATGCTCCGGCTCCGACAGAGCCTAGAGCCATAAACTCAACTTCTTTCGCAGCTATGCCTGCGTCTTCAAGGGATGGTTTGGTTGCTTCAAAAGCCATTTCTGAAATGTTGACCTCGTTTCTAACGCCAAATTTGGTGTTTCCGACGCCTATTACTGCTACTTTTTTCACGTCAAACACTTCTAGATAATTGTATCTGGAAAAGCGCTGAATATAAAGAAAAATGGAGGATTTACGCTCATTTGCCTTTGAACTCTGCTTTTCTGTGTGACATGAAGGCTTCAACGCCTTCCTTGAGATCCTCGGTCGAGAAAGCCAAGCCCATCAAGCTTGACTCAAGTCTGAGCCCAGCGTCCAAGGGCACCTGTGAACCAAAGTTCAGTGCATTCTTGGCATATTTCATGGCTACAGGTGGACCGTCAGCCAGCTTCTGAGCCCACATGCGCACTTCGTCTCGGAGTTTCTCGAAATGCACTACCTTGTTGACTAGGCCTATTCTGAAAGCCTCTTCAGCTTTGATTCTGTTGCCAAGCATCACGATCTCTTTGGCTCTCGCCAAGCCTACGACGCGTACAAGTCTTTGAGTGCCGCCCCAACCTGGAATCAAGCCTAAAACTATTTCTGGGCTGCCCAGCTCGGCGTGCTCTGCGGCTATTCTGAAGTCACATGCCAAAGCCAGCTCCAAACCACCGCCCAATGCGAAGCCGTTGATCGCGGCTATTACAGGTTTGGACATTTCTTCAACTTTGCCGAAGACTCTCTGGCCAAGTCTTGAAAACTCTTCAGCTTTGACAGGCGTTGCTTTTGGAAACATCGTTACATCTGCGCCAGCACTGAAGGCTCGGTCGCCATCGCCGATTATCACCACGCATCTAACGCTCGCATCCTTTTCTGCAGTATCCAACACGTCTGCGAGTTCTTCCAGGAAAACATCGTTGAAGCTGTTCAGTCGGTGCGCCCTGTTCAGTATTATCCATAGCACGTTTTGTTCGCGTTCCACCTTTACGTTTTCGTATGCCTTACTCAATACGCATCCCTTCCATAGAGTCTAACTCAAGCTAACGCGTATTTTAGAATTTCCGCAACAAGTACTTCAACACGGTAAGCTTTTGAATCTCAGATGTTCCTTCGTAGATCTCTGTTATCTTCGCGTCTCTGTGGTATCTTTCAACGCGGTAATCCCCAAGATAGCCGTAGCCGCCCAAGACTTGAATTGAGAAGTCTGTGACCTCCATGGCTACTCTAGCCGCGTAATGTTTGGCCATAGCAGTGATCATTGGATCCAGCTTGCCTGCATCAACGAGCCAAGCTGCCCTGTACATTAGCCATCTTGCAGCTTCGATTTTAGTCATAGCTTCGGCCAAACCGACACCTATTAACTCATGTTGAAGCAAAAGCTGACCAAAAGCTTCACGCTGCTTGGCATATTTGAACGCGATTTCCCAAGCGCCTTGAGCCATGCCAATGGCTTGGGCTGCCACGCCTACCCGTGTCTTGTCAAAGAATTCCATTGAGTAGTAAAAACCTTTGTTCAACTCGCCAATGACGTTCCAGTCTGTCACTTTTACGTTGTCAAACCTGACCTCGCCGGTTACCGAGCAACGAATTCCCATCTTGTCATGAAGCTTTGACGTTTCTAGACCTTGGACGCCCTTCTCGACGACGAAGAGCGTTTCTCCCCTGTGCGTTGGTCTTATCTTCGTGTCCGTTTGCGTGAGCACAACCATGAAGTCAGCGGTAGTCGCGTTGGTAATGAAAGTTTTTGTGCCGTTTATCCACCACTCGTTGCCGTATTTTGTGGCCGTTGTCTCCATGCGGTTTATGTCGCTTCCGCTCACATTTGGCTCGGTGAAACATGCTGCCGAAATGTAGTCTCCTCTGCATATTCGTGGAACGTACTTTTCTTTCTGTTCCTTGGAGCCAAGGGTGGTTATGAATTCGCTGCCAAAGTTGCCGCTTGAAACTGCTACACCGAGAGATGAGTCAGCCCGGCACATTTCCTCAATAACCAAGCAGGTTTCTAGTAGACCGCTACCTTGTCCGCCGAATTCCTGTGGGAAAGCCATGCTGGTGAAGCCCAGCTTCGCGGCTTGCTTGTAAAGCTCTAGGGGGAATTCTTCTTTTCTGTCAAGCTCCAGAGCCAGTTCGGGTTTGAACTCTTTGGCGCAGAAGTCTCTGACGGCGTTCTTGATGGCTGATTGCTCTTCAGTTAGTTCGAATTTCATTGGTAAAACCCTCTTCCGGCTTTCTTTCCTATCCAGCCTTTGCTTACATACTCTTCTATGAGTGGACAGGGCTTGTACATTTCCATATTGTATTTCGCATGCAGTTCTTTCAGCTTGCTTAATACAACATTCAGTCCTGTTCGGTCTGCATATTCGCATGGGCCAGAAGGCCAGTATGTACCGAGTTTCATCCCTGTGTCAATATCCACTGGGTCCGCAGCGTCATCATAAATCAACCATGCTGCCTCGTTCGCAGCCACTGACCAAGATCTGTCTACATCGTACTCATCTAGCAAGTTAAAGGGAATGCGCGGTCTTCCTTTGGTCCAATCGTAGAACCCGACACCTGTTTTCTGCCCAAGCTTGCGTTCCCGTATGAGCGGGTCAATCACTTCAGAGCAAGGCTTGAACCTTTCGCCGTAAGCCTCGTACAGTATTTTTCCAACTTCGTAGGCTATGTCGAGGCCGACAAAGTCAGCTAGTTCAAACCAGCCCATTGGAAACCCTCCCGTGTACTTGATTGAGGAGTCTATGCTTTCTTTTGTTCCTTCTTTTCGCTGGTATGCCCAGAAGGCTTCGTTGAATACGCTTCCAAGGATTCGGTTCACTATGAACCCTCGTACATCTTTTCTCACGATTATCGGTGTCTTCCCAAGTTTCTTTGTCAACTCTGCTAGTTCATTGATCGTTTCTTGGTTTGTGCTGTCTCCTCTTATCACTTCGACGAGTGCCATAGTGTGAGGCGGGTTAAAGAAGTGCATTCCAGCAACCTTGTCGGGCCGTTTTGTGGCCTTACCCATCTCAGTTATGCTCAACGTGGAAGTGTTGGACGCAAGTATCGCATTAGACGGGGCCACAGAATCGAGAGACGCAAACACCTTCTTCTTCAGATCCATGATTTCCGGCACGGCTTCAATTGCTAAGTCGATATCTTTGCCAGCTTGTTCGTAGCTTGTCGTCGTGTGGATTCGTGCTAGTGCCGATTCTGCATCCTCTTTTCTGATTCTCCTCTTTTCGACGAACTTATCGAGACTCCGTTTTATCTTCTCAACTGCTTTTTGGAGGAGCTCTTCGTTTATGTCAACCATCGTTACCTCATGTTTGGCGATTGCAAGAAGTTCTGCAATGCCGTGTCCCATTGATCCTGAGCCGATAATCGCTACTTTCATGGTCTTCTCAGTTGACAAGTCTCATTCCTCATTCATGACTTATTGGTGAATGAAAAAAGGTAATAAGACTTTTGAACTGGAAATCAGTGTTGATGATGAAGCAGAAAATGTGGGGTGTTAGGGCTACTTCATCAGGAAGTTGCAGATGGTCATCTTTTGGATTTCGCTTGTTCCTTCATAGATCTCTGTTATCTTTGCACATCGATGATAGCGTTCTACGTGGTAGTCAGCTAGGTAGCCGTATCCTCCGAAAATCTGTATTGCGTCGTCCGTGACTTCCATTGCGACACGACTTGCGTATGCTTTAGCCATTGATGTTGCTATCAAGTCGGGTTTGTCCTTGTCGTAGAGCCATGCTGCCTTGTATGTCATGAGCCGGGCTGATTCGATCTTGATCGCCATCTCCGCCAATTTGAAGCCGACGCCTTGGAAGCTTATTATCGGTTGCCCGAACTGTTTCCTTGTCTTTGCATAGTTCAATGCCTTTTCGAAAGCGCCTTGTGCTATGCCGAGTGCTTGTGCGGCCACGGTGATTCTTGTTCCGTTGAATAGCTCAAGTGTGTAGTAGAAGCCTTTGCCAAGCTCGCCTATGGCATTGGTTTCTGGAACCTTTAGGTCGCACATTGAAAGAGATCCTGTAACGCATGGTCTTATGCCCATTTTGCCGTGAAGCTTTGTCGCGTCCAATCCTTGCATGCCTTTTTCTGCAATGAAGAGGCTTTGTCCTCTGTGTGATGGTTGGGAGTTGGGGTCTGTTTGGCAAAGCAGTATGAGGGTATCTGCTGTCGTAGCATTGGTTATGAACTCTTTTGCACCGTTGATCAGCCATTCGCTTCCGCATTTGACAGCTGTCGAATCCATTCTGGTAATATCGCTACCATGTTCGGGTTCAGTGAACGCAGCAGCTGCCAGTTTCTCGCCTCTAGCGAGTGGTGGAATGTACTTCTTTTTTTGTTCTTCCGTGCCGTGCTTTAGCAAGACGTCTGGAATCATCAGGATGCCAAGCGATATTGCGACGCCTATCCCCGGGTCAACTCGGCACATTTCCTCGACAACTATGGAATCTTCAAACACTCCATAGCCTTGCCCATCGTATTCTTGCGGTATACGCATGCTGGTGAATCCCAGTTGGGCAGCCTTCTTGTACAAAGTGTGAGGGAAATCCTCTTTTTGATCATATCCCAAGGCCAGTTCTGGTGTAAACTCTTTCTCGGCGAATTCGCGCACTGCCTTCTTTATTGCAAGTTGCTCGTCATTTAGTTTGAAATCCATTTTTGCGATTCCTCTCTTTTGTAGACTAGACTTTTTGTGTTTTATATTCTTTAATCTTGTTTGTAAGGGGCGGCACTATCTTGAACAGGTCCTCTACTATCCCGTAGTCTGCGAAGCTGAAGATCGGAGCTTTAGGATCCTTGTTTATTGCCACAATCAAGTCTGAGCTTTTCATGCCCAAGACGTGCTGAAATGCCCCACTTATGCCTACTGCTAAGTACAGCTTGGGTTTCACGGTTTTGCCTGACGTGCCGACTTGGCGGTCGCTTGGAAGCCAACCTTTGTCCACTATCGGTCGGGAACATGAGACGACCCCTCCGATGGTTTTTGCCAGTTCCTCAACTTGAGGAAGGTTGGCTACGTCTTTGATGCCTCGCCCTACGCCGACTAGCTTTTCCGCTGCAGTGATGTCCACTCCGCCTGGTGGCGGCAGCACGTAGTCTATGAAACGTTTTTCAGGTGTCTCTTCAGTCAGCTGGGATGGGGTCTCAATGATTTGTCCTGCCATTGGAGGTTCCGGCTTTTTCGCTGCGAAGGCTGCTTGGCGGACGGTGACAATGTAGTTTTCAGATTTGCGGACTGATGTTTTGACGTTTACTTTGCCGCCGTACATTTGCCTAGTTACCATTAGAGCGTTGTTTTCGAATGCTAGGTCGATGATGTCTGTTGCAAGTGGGAGGTTTGATGCGACAGCCAATCTTGGGGCTAGGTCGATCCCGTAAGAAGTGTGTCCTATGAAAGTCAGGACAGGCTTGTGCTGCTGGATCAGGTTGGCCAAGACTTTTCTGTAGGTTTCGGAGTTGAAATTCTCCAGTTTTGGATCTTCGACAAGTAACACTTTTTTTGCGTATTCTGATATGGTTTGGGCGTATTGTCTCACGCTCTTTCCTAGCAGGACAGCGGTCAATTCGGCGTTAGCTTTCTCGGCTATTTCCCTACCTTTTGTGAGCATCTCGAAGGTTATTTCACGAATCTGTCCTCGCCTGTGCTCAGCGACAACAAATACCTGTACCATTCTAGACCAACCCCCTTGATTTGAGTATTTCAACAAGCTTGCCGGCGACCTCCTCTGGATTACCTTTTAGAAACTCTGCTTGTTTTTCAACTGGCGGCACATACATGTTCTCCATCTTGGTCCATGAGCCGGCTTCTCCAACATCATTTTCAGTCAGTCCTGTGTCCGCCAGCGTCATGGTCTTTATTTCTTTCTGCATGGCTTTTCTGATGCCCATTATTGAGACGTATCTTGGCTCGTTTATCCCAGTTTGAACCGAGAACAAGGCTGGAAGCTTGACTTCAAGGGTTTCTTCCAAGCCTCCTTCCAGTTCGCGGTTGGCCTTCGCCCTGCCGTTGCTCAAGTCGATTTTCTTCACCATTGTCACGTGAGGAATCTTCAGCAATTCTGCAAGGATTGGCCCAACTGCGGCGTTGCCATCGTCTCCTGCCTGCATCCCTGTGAGTACCAGGTCAAAGTGCAGGTTCTTTATTGTGGCATGCAGTATTTTCGCAATAGCATAGCTGTCTGAGTTATTGAATTTCTGGTCAGTCAGTCTTATTGCCTTGTCAGCTCCTCGAGCTAGACATTTTCTCAGTGTGTTGTCTGAGTCTTCGGCACCTATGGTGATTGCTGTGACCGTACCGCCTAGTTTTTCTTTTATTCGGACGGCTTCTTCTAAGGCGTAATCGTCCCATTCGTTAATGTCAAAGACCAAGCCGGCTCTCTCAATGGCCTTCCCAGTCTGGTCAATCTTTAGTTCTGCTTCAGCAGTTTCTGGAACGTGCTTAACACAAACGATTATGTCCAAGTCGATTTGCTCTCCATTATGCTTGAATTGGTTTCGCATTCGTTTTCATATAACTTTCGCTACACATGATCGATTTTGTATGTAAAGAGAACTGGTATTAGGGATGGATTTCATTAAGTGTTTGAAGACTAGCCCTTCATAAGCATCGCTCAGTCAACTCTCGGCTGCCCTTATCGAAAATAAGAACAACATTAGCACGGGCCAGCGCAAAAGACCACATCATGGTTATGTGTGAGCAAGAGAGAAGTGAGGAAGTTTCGTGGAGACTTTGGCTGATTCTAAGAAGGCGGCGGAGGAGGCAGTTTGACGGATCTTTTTCTCATATAAAACACCAAGACGAAGGCAACTACAACTCCAACGGTGACTATGGCGGCTACCAGTAGCAGCCAGTTGGAATCTCCACTGGCCGTGCTGAATAGTGGATATTGATCTTGGTTACGTGAGTTGATGATGTATGGTGTGTCGCCTATCTTATCACTGCCTGTGATGTTCTGATCAGTACCACTGTATGAGTCTGTACCGTTGTAGTCGCTCCAGAAGTTGCCGCCGGAAGGGTACCCGTTGTCCCAAAAGTTGACTTGTCCAACCAAAAGATACGTGTCAGCCTGGCTTGTGTTGTTTGTGAAACGGTTGTGGTAAACGTGGTTGTCTGTTGATTGACTGATATAAACTCCTTCTCTGTTGTCCGTCATGTTGTTTTCTGTAATGCTATTATCGTCGGATGATTCAAAGCATGCAATTCCGTAGTAACTGCATTTTGAGACGCTATTCCCGACTAAGTCATTGTGTGAAGAATGACGCAATTCTATTCCGTCACGTTGGTCGGTTAAGTTGTTGCCAACCACATTATTGTGATCAGAAGAGTCCCTTAGAGATATGCCAGTGTAATCGTTGCTAACTATTTTGTTTCCAGTTATGTTGTTGTTTGATGATCCAGCAAGCCAGATGCCATAGTTGAAATCTGTGATCGTCAGGTTTCTTATTGTAACGTAGCTCCTTTCCGAAAGATCGAGTCCATTTCCAGTACCATCTCCTTCTAGGATGTAGCCCGCTCCGTCGATCACTATGTTGGATCGTTCGACTACTATCGAGTCGCTGATGTCACTTGTAAGAGTAAATGTGTTTCCGCTACGTTCGATCGCCACTGATGAAGGATCTATCGAGCCATTGCTTCGAATGTATATGGTGTCGCTTGCTCTCGCGGTGTTGATTCTGGGGATGAAAACCAAGATGGAGCACAAGATCGTGATCGATAAGCCCATGAGTAAATGGTTTTTCATGTAGACACCAGTAGCAAATCTATGATTTCAGTTCTTATGCTTTTTGGAACTTCAAAGAAACCTCTGCTGACCTAACGTAGACTCGAGAAGCCCATTCGCGCCAGCGAAGCATTGCTTTGCATTCTTCGATAGGATTAAATCGGTATGACAGAACTAGTGTTCAGAAGCAGGTAAGAGAATGAAAACAAGAGTCCATTGGAAAGCGTACGTGCTGCTCCTGCTCGGTTTGTCTGCTCTAGTCTGGATGTGTACCAGCACACTCACCCGTAAACATGTAAACGCGGCAGGCGTCAAAGTGCAGTTGTGCATGGTTATAGACGGTTCAGGCAGTGTAAACAGCTCAGAATGGGCTATCATGAGAGAGGCGATCGCAGAGTCGATAAATGACACGGTGCCACACGATGGATCAGTTGAGCTTACAATAGTTCAATTCGGTTACTCATCAGGTGTTCCTGCGAGAACCGAGGTTCACCCGACCGTCATAGACGACACCAATTACGTCACAGTTGCCTCGCAAGTCTTGACTATACCGAAAATGGGTGGAAATACTCCGACTGGCGGAGGATTGTACCTCGCGTGGAAAGAGATCAGGGAATCGGCGCGTTTCGCAGATGCTGCAAGACAAGTCATCAATCTGGCTACTGACAATAAACCGAATGTGAGAAACTACAATGCATCCGCTGACTTGGACGGACATGGTGGAACTCCAGACGCGTCAGACGACGTGATTGCCACTGTGAACGCCGCCGTGGATCAGGGACTTGACGAGTTGGACATTGAAGGAATAGGACTTGCTGATTCGACTGCGGAGTGGTTTAGCAAGTGGGTTGTGCAACCGCAACCAGGCATCGAAGCTCCGCCCTTCTCCAAGCCGGGATGGATCAGGACAGTTGCTGATGTGTCAGAGTTTGCAAATACTGTGGATCAGAAAATGCGAATAGTGATAACGGGTGAAACTGACATATGGGTTCCTTCAGTTGAAGCTGCACTTCTTGCGGGAGCCGTGACCGTGGGTGTAACGAGTCTGATCTCATCGCTTGCATCCGCTGTGGGCAACCCTCAGGATTATCCGAGTCAGATGTTGGCTCAGAAGATCAGCAGTTTTTTTCCTGACACATTGAAGAAGTGGCTGCACGAGTTCATATCATCAAAACGCAAGCTGATCATCGGGCAGCATACGGGTTCGCCATTCATGCTGACGAAGATTGAGGTCGTGTCCTATGTTGTAGCCTTGTCGGTTCTCACTTTTGCCTTCTCTTACGCCAAGACTGGAGCCTTGAGCCAGATTCTCGTTCTAGTGCCGACTGTTCTGGCAACGAGTATTGTTGTGGAATTCGCCAAGAACTACTCGATAGAAATCGTTGCCAGAAAACAGGGAGTTTGGACTGAACATCGTTTATGGTATTTTGGACTTGCCACATTCCTGTTCTCGTCATTGGTCTTTAGAGTGCCTTTTTCATCGCCTAGCAGACTCACTCACTATTCCCCGAAGTTCACGAAACGCTCCTTTGGCTTGGTCTCTTCTGCCTCAGTTCTTGTCGCATTAGCTTTTGCAGTAATCTTCTATGCTATCTTCTTGGGCGGTTTTGCTTTGATTGGAAGCATAGGCTTGGTCATGTGTCTGACGATGGCTTTCTTTGACAGCATTCCCATACCTCCGATGAATGGCAAGGATATTTATGACTGGAGCAAGGTTGTATGGGTTGGATTGTTCATGATAGCCTTTGTTCTATACGTGCTTTGCCTGCTCCTCTTGTAGCTCATGGATGGTGGCCTATCTGCTAGTAGTAACAATGATTCAGTGGAGGTTCAGGTGAATGCGTTCCTCGCATTGGGAATACTTGGGATACATGTCAGTGGGAGTTGGGAGCGCATTGACTGCGTGTGGCTCAATTGCTTTCTCCTATTTCCAGAGCCATTTTGCCAGAAGCCCTCAATACAGTTCATACTCCATTCCGTTGCTGATTTTCGGAATTGGTGTCATGGTGATGGGTGTGCTGGCCTTTGTCCGATATAGAAAGATCAGAAGAGAGGAGATTGAAAAAGGCCAATACCTGCCTCCTCCGCCTGTTCCACCTCCTCCCCCTCCGCCACCACCTTAAGGCAGTAGTGTGAGCGCCCAAAAAGGCGATTCTAAGAATGCCTGCAACGTTCTAATGATTCGTTGGAGACTTGCCCGGTTTCTGTTCATAAGTTTATGTGGAAATAACATCTTGGTTCGTGGCCAAACGACTTTTGGGATTATAGTTTCCTGAACGGGGGGGGACTTTCGTTCGAGAATCTCGCATTTAGCCCAATTTTTGCTTTATCGCATTGCGCTTTTCTTCCTGCAACGGGCCAAACTTCTTGATCCTGTCGGTAAACATGCTGAACAGTTCTGCAGCTTTTTTGTAGACCGGCAGCGGAACGTAACTGTACCGCATGCGCATGTTCTCGATTCCGTATTGAGCCAGTTCTCGTCCCATGTCGATCATTCTCTTCTTCGCGAACTTCTCATCAATCTCCTGTGTGCCTTCAATTACCAGAATGCCATCGGCACCATACGCAAACGCCGAGAGCAGAAGCTTCTTTCCAAGCAGAGCTGTCGTTGGGACAGGCACGATTCTGATGTTCTCTGGATAGCTCGTCCGATCCAAGCCTAGAAAGTCCATGCCCGTGTAGCCGACGTTCTTGTCAACGAACGCCACCACTCTGACCTCGCCAGCTTCCTTGTCAGCAAGCACTCCACGCAGTTGAGCATTCAGCTGTTTCATTGTGGAATTCCTTAAGTCAATGGCTTCTTGTGGACAGACAGGGATACATGCGCCGCAACCACTACATTGGAACGGGTCAATCGTGGCTTTCTCCCCGGACATGCGGATAGCGTTAGTCGGGCAAACTGGCACGCATGCTTTGCAGCCATTGCATAAATCAGTGATCACGTATGCTTTCTCTGGGCTTGTCGTAACATAGTCGCTTTTCAGGAATAACGCCGCTTTCGCAGAAGCTCCTAGTCCATCTGAAACTGTGTCACGCACATCCTTGGGACTAAGCGCGCAGCCACAAGCGAATATCCCCGTAACAAGCGAGTCTACAGGGTCAAGCTTGGGGTGTCTCTCTGTGATGAAGCCGTCCTCTCCAGTTGCAACCCGCATCTTTCCTGCAAGTTCTTTCGATTCTGAAGCAGGAATCATGGGTGTAGCTAACCCGACAAGGTCAAACTCTTCTTCAGTCATGTTTCCAGTGAGGGTGTCTTCAGCAACAACGACAAGCTTGCCTGTTTTCGGGTTCTTGTAGACTTCAGCCACTTTTCCCCGAATGAAACTCACGCCTGCCTCTTGGTCGCGCCAGTACAAGTCCTCATAGCCTTTTCCTGTCGCCCTAATGTCGGTATAATAAATAGTCACGTCTATTCCAAGCATTTTCTTGAGCACAAAAGCCTGCTTCAGTGAGTACATGCAGCATATTCGGCTGCAATATGAAATGTAGTTCTTGTCACGTGATCCAGCACAGAGCAAAATCGCCATACGTTTGACGTCACTGCCGTCTGCGCGTTTGACGTAGCCGCTGGTTGGACCTGTCGCAGACACCATGCGCTCCAAATCCATCATGGTGATCACGTCTTTGTATGTGCCGTAACCGTAGGTTGTTAGGTTTCGGGCGTCATAGAGTTGATAGCCTGTTGCAATTATGATTCCACCCACGTGCAAATCGATCGTGGAGCCTTGATCGGCGATACTGATGGCTTTGGCTGGGCAGAGTTGTTCGCATTTCAGGCATTTCGTGCATGATGTGAAATCAATCACGTATGCAGATGGGACGGCTTGGGGAAACTCGACGTATGCAGCCTTGCGATTTGAAAGCCCTTCATTGAACTCGTCTGACACTGTAACAGGGCACACTTTCGTGCAGACCCCACAGCTTCTGCACTTTTGAACATCCACTCCGCGAGGTTTCATCCGCACCTTAACATCATAGTTGCCAGGTCTGCCACTGACTTCTTGAACTTCAGCATAAGTGTAAAGATTGACATTCGGATTTCTTCCAACTTCCGCCATTCTCGGCGTAAGAATACACTGAGCACAATCCAACGTTGGAAAAACCTTGGTCAGTTTCGCCATGTTACCGCCAATGCTTGGTTTTCGCTCAACAAGGTGAACCTTATAACCTAAGTATCCGAGCTCAAGAGCAGCTGTTATTCCTGCGATGCCGCCGCCGACGATTAGAATCTCACGGGAACCCTTTTCGCTGACGGTTTGCAGCGGTTCAAGCTCTCTGCTTCGCTCGTAGCCTCCTCTTATCAGGCTGATGGCTTTCTTCGTGGCTTCTGCGGATGGGTGTGGCCCAAGAATCCATGAATCTTGTTCTCTGATGTTTACGAATTCAAGCATGAACGGGTTCAGGCCATTTCGTTCGAGGACGCTCTGAAAAGTCGCCAAATGCATTCTTGGAGTGCAACTGGCAACCACAACCCTGTCCAATCTCTCCTTTTTGATGGCATCGGCAATCATCTCTTGAGCTGGCTTAGAACACAAATACTTCTGAAACTTGGCGACGGTAACGTCCTGCCACTTCTTGATGGTTTCAACAACGGATTTTACGTCTACGACCTCGCCTATGTTTCCACCGCATTCACAGACAAAAATGCCAATCCTAGGCTGCTTCTTCTCCATCTGCGAAATCTCCATTTTCCTGATAGGATTTGATGGATAAGGAGGAAAACACTTATTAAAAATCTTATGCCTCCACTCTAAGCAAACACGATGATCATGATGAACGCCCAAGAAATAACCCAGAAACACAAGCTTCTCGAATGCATTCAATGCGGCATGTGCACCGGAAGCTGCCCAGTCGCCAAGAAAGGGAATCTCAACATCAGGCGCTACATGCGAGAAGCAGCCACATTCGGCAAGCTAACTATTCATCCTCAAAACGAACTGTGGAGCTGCACCACATGCTCAACCTGCGGCGTCCGATGCCCAAAAGGCCTGAACCCATACGAGTTCTTGATTGATGTCCGTAGCATGGCAGTGGAAGAAGGCCAAATAGCGCCGACGATTCGCGATGCGTTGGAAAGCATATTCAAGAACGGTAACCCTTGGGGAAGAGTACGCAACAAACGCTCTGAATGGAACCGAGAACTAAACTTGAAACACATCTCACAAGGCGCAGAAACCCTATTCTACGTTGGCTGCACGTCTGCATACGACCCAAGAGTGCAGAGTGTGTCGAAAAGTCTTGCAAAATGCTTCGAAAAGGCCGGGTTGAACTTCGGGATACTTGGAGATGAGGAAAACTGCTGTGGAAGCGAAGTCTATGGAATGGGCGAAAAAGGCCTGTTTGACTTTCTGGTTGAAGAAAACATGAAAGCGTTCAACAAGTACGGCGTGAAGCAAGTAGTGACAAGCTGCCCACACGGCTACCATGCTTTCAAGAACAGGTATAACCAGTCAAGCTTCGAACCTCAGCACCACACGCAAACGCTGGCAAAACTAATCGAAACAGGAAGGCTCACGTTTTCCAAGGAAGTGAACAAGAAAGTCATCTATCACGACCCATGCTTCTTGGGCAAACAAAACGGAATTTACGATGAACCGAGAAAAGTGATCGAAAGCGTGCCAGGTGCTAAACTGGTCGAGTTTGACCGTTCAAGATCCAGAAGCGTCTGCTGCGAAGGCGGCGGGGGAAGAATGTGGGTGGACATCCCAGGAGAACGTTTAGCGGAAAACCGTGTTAAGGAGGCTGCAGAATCAGGCGCAGAAATATTGGCCGTGGCTTGCCCATACTGCTTGCTAACGTTTGAAGACGCCGTCAAGACAACTGGTTTGGAAGGAAAGATCCAAATAATGGACATAGCAGAACTGCTCGCACAGGCCATCTAACTCCTTCCGCGCATGTTTGTCCCGAAATCTGTTTCTAACGTGGCTCATGCTTACCTCTGCTTCAGTCATGGATGATTGTGTGCCCTAACACATAAGAAGCATCCTTAGGATTGCTTGCTGAAAAAAAGATTTCTCTTTTCACCATGACCACGACTTGTCTGAAAAGCATCGTTCCAAATATGCAACCAATTCCCAATTCAAGAGTAGATTTCGGAACATCCATACTCTCTAAGTGTGCGGCGAATAAGATCAAAAAGAGAGGATTTGCGGGAACTTCGCCACTCAGACTAGGGTTCGAATTCTCCCTCGCACCTCTATAGCAAGAATGCGAGGGGGTTGTCCAGAGGCCAAAGTCTGCTATTCTAAAGATTTCGGCTGGGGCTCATCCATAAACTCGTTTTCTGTGATCAATCTTTACGATCACGATGGTTTTTTCGCTCTTGTAAACCTTGAAGAGCGCTCTTAACTTGCCAAAACGAACACGATAGACGTCGTCTTCCCCGGATATCTTGACAAGGTCAAGCCCAGCAGCGGGAAAATCCTGAAGACTTTTAAGGCCCTCTTTCACTCGTTCTCTATCTCTGGTGTTCATGTCTTCTAGAAACTTCGCGGCCTTTCTGTGTAGGAAAACCTTAAACGTCATCTAGCGACGTCAACTCTTCAAGCTTCTTCCTCTTAACCAGTTTGTCAACATCTTCCAGCAAAATGCTTTCCTCAGGCGTCAAGAAAACGTCTTCCAAGAACATTCTCAGTTCATCAAGCTTTCTGTCTATCTTCTTAACCCTTTCAAGAACAGACTTCGTCAAAGATCCAACCACATAGAAGTAGAAGAGCCAGACCACCTTTAAAATGGTTACGCAAAACCATAATCCATGATTAATAGCCAACAGAGAGCTTGTTCAAGACATGGTGAACAACCTGACACAAAATCAACAACAAAAAGAGGAAAAAGTGGGAGTTGCGGGAGACATCCGACTTCAAGCCGGATTCACTAAGCCGAATTCTCTAATGCTGTCGCTTCTTTTGCGTCATGGTCAGGCAGGATGTCCTCCGCGTTCCTCACCACACGAACGGCGTAAGCGCCTAAACCAATGAATGCGCACACTATTCCAGTTATCAAGAACATAAGCGCCATACCAGCGCCTGGTCCTGTGCCGATCAACCAGCCGAAAACAGGTGACAGATTGCCACCAGATTTCATGCCTGGCTCAAACACGCTGTCGGCTAGAGGTCCAGCCATTAGCATTGCCACGGGCGACGATATTTGAGCAATAAGAAGCCTTGTTGCAAAGACTCGCCCCTGCACGTCAGGAGCAACTTTCGCTTGCCATATTGCCTGGCTACAACTTTGGATGATAGGAAGCAGGAACATCGCAAGAAACGAGGCAATAGCCCATACGTAGAATTCGCGACCCAGCCCCATCAGCAAGACTCCAGTCAAGCTCAGCAGAACCATCCCAAACAGTATGCCGTTGACCCTACGTCGTGGACCACCCCACACACTCATCACGATGCTTCCAGCTACACCGCCAATTCCCATGACTGAAAGAACACTACCTAATATGATTTGGCCGGTCTGGTAGTCCCCAACTCGCGAGAGGATCATCGGGACCAAGAGCACGTTGCTGAACGTTGCGATGAAGTTGACACAGAAAAATGTCAGCTGCAAACCTAGCAGGCTGCGGCGTTCATAAATGTAGCGAAACCCGTAAAACGATTCCTTCCATATGTTCCCGATTCCCTTGCGTCCAGCCTCAGTCATTGGTGGTCTCGGAATGTGCACAAGTAGAAGCATGCTTACAGCCACGACAAAAGTGGTAATGTCAATCATCAGCACTGCTGGGAGGCCAGCCACTGTTAGAATGAGGGCACCTGCTATGGGGGCGAAGATGCCTGAAACAAACTGTGCGGTTGCAAGCATGCCGCTGGCACGTCCATAGTTTTCCTTGCGAACCATCATTGTGACTGCAGCAGAATAAGCTGGGAAATGAAAAGCTTGAAAGCTAGAAGAGCAGGCTCCTGTTACAAATATGTGCCACAACTGCAAGTTGCCGGTGGTGTAAAGCAAAAGCACTGCAATGGTGGGCAGTCCTGCAGCCAAGTCGGCAAGCATCATCACCTTCTTTCGATCGTAACGATCAACAATGGCTCCAGCTATTGGACTTACCAGAATCAAAGGTGCAAACCCAAAGAAAGCAACGAGCGAAAATGCTGTGGCTCGGAAGCTCTCCGCCGTCACTTCATATATCCAAATTGCCAACGCGAAACCTGTCATGTTTGTGCCGAGAAGTGATAGCATTTGGCCAATCCAGACAATAGTGAAACCTGTCATGCCTGTCTTGCCAGTCTTGGTTGGCGAAGCTGTTTCGGTCGATTGACTTCCCATTGTGTAAAGCCTTGAACATGTCTCTGAATATTCCTATTAAAAGTTGCTGGGACAAGCATAGTCTTGCTCATTGTGTGCCACGCAGAGTCTTTTTCCCTCATTGCTTTCCAATTCGGAAATCCCATCAATCGCATGTTTCCGATAACCAAGGCTCCGAGGTACACATTGACAGTCATTCAGTCTGGCGCCAGAAGATCAGAACGACCCCTGCCAAAGCCAGGGCTATTCCCACTATTTGCAGGGTTTGAAGCCTTTCCGCTAGTAAACCGATGGAGAAGAATGCTGCTGCTAACGGCTCTATTACAGCGAGCACGCTAGCTTTGGAGGTTTTGACGTATTTCAAGGCGTGGGAATAAAGCGTGTAGGCCAAGAGAGATGGAACCAAAGCTATCGTGAAGATCAGCAGCCAAAGCTGAAGCGGAAATGCTGCTATCTCTGGAACTGAGACGACCGCTACCGGCATCAACGTCAAAGCGCCTATTCCCTCTCCGTAGAGCGTTATCGTCCAGCTTGCATACTTTTTCCTCAGTTTCTTTGTCAACATGAAGTAGACAGCAAAAAGAAGACCAGAAAGCAACCCGAAGATTATTCCTGCTAGATTGGCACTCAATGCAGAAACCTCATACGCTCTCACAACGAGCATGACGCCCAAGAATGAGAGAATAATGCCGAATATCTCTCCCAAGGTTGTTTTCTCTTTGAGGAGTATTCTGGCCAGAATAATCACGAACAGCGGGTACGTGTAGTAGAGCATAGCGGCTATAGTTGCAGTTGTCAGCTCTACGGCATAGAAATAGGAGATACGCTGAAAAGCCACCGCCAACACCCCGAAAGCCAGAAAGAAGAGAGCATCCTTTTTCTGAACCCTTAACGCGCTCCTACGGACTAATAACAGGGAAAGAAATATCGTTGCAAAACTGATGAGGAGTCTAAGGGAAATCAAAGTTTCCGGAAGAATTCCGTACACGAAAGACAACTTTGCAAGTATCCCCATTGTTCCCCAGAGAACAGACGCTAGAACAATCAAGAGATAACCTTGAAATTCTCTTCCAGACTCCTTTGCAACACTCAAACAACTCATCTTCCAACACTTTGATGAGATACGTTCTTCTTAAGACAATCACGTACATAAGAGAACTGTTATGAGAATCCAAGTTCTGGAAGCAAGAGAAGAAGACACAGCACTCTAGACCAATCCACAGTTAATCTGTTGTACAGTGCTAAACAACAAAGAGCGGTTTTCAATGGGTTTTTGTAACAAAAAGCTGTAACAAACGATCACAAATCAGAGGAAACTCCAATTCTCGAAAAGCCAATATAAGCAATGTTGTTTTTGGCTTTTTTTCGAAACTCTGTGACAGAGAACAATTCTCAAAGAATTGAGCTTCTTTTCCGAGAATGGCAGGGAATAATCTCTAGAATTGCGTTTAACTGCACGTATGCGATTCTTTAGCGAAAGGCTTTTGACGCGCCCACCAGTTTCGGGCCTACACGATCAAGAACTTGACTTAAGCGATAGTTTGCCTTTGCTGAGTATTGTTCTTCCGTCAATGTCAAGTGTCGCTTTGCCCATCGTCGCAACCGTCCCGAACGACGAGCTGTTTCTCCCACCAATATACTCGTTATCTCCGACGCCTATCTGCACCGCTCCTTCAACAATGTGATCCATCAAATACCCGTATTCCGCCTTCGGGTTCAGTCCTATTTGAAGGAAGCTTATTCTGTCCTTGTCTCCTGAGGCTTTCTCGAATTGCCTAGAAATCGGTTCCAGGTTCTTTCTTGCTTTCATAGCTACTAGCTTTCCATCCTTGAATTCCCATTCGATGCCCGTTACATTCAGACCCATCGACTGAAGCGGCTGGTCGAAGTTCACTTTTCCGTTGCCACTGCTCTCAACGATGGTCGTCAAAACAGACCCTGCTGGCAACTGCGCATCAAACGATTTCTTCGCGAGGTCTTCTTTGTCGATTATGCCGTCGTCGACGTGGACAGGCCTCTTGTTCAAATCGAAAGTAAGATCCGTTCCGTTTGCCGCTGTCAAATGAACCTCATGTGCTTTCTCAATTATCGAGGCAACCTCACGCCCCTTCTTCGTTATCTTCTTCAAATCCATTGACAAGGCGTCGTTCATCGCCTTCTTCCAGCTTTCGAACTTGAAGCCGTAGACTTTCGCTCTCTCTGGAGTCAACAATGCCAAGGGAAGGCCAACATTTCTGATGCACCTCTCTATGTTTCTAGGATAGTGCGATTTTCTTTCCCCTTCTCCCCAAGCGTTGATCTTTGAAGGAGACAACAGCTTCAAACCTTCAGGGTTTTTCGGACCGAACATGCCGATAGTGGCTGTCTCAGTCTCAGTGAACATTTCGCATATCTTTGAATGCTCCCCCAGACTTGCTTCAGACAGCTCCCTCAGCAGTCCATAGTAGTACTCGTCCGTCCAAAGGACTATGATGGCGTCCGCGCCTTGTCTAAAGCATTCGACGGCAAATGCATTGGCGACATCGATTGTGTGATCCCATGTTGTGATTGTGACGACGTCGCTTGAATTGATGCCCAAAGCGTCTTTAACAACCACTCTAGCTAGTTCCTCGTGCAAAACATTCTTCACCTCGAAGAATGCCACTATCATCTCGGATTAAAGGTTTGGCACACTTCGCGCTAAGTGCAATACTGACCCCGCGAAATTCTTTTTACGACCGGACTGTAACAAATCGAAATGCGCGCTATGATAGGACTAGCTAAGAAGGAAAGAAATCGCCCAGCTTGAAGGCTTAATCAACTAGTGAAAACATGTCTACCGAATTTAGGTTGAAGCACGCGTTACGAACAATTCATAAGTGCCCTTCTCGCTTAGAAACAATGCGCAAGGTTGTTTCCAATGGAGAACTGGGACTTGATAATCATTGGGGCTGGCCCAGCCGGATTGGCAGCTGGAATTTACGGCACAAGAAGTGGTCTAGAAACACTTGTTCTAGATGAAAAAATCGCCGGTGGAACAGCAGCAGACGCCCCAATAATCCAGAACTACCTAGGCTTCAGCAGCATATTGGGACTTGAGCTTGCACAAAAAATGGCTGACCACGCCAAGAATGCAGGAGTGAAAATCCGCGAATTCGAAGAAGCCACGCAAATAGACCTCAAGCCTAAAACAATGATCGTAAGATCAAGCAAGACAATCTATGAGACAAAAACAATCATAATTGCCACTGGAGGTCAATATCGACAGCTTGGCGTTCCAGGAGAGACTCATTTTCGCGGCAGGGGAGTCAGCTACTGCGGGCTATGTGACGGACCCTTGTTCAAAGGCAAGCAATTGCTCGTCGTTGGAGGTGGAAACTCGGCTCTAATAACCGCACTCTACCTTGCTGACATAGCCTCCAAGGTGAAGATCGCCCATCGAAAAGACGCTTTCAGAGGGGAAGAAGCTCTCATCAGGACTCTGAAGGAAAAGCAAAACATCGAAACCCTGTTGAATACTGAAGTTAAGGAAATCAAGGGCGACAGACTCGTCAACAGTGTTGTACTATTCAACAATGCAACAGGAGAAACCCGGGAAACACTTATCGATGGTGTCTTCGTTCAAGTTGGTGAGGACCCTAACAGCCGACTCGCCAAGGAAGCCGGGGTTGCAGTTGACGAGGATGGCTACATAGTGGTGGATGTGAAGCAGCGAACAAACGTCAATGGAGTTTTTGCAGCAGGCGACGTGACAAATCATCCTGTCAAGCAGGTTGGAACCGCCGTCGGTCAAGGCACGACAGCGGCCACTGAAGCATACGGTTATGTTAGAAGACCCTACTACAAGCAATAAGCAGAATCCAAGATCAAAGCATCATTCTGCTAAGCGAAGAAATATCTAGGTGTTCTGAAGGGCAATATCTCATGACAGTTTAGACGCCAACCAAGCAAAGTGGTGAAAAACTGTAATGAGCAAGATCTGTACGGTTGCAGTGAATGTCAACCAAGACCTCTGCAGCAAATGCTGCGTATGCCATTCCATCTGCCCCTATGAAGCAATAAAACGCGACACTGAAACAGGCAAAGTAGAGATAGACTTGCAGAAATGCCAAGTCTGCGGCATATGCTACAGCGCATGCCCTTCGCTAGCCATAGAAATGGTGTATTACGACCACGATAGCTTGCTGAAGTATATTGAGCAGATGCGCAAGAGGTGCGAGAGCGATGTTTTGGTTTTGATGTGTCGGGGAAACTCGCCTTCGACCTGCGAAATCGAGGAAATCCTGAGAAAACAAGGCTTGCACGTTAGTAACTATATTCCACTACGTCTGCCATGCTCTGGACGCATACCAACTGAATTCATCTTCCAAGCCCTCAATTCTGGGATCAAGAGAGTTATCTCCATCCAGTGTGAAGACGCCTTCTGCAGATTCAAAGAAGGCACCAAAATAAACACCAGACGACTAATGCTGAGCAGAAGACTGCTTGAACAATTAGGCCTCAACAACGACGCAGTGACCGTGATCAAGTATTCACGGAAGGCAACCTATGATACACAGAAATGCGTCGGCTGCGACAAATGCATTTTCATATGCCCATACCACGCCATAGAAGCAGAACCATTCGCAACCCCAAAGATCATCTATGAAGACTGCATGGGCTGCGGGGCATGTGCCCTAGTTTGTCCACACCATTCCATACAGGTTGAGGGCTTCGAATTCGAAAAAGTCATGCAGAGCTACGCGGAAGCGGCGAGGAAACTCAAAGCAGGAGGCAAGTCTCCAGCTATTCTGGTCTTCTGCTGTCAATGGTCAGAGTTTTCAGCCCTTGATGACCCTGAGAGCTTGCTTCTCAGGAAGAAAGCCGCGGTTTTTGAGGTTCCTTGTTTCAAAGCGCTAGATCCTGTTCACGTTGTCAACGCACTGCAGAGCGGGTTTGACGGCGTCATGGCTGTCGTCTGCGCGAAAGAAGACTGCAAGCTCCAAGAAGGCGGTGAAACCGCTGAGAGAAACGTAACCGTGTTGAAAAATGCACTCAAGAAAATGAACATGTCTAAGCGTTTTGAGCTTTACGAAGTCTCGCCGAGATGTGTTGACGATTTCAACCAGAAACTGGACGAGTTTTCCAAGCGAGTGGCTTCAATGCCACCCATGAAAATGGAGGAAAAGACGATTGTATGAGATCTTGGCCAAGAAGGAGTTAGCGCCAAAAATCAAAATGGTTGAAGTTTACGCCCCCGAGATGGCCGAAAAAGCTCAGCCGGGCCAGTTCATCATCGTGATAGTAAACCAAAGGGGCGAACGCATCCCACTAACAATAGCTGGCTGTGACAAGAAGAAGGGCACCATTAGATTCGCCTTTAACGAAGTTGGCAAAACAACGAAGCAGCTTGGATTCCTAAAGGAAGGTGACTGCGTAGGAAACATTACTGGACCCCTTGGAAACCCCTCAGAAATCAAGAACTATGGCAAAGTCTTGTGTGTCGCCGGCGGAGTCATGATCGCACCGATGCTCCTGCTTATTCGGTCTTTGCGAGAAGCGGGAAACACGTTGACCATCGTGATGGGAGCAAGAATCAAAGAACTGCTCTTCTTTGAAAAAGAAATGAAAGATCTAAGCGACAAGTTCTACGTGGCTACGGACGACGGATCCAAGGGCTACAAAGGGTTGGATTTCCTTAAGGAGATTCTTGAGAAAGGAAAGTTCGACCGCTGCATAGCATGGGGACCAGTTGTCATGATGAAAAACGTCTCAGAGATGACTAGAAAGGTCAATTTGCCTACGACTGTCACGTTGACTCCGATCATGGTTGATGGAATGGGCATGTGCGGTGTTTGCAGAGTCACAGTTGGCGGAAAAATGATGTTCGGCTGCGTCGATGGACCTGAATTCGACGGCCATCTAGTGGATTTTGATGAACTGATAAGTAGACAGAGAATGTTTCTACCCGAAGAAAGGCTAAGCTCCCTCTTGTGGGAAATACGCGGAGGCTGCACTTGTGGCGGAAAGTAAGCCGAAACCTAAACCTAAGAAAGAATCAGTACCCATGCCTAAACAAGACCCGAAGACACGAAGTGCGAATTTTGACGAGGTAGCTTTGGGCTACACTGAGGAACAAGCTCTAGAAGAGGCTAGCCGTTGCCTGCAATGTCCAAAACCGCAATGCGTGATGGGCTGCCCAGTTGGAGTCAGCATTCCAGAATTCACCAAGCTACTCAAAGAACGGAAATATGAGGAATCAATCGCCAAAATCAAGGAGAAAAACGCTCTCCCTGCAATCTGTGGCCGCGTGTGTCCCCAAGAAGAACAGTGCCAGAAGTATTGTATAATGAGCAAGATGGGCGAACCCATAAGCATCGGCAGACTCGAAAGGTTTGTCGCTGATTGGGAAAGATCTAGAGGCATCAAACCCCCAGCAAAGCCTCAATCGACAGGGAAGAAAGTGGTAGTGGTCGGCGCCGGACCAGCCGGACTCACGGTAGCAGCTGAACTGGCTAGACTTGGTCATGAAGTCGTGATCTACGAGGCACTGCATCTGCCAGGAGGTGTCCTGGTTTACGGCATCCCAGAATTCCGCTTACCAAAAAGCATAGTTCAAGCCGAAGTTGACTACATCAGGAAGCTGGGCGCGGACCTGCGTTGCGGTTACCTCATCGGAAGAATACACACCATTCCAGAATTGCTCAGCACAGGTTTTGACGCAGTTTTCATCGGAACAGGTGCTGGATTGCCCGCTTTCATGAATCTGCAAGGAGAAAATCTTGGCGGGATATACTCTGCAAACGAGTTCCTGATAAGAGTGAACTTGATGAAGTCATATGCCTTTCCAGCGTATGACACGCCGATAAGAATCGGAAAGCACGTCGTAGTCGTCGGCGGAGGCAACGTGGCCATGGATTCTGCTCGTTCCGCCCTGCGTTTGGGCGCCGAGGAAGTCTGCATTGCGTACCGTCGTTCGCGAGAGGAGTTACCGGCAAGAAAAGAAGAGATTGAGAACGCTGAGGAAGAAGGCATCGTGTGCAAGTTTCTGGCAGCGCCAACGAAGTTTTTGGGAGATGAAAAGGGCTGGGTTAAAGCCGTGGAATGCGTTTGCATGGAACTTGGACCGCCAGACGAGTCTGGAAGAAGAAGACCAGTCCCTGTTAAGGGTTCAGAATTCGTCATGGATACCGACACGATCATCACTGCTATTGGAAGAACACCGAACCCAATCATACAGAGTACAACCAAAGGTCTGCAAGTCACGAAATGGGGAACAATACTTGTAGATGAAAACGGAAAAACAAGCCTCGAAGGCGTGTACGCTGGCGGAGACATAGTGACAGGTGAGGCTACAGTCATAAGCGCCATGGGTGCAGGTAAGAAAGCTGCAAAGGCCATACACGAGTACATAATGAGAAAACAGTAACCAAGGTATCTTGGGAGAGCTTTTCGTTTCAAGCTTCCAGAGTTCTAACAGTTTCTGCAATATTGTTAAATGATTCAATGAGATAGGTGCTTCCTATGCATGAATGGGCTTTGGCTGAAGCAATAGTCGCCGCGGCTTCTCAAATAGCCAAGAAGGAAGGATTGAAGAAAGTCAAAGAAGTGAAAATAAGAGTCGGCGAATTGCAGGGCATCGAGCAGGAGATACTGGAATTTGCACTATCACAACTAAGGTCCGAAGTTCTCAAGAATGCAGAATTCAATATAGAAAAGGCGAAAGCAAAAATGAAGTGCAGAGCCTGCGATCACCAATGGTATTTCAGCAAGGAGACATTAGACGCGAGCATCGCAGAAGCAATACATTTTGTCCCCGAAGTGGCACACACATACATCAAATGTCCAAAATGTGGCAGCCCAGATTTTGAAGTGTTAGAAGGGCGCGGTGTCTGGCTTGAAACCATCAAAGGAGCGAAGTGAATTTTGGTCGATCCTCGAGTTAGCATAATAGAAGAGAGAATGAGAACCATACGTAACATAGTTGCAGTTTCAAGCGGCAAAGGAGGCGTGGGCAAGAGCCTAGTCGCATCAACACTAGCATTGACGCTGGCAAGAAAAGGTTGCAGGGTTGGCTTGTTTGACTTGGATTTCACAAGCCCGTCCACACATATCATATTGGGCATAAAAGGGTTACAGCCGAAAGAAGAAAAAGGCATAATTCCACCCAAATTCGAAGGCCTCGAATATATGTCGATAATCTACTACACGAGTGACTATGCCACACCATTAAGAGGCGCAGACACGTCGAACGTCCTCTTAGAACTGCTGTCAATCACACGATGGGGAGAACTCGACTACCTGATATTAGACATGCCGCCTGGAATAGGCGATGCGACTCTCGATCTGATTAGATTCTTGAAGAGAACAAAGTTTCTTGTAGTCACAACACCCTCGCAGCTTGCTTTTGAAACCGTAAAGAAGCTCACTACTCTGCTGAAGGAATTGGGAATTCCAATCGTCGGACTCGTTGAAAACATGAAAATGGATCAATTGGAAACGATACAAGGGCAGACCCTGAAACTAGGCTTGGTTTATCTAGGTAAAATTCCGTATGACTCAAAGATAGAAGAATCAATGGGAAATGTTGACAGACTGCTGAAAACAGGATTCGCGAGGAAAATGGAGAAGATAGCGACGGAAATCTGATCATTAGACACTTCATCTTAGTGCAAAAGATAAACTGACCAGATTAGGTGGGACAAATGTGCCTAGATGCCTAAGCTCACGAGAACGCCGGTCAGTATTCCTGTAGCTATCGTCAAGATCACAGCAACAACCAGATGCTTCCGCATTATCAACGACTCAGTGTCATGTGTCTCTCCAATTGTGACTACGGCATTATTGATCTTTGCCGGTGTCACAGAGCTCGCTATGCCGCCTGCGACAGCATGACCGCTATAGACAGTTACAAAGCCAGCATTGCCAAGTCCAATGCTGTCTGCCGCCGTCTTTTGAATCTTGAGAAATAACACGTTTGAACTGGTTTCTGACCCTCCAACGATTGCTCCGAAAAGACCAAGAGAAGCCCCAACGAAAATGAAACCTGCTCCAAAAACTGCAGCCAATGTTGATCCCAGAATAACGTTCATGTTGAGTTCGTTGTAGAGAAGTGAAGGCTCCAAAACTCCATTTACGATTGTCCGAGCGGAATAGGCCATGACAAAAGCAATGGAGAAGTAAAGGCTGTATGCTAGAAAAGGCTCAGCAAACCGTTTGAGCCAAACATGGGTTGCGTCTTTGACCTGTTTCCTCGTTGGTCGAAGTGTCACCAACGACAATAGGACTGCAAACAAGATCCAAGTGTAGATCTGAGACAACAAGTCTAGATCGACAGTTTGATCTGCGAAAATCGAAATCTGTTCCACATTACCAAGGACGTTGGAAAGCCAACTGCTAACTTGCTGAATGCTGACGATTGCTGCCGAGACTGTCAACATAATCCATGGGGAGAAGCTTCTAAGAATCTCTTTGCGTGTAGGATAATCGGCAGGCTTCTGTTTGGTCGTTGAAGAGTGCCGTAGTTTCTGATAAGCATACAGCGAAACCATGGAGCACAGTCCAGCAACAACGCCAACAATCCGCAAAGGAACATACTCGACTCCTGTAAAGTAGTCTAAACCAGTTGCTCCTAGACAAGCAAGAGCCAAAGCTAACCCACATATCATAGCAGGAACAGCACCTTTCCGCATAGAACGTCTTCCCCCGACAAGCCACAGAATCGCAAAGGCAAAGCCAGTCGAAATAAGCGGAAGAAAGAGTGCTATCTTGAAGGCCAGCTCAAACGGATTGATCATGATACCAATTGTTTTGCCGACATCAACTGGTAGGGTAATTGGCATTGAGAGCAGTGAGAAACTGGTTGTCGGATCATAGCCGAGAACAGCAATAGAGACAGCAACGGTTGGACTGAAACCCATAGTTACTAGCAGAGGCGGAAACAGTGCAGGAGTAACTACGCCTAAACAGGTGAGAAAAGAGCCGAAACCTATCCCGATGTATAAGGCTCTGATCTCGTCACCCAAAACCTGTTGCTTGATTACCTTTGACACAGTGCTTAGAGCGCCTGTTTCCCGCATAAGAAAAATCATCAACATCGTTGCAGCAACGGAAATGGATATTCCGAAGCTCTTCACGAATCCATATGCTGATGCGCCTAACGCTACTTCAATTGGAGTTCCAAACTCAAAAACCGCTAACAGAATCGTAGTCACCAGACCGACCAAAGCCATAGTCAGGCCACTCTGGCGCAGCAAGGCTACGCCGAAAAGGATTACAAGCAACGGGTAAATTGCCAGCAGAAATCTGAACGAGACAGATTGACCAAACCAAGGCATGACAAAAGCGACAAGCCCAATGAAGACTAAGGCAAACAAAGACACCAGCGAGAAGATTCTGCTCTGCATTTCCATCTCCCTTCTTGACAAGTCTCACATATGTGCATATTTAACCATTTCAAAAGCCACTCTCAATTACTCTTGAGTGTCAGTTAATGGTGAGTTTGGCCTTTGTTAGTCAACATCATTTTTCAGTCAGTCTTGCCTTTCTTATGTCGAAAACTCCGCAGTTGTCTTTGTAAGAGATTTCGTAATCCATTATCTCTATTCTTCTTTTGAAAAATGGAGCATCTAGGACAGTTGTTTCGAATTCTCCTCCCTCTCCTGCAGGACTCAAGCGGTATTTCTCAGAGACTAGCTTCAGCCTTTCAACCATTTTACTGTCGATCAGTTTGCCGAGGTAGCTCTCGTCCAATGGATAGGCAAAGACTCCTGAAATGATGACCTTGAAGCCCTTTTGAACGAGTTCCTTCAGAAGCCCTATCTGGTCTTTCTTCCACAAAGGATTGAGGCACGATAGGTCGAGATCTTCACAAATCCTCTGGATCCTGGTTGATTGGTAGACGGATTCTATTGCTCCTGTAACGATGCCTTCGATGTAGTATCTTTCTTTGGCAAGAAGGATAGCCTTTTCTAGATCATTAAGCTCTTTTTCCTTTTCGCCTTTTGTTGTTTTCTGAATGAGAGGTAATCCTATGGCTCTAGCCTGCAGCTTGGTTAACTCGATGTTTGGGACGTGAAACATGTAGCTTTCCTTGTTTTTAGAAAACACGCTTATCAAGCAGACAACGTCATGCGACTCTTGTGCTTTGAACAGAGCCAAACTCGAATCTTTGCCGCCTGAAAACAGAACTCCGAGTTTCATGGTGTTCAGTGCCTAGCGCTTGCATAGTTCGTTGAATGTGTTGCTGTTGACGAGTTTATAAAGTGTGCTTCTCGCGATTTCGAGAAGAGCAAACCGGATTATGGGAAAATGAAGACGTCGGAATTCCAGCATATCTCTTCTTTCCAAATTCCTCCGCCAATTGGGAGAGCCGCTTGCTGTTCCAAAAGGACATGTTCCGCGTAAGCCTTATTATTAGAGAACAGGCATTGCAGAAGACGTCGGAAAAATAGCTGAGAAAGAAAGGATCAAACTGAGGCGAGGCACCGGTCATGGCAGTGATCTTCGACTTTATCGGCACGCTAACGAACGTCAGGAACTACAGTATGGATGATTCAAAGGCGAAGTTGGGTAAGGCTATTGTCGAATCGGGTTTTGACGTCAGTGAGGAACGTTTCCTCGAAGCATACACGGAGGCGCATGAGAAGTATCGGGTTGTACGTTATCAGGAATTGGTTGAGGTGACTAATGCTGTTTGGATTTCTGACGCCCTCAACTGCCTAGGTTTGAGCGTTGAGTCAGAAGACGTGCGCATAAAGACTGCGGTAAATGCTTTCTTTGAAGACTACATAGACTCACTCGAACTGAGACCTTGCGCAAAGGAACTGCTGCGAGAAACCTCAACTGACCATCGACTAGGGTTAATATCCAACTTCACCTACGCACCAGTCATCCATGCAGCACTCAGAAAACTGGAAATAAACAGATATTTCAACGCCATCTTGATCTCTGAAGAAACAGGTTGGCGCAAGCCTAACACCAAGATCTTCAAAGAAGCCTTGAGAAGACTGCAAGCAAAAGCAGAAGAAACCGTGTATATTGGAGACAGCCCGTTGGAAGACATTAAAGGCGCCAAAACCACTGGTATGAAAACGGTTTTTGTCCCATCACAGTTCTACACCTTCGAAGACTTACGCCAGAGTAACCAAGAACCGGACTTGGTTGCAAACGATGTTTGCGAGCTTCAGGATTTGCTTCCAAAGTGCATACAAACCAACGCAATCAAGTGAAAATACTACCAGAAATAAGAAAAAAGCTAAGACAAAACTGAAGAGCGTTCCAACCTAGCACGCGCTATTCTGCGTCTCTCCATGCCAGTTACATCATCGATTGAGACTGATTCAACAAGTTCTGAGGTTTAATCAAAATCTAGGTACACGATGTGTGCCAAAGGCTTTTAAGAGCAAGTTTGAACAGGTAATACGAAATGGCGGGTGAGTGGGCCTCCACCCGTTCCGCCAACATAAACCCCGGAGTAGGAGGATGAAAATTGAGAATAAAGACTAAGGACGTAGCGTTAGCAAGTATCTTTGCATCTTTATACGCAGTATTGATCTATTTCTTTGCCCCATTATCTTTCTACGCACTGCAATTCAGGGTTGCGGGTGTGCTTAGACCGGCGATTGCCAAGAAATGGGTCCTGAGCATAGGCTATGCTGTAGGAGTAGTCGTGGGAAATCTCTTCAGTCCATTTTCTGGGCCGTATGAACTCGTCTTCATGCCACTAGTAAGCTTAGCTGCGGGAATCATAGGCTTTGTCGTCGCCCAAAGATTCAACAAAAACTACTTCATCGAAGGCGCAATCATTGCAATCATAGTACCCATAGGCGTCAGTTGGATGCTAAACCAGCTTTTCAATCTATCATGGATGGCAACGTTTCCTTACCTTCTGATCAGTGAACAATTGGTATGCTTGATGGGTGCATTCGTCTTCAAAATGATTGAGTTAAGGTTCAAATGGTGGGAGTAAGCTTTGACTAAGGCAAACAAGTGCATTGTTGTACTAAGTGGAGGACCAGATTCCACAGTTGTTGCATATTGGGCAAAGAAACAAGGCTACAAAGTTCACGCTTTGACTTTCAAATACGGCCAGATAGCAGAAAAAGAAGCCAAATGTGCGAATCTCGTTGCTGGAAGGCTCGACATCCCGATCAAGATCACAGACTTAAGATCTTTGAAAGAGGTATTTGCTGGAGTAACTGCCCTTTGTGACAAGAATATCGAGCTAACCCCAACCTTCACTCAACCAATGATAGTTCCCTTCAGAAATGCAATATTCCTCTCTGTTGCAGTTGCCTACGCCATTTCGATCGGAGCCACAGAAGTGTTCTATGGAGCACAAGGCTCAGACGATCGTTTTTACCCAGACTGCAGGAAGGAATTCTACAAGTCTTTTGAGAATACAGCCAGACTGGGAACAGGTGTGGAAATCCGAATTGAAGCTCCTTTCAGCAACCTACAGAAATCAGAAGTACTGAATATTGGAAAGCAGCTTGGAGTTCCTTTTGAGCTCACATGGTCTTGTTATCGAAACGAAGAAAAGCATTGTGGAAGATGCGAGTCATGCATGAACAGAAAGAACGCCTTCAAGGAAGCAAAGATAGATGATCCGACAGAGTACATTGATTGACGTCCCATTGGAACAGTAGCAAAAGAGGCTCCAGATCTCGCTCCAAAGCACCTAGCGCGAATTCGCGTGTCAATGATTTTGTCTCCAATCCTTCTTCTTAGTCGCGCATGAAAAGATAATGGAACATACGCGACCTCAGGGTTGAGAATGGAATTTCAGGCATTGCAGATTTGATAAGACCATGTAACCAGTCTGGCAACTCTTCATCAATAGCAAGTCAAAAACACGGTTTCTCCTTGAACAAGGAATGTGGTGCGGTCGCCGAGATTTGAACCCGGGTCGTCAGCGTGGCAGGCTGATGTCCTAGTCCAGGCTAGACTACGACCGCTCTGGGAGGGACTAGGGTATTCTTTTCCTTATTTCCTTTTCCTAAAGAGCGTTGCGTTTTCGGGCGTTGTGCAGACGTATTGGAAGCCAGCTTCTACAAGCTCTGAAGCTTCCTTGGAGGTTGACACTGCCTTGCATGTGTATTCTTCTGACTCGAAGTTGATCACGTGATGTATCTTAGCGTGTTCTTGATGCAGACAAAGGCATACCTATTCTGGAGAAGGGAAGCTGATGTTCGCGTGCGCGATAGTTTTATCTGTGTTCCACGGCAATTTCTTTCTAGAAGCATTTTGGAAGTTGTTGCAGATTGAAGATTCAAGAGACAGATTTAATCACGCTTGAAGAGGCTTTGGCTTCAAGCCAACGTCAGATGGTAGAGAGGTTCTCCAAACACGTTAGCCCCATAGAGGCTAGGATCCTTAAGCTGTATAACACTGATAAGCGGTTTGTGAAAGCGGAGGGAACCCGTATCTTTGACGAGCAGGGCGAGGAATACCTCGATTTCACTGCAGGATATGGTGCTCTTAGCCTCGGACATAACCCGACAGAAGTACTTACTGCCGTACAACAAGCCGCCAATCTGCCAACAATTCTTTCTTTCATTGTTGGTATCCATCCGCTGGTCGGGGCTTTGGCTGAAAATCTTCACAGAATCCTTCCGGGCAACCCCAATATCTCGTGTTTCGGCAGTGGAGGAGCAGAGGCAGTTGAAATAGCGTTAAAGACCGCCCGTGCATCTACCGGAAAGAAAAGACTCGTCTATGCCGACGGGTCCTTTCATGGGCTAAGCTTTGGAAGTCTCTCCGTCACTGGACGAACATATAGACGTTACTTTGAACCTCTTCTGCCCAATTGCGAAAACGTGCCCTTCGGCGACCTTCAAGCATTAGAGTCGAATCTAAGAAAGGGCGATGTCGCCGCCTTTATCGTAGAGCCTGTACAAGCAGAAGGAGGCTGCAATATACCCCCCAAAGGCTACTTGCCAGGCGTACAAGAATTGTGCAACAAGTATGGTGCACTGTTGATTTTTGACGAGATTCAGACAGGCTTCGGCAGAACTGGCAGGATGTTCGCGGCTGAGCATGAAGGTGTGAAACCAGACATTACCGTAGTTGGCAAAGCGCTTAGTGCAGGAGTGTTGCCGATAAGCGCCTCGGTCACAAGCTTTGAGATTTGGAAAAAAGCTTACGGTAGAGAGGACAGCTGGGAGTCTCTTATCTCGACGTTCCGTGGCAACCCTAAAGCTTGTGCAGCAGCACTCAAAGCTATGGAGATCCTTGTTCGAGACGGGTTGGTGGAACACGCAAAGAAAATGGGAGAATACACTCTTCAAAGGTTGGAAGAACTGAAGACACACCATGAAAACATCAAGGCGGTTCGCGGACTAGGTCTGCTATTAGGGATTGAATTGCCCAGCGGGAAAGGGGGCGCGCTCGCGCTTTCAAGTTGGGTCATAAGTAGAATGTGGAACAAGCACCACATCATTCTTGGCAATTACGACCATAGACAGGATATCCTCCGTCTTCAGCCTCCACTCAACGTCCAAAAGGAGGATATCGATCGCGTGATTGAAGCGCTTGACGAAGCATTCAGCAAAAGCAGCATAGGCCTTGCCCTCGGCGCAGGAGTAACGGCTTTGAGAAGATCGTTGCATCCACCAAAGTGAAAAAGTGTCGCTTGTACTGTGGAAGCAAAGACCTGAAGAACGAGTTTTGTGGAAACCTAGAAAAAGAGGGAGTTGCGGGAGATTTCTCCATAGAAGTGTTGGTCCAAGCTAGACTACGACTGCACAATGCTGCAGGGTGATACAGCCTTAATGACAGAAGAATCAGCATACCAAGATTCTCACATGTTAGGAAGGCAGACAACATTGCTCCTACGTGAGGATGTGTTGACTGGTTCCTTTGCGTCCGTGCTATGTTGAGCAATACTCACTTTTCCTGTTCTTGTTAGGAAAAGGATTAAGAGGCTGGCTCATGACTTCGTCTCCGAACAGCTGAAAGGGAAGATTAGTGTTTGGGACTGTTAGATCCGTTGGCTGCATTGATTGCTGCGTTTTGCCTCCTTGGTTTACTGGTGTACAAGCGGGTTAACCTTGGAATAACGTTGAACGCGGCAGCTCTGTTCTTAGCTTTGTTTGCTCTCGACTTGCCTTCTATTTGGGCGGTGATTGTCAGAACCACGATCGACCCACTCACCATCTCGCTGGTAGCTGCGACTTTCGGCATAATGCTTCTGAGCATGTTGTACAAGGAAACAAAAACAATAGACGTATTGAGCGAAAGCCTAGGTAGACTGGTAAACAACGCGAAACTAACGGTTAGTGTGCTTCCTGCCGCAATAGGGCTTTTGCCGGTTGGAGGCGGAGCATTAATGTCAGCCCCACTTGTTGAAGCTGAAACGGAGAAGCTTGGGTTAAGGGAAGATAAGAAAACCTACGTGAATCTATGGTTCAGGCACACGATTTTTCCTGTTTATCCCGTTAGTCAAGTTCTGATACTCGCCGCTACGCTTACCGGAGTGACAGTGACTACTCTGGTAATACGCCAAATCCCGGTTGTTGCTGTAATGGTTGTGATCGGCTATCTCGTTGGCTTGCGCAAGACACCTAAACAAGCAAAAAGCGAAGCGACAAAGGCAGATCGCAGCTTGGAACTAAGAAGGTTCGTCACAGCGTTTCTTCCGATTCTAGCGACAATAGTGATCGTGGTGGTATTCTTTGTTGACGTTTCCATAGCACCATTCGTGGGAATAGCCTTCCTTCTAGTTATTGCCAAGCCACGCTTGAGAGTCTTAGCTAAGCCATTGAGAAGCTGGGCCATTTGGGGAATAACACTGGCAGCATACGGAGCATTCTTGCTAAGAAACGTGGCCGACGCCATTGGGATTTCTCAGATTTTCGGTTCCTTCGTGTCTAATGGAAGCGTCAATGTCCTTCTGTTGCTCATCGTTATTCCAGCATTCCTCGGCGCCATAACTGGTTCTCCTTCAGGAGGCATAGCCATAAGCGTCTCAATTCTTGCCGGAATAGTAAGTTTCACTGGTAGGAGCGCTTCCTTGCTATACATGAGCAGCTATCTCGGCTATCTCGTCGCACCAACGCACCTTTGCTTGATTCTCACCGCTGAATACTTCAAGTGCCCTCTAGGCAAGCTTTACAAGTATCTGATCCCGTCTTTGCTCGTCACGTTCGCAGCGACAATCTTGATGTACCTTATTCCATAGGATCTAGCGTCGGCTTTGAACAGCTAAGTGACAATTTCTCGCGCACTTGGACGAATCCCAGTGAAAACTTGCTCTCTGTTCTCTCTCTGTCTGTGTCTAAGCTAGCTGGCGATTTTTTCAAGTTCCTGAAGGAAATGCTCGTAGCGTTTCATCCCAAGTTTCCAGAAGCCTACGTCCGTCACGTCAAGGTTTACCATTCTGCCTATTTCAACTGGAGAGACGCTGCTGCCGGCTGAGAGAGCTATCTTGAATTTGGGAACGAACTTCTTGCCTTCTTCCAAGTATTTCTGGTAAAGGGCATAGACGAACAGCTGCGCATAGACGTAAGGGTAGTTGTAGAATCTGAAGTTAGCCATGTAGTAGTGCGGTTTCATGGTCCATTCTGCTTCCATTTCATTAAACCATTCCACCGAATCACTGTAAACCCTGTCTCTAGCCGAGGTCCAATACTTGCAGATGGTCTCATGATTAAGGTATTCGCCTCGCTTAATCGCGTCGTACAGGTCTTGCTCGAACCATGCTCTAGCAGTAACTTGGAAGATAACCATTCCCGCCTGATCAAGAACAAAGCTAATAATTGCCCTCTTTTCTTTTCTTGATTTTGCTTCGCTGAGCAGAAGATCAGTAAGCAGCAGCTCACCAAAAATCGAGGCAGTTTCCGCAACAATACTTGGAACATCCAAGTTCAGAATTGTCTGGCTCTTCTCCGAATAGTAATCATGCGTCGCATGGCCGAGTTCATGGGCCAAAGTGAAAATGTCATTCAGTGTTCCGTTGAAGCTGTTGAGTATGAAAGCAGATTTCCCACTGACCCAGCGTGCGCAGAAAGCACCATTTTGCTTGCCAAACCTTGGCGAAGAATCCAAGTGTCTCTTGGTGAACATGTCTTTTGTCGCAGAGGCATATTCCTCGTCAAATTTGGCGTAGGCTTTGACGACGAGGTTTCTGGCCTTGTTGTAATCGAATTCCATTCGGGATTCATCAGGTAAGGGGGCGACTATGTCGTGGCAGCCGAGTTTCGGCAGTTTCATCATCTTAGCTTTTAGCTTGAGGTATCCGCGATAAAGGCTAGTGTGGTCTGCAATGACTTTCAGTAGATTGTCGATTGTGCGCTGGTCAATGTCATTTGTTATTAGGCTTGCATGCATTGGAGAATCATATTTCCTTCTTTCACACACGCTTAGCCAGTCGTTGCAGATGTTTCTCAGGGCCGACGAGAAAACCTCACCCTGTTCTCCTAGGAGACCGTAGATCGATTTGTTTGCGGATTCCCGGGTCTTCCGGTCTGGATGAGGAAGCAAACCATGAGCTTCACCGTATGACAGAGACTTCTTCTTGCCTTCAACTTCGACTTTGAACATGCGGGTATTGAGCCACTTGCTCTGCAATTCCTCCCAAGCTTTTACCCCAAACTGGTCTTTTTCAATGATCAACTGCTCTTCAACTTCAGACAACTGGTGGGCAACTTGCCTCTTCAATCTCTCCAGAAAATGCTTGTAATCTGCCACTGCAGGGTCGGAAACAATCTTCGGCTTCTTGGAGACTAGAGCGCCAACTTCGAGTTCAAAGAACGCCAGCAGTTTGCCTAGCTTCGCTTCGGTTTTCGTCACTTTGTCATGAAGTAATTGCACATCTGGCAAGGTCATGTTGGCCCAAAAAGACAGACCTGCAAATAACGAAACATCATCAAGTTTGACTCGGAATGCCTCATATTGTTGAATACACTTCACCAAGTCTTTGGCTGAGAGACTCTTGATTTTCCCTTGATGCTTCCCCGCAAAACTCTCTGCCATCTTACAAAGGTTATCAAGGGTTTTCTGGACTGAAGGATCCGATGTGCTTGGAAATAGTTCGGATAGATCCCATGCAATGTCGCTTTTGGTCATGAGAAACACTTCATCTTCAGAGTGTTTGGTTCAGGATTAAATGCTTTGCGTCGTACTCTGCCCGAAGCTGCACACGGCTGCTTTGCTTTCGCAGTCAAATCAGAACTCGGACCTCGTTGGCACCAAGCACGCGCTATTGTTCCTCTGTTCCTCTCTTTGGTGCAAGCCAGAGTCGCCTGTGGGAGATAGCTGGATCATGCATGGTTGGGAGAGCTGAGAAAACTAATTCGACAAGAATGGCAGTTCTTCTGGATGACATATCAACAACCATGCAGACCTACCCCTTGGACTCGCTGAATTTTCCACCCTCTCCGCAACACCATTTAAGTCACAAATACGCTAGTTATCTAAGCCGCGCCTGAGAAGCTGGAAAAGCTTGAGTCGAGAAGAGAAATCAACCTCAAACACAGAGGAATTGAGCAAGAAACTCGATCAGATAATCCACCGCCTCGACCTCCTTGAGAGATTAATCATGGAAAGACCAGAATACGAAGGACTAGCTGCCGCAGTACAGCTGACAAGAGTAGGCATAGGCATGTACGGAGAGCCTTTGAAGATCGCCTCTCGCCTAAAGAACGCCGAGAAATATCTACGGCAGAAGGAAATCGCTCAAGATGACATTTCAAGGTGTGTCATCCAAGCGTTGGCTGTGAAAGGAGCTATGAACATTTCAGCAATTACTCGGCAAGTGGCTGCGATGAGGGGAAAAGCCAGCAGACGCATCGTTCGAGGAAGAGTGGAAAAACTCGTCAAGCAAGGCACCTTGCTGAAGACCCAGGAGAGAATTCCGACCTATCAATTGATTGAAGAAACTGGTCAGTAAGATGGCCACTTCTGCGCAGAACACCTAACTAGAGTGACCAGCCCTTTATTGTTTTGAGGTGAAGTGTATGAAGCACGATGGATTGTTTCCCAGAAGAGGAATGCCGGCTATGGCAGGCTTTAGACAAAGTATGCCTGTAACGCCACCTATGACTACTGGGATATTTTCACAACCTAGTAGGGAAGGAACTAGCATAGATGAGGTAAAAGCTAGAATAGACAGAATAAGAGTGGGATCTACTCAAGTATTGTCACACTTAACGTTTGTTTAGAACTGTGGGAGGTGAAAAAAATGATAGACAAAGAAGAAAAAGATGCAGAGCACGAGGCTAAAGAGGTCAAGGAGATTCTCGGTGTAGTTTCCGCGGAGGTTCCGAAACTAATACGAAGCTTGCTGGAATCAGTATTCTCTGAAGAAGCGGGAAAAAACATGGGAAAAGCTGCAGCCGCATACTACAAAGAACTTAAGAACGGAGGATTGCCAGAAGCAGTAGCAGTCAAGCTGACAGAAGACTACATGCACACCTTTACAAGCCTCGGTGACATGTTAAGGAACGTTGGCAAAGGAAAGGGGTCAGGGGCGGACATCGGAGAGAAAATAGCAAATGCCTTCGAGAAAAAACACAACAGAGACGAAGAAGATGAGTAACCCAAACATTGCCTCAAATGGAAGAGCGGGAACTGAAGCTTCCTCTATCTTTATTGCTTTAATCAGATCAGGGCCACACCTGATTCGTATGATGCTTGGCCTATTCTGGATGTACATAACGCTTGGCTGGCGAGTCAGAAAGACTAGAAGGGCATTTGAGAAGCAGCTCGTCTTGCATGGCATGTCAAAGACTGACGCGGAACGGTTAAGCTCCTGTTTCCAAGAATTCAAGGACAACATACTACTCGCGATGAAGCAAGGCCTATCGTCGAAATTCGGGCAAGATTAGAGTCAGTCGTGCGCATAGCGTTTGCTCAAGAGGAGCGATTTATGTTACTTGTTTACTCCTTCCTCTTCTTCTGGGTTGTTCCCTTTGACTCATGGAAGCTTTTGGGTATGTGTATGGCGAACTTGCAGACAAGATCACCTTTCAAGACAGTCTCGATGACGTCCGCCTCAACAGGCTGATCGAAAATAACATCCCATGGTCGCTTCTCAAAGCCAGCGCTGCAATAGCAGAAATTGGGCGAGATCTTCACACCTGATTTTATGGCTTCCCGCACCCAAGGACAATGGCAGTAGTAGTATCGTTTCTTCTTTTCATCCTTTTCATGCAGACACTTCTTCGCGTTATACGGAATCTTTGTGATGTAGATTATGTCTCCGTCTCTGACGCCATTTTGACAGGTGGGCGTGTTACGTACGTATTCAAGAACTCCCTGATCGATTTCCTGAGTGAAGTACAATGTCTTTTCTTTCACGTGTTTTTCAAGCGCGGCGAGATACTTCCTATGTCGTTTCGCCAAGAAGTCATCTATGCTCTTGGAGGCTAGGAACTCCTTTCGCTCAGGCAAATACTCTTCTCTTGGACCAGCATGAGGCCCACTTAGCAGGATCTCCCTACACGTTTTCTCATCCAACTTGGCCTCAAGTCTTTCCATGAATTTCTTGGTTATCTTCGGCTTCTCTTTCGAGCTCGTGCCAAGCGGGGGCAATTTGACTTCAGCGAGTATGTCATCGCGCTTGCTCTCGCCAACAGTCTGTCTCAACGTTTCTGAAAGATTCTCCAAGACGTCACTGCCATCCATGAGCTCCAGTAAAGCAATCTCTGCCTCTCTGTTGCTTGCGAAGCGGGCATATCGCAGAAGAGCGAGAAAATTCTCCCATGTGTTCGTTCCGTTCTCTATCAGAAGACATGCAAAGTTCTCCAAGTCGTCAGGCACAGCGTTACTCATATTCCTGTTCCTATCTTTTCTGTTGAGAAATGTCTCAAACTCTCTCGCAAGCAAGACATTCGCCTGAATGATACTAGCATCAAGGCCTCTCTTTGCGCAAAAACTTCTGAATCTTTCTTCATCCAATTCCGCTCAACTTCCTTCCCTCAGAGGCTCCAGTTTCATATTTAACTCTTGGCGGAGCTGTAGAAGAAGCAACTAGGAAAACAGAACATGCGTAGTTCTGAATATGCATCTAAGTGGGAGAGGACGTTCAGAAACAAGCGTTCTAGTTTATTAGCGCGCGCAAACGCACCAAGTGAAGAGTTACTTAGGCTTTCCATATTTCCGAAATGGAACGCATCTATCGCTTGGTGTCAAGATGCGGGATTGAATCAGAACCAAGTTGAGATGTCTCCCCCAACGCCTTTTTTTCTGTTTCATTTAGAACTACATAACTATATCGACCTGAGTGTTTGGGTATTTGTCGGACGCGCAAGATCGAATAAGCTGACTGCCGTGGTTTCTTTCTGGCTTGCTTGTTTTGATTGCCCGGTGTTCAAAGTGCAGGAGGAAATTCAGAGAACTTTACATCGGAGAAAGAAGATGCTATGAATTAACGAGACAGACCTTGGCCAGAATGAATCACTATTGTGATGTGCTAGTAACGCGTGCGCTAAGTTGCTTAACGAAGTGCTTTAGATGAGACAAGTTCAGATAAACCGATAGTGATTTTGTCGTCTTTCTCTGGTTTCAGGTTCACGGGTAGAGACACTGTAAGAGTGGTTCCTTTCCCGACTGTGCTTTCCACGGAGATGCTGCCTCCATGCGCTTCGACTATGCGCTTGCAGATGGCCAAGCCGAAACCCATGCCTTGGGCTTTAGTTGTGAAGAGAAGCGTCCAAAGCTTTTCTAATGCTTCTTTTGGGATGCCTTTTCCTGTGTCTGCGAAGCTGATTTCCAAGTTGCCGTCTGTCGCTCGACTCTTTATTGTTAGGGTGCCACCTTGGGGGCATTGCGTCCAGAGCGTTTCTGATGATATTGATGAATACTCTTTTGATCTTTTCAGTGTCGACCTTCGCTTTTGGTTTGTTCTCTGTTAGGTTTACTGTGCGGACGGAGTTGGGAATCTTGATGGTTGATAGGGCTTCCTTTATCATGGATCTTGGGTTGCTTTCTGTTAGTTCAAGTCTTATCTCTCTTGAGTATTCTAGGAGATCATTTATTATCTTGTTCGAGCGTCCAATGTCTCCTTCGATGGTTTCTAGCATTTCTCTTGTTTTGCAGTCCATATCTTGGACACAATGCTTCCTTATGTAATAAGTGGCTCCTGCAATTCCTGTTAAAGGGTTGCGAAGGTCGTGTCCAACCATTCCAGCCAGCTCGCCGATCGCGGCGAATCTCTCTGACTTGAGTAGTCTTTTTTGGGCTTCTACCAGTTCTCGAGTTCTATCTTCAACTTTTTCTTCAAGCTGATTTGCGTATTCTTGAACTTGGAGGTTCACCAACTGCAAGGCATGTTCCGTTTTTCTACGGTTGGCTAGTATCTTTGAAACAGCAATCCCAAACACAACAAAAGACGCAGAAATGTATAACCGAACCGAGAGTTCGCCAGGTGAAAGTATCATTAGAACATCTAGGAATGGTCCGTCGTGGAAAATGAAGGCATCTATTGCCGCGTCCCCTATGTAAACAGATACGGCAGCCAATACGAAAAGAGTGATTACTCTGTACTCATCTGTGCGTGTCTGGGCTGAATCCTGTTTTGGCAACGAAAATCCTCGTATGTCATTACACCAATAGTTGAAAGAGCCCTTTACGTAAGAATGGATAAATCGTTTATGAATCCCTGATAATGACCATTGGTCCTCTGAACAAACGTGTAACTCACGTAGTTCTAGGCCATGGCCGCATGTTTATGCCCAATTTGATCGATCGTCGCAGATGACTTGATGCGCGGCGTAGCCTCTCAAAAGCTGAGATGAGTTGGGTAAGATAACGATTCTGGCGGAGTTCGTAAACCTTATTATTGCTCTTGGCTATCGTTCAATCAAGGCTACACGGTGGTCTTCTGTAGACCATAGCCTATGAAACTGCAAACCCTCAGTTTCTCCTTTTTTCCATCCGTTTGAGACTGCAAGAAGCCAGGTCTGACGAAAAGATAAGCACGTTGACAGAGTCAAATTCGAATACATCTGCAAAGACAAAGATCCAAGATTCCTAGAAAGCTCAGACATTGCGGCTATCGCGGATAGTTTTGTGGCGCCGCCGAAAGGACTTGAACCTTTGACCGACTGGTTAACAGCCAGCCGCTCTACCTGGCTGAGCTACGGCGGCTCACTCTTGAGATGTCATGAATCTCAGTTTTGTGGTGATATTTAAGTCTAGTCATCCACCACCCACGTTTACGTTCAGCCCTAATTCGATTCGCTAGAATGGGTTGTTGTCGATTTTCTGCCTAGAAAGGTGTATATTTGGGCTTTTCCAATTAGGTTGAAACAATCATTGGGGAGTAAATCTGATTTGAAAAAGATCTTGGAAGTCAGGTGGCATGGTCGTGGCGGTCAAGGGGCATGGACGGCAAGCGAACTGTTGGCGCGAGCAGCTATTGCTGAAGGAAAATACATTCAATCGTTTCCAGAGTTCGGTCCCGAAAGAATGGGCGCGCCAGTAACTGCCTTCACACGAATAAGTAACGAGCCTATTCACCTGCATTGCGCGGTTTACAGCCCTGACGTTGTAGCCGTTCTTGATCCAACATTGCTCAAATCAGTCAAAGTTGCGGATGGTTTGGGCGATGAAGGCGGGAACATCATCGTCAACACAAAGGACGAACCTAGCGAGATCAGAAAACTTCTTGACTCAGGCAAAGGCAAGCTTTGGACAGTGCCTGCCACAGAAATATCGATCAAGGTCTTAGGGATGCCGATAACAAACACAGCAATGTTAGGCGCTGTGGCACGTGTAACAGGAATAGTCAGCATGGAAACCATTGAGAGAATGGTTAAAGGTCGGTTTAGACCGGATGTCGCAGAGAAGAATTTTGCAGTCGTAAAAGAAGCATATGAAGGGGTAAAGCCTGAATGAGTTTGAAAGAAAAAGGTTGGAAGGAAATATCGCTAGCAGGTGTATGCTGGAAATCCAGCAGGACTTACCTGACTGGGGACTGGAAGACGTACCAGCCGGTAAGAGACATTGAAAAATGCACCAAGTGCCTTTTATGCACGATTTATTGTCCAGATGGAGCGATTCATTGGAAACCCGAAAAAGGTGATATAGAGTTCGATCTCAGCTTTTGCAAGGGTTGTGGCATATGTGCCAACGAGTGCCCAACAAAAGCGATTACCATGAAGATCTAACACGAGGGAATGAGAGAAATGAAGAATATAGCTAAGCAGGAAACGTTGGGATTAAATGGTGATGAAGCAGTCGCTTATGCCGCGAAGCAGTCGGATGTTGATGTCGTCGCAGCCTATCCCATAACTCCTCAAACCATAATCGTGGAGAAATTCAGCGAGTACGTTGCCAATGGAGAAGTAAACACAGAGTTCGTGTGTACTGAATCCGAACACAGCGCGATGGCCGCGTGTTTAGCGGCAGCGGCCGTGGGTGCAAGAACTTTTACGGCTTCAGCGTCTGCAGGTTTGGCGTTGATGCATGAGATGCTGTTCGTAACTTCAGGTTGTCGTGCACCCGTGGTGATGGCAGTTGCGAACCGTGCCCTGTCAGCGCCACTTAACATTCACGGTGACCATTCTGATGCTATGGCCCAGCGCGACAGTGGCTGGATACAGATTTACGCTGAAGACGCGCAAGAAGTCTATGACTTGATGTTCCAAGCTTTCAGAATTGCCGAGCACTTGGATGTTCAGCTACCCGTCATTGTTGGGCTGGACGGTTTCACGCTAAGCCACACGTTGGAAAATGTGCAAGTATTGCCAGATGATTTAGCGATAAAGTTCGTGGGAACGAGGCAATTGCCAACAGTGCTCACACACGAAGGCAAAAAGGTTCCATATAAGCTCGATCCTGCAAACCCGATGACGATGGGACCAGTGGCCTTGCAGAACTACTACTTCGAATTCAAGCGGCAGCAAGAAGAAGCGATGAAAAACGCATTGAAGATAATTCCAGAAGTTCACGACGAATATGGACAGCTGACAAACAGATACCATGGCGACGGCCTAGTAGAAAAGTACAAGCTTGACGATGCAGAAATAGCCATAGTCTGTGTGGGTTCAACCGCTGGAACTGTGAAAATGGTTGTGGACGAACTCAGAGAAAAAAGTGTAAAGGCTGGGCTGCTTAGACTGCGTACTTTCAGACCGTTCCCTGCAGAAGACATAGCAAAAGCCCTTGGTAAGGTTAAGGCTGTAGCAGTCATGGACAGAAGCATGAGTTTCGGCGGAATCGGCGGCGCAGTTTACCAAGAGACCAGACATGCACTTTACGACTCGACAAGCCGTCCCCACATGGTCAACTACATTTACGGGCTAGGCGGCAGAGACACAAGCCCAAGCCAGATACTCAGCGTCTACGAGGACCTGCAGAAGATCGTTCAAACGAAACAGGTTGCTGAGAAGATACGTTACATTGGATTAAGGGAGTGAAACGGAGGAAGAAAAGATGAGTTTTGCTGAAGGAAAGTTCACCACAAAAGATATCGCTGAAAAACCTGATTTGTTCATGTCAGGACACCGAGCGTGCGCTGGGTGCGCGCCAGCGACCGTGCTGAGATTGATCATGAAAGCGACGAGAGGACCAACGATAGTGACGAACGCTACAGGCTGCATGGAAGTCTCTTCAACTATCTACCCGTTTACGTCTTGGGCGGTCCCATGGCTTCACACGGCGTTCGAGACAGCTGGAGCCAACGCGTCAGGAATCGCTGCTGCACTGAAAATCCTCAGAAAGAAAGGAAAGATAAAGGACGAACAAGTCGATGTCATCGCCATAGCAGGCGATGGTGGAACATATGACATTGGTATTCAAGCACTTTCTGGAGCAGTTGAGAGAGGACACGACTTCCTGTACGTCCTTTACGATAACGAAGCTTACATGAACACGGGCATTCAAAGAAGCGGCGGCACACCCTATGGCGCATCCACGACTACTTCACAGGCCGGCAGTGCTGTCCCGGGAAAGCTTGAAAACAAGAAGCCTATTGCAGACATCATGGTTGCCCATGACATGCCCTACGTGGCAACTGCATCAGTTTACTACTGGAAAGACCTCATTCAGAAGACAAGGAAGGGTATCGAGGTTGACGGGCCAGCGTTTCTGCACGTGTTTGCACCTTGTCCGAGAGGATGGCGCAGTGACCAAGCCAAATCCATAGAACTGTCCAAATTGGCAGTTGAAACATGTATCTTTCCGTTATGGGAAGCAGTGGATGGTGGATATCAGTTGTCAACACCAAGCAAAGTGATTGCCTTGGCCCCCCAGAAGAAGAAACCTGTGAAGGAGTATCTGCAAACGCAAGGCCGCTTTAAGCATTTGTTCACTACGAAGAATGAGAAGATGCTTAACGAGATTCAACAGCTGACAGACAGGAAGTGGCAGCGGCTGCTAAAGAAATGCGCCATGACGGAACCGACGAAGACTGCGTAGAATCCCACTGAGCATTTATCTTTCAATTGATCAAAGGCGCCCAAGGGAGACATCAACTTGAAAATCATCCCTCTAGATGAAAGTCTGGAGAAGCCTTTCTGGAACTACGTCAATCAAGATCCACTACATTATTACTTTTTTATCGTCGATTGGCAACAACGTAGAGAACGAACAAAGATTCTGCTCGCAAAGGAAGCAGACAAAATTGAAGGAATGGCGCTGATTTATGCTGATTACATAGTTCAGCTTAGGGGAAACCGCAAGACTGTAGAGTCCTTGCTTAGCTATGTTAACTTAGATAGGGTTGAGCTGCAAGCGCCAATAGATTGTGAAGACATAATCCTCGGAAAATACCTGTCCAATTCCCCATCTTCCAAGCATGGACTGATTTTGATGCGTTTGAACAAAGGCGAGGAGAATCTACAAGTAACGAATACCCCCGTGCGATTAGGAATTGAAGACGCAAAGAATGTTGTCAAGATAATGGCTGAAGCTGATCCCGAATGGTGGGGAGATTTGACCCCTGAAACGCAGAGGAAGACGCTGGAAACCGGCTTCTGGCTTGCTATAAAGCAGAAAGGAAAGCTAGTTTCGGTTGGCGGCACTCGCTTTTTTGACTTGGCGAGTAACATCAGCACTGTAGCTACGGACGAGCATTACAGGAATAGAGGTCATGCGACGTCAATAGTTTCTGGGCTGGTTCAGGAGATTTTCAAGCATTCGCCGACAGCGATTATTCATGTGATGCGCGATAATGGCCCAGCCTTTCGGGCGTACTCGAAGGTCGGGTTCAAACCTTACAGACACTACTTGCTTATGAGAGGAGAACGAATCAAGCCCTAGGCTTGCTCATGCCTTCCTCAGGTATTTCTCGATTTCCTTTTCCGCGTTGTCTGCTTTGATGAAAATAGGAACATTCTCCATGCCAGTAGCTATGTAGCTTGCGAGTAGCCATTCGCCTGGGGCGAACTCTAAGGTTTTTTCCAGTATGCTTTTGTCAACCATGAAGGTTTCGCTGATTAGGTTGCGGTCATATGGGCGTGGCAGGGTGCCGACGAAGTACGTGTGTATCTGCTGCAGAGCGTTTGTGTTCAGGTAGGCGACGCGTTGTGTTGCTAAGCATACACCCAAGCCGTATTTTCTTCCTTGCCTGAGAAGGGTTTCCACGTGCGCGGAGCACTTGGCTTCTATGCCCGTGCCGCCACTTGAGACGAATTCTTGGGCTTCGTCGAAGACTAGCAGGATGTAGGGGTCAACTTTGAACTTGCGCTTTCTGCGGATGAGGAGATCTTGAGTTAAGTTTACGGCTAGGTCTTTTATGGTGTATGGATCTGACATTGAAACGCACACCAGGCTGGTGGTTTCGTCCTCTAGTATTTCCCGGATTCTTTCTGCAGTCAGTCCACTTGTTTCTTTTGTTTCTTCTTCTTGTCCTTTTTTCAGCATGTCAAGTATGTTGTTTCGGGTGGTTGCCCAAGCGTATAGTCCGCTTTTGTCGTTCACCTTGAACTGCTCCATTGTGTCTGAGGCTACTTGGTCTATGTAGTGGACGAATTCCTCGGTTACTTTCTGGTTTTCGCTGAGTCCGTGTTCTGTGATGTATTCGATTATGGTGTCGTGGATCTTGTCTATGGCGTTTAGGTAGTGCGGTTTGTCGACAGAGCCGCCTCTTTGGCTGTCAAGTTCACTTAGGAATTGAGTGTAAGTTGGAACCTGTTGTCTGGGTTTCATGTAGTAGGCGAGTTTACCTTGCTCCATTATGCGTTGCAGACCATGTTTGGTGCGTTCGTCTGTTTCGTATTCCCTAGGCTTTACGACGGAATTGAAGAACTGCTCAAGTGAGTCGATTCTGTGTTCAAGTATGACCTTGGCTGGGACGTTTGGATCAGCCAAAATGTCTAGCAGCAGGAAGATGTATTCGCAGCTTATGTCGAAAACGATGATTTTCGTGTTGTTAGTGTGCAGTACTAGTCTTCGTAGAATGTTGGACATAAGGTTGCTTTTTCCGCCGCCTGTAAATGCGAACACGCCGAAGTGGTAGCGGACAAGCTTCTCAAAATCGACGTAGATGGGGATGGCTGTCTTGCTTGCCTCGAACATCTTGATTAAGCCGAGTCTTGGATCGGTTCTGGCGTCTTCAACTGTTTTCGATGTGTCCACGCCGAGTTGCTCAGCGATTTTCTGGTTGTACATGCGGTTGATCATTTCACCGTTCAAAATGTAGCTGGAACTGCCAACTACTGGGTAAGAGAAGCCTTTTTCAAATTCAAATTTGCATTTCTCGCTCAGGATTAAATCGTAGTTCATCGGGATGGCGTCTATTTGGATCATCATTGTGGATGTGTCGTCTGTTTGCCAGTCGTCTTCCGATTGTTCTATAATTTCGAATTGCATGGGGTAGTAGCCGTGGTCTGTTAGGCCGCGGAGGCCAAAGTGTTCAGGCCAGACTCGGCTTACTTCCATGAGTGTGTATCTTTCAGAGTTCGGTTTCGCGTGTTTGAAGTTTTTGACGGCCAGCAGCATACCCTCTTCCAGGAGGCCCATCAGGTCTCTTTGGTATTCTACTTTGACGCGGCATTGGTAACGGGCGCTTGTTCCTGTGGCTTTGGCTTCTTCGCCGGCGCCGAAGTATCTGGGGATCACTGCGGCTAGTCTAGCGTTGAATTTGCCTCCGAAGTCTGTGAAGCAGGAGTCGTTAAGCTTGTTCTCTTCTTGCGGCTTCAATTGTGGCCCTCCTTTCTCTGAACGTGCTCATGTAGAATACAAAGCTTCTCAATTTATGGTTATTAACTATCCATTCTGCTGTTGTGTCTACGACACGTTTGAATTGGCTGTAATTCCATTTTGCGATTTTGTCAGCTATGAACAGTGGTTTGTTGTGGCCGAAGGCCTCGGGGATGCTGGATGGAGCCATGGCGGTCATGATGCTCATTGCCAAGTCTTGGAGTTTGTTCAGTCTGTCCTTGTCTTTGAATAGGATGATTTGGACTGGTTCATTTGCGCCACTGTATTCGTTGCGAAATTCCACGACGTTTTCAGGTTTGTAATCGTATTCTGGATAGACTAGTCGGTCTGTGAGAAGGACATTGCTGCGTAACATTGAATCTGATCGGGCTTGGGTGAGCTGCACGTACGTTTTGACGAAAGTTTTTTCGAGGCTAATTTTGTTCTTAATTGCACCTGAAACATAGCCTTTACGGTTTTGCTTGTCTGTGACCATGGTTCTGAAGGCTGAATCATATTCGACTAGGCTCCATGGGGGTTTTATCTTTGCTGGGTTAAGGATGCTGGCTGATTGTAGTATCATGCGGTCGGTGTTCGGTAGTTTCTCAAATTCTTCGCGAGGAAGAGGCTTTCTCAGTAAGCCTTCGTTGCACATGATTGGGACTAATTGACGTTTGAAATCTCTTGCGGCAGTGTCCTTTGTTATGCCTATGAGGAGGATGTTTCTTTTCCAGCATTCCTCCATTAACATGTGTAGCGTGAAAAGTGTTAAGAAAGCAATATCGATAGTAGTTAACCAGTGTTCTTTTCCGTCTTTCAGAATCTTCATTAGGCTCGCGGTTGTGGCATCCGCTGTTTTCGTGAAGAAGAAGTGGTCACCTAGGCTTTTTACAAGCTTTCTGATGCGCTCAGAGGTTGTTGCGTACTTGTGGTTTATCGTGTATCTCTTGTCCTTCTCGCATAGAATGCCTTCGTCCACTGAACGCTTGAGGTATCGTGTTGCTCTCTTGGCTCGCTTGTCGTCTGCAATGCCTAGTCCCGATAGAATTTGCTCCTCTGCCAACGGTCCCTTCTGCTTGACTAGTTCGATGATTGCATATCTCAGATAATCTGCTCTCGGAGGCGGCAATCCTAATGCTTCATTGCACACACATTGGCGCGCAATGATCAAGTCATTCGTGTCGATAGTCTCGTCGTCAATCTTGTATCCGATTATGCTGGATCTCGCTTTCCACAGATTGGGTTTTGCCGTGTCGTAGATCAAGCTGGCCCGTTCGATAGACAAGCTCCTATCCAGAAGGATTATGCGGGTGTTTTCATCAGGGTCTGTGGCAAACTTGTACGCAAGGTAATATTCGGCAAAGGTCATTATCCAGTTGGCAATTGTAGCGTTGTTTATTATCGATTCATCTGTTAATAATTTATTGGGGTTAATCTCTTCTGGTTGTGTCGTTTCAAAAAAGGTTTGGTCTACTTCTGGAATGTCATTGATGTAGACGGGTACGACACTTGATATTCCTGCGGCTTGTTTGAGGGTTCTTTCGTCATATTCGACTTTGGGTGTGCTGTTTTCTGAGAAAGTTATGGTTCCGGTTGAGGCGTATGCGCCGCCAAAGAAAATCACCAAGTCGAATAGTGGCCGCGAGTACATTGTACCGTCTATACCGGCAAAGCGAACGGTTAATCTTCCAAAGAATCTTTTTGCTGTTTCAGAAGCTTCTTTGGGGTCAAATCTCATTCTTATGAAGTCTACAAGCAGGCTGTCGTAAAAGTTCTTGAGTGAGGAGAAACGTTGTTCATAATCTAGGACTTGTGTTGAGGCTCCAGATCTGAGGACATCGCTGGCTCGCTTTACTGTGTCGCTCAGCGATGATAGGCTCATGGATTCTCACCTTTTCGAAGTAAAGGGTTTCCGACAGTAAAAGGATTGTTGACATGAAACGTGAAAACGATTTGGCAGACAAAGTCGGGTTTGACTTCTTGTTTAGTCATTGCTGGGGCTGGCCCAGAACGTCTATAAGGAGATTTTCTCTGTTATTCAAACGTGTGAGGCGACATCATGAAGTATAGGGACTTCGGGAAATTGACGTGGAAGGTGTCAGCTCTAGGGTTTGGGGCGATGAGGTTGCCTACTGTTGGAAGTGACTACGGGAAAATCGATGAGCCTGAAGCATTCAAGATGATGAGGTATGCCATCGATCACGGCGTGAACTATGTGGATACGGCTTATCCTTATCACAGAGGTAACAGCGAAGTTCTTGTTGGCAAGGTCTTGAAGAATGGTTATCGAGAGAAAGTGAAGCTGGCTACAAAGATGCCGACCTGGCTTGTCAATTCCAAGCAGGACTTGGACAAATATTTTGATGAACAGCTCCAAAGACTACAGGTGGACTGCGTGGATTTCTATCTACTCCATGGCCTTGGAAAGGAGCGATGGCAAAAGCTGAAGGAACTGGACGTATGTGCATGGGCTGAGAGGAAGATCGACGAAGGAAAGATATGCTATTTTGGCTTCAGTTTTCATGACGAGTTCAACGCGTTTAAGGAGATCGTGGATAATTATGACGGGTGGACGTTCTGCCAGATTCAGTATAACTATGCCGATGCCGACTATCAAGCTGGTGTGAGAGGACTAAAGTACGCTGCCTCCAAGGGATTAGCAGTCGTCGTAATGGAGCCTATAGCCGGCGGAAGACTAAGCGTGAAACCTCCAAAAGAGATTCAGGCAATCTGGGATGAAGCAGAGGTCAAGAGAACGCCTGCGGAATGGGCCCTCCAATGGGTCTGGAACCAGCCGGAAGTATCTGTTGTCCTCAGTGGCATGAGCACCATGGAACAAGTGAAAGAGAACGTGGAGAGCGCAAACCGTTCTAGCATTGGAATCCTGAACAAGAAAGAACTGGAGCTTATCAGTCGAGTCATGCAGAAGTACAAGGAGGTTGGCTTCGTTGAATGCACAGGTTGCAAGTATTGCACGCCCTGCCCGGAAGGAGTGAACATACCAGAAATAATCGCCTTATTCAACGAGTATTTCATGAAAGACAGAAGCGATGAAGTACAGAAGAAATATCAGGCCAACATTACTCAAGACAGCAAGGCCAAGAAATGCGTTCGGTGTGGAAAATGCGAGGAACTTTGCCCGCAGAAGCTGCCAATCAGGATGATTCTCAGCCGAGTTGTTTGGATTTTCGAGTCCAACGCATAAACCAAAGCTTTTAACGCAGGCCTTGCAAGCGCGTGGCGCACACGAGATAGGCCGATGATGAAGAATCATGTGCGCGCGCTGTGTTCATGGCTTTCATCTGCGTTGCTTCCCTGATATCAGGCTTGAACTTGTGAGTCTCTGAGATCTAGGCCTTTACTTTGACGGCTGCCATTGTGCCTGGCTTCATGTATTCAAAGGTGGAGGGCTGGAACTCTATGAGAGTGTAAGCTGGGTCACTTGGGGTCTTCCAGAATTCCTTCATGAAAGGTATCTTCTCGTGAAGTTCCGATTTGATCTTTGTATCTTTCACGATTGTAGCCATGCATTCTGCCCGCAGAGTTCCCTTTGCCTCTCCTTTCTCAAGCAATAGACAGAACTCTGTTTTCGGGTTTTGCACTATCTGTTTGACCTTGGCGTCGTTGGTTGAAGTGGCGACAAACAGTCTGTTCTTGGCGTGAATGAGTGTCACTGGTCTCACTTTAGGCTGATCTCTGTTCGCAGTTGCCAAGTAGACATTCTGCTGTTCCACGAAGCTAGATGATATTTCCTTCTTCAATTCACTATTTGCCTTTTCCATATGTGATTCTCCTTAAGCATACTTGCACTGGGCTGTTTTCTATTTATCACGATTGGTTCCCATTTTTGCTGTTACCAGACGTTAGAAGGCGGATAGCGGGCGTTTTCCACGATCAGCCAAGATCCTGACCCTGACAGATGTGAATCGGAAACTGTTATCCCACTTTCTTTCGTAGTGCCTTTATGGTGCCTGAAACTGCTAAGACGTGTATAGCGACGGGTTTGTCTCCAATCTTTGTTGTTAGAGCCAACGCGGCGCGCACCATGTCAATAGCTGCATTTGCTACGCGTATTATGGCGAGGCTTGGACTGTGGTGGATTATGGTTAAACCTGCTCGGCTCGCACCCTGCTCTCCATAGAGCTTCACTAGGGCACTCCATATTCCGTCAGCGAATTCGTTGAAGTCGACGGCGTCAACAGTGTCTATTTCCAAGGCCAAGTAGCGACGTTTAGTCTTCTTCAGCAATCTTTTCCCCTTCGGATCACGCGTATGCCTGGCGCGACAAACTTTGGGTCTAGTTTCTCTCTGTTTCTTCTAACGATTGCTGCAGGGTTTAGTGAGATTGTCTTCGTGGCCGATTCTTTATCCAAGTCAAAGAGTGAAGCCATGGCAGCAGCTAGCTCTAGTGGTTTCCGAATTAACAATGCATTAGAAACTCCGCTTGAGAAGACTATTGGAACGTGGAAAGCTTTGGCGACTGCAGCCTCCTTGCGCAGGTTTGAGAGAAGTCTGATTCTTGCGTGGTTTTCTGTAACGAGTAATTGCTTTGAATCTATTTCAAGTGAAGAAAGAGAATTTGAGGCTAGCTCAGCCTCTGCTAGATCGAAGAATCTCTTGCGATAGTCGTTTGACGGGAAGTTTAGAAGGTCGACTCGCCTGTCTTTTGCCGCTTGTCGGGAAACGGTTTTGGAGTCACACATTACTGCAAGTATTTCGAATCTTCTTCTGAGTTTTCTGAGGCTGCGAATAAGGTCGTTTGTCGTGTTGGGTTTGAGGTCAGCGCGGGTGACGATATCCGCTCCAGTCTCTCGTAGAGTGCTCCGTGTGTGTTGAAACTCTTCTTCGGTGCAGTTTGACGGAAACGTGATGCCTATTTGGCGGTATCCTAGTTCGCAGGCTCTGTTAACCAAGCTGGCGGTTTGTTTGAGGTCTCTCAGGTTTGGACACAGGTGTAAGTCTGAATAAGGCGTTTTCATGGGAGTAACCCGAATTCTCTGCAGATCTCAACCACTTCTTCTGTGCCATGTTTTTTGAAGTGCAGTCTGAGACGTATTGGGTCTATTTGGCATAGCTTGAGTTCATTCGTGTAAGCGCTTTGCTTGTCAAGTCTGAGGTAAAGGTTTCCCTTGTCTATGTGTTGTTGGATTTCGCTGTCAAGGAACTGCTTGTCCATTATGCTTAGGCCTGAAGAGATCTTGTGAAGAAGGGCTTGAGTGGTGTTTCTACCTTTGATTCTTGCTTCGAAAAGAACAATCGGATTGCCATAATGGCCCGTCAAGCTGGTCTTGCCGAAATTGACTGTGCCGATTGATTCTGTTGGCAGAGTGTTGTGCAAAGCTTCCATAACCTTAGCTTCATCTTCAGTTGCATGTGCAAATGCTCTCATTTCAACGTATGCCACGGGAACCTTTGAAGACAAGCTATTCACTATGTGGGATAATGTGGGAATTAACTTTTAGATTTTCTCTTTGGTTTCGGCGTAGCTTTCCTGTTTTTGAAGAAGTTGGTTAGAGTTTCAACGTTTTCTTCATGAACTGTTCTTCGCTTTGAATCGGTGTGAAGGCCTGATTTGAGGGCTTCTTTTTGGTTTGATCCAGCTTTCTCTAGTTCGCCGAGGCTGAATCCTTTTCCGCGGCGTTTGTTGCCGTCCCTTTTGTACACTTTCGGTTCGACTGTTGTCATGAGACTATGTTGCTCCTCTGCCGGCTTTTCTGCTTGGTCTGAACTTCTCTGCGCCACGGCCTCTTGTTCTTAGGCTTCTTACTTTTTTGCCCGCACTTGTCAGGCTTCTGAAGACTCTTCTATGGTGTTGCTTCTGGCATATCCAGTTGACGTCTCCATCTGTCTTGATTACTGGGTGGCTAGGGTCAATCAGTATCACTTCGAACCATTTGGAGCGTCCATCTTCACCAACCCAATAGGAGTTTAGAACCTCAAGATTTGGAAACTTTCTTGCTGTTCTCTCTTCGGCGATAAGCCTGATGCTCTTTCCCGGCTTGAATTTCTTTACGCCCATGCGTTTGGGTCTTCTTCCGGATCTGGGTCTTTCTTTTCTTGATCCGCCTCTTCTGACTTTGACGCGTGCTATGACGAAGCCTTGTTTTGCCTTGTAGCCAAGTTTTCTGGCTCGGTCCAAGCGTGTCGGTTTGTCTACGCGGATTATTGTTGATTGCCTGCGCCATTCTACTAGCCTCTTGCGCATCAACTCCTTCACGAAGGATTTTTCAGGTTTGGCCCAAGCTTCGGCAATATACTTGTATGCCATTCTTTTTCGTTTGCTCCTTAGGTTTTATGGTTCAGCCTTTCGGCCACATCCCAACGGACTGTTAGTCCGCTAGTAGCTTGACTCATAGCTTCAGGCTGCAAAATAAACCTTTCCTGAACGTGAAACGATCGTGCCTGTTTTTGTGTGGTTCTTGAGGGCAGAGAGCGTGAGCTTGTTTATTCGAAAGAGTTGCGATCAGCATGTCTAGTTTCCGATTTTTGACCTGGCCAGTCTGAATAGGGTTTCCGTTTCGGTTTTCCATTCTTCGAAGTGATTTGGAGTCTTTGGGTAGTTTTCGTAGTGGATTTTGACTTGCTTCATGATGTTTACCGTAAGTCTGAGCTTGTTCAGGAACCGCACTCTTCTCATTCCTCTGAAAACACGTTTTGCGGTTTCAGTTATGTTCAGGTGGAAATCCTCGCCCAAGCCGGCTTTCAGAACGTCTTCTTCCGTCAGGAGCTTGAAGTTCATTCCGTAGTTCAAGTCCTCGTCTTTGCTTGTGATGAGCAGTAGGCGGAAAATGTCCAATCTGGCTTGCTTTCCTCCGTAAATCTCCATGTATTTGCAGTTGTAAGGCCATAACGATTTTTTGCTGACGTCACCTTTCTCCATTGCTTCAACGATTGTTTTCCCGGCCAGGTGACCGCTGAGCATTGATGGTCCTATTCCGCCTCCGTGAATTGGGTTCACTAGGCTTGCTGCGTCGCCTAGGATGGCTACTCCGTTTCCAACCATGTTGTCTAGAGGCCTGCGTGTCGGGTCATACCATGAGCCGCCATCTAGAAGGAGAGATCCTTCGAAGAGCGGTCTGGTTAAGACGTGTTTGTAGAACTGGTTCTTGGGGTTTGGAAAGTTTGGTCGCATGCAGATTCCCATGCCAGTGTTGACTTTAGCCCCGTTCTTTGGGAAGATCCATGTGTATCCGCCCGGGGTTGCTTTCTGGTTCAGGTAGATTTCGCAGTATTTTGATTCTGCAGTTTCCTGTTTGAGTTGCCTGATTTCGCGGTAGCATGCTTCAACGTCTTCATTTGCGATCTCGTTTTCTATCTCCATCTGTTTGGGGAGTTTGTGCCTAATTGTTGCGAGAAATCCGCTTGCGTCTACGATCACTTTGCCTTTCAACTCGATGTTTTCGCCAGTTTTCAGTTTTTTGGCCGTTATTCCGGTCACGTAGCCTTTTTCGAATATCGGTTTCGTGCACTGTGTTAGGTCATAGAGCTCTGTGCCGCTGTCAAGAGCTTTCTTTAGTAGCCATTGGCCAAATAGGCGTCTATTAAGTAAGTTGCCGACGAAATCCTCATGTTGGATAGTGAAGACTGTTTCCAGATTTGGCGAGTAGATTTTTATGCCTTCTATTCTTTTCTCGAGTTCACCGCTCTGAGGCTTCTCTAGGCCCAGCGTCTTGAGATGGTGTTCGCCGAGAGCGTCTCCGCAGATTTTCTCGCCGATTTCTTCTCTTCGTTTTCTTTCAACGAGACAAACGTTCAAGCCTGCTTCTGCTATTGTCTTTGCCGCTAGGCATCCTGCTGTGCCAGCACCAATCACGATCACGTCAAGCTTCAACGAGTTTTCACCACTGTGAGGCGATATATTTTGTATACTTTGTTGTATGAGTAAACCTTTATAAATTGTGAAGTATGTTGCTCCACACCAAGTGTATTCCAATGGTTCGTCAACTTGCCCTAGGCAGTGAGCTTCGCAAGCTTGTTGAAGCTCGCATAGATCGCACGCTCAAAGGGGTAGAGGAAACGTTGCAGTGCATAGTTGAGAAGCAGGAGGTTAGTCTGGAAGATCTTAGGGAGAACGTTCAGAGCTTGGAGAAAAGCTTCAGCTTGTTGTCGCAGAAATGGAACCTTGAGATACTTTACACGCTGTTCCTGAGAAAGATTATGAACTTCAGTGAGTTGAAGAAGGCTTTGGGGGTAAACTCGCGAACTTTGTCGGACAAGTTGAAGAGTCTAAGACGGCATGGGTACGTTGAGAGAGTGGTGAAAACTGAGCCTTTGGTGAGGGTAGAGTACGGTCTTACTGAAAAGGGGAGGAACACCGTGCTGTTGGCACTGCCATTGTTGTACTACTCAAGTGATCCAGCTTCCTCGAACACTGTTTAGAGCGCGGCATCTAATAATCTCTTATATTCCGTAATGCATCAGCGAATGATGGATTAGGCGGTTGTTTTCGTCTAGGAATCTTTGTTAACGCAAACCTGCATGTAACCCGTTCATGTTCACAGGCTAAAAAACCGAAAAGGTATAGTCTAAACGATTCTCGCTACAAGCTGTAGATGAAAGTTGAGTGTGGAAAATGGGAGAGGCTTACGGTATGTAAGTCTCTTAACGAGGAAAGACACCGTTTGGGTGAGCGTAAGGGGTTTTGGGTACTAGCAGGTCTCTTAGTTGCTCTAGTTGCGTGATTTGGTTGTTGAGATTGTTTATCTGTGTGTTGAGGTTTTGTTTGTCACCTGTCAGAGTGTTGACTTGACTGTTCAGGTCTGATAATTGAGCATTAAGTGATGTGATCTGTGCGTTGAGAGATGCGACTTGGTTTTGAAGTGCTGTTTTTTCTGATTGAAGATTGGCTACTTGAGTGTTCACTTGATTCTGGTTGTTAGCCGCCTGCGTATAATACACGACGGCAAGGAATGACATTACACCGATGACTATGCATAGTCCTACCATGGCGACTGTCATCATTCTTTCTTTTGAAGCTGTTTCCATCATTTCACCTCCGAGTGCAGAACCATTAATCTACCATCGTAAATGCGCCGTGTATTTTAAGGGTTATTAAATGCAAATTATTATTAGCAATAGTGTTTGGAAACCAAAATTTGTAATGCGTATTCATGAGATAATCGTCAAGAAAAGTGGGATGTGCTGAATCTTGTGTGACCGTATGCTCAAAGAAACGCCTGTGATGCTAGTGCTCTCGTTAGGTGACAAAGGAAAGGCAGCAAGAATCATCGGCGGGGTAGTAAAGCACACGCGATGGTTAGAGACCACTTTCTCGTAGATCTCGTTGGCTACCCCATGAAAGAAATATCCACAAAAGCTAAATACTGAGGGCAACTAAGCGACTAACTCGGGAGGGTGGTGGTACGATTAATTCTCGGGGTATTCTCCCTTCTCTCGTCTCCCCCTCGTTACCATCCCCCCATCTAATAATCTGCTAGTTTGCGACTTCAAATGTTCATTCTTGACGTGATAGTGCTCTCCTAGAAAGAAAACAGCACAGATCATGATCGAAGGCTGAGGTGTATTTGAAATTCATATAGCTAATTCATAATGGTTAATTATGTTTCAGCCCAACCAAGGTTCAACAATCAAACTAGAAAGGAAAAAGATGTGTATGAACATGATGAAAAAAGCTACGGTGAAAAGAGATATGGTATACACGATTGACTTGACTGAGATTGATGGAGATGGAGCTTTCTCATGCCCAAAGTGTGGGACACTGATATCTCCTGATGATGAAACAAATAAAACCTACCAGGTCGTGGATACGAAGGTTGAGAAGGACGAACTGGTAGAACTGCTATTGACGTGCAACAAGTGCGACAGCACGATTAGACTTACAGGCTTTTTGTCGCAGCAAGAAGACTAGAAACAACAATGCCCGTTGTGCGTCTCTCTTATTCATTCTCTGTCCCGTTTATGAAACATAATCAAACAAGGCGGCGTGGAAGGGTGGCAGGTCAGTCGGGTTAATGTCTCTTTTGGAAATCAATGGAATGTGATGCGTCGCTTGTCGCGTCTGCGACCGTTGAGGACTTGTTTTAGGATGAACCTTGTGAATTCGTGTTGCATTATGTGGCGTTAGGGTTTAGAGATTTGGTGGCTGTGGGAATGTGCATAGCAAGAAGATGGCTACCAGAACTAGTGCCATCAGTTTTCTGCTTCGGGATAGGCTTGAAACGTCGTCTAGTGGGCCTGGGTGTTTGGCCATTGACATGAAAAGGACCAGTATGGCCATGGGGTAGAATCCTTCAAGAATCAGGTAGATTATCGAGAGGGCGCTTAGTACCATTCTGGCTTTGTCGCCCATTATTGATCTTGCCACGTGGCCTCCGTCTAGCATTCCGGCTGGTAGCAGGTTGAGCATTGTTACTATCATTCCCACCCAGCCTGCAAACGCTATTGGATGTATAAGCAGGACTTCTCCCTCTACAGCATGTGGCATAAGGTTTAGGCGTTCCATGAGTTGGAACAGGAAGGTCCAGATGAAGGGTATTTGTAAGGATGTTGTGCCTTCTGGTGGTTTTGAGGGGACAAGTAGGGTCAAGCCGATGATGCTGACGATTGTGGCTATTATGAAGCCTGCGATTGGTCCGTCAGCTCCAATGTCAAATAGGGAGTCCTTGTTCGGAGGAAGCGACTTCTGCATGATTACTGCGCCGAATGTTCCGAATGGGGGTGGTCCTGGAATGAAGTATGGTGGTGTGGCTGCCATGCCTTTTCTGTCTGCTGTTAGTTTGTGGCCCATTTCGTGGGTGCCTAGTACTGCTATGATGGCTATGGTGAAGGTGGTGCCGCCGATGAGGGGGCTGATCATGCTTGGTGAGAGCATGTAGCCTGTTACGAAGGTTGTTGCGATGGTCGCTAGGAACAGTACCAGATTGAGTAGCAGGTTGCTTGGTTTCACTTGTGGCTTTGGGACGACTCTTAAGACTACTCTTCTATCCATTTTTCGCAGGAACGCGATCAGGTTGACTGCTTCCAAGTTTTTCAGGAGTCTTAGGAATTGCTGTTTTGTCTGTTGTGGCTGCTTCAAGTAGTATGTGGGGATGCCGTGTTCTAGCAACGATTCTTCCAGCTGGAATTCTGCTGACACCATTTGGGTTATTCTGTCATAGTCGCTTTGCTGGATGAACGGTAATTCTGCTCCGCCTGGTGTCTCTGTCATGACCCTCTTTTCCTTTAGTTTCGTAGTAGAGTACTACAGAGGTAGAAAAAGGTTATTGGAATCTTTCGTCTTCTTCGAGCCTGCAACGGATCGAGGATTGAGCTGGATTGCGGACTTGCTCCTTTATGGAGTTGTTGAGCGTCTAGAGTTCTTTGTCGCTGTTTTTAACACGTATAGGAAGAAGCTCAGTATTTCGTTTTTTGTGAGCTTTGATTTTCCCATTTTTCTGTTTGTGAATGTTATTGGAATTTCTGTGACCTTTGCCTTGCGAATGCTTGCCTGTCTGAGGGTTTCTATTTGGATTTCGTATGTTTCGCTGTGTAGTTCTGGCAGTATTCTCTGAATGTATTCACGTGAGTAGCATCTGAAGCCGCTTGTGAGGTCGTTTATTGGAAGTGCGACAAGTCTTGCTGTCAGCTTGTTGGCAACCTTGCTTATCACTAGCCGCCTGAGATTCCAGCCTTTGACTTTGCCTCCCTTGCAGTATCGGCTACCGATAACGACATCACAGTGTTCGCTGGCTTCCTGAAGCAGTCTTGGGATGTCTTGAGGGTTATGTGAGTAGTCAGCATCCATTGTTATGATGTGTTTTGGAGGGTTTGGTTGGGTTAGAATGAAGCGGAAGCAGTCAGTGATCGCGGTTCCAAGTCCAGCTTTAGCTGGTCTGCACAGCAATATTACATTCGGGTATGCTTCTTGCAGCTTCTTGACAATTTCTCCTGTTCCGTCTGGGCTTGAATCATCCATGACTACTATTGTTGGGCGAAAATCCAGATCCTCGATGGTGTGCACTAGCCTTTCTATGTTTTCTGCTTCACAGTATGTTGGCAATATTACCGCAACGTTGGAACTTGGGTCATTGACTACCTCAACTACACTCACTATTCGCGTCATCCTCAGACAATGAATGTCCAATTGTTATTGACGCTTGGTTTATGAAACTTTCGTAACAGTTGATGAGTACTTTGCTTGATGCGGTCTCCGGATGTGTCAAATCCAGTCTATTGGTGGGAGGAGAACTTGTCGAAAACGACAAAAATGATGGGTTGAGCGGGCGTGAGCTTCCTGCCTTGGACTGACAGCTAGCTAAGATTACGATCTTTCTGACAACTAAGGAAAATCCGCATTTATGTTGAAGCTTGAGGTTGAACGAGGTGTGGTTCAAATGGCCAGTGCTGGAAAGTTAAAATAGCATTCTTCTCAGAGTAATTGGAGAAGGTCGCTTTCCTACATGAATTGGGATCCTGAGCAGAGCTCTATTAGCATAGGGATATGTGCTTACAATGAAGAGAAGAACATCGGATCCTTGCTTGAGAATCTGCTCTGTAAGCAAAACCTGCCTGAAAGATCAGAAATCATAGTGGCTTGCTCAGGATGCACAGACAGGACTCCAGAGATCGTAGAGGGATTCATGCGAAAAGACAAAAGGGTAAGGCTAATCTTGGAAAGAGAGAGAACAGGGAAGGCTCCAGCTCTTAACCGGATTCTTAGCATTTATGACGGCAAGATCTTTGTCCATCTAGACGCTGATCATATCCCTGAGCCAGGTGCTCTCGGCTTGCTGTTGAAGCATTTTCGAGATCCAGAGGTAGGCGCTGTTTCAGGGCACCAGATACCTGTCCAACTTGACAGCTTCATGGGGAAAATATGCAGGGTCATATGGGGATTACACAATGAAACACAGTCTTACTACGATCGAAAGGGCGAAGCGCAGCATCTTGGCGGAGTCTTATTTGCAATCAAGCGAGGTGTGTGCGACCGGGTTCCTGAAGACATCGTGAACGACGACGCGTATATGGGAGTGGTTTGCAGGGCAAGAAGGTATAAGGTGGCATTCGAGAAGAACGCTGTTGCTGCGTTCCGGGGGCCTGAGACCGTGTTTGACTATGTGAATCAAAGAAGAAGAGTTGTTTATGGGCACCTAAGGGTGAAGAAGGAAACTACAATATCGCCGATGGTTCTGGAGGCCAGTCCGCTTCGCGATAAGGTCTTGATTCTCTCTCGTTGGCTCAAGGAGAATTGGAGGCTTGCTCATTACTTGCTCGCGGCAGTCTTCTTGGAAGCTGTTGTGAATGTGATGGCTAGGTTCGACTTGGCCAAGAAGAAGAATATCCACAAGGTGTGGAAAATCGCAACTACGACAAAGAACAAGCTGTAGAGCGCTCATCTTGCAGAATCAGTGACCAAGATCGTTTACCAATAGCGCGCATGCTTGTTCCTAAATTCGTTTGTGAAGTGATTTGTGCTTCTGTTTCTGCTTCGTTAACGGATGGTGATGTGCCTTGGGATACGAGAAGCATCACTCAGAAGGCGCGACCTAGCTCTATCACACTGGAAAAAGGGAATTTGGGAACACACTAGCGCGCTATAGGCGAATCACCGTTCTCAACGTCTTAAGTTTGGGAATGGCATCTCCTTTTTCCAATTGAGAGGTACAACAGAAGAACTGCAACAGGTATTGTCGCAACCAAAGGCGTCAAGTACAGGCTGGTCTCATTGATTGTGACTAAGCTCACCTGATCCTCTTGAACGTCAAGCTCGCTAGCAATGGACTGCAGGCCACTCGGGGCAAGGAGAAGGTCTTCGCCGTTGAGGAGCACTCTTGTTTGGTTGCTGCTTATGGTGAAGTATAGTCTAATCCTTGTGGTGTTTGGAGAGTTGTTGATGTTCCAACAGTGTGATTCTGTTTTCGAGGCTTTCATCATGGACACTTGAGTGGTTACGCTTTTCTCGTCGGCTTCAGGCATGATTATTATCGAAAGCTGGTCAATAGGGAGACCACTCAGACGGACATCGTGGTCTTCTGCAAGTATGATTATTGGCTTTGTGTTTTCCACTAACTCGTCATTGATTTCTAGTGGTTGCGGAGTGATTCGGGCAATGAGAAACTGCGCGGCGATGTCATTGTTCGCCTCAGCGCCTACTCCGTATTCGATACTGGTTATGTAGCTTGGACTGTCGGAGAAGCTGTCGTAGAATATTGCGTTGAGATCGAATTGAAATAAGCTCCACTCGGTTACGCTTCCAAGAAGATAGGTCTTCATCGTTCCATTCTGGCTTGAGTATTCGTAGTTCATGGGTACGTCGTGGAACTTCCAGGTAATCGAATCAGTCTTGTTTTCCTTGGATAGGAAGTCCATCCTTACGTAGGTCCATCCTGTGCCGTCAGTGGATTGATCAAGTTTGAGGAGGAGAATAAATGTGGTGTTCTCATCTGTTGACAATGGGTTTTCGAAAGTAACTTGGTTTGCGAACCATCCTTTGATGTGGTCACTCCCGTTTCCATGGAACTTCAGTTTCATTATCTTCTGGCCGAGAGATGAATTCTGAACCGTGAAGTAGCTGGAGCCCACGTTTGTCCCGTATTGGGAGATTTCTCCTGATGCGCTTGCCGAGAAAGGTTTTTCGAAGATGGATGTGGAGAGGTCAACTGTTACTTCCTTGACTTTTGAGTCATTGAACGTAACAGATGCATGTAGACCTCCCCTGATCGCGTTTGAAGGCGTGACGTAGCGATAGATCTCTAGCCTTGGGTCCGCTGGAGGTGCCGTGGCAATCATTGTGACCTGCAGCGCGGTGACTAGTGTGGCAAGAACCCATGTTAGAAGCATCGTCAAGAACGCAAGTCTCTTTCTGGATAGTGGACGTAGACTGATGGAGACGCTGAACTGATCCTTGAGCAGTCTGCAGATGAGCCAGAAAGTGGTTAGAACCACAATCGCGTCCCAAGCGAGTCTGTGCTCTGGGGAAAGATGCTCAAAGCCCAATGTTGCGGCGAAACCAAGGTACTCAGCGTTTGAAGACAGACTTATGCAAATCTCAATGGTTTTGACGAGAAGGACATAGATTATGATTAGGTATTGCGTTCTTCTGTCCTTGAGTACTGTAACTATTTTTCCCATGATTTGTTACCTCTAAGGAGGATTCTTGCGAGATAGAGATCGAACAAGGCGGCGATAATGAACCGGGCTAGGTACCGCCAGGTGGAGAAAGGCGCCGTGTTCGAGTAGAAGCTGAAGGTGTACCAGTAGTCCGGCTTGACTAGGTAGGCAAAGGCTGTTGGGAAGGTGTTGACGAGGGCAAATGCCAGCGTTAGAATCCATAGGACATTGAAGTCTCTGGTTGAAAGATGATTGCCTACTAGGATTACCATGGGGAAGAGCAGGTAGATGACGAATTGCTCCGGAATGAAAACTCGGGTTAGTAGGAAGCTTATGGTTACGAAGAAGAACCATTTTGCCAAGATCTTCAAGTCGTCGTTTGCTTTTAGGCTTTTCGGATCATTGTATTCGTTTGCGAGGAATGAAACGTAGCACACTAACAGACCTAGCAGCCACATGTACCTGATCAATGGGAATGAGAAGAACGCATCAAGTTCTGTTGAAATGTCGGTTGTTGAGAGGGCTTTGATGAGAGGTCTGAAGTTCCAGTAGGTCAGTGAATCACCTAGCTTGTCGGTTTGACTCAGAACTGGGACGAATGCCTTGGATATGTTCCATCCCAGCAGTCCCGTTGGCAATAGTGTGAACGCCAAGGGTGTCAGAAAGGCGATCAGAAGGTGCATTGCCCCCTTGAACAGGTCGTGTTTCCTGCTGACGAAAATCACCTGAATCGGCAGGTATAGTGCGGGAATGATTTTGAAGAATATCCCCACGCCCAACGAGAAAGAGCTTGAGTATATTCTGTTTCTTAGCAGAAACCACACGGAGAGCAGCGTGAAGAATATGGCTACTGAATCGAACATCCCCCAGACTGAGCTTATGAAGATTATGAACGGACACAGAAAAACCATGATTGCCTTTTTCTTGGCTTCGTTCACAGTCTGTTTTGATCGGATTAGGTCGTATAGGATGTATGTCGATCCGGCGTCGCCGAGTATCGGTAGCGCTTTGATGAGAGCATAATAGAGGAACGGTGACAATGGAGCCAGACTGTAGATCTTGTAGACAAGAGCCAAGTATAGACCCCATATTGGAAGGTATCCCAGCCCGGACACGAACGGGTGGATTGGCTGCCCCAAACCTGCGACTGGATAGAACACGCTTTGGTAAAGGCTTGCGCCGTGAGCGATGTAGTAGCCGACTCGTATGAACACTTCGAAGTCCCATGGATGTCCGGTCCAGAAACTGAAGAGAAATCTGATCAGTGTTCCAAGTGCAAACAGTGTGCTTAGTTCGCGAAGTCGGCTGTGCAAGTTCATTTTGGGATCAGCTTTCTCGTCTCAAAGCGATCTTCATTCCTACGATGTAGAAGAGAGCAAGGCCTAGTGAGATTGCCGCCGTTTCTAGGGGGATGTATAGTCCGTGCTCTTCTGGTCTTGGTATGAAGTATGGTGAGACGAAGTAAGTCAGGTTTGCGTAGTGATAGACGATGTAGAGCATGGCTAGGATACTCACACCCCAGTAGAAGTACTCCATGAACGGTTTCTTCTGTATCGCTGCCATTACAAGCAGGAATGGTAGTATCCATATCAGGTATTGCTCGTTGACGACCGAGTAAGTTAGGTATATTGCCAGATGGGTTAGTATGACGTAGGAGAGGACGTCTGAGGTTGCGAACTCTTTCTTTCTTGCTATCATAGCCAGCAGGACGACGGTTGCCAAGATAATCAATAAGGGTACCACTGGGATGTTCAGGTCAAGGTGGAGCTGATCGAAGACGGTTCCAAGGATGCCTAGAGGCGTTAACCCAAAGAACAGGTTTTTCCCATACCAATCTGGCGACGCCCTTCCTCGGAAAAGTTGTAGCAGCAGCGTTGCTGCGTTGCTGAACGGTTCCTGTCCGAATGCTAGGGCGAAGCCAAAATAGGATAGAAAGGAGACCAGAAGTACGGTGCCGCCGCAAATAGCGCAGTATCTGAATGAAGCAGTAGCGCTTCTCTTCTGTTTATAGTATGTCAACGCGAGAACCGGTGCAAGCATGATTGGGTATATCTTGAACAACGTGGCTACTGCAAGGCTGACTGCGGATTTCTCGTATTTGGCTTTGACGAAGAAGTAAAAGGCCAGGACTGTGAATAGGGTTGGGATTGAGTCGAACATTCCCCAGATTGATGATATCCATATGACGTAGGGGTTTAGAAGCCATATCAACGAAGCATAGTAGGCTTTCTTCTCACCTGCCAGCTCCTCCACTATCTTGAACACCAGTAATGCAATGAGAAGGTCAGACATTATGATTGGAAGCTTGATTAGTGTGGTTAGTAGGGGGAGGTTTGATGGGATGAACGAGTGGTATGATTCGGAAATGCTATTCACGTCAAGTCCGTTCTGCCACAGTTCTTGAGGGTCAGGGTCGTAGACTGGGTGGGCAATGGACGCGTAGATTGGGTATAATGGAAGAAGTGTGAAGAGCCAGAATGGTGTATAGCTCCAGAACAAGACATATGCCGTCGCGTTTGTGCCTGGTGGTGGGAAGAAGGGGTTTGTGTGGTATTCGTAGACGAGCGCTTGGTTGACGCGCCAAATGTGCATGTCGTATCTGTGCTCGGTGAACGGGGCCACGGCAAAGCGAATTGAAAAGCCAACCAAGATGATCAGCAACAGCTTCGGCTTCAGCCCTTTCACTGTCTTCTTAAGCATTTGTATGAGACTTGTCCCTTCCATTCTCTACCAACTCCACTGTGGCGCCAAGCGAACTCTATGGCTGGTTCTGATGTTATATATTTATCACCAAGATCACAATCTACCTATGGCGGACTGCATGCGCATCGCATTCATGCTGCTTCATGATCAGAGATTCTCAGGCTGGACGCTGCAGGAGTTTCTGTACTCTCGATATCATTTTGCAAAGGAATATGCAAGAAGAATGAGCATGCTGGGCCATGAAGTCACTCTTTTCGTCATGTATGAAGGCTTATTGCGCGTGGAGGACTATCATGTGCAGGGGTACTCGGTTAGAGCCCTGCCGGTTTCATTTAGGTTTCCGCCTTTCGTATCGATAGGTGCCTCCCACAATGCTGGGATATTTGGGGAGTTGCGTGGAGATTTCGACGTTGTGCATTTTCACAACTATTATTTATGGTCTCTTGTTCCAGTTGCGTTGGCGAGGAAAGGGTCTTCATGGAAGCTTGTTGGTCAGTATCATGGTGAGCCAGAGTTGCAGAGCCTTGGGAAACTCGTTCACAGCCCATGGTTACAGTTCCCTGATAAGCTCTTGGTCTCCACTAGTAAAGAGGAAATGTGGCTTTCTAGACTCGGAGTGTCTGCCAGAAAAATCGTCAGGGTGCCTAATGTCGGTGTGGATGTCGGTTGCTTCAGAAAAGTGGCTGACTACGAGCGCACGCCTCTTTTCGTCTACGTTGGGAGAATGACGTCAAGACCGAGGACGATGAATGAGAAGAACCCTTGGCTCGTCGTAGAGATCGCGGATCAACTGAAGAACTATCTTGGCAATTTCAGGATTCTGATGGTCGGAGACGGCCCCGGCTTGCTGGACTTGAAGACCTTCTGTAAGGCGAGAGGACTCGATGAGCACGTGAGTTTTCTAGGTCATGTACCGCATGAGCGGCTCCCAGAGATCTACTCTAAATGCTGGTATTCTTTCGTCCCGGTTTCGATGCAGACCATTGATCCTTTTTGGGATGGTGCCTTGAAAGAATCTCTGGCGTGTGAGACGCCGGTAATCGGCTTCAGCAATGCGGTTAAAGATGCAACGGAAGCCCTGAGCAGATTCGGACTGCTGCTCCCCCCGAAACCAGAGCTTGCAGCAAAGATTCTCGGATCCTGTGCGGGGACCGCGGAAAATTGGGTCAAGATAGGAGTGGGCGGAAGGGAGTTCGTGAAGAAGCACTGTTCATGGGATTCCGTTGCAGCATCTCTGCTCGGAGTCTACAATTCATTCTTTTAAACGACCGTGTAAATTCAGAAGTGATTTCGGGGAGCTGAGTTCTGACCAGTTTCCAGCTAGGAACGAGTCAGTATCTTCGATGATCTGCGAAAACCCTAAACAAAAAAAGAAAAAGAGAGTAGTTCTATGGGTCGTGTATTCCGCCCTTAATCTCTGTGCCGTGAATCCATTGTCTCTCGGTTATCGTTCCTAGGCATTCGGCGATGCTGAATGTTGGGTGCTTTGCGTCTGTGTAGTTGATCTTTAGGATTATTGATGTCAGGCATTTTGGAGCGTCTTGGAGTTGGTGTATCCCACCGTTTTGGAACCACTGGCTGGTGTAGGTCGTGTCTCTTGCGGCAAGTCCGTACACTATGAATCCTGCTGTCCCGTTCAAGTCTAAGTAGGTTGAAATCAGCCCGTATCCTATGGTGGCGCTACCTGCGTAAGCATTCTTGTTCCAGCAGGTTACACCGGCGAGCTTGTTTTGCCATGGCGCATATGGTGTGTAGCCGTCTTCGACTGAGTTTATGCCGTAGAAGCCGTCTGTGAAGTCGTTGAAGTAGAGTGCAGCTAGGTTAGCCAAAGGTCCACCCTCGACGATTATGCTTGAGCTGGCCACAGGCCATCTCGTACACCAGTCGTCGACAAATGCAGTTCTGCTCTTGGTGTCGTGGTAGTTTGGTCTCCATCCAGGTGCTGTTCCAGTGAATTTGTTCATGATGTATGGAACGGATGTCTTGCCGTACTCTTGGAATTCCATGTCAAGACCAAAGTTGCCTATCTCAACCTGTTTGTCCTTGAAAGCTGCAGTAACCAATATTGAACCTCCTACGTCGACTGAGGCAGAATCTCTTCCATAAGCTACCCATTCATAGCGTGCTCCAGGAACATATAGCGAGTGTTGGAACACCAGTTGACCCGAAGCGACTTCGACAACCCAACTGGCTGCGCCGGTGGTGGGCCATGTCTTTGAGTCCGAGGGTGTTATTTGTTCTGGTAGGGCCTGGTGAGTGCAGTCAACGAATATTTGGACTAGTTGTTTTCCGTTTGGATTCAGATAGTTTGGTGGCACATTGAACTCTGATATTGTCCAATTGTCTACTATTGGAATGCCATAGTTGCCAGTTCCAGTGAGTATTCCGCAGAATCTGCCGTTCAGGTACACTGCATCTGTTTCAGGCGCTAGAGGCTGTCTATTGACGTTAAGAGCTTTGATCTTCAGCTTTGCGTAGTACAACGCTGTTTCCTCTTGGGTTACATCTCCATTGAGGCCGAAAGCTGGTGTGAATATGTTGAACTCTATTGGATCGTTGGCTGATGCTGCACTAATAGGCACATTCATGTCGTAATCGGGCACGCCGGCCAGAGCATTGTTCTCGTTGTCTTCCGCTGTGGAATACATACCCATTGTTGAGTAGAGAATCTTCATGTATCCGTAGACCCACCAAGAGAAGTCTATGTGTGCTTGACCGTTTGCCAGTAGCTCTATCTCGTAGTCTAGTCCTCTGACTAGAAGCTCGCCTGTGTCCAAGTTTTCAATCCGCTCTGAGTAGACGTCATACTGGTTCCAGTTAGTCGGATCAGGCATCCATTCGTTTGGTCCTATCTGAATGTAATTGCTGTACGGGTCTGGTCTCACTACTACTGGCACATTTTCTATGTTAGTGTTCCAGTCGTCATATATTGTTAAGCCGTCTATGTACGTTGTGAAGTCAACCCATCTTGCGCTAGGCTTGTGAACTGCTGTCACTAGATCTAATGGGTTGAAAACTTGGTTAAGCTGGTACATCACTTCACTGTCAAGTTGGTTCCATCCCAGCATCTGAGTATCGCTTGCGTCGTGGTAGTCAGTCAATCCAACCACTTCAACTCCTCTGAATTGTAGCGGGTATCCTTTGCCGAGCATGAAGTCCCATTCGCCTATTGTGAATGGAATGTCAGGCTCGCCCGCTAAGAAGTCAGGTTGGCTTACATTGAGCAACGGTTTGAGTGAATTTGTCCATCCGTCTACTGTGTAGTCGGACAGTACTGGCCAGAAGGCTTTCCAGCCTACGTATTGTGGATAGGGGTCACCATCTGCATCCACGTCAGCACTGATTATTTGGGCTACATCGTACAAATGGGGAACGCCGGTGAATGGCGCTCGGGTTGTCATGTCGTACTTGTGAAGCTTGTAGATTACTATTACTTCATCTAAGCTGGTTGGGCGAGCTATGTGCCATGTGATTGCTCCTGTTTGATAGTTAATGTCGTAGTCTAGGCCTTCTTCCTTGAACACGCCATTAACGTATACTCTTACTGAGCCAGTGGCTATTGGTGGACCGTATGGGTCTCGACTGTCCGTTACTGCTACTGAGTCTATGTTGCCTGGTCCTTTGTACTCATATTCGCGCAGTATGGCTGTTGCCATGTGCCATTCTGGGCCATAGCATGTTGTTAGTTGTTGGTGGTAGAAGTGTGCGTAGCTTGGCCATTCTGGTGCTGGTCCGAGGTCCCATTCTTCGCGGTCACTGAACTGGATATCTACTGGAGAAGCTAGTTCTTTGCCGCTCATTAAGAGTTTTATGTCTTTGAGTATTATGACCTGCTTCGAGACCTTGTCGAATATGAATGTAATTCTTATGTCGAGAACAGGCCATGTCTCGTCTGGGTGGTTAACGACTCCATTGTCGTTATCATCGTTCCAGTCGAATATGTGTGTTACAGAGAGTGCTATGTATCTTCTTGGTCCGTCATAGAGCACTAGCAACGGGTCTGTGGTTGCGTATCCTGTTGTCTTTCTTCCGCCGTGTGGGCTTCTAGAAAGATCGTCATGTGGGAATCCTGTAATCCAGTCTCCTCCATAAACTGCCATGTCAGCGAACATAGCCATTGCAAGAATCTGTCTGTCTCTCAAGGTTCTGTGCGTGTAACGGACTTCCATAACCCATCCGTTCAACCAGAGTTTCTTCTCAACACCCTCATTTGCAAAGGGGTCGCGTGAAGTCTCTAGGCTTTGGTCATATGTTCCTACGACGTCGTAGCCTGGATATTGCAGGCCAACGCTAGTAGCTCCGTTGTCACTGATCAATTCACCGAATTTTGAGATGCCGATGTCGATGCTGTTGGCTGTGTATGGATATAGTGAGTAATAGTCAGAGGTGAGAACGCCGTTCTTGGTTTTGTACCATGATGATGGATCTGCTGCTCCAACTGTTTGTGTCATTAATGCTGATCCTAGGAAAGATAGTAAAATCACAATTGTCGTCATTATTGCACTTACAGATTTTTTCATTTTCATTCCTCAATTTACATTATCTTTTTATAGTGTGTAAGGCTCCGATTTAAAAGGTTTTTCATCCGAGAAGGAGAGAACATAAGAAATGTGTGCTATGGATTCGATGATTCTAGAGAGTGAAAACCAGCTCTAAGTGGGTTCTCTCTACGTGTGTTAGGATCGAGTTCGTCATGTCATTGAGTGTTCTTAGGAAATACTTGTTGTTCACTGTTTCGATCGAAGGGGCAAGGGTGTTGGGGAAGTTTTATATTTCGAGCGTTTCAAACTCTACGGCATAAGTTGATGTTGGATCGCATGTTTACAGCTGAGGACAACTTAATGATGGAAAATAGTCTGATGAAACGGTCGCGATCCAGAGCTTCTAGAGTGAAAGGATATTTGGTCAAGAATCCTGGAGCAGTTTTCATAGTAGCATTCCAAACGCTTCTCTTGACATGTGCAGGCCTGCTGGTCCAAGGAAAACCAGCAGTGGCCAGCGACGTTGCGGCGTACGCTTACTGGTTGCTGGTCACGGGAGTCATCCTTCAAGTCATTTCTTTTCTGAGAAACAAAGAAAATGGGGTGTGAGAATGACTGAAGATAATGAACTCGTTTCACCGGTTCTATCGTCTGCATATGAACCGAGATTGTCTATTGTGCTCCCAGTTTACAACGAGGCTTCTATACTTAGGCAAAACGTGGAATCCATTGAGAAAGTAGCTTCGCAGATAACTCGTGACTACGAGATAATTATAGCTGAAGATGGATGCTCCGATGAGACATCAAGGATCGCGGCGGACTTGTCTGTGAATTCTTCAAGGGTGATTCATCTTCACTCTGATCGGCGTCTTGGCAAGGGATTAGCTCTGAAGAGAGCGTTGAAGGCCTGTGAAGGTAGAATTGTGACGTTCATGGACGCAGACTTGTCCACTAGTCTAGATCATCTTCATGACGTGGTTAAGCTTGTGGATAATGGCTATGACGTTGTGATAGGGTCAAGGCACTCTCGGGGATCCTGCACAAGGCGACCGCTGTTCAGAGCCATAGCAAGCAGAACCTACAATGTCCTTGTAAGGTTCCTATTCAGGGACAGTGTTTTGGACCACCAATGCGGTTTCAAGGGATTCAATCGTCAAGTGTTGAACGATGTGCTTGATGAGACTGCTGAGAATGGTTTCCTGTTCGACACAGAGCTGATACTGAGATTGAAGCTGAAGAGGTTGCGAATGATCGAGATTCCTGTAAGATGGACAGAAACTGGAGAGAGAAATTCGAAGTTCAGGCTGATCCCTGATGGAGCCATTATGGTTTTCAAGTTGCTTAGACTGAGATTCAGACTCAGGGACAGGGCATGGTTTGCTTCACGTCATGTTTAGAATGGGCCAAGTTAGCAATCACTATCTCTAAGCAGTCAGCCAGACACTCTCGTTGCGCGTAGCAATTCTCTGCGATGGAACCACGCTAGTACGCCGTCGAGTTTCTCAGATTTTGCAACTGTTCCCATGCAGAATATGATGCGGCATATGCCTATTGATTCAGAAAAGCGATACCCAAGTAACAGACTGATATAGGACAAGTAGGAATCTGACTTTCTAGCTCACGTGTCAAGAATCAGGGAGGTTAGAGCTGTTGCACGTACTATGGTTCAATTGGCGTTGCTGGTTTAATCCACAGGCTGGGGGAGCTGAAGTCCATGTTAGGGAAGTTGCCAAGAGGTGGGTTAAGCTTGGACATAGGGTTACGCTTTTTTGCGGGAAATATGACGGGTGTATTGATCATGAGGAATCAGACGGAGTGGAAATCATTAGAAAAGGACACCCTTACACCGTATACCTGTGGGCTGCAAAACAATATCTGCGTAGCTTGAAGAAAAGGGAATATGACGTAGTGATAGACGACATAAATGGTGTACCGTTTTTCACACCGCTCTACGTAGAAAAGCCAAAGATCGCTTTGGTACACCATCTGGTGAAAGACATATTTTTCAAAGAGCTTTCCTGGGACAAAGCGATCGTTGGTTATACAGCTGAGAAGATGATTCCATTTATCTACCACAACATCCCATTCGTTACCGTCTCGGAAAGCACAAAAAGAGATCTTGTGCAATCTGGAATACCCGAAGCTAATATAAGGATTATTCATAATGGCATCGACCAACAATTCCTTAAACCGAAGCCTGAATTCAAGAGTCCCTACCCTCACTTAGTCTATGTAGGCAGGATCAAGCGGTACAAGAATCTGGATCAATTGCTTAAGGTGCTTAATATTGTGGTAAATCTCTTGCAGAAGGAAGCGAGAAATAGAATAAGACTAACGATTGCGGGTCGAGGTGATTGCTCATCGCTGAAAAAGCTTGCTGGAAGACTCGGCATAGACGATCATGTGGAATTCTTAGGAGAGATAAGTGACCAAGAGAAAGTTGGACTGCTCCAAAGCGCTCAGATTTACGTGACAACTTCCATTCGCGAAGGATGGGGGTTGACGGCAATGGAAGCAATGGCATGCGGAACCCCTGTTGTCGGTTACAATGTGCCAGGGCTAAGAGATTCAGTGATCAACGGAAAGACAGGTCTTTTGGTTCCATATGGAAACGTTGAGCAGCTTGCTAACGCAATTATCACAGTTCTATCCAACCAATTGCTCGAAAAGGAACTCTCACAAGATGCACGAAGGTGGGCAACGAAATTCGACTGGGATGATACAGCGAAGGAATTCATCAAGCTCCTGGCGACTGTTGCCAAAACCTAGTCATAGTCTGTCAAGAAAAGACTGGATCCGACGAGCAATCAAGGGCATCTCCTCGCCCAAACGAATGTGTGTAGTACGACTCGAGACGAGTTCCTCAGGACAAGCCATGTAACAGATCGCCACTTGAATCGCTTGCTACACACAAGATCCTCAGCAGACATTCTGCAGACTAACCGCCCAAGCGCCCAGTTGGACTGAAAACTATAAATCAACTGACATCAATAGAACAGCCAAAAGGTGCGTGCGAGAAAATCGCAAATGCTCAGCCATTGGTCTCAGTCATAATCCCGGCAAGAGATTCGGAAGCGACTATTGAGAGATGCCTGAAATCCATCCTAAGACAGAGCTACAGAAACATCGAGATCATCCTTGTTGACAACTATTCAAGGGATAGAACTCGAGACATCAGTGTAAAACACAGTGCTAAAGTCTTCTTGAAAGGACCCGAAAGAAGCGCTCAAGTTAATTTCGGGGCTGGGAAGGCTGCTGGAAAATACCTTTATAGAGTTGACTCCGACTTCGTAGTTCAGCGCAACGTCATTCAGGAAGCAGTCGAAAGCTCCGAGAGTAACAACTACGATGCAATCATCATTCACAACACTTCTGATCCAACCGTAAGTCTTTGGGCAAGGATTCGAAAAATAGAGAGAGACTGTTACAGGAACGACATGCTTAATGTCGCATCCCGGTTTTGGAAGAAGGAAGTATTCGAGGAGATAGGAGGATTTGATGAGAACCTTTCAGCCGCTGAGGATTATGACCTGCACAATAGACTCATCAACCGAGGATCTAGAATCGGTCAAATCAAGGCCGAAGAAATCCACATTCGAGAACCCAAGACTTTGGCTCAAGTTGCTCGGACACACTACTACTACGGCAAAAGTATTAGAGTCTTCCTCAGGAAGAATCCGAACAGAGCATTACTACAGCTAAGTCCACTGAGAAGAAGCCATTCCAAGGCCTTGCGAAACTTGCTCTGCGATCCGATTCTGCCCGTCGGTTTTGCTCTCTATCAGTTCGTGAGATACACGGCGGCTCTTCTTGGGGTCATGTCCAGCATATTAACCCCAACTCCAAGTATCCAAAATCGAAGTCTTGCTCGTGATGGATCATGAAGAAGAGGTCAAGCGATCGCAATAAAGCAAGAGTTCTGAGACCCAACGCTGACAGGAAGCTGACGTTCATACTGCCCAAGATCTCGTACGAAGGAGTGGCGAAGGTTGGTCTAATGGAAGCCAGCTTGCTTAGAACCCAGTTTGGCTACGATGTTGAAATAGTAAGCCTGATAAGAGAGAACCAATGCTTCAGGGAACTCCTAGATAATCTGAAGGTCAGATACGCTTCCAAGTTTGAGGTAGTCTCTAGAGTTCTGTACATGTTTCTTGCTCGGTTTATGGAACTGGAATCCAACACAATAGTATCTCATAACATACCCGCAACAGTGTTGGCAAACAGGTTGGCCAAGAAGAACAAGGGTTCCTACATCGCCTATATTCATGATGCAGGATTCAAAAGAATCCCGGGAAGCCTTCCCTTATTTAGACACGATAAAATCAAGAAGGCCCTTGACAATTCGGCAAGCATATTTACGAACTCCTTGAAAACGCTCAAAGAGCTTAGGAAACAGTACGCAATAGACGGCTTGCCGCTGTATCCTGGCTGCGTCCGGACAGAACAGGTCAATGATGACAAAGACGATTTTTTCCTGTTTGTTCATTTTATTTCTCCAAGGAATGCCTTCAGGTTCCTTGCTGACCTCTTGAGAAAAGAGAGCTTCAACCTCGTCATTGCTGGTGGAAGAAGACGAGGATGGGAGAAGGTCTTTGAATCTTATCGCGGATTTGGCAACAAGGTTAAATTCATTTTTGAGCCCACAGAAACAGAACTAGCAAGGCTATATCAACGTGCTCGTGGACTGATTTTCCCGGAAATGGAAAATTTCGGTCTTTCGCCATTGGAAGCCGCTGCAAACGGATGCCCTTCTGTTGTAGCTAGGGGATCAGGCGTCTTGGAAATTCTCGAAGAAGGAAATGAAATTCTTGCTCTAAACGAAGGAGATACTAGAGGATTTACGGAGGCGATACAGATCCTAAGTGAGGATGCGAAATACGCTTGCCAACTGGGGAAAAGGGCATGGACAAAAGCGGGGAAGCACTCGTGGGATGCTCACGTGTCCAAACTTGCCGACAGCCTCCGGATCTCAAGCACACCACCTAATTGATCACGAGACCGCATTTTGCGTAAAGCATCAAGTCAGTTGCTTGCTAGATGCTGCATAAGCAGCATACGTTCAGAAGACACAAGATTCCAGAGCCAAGCTAGGGCGGATTCGCAAGCAACATGCATTCCCCTAATCACGTTTTTCAGACTAGGAAACGTCAAATCAAAACGAAGCTGAAGGCGCCTCAAAAAGTGTTGCCTCAGAGCAAGAATAGGTGAAATTATATATTCAGGATCAAGGAAGGAGTCCACATGCTCCTCAGTAGCGATCTCGACATAATAGCGCTTGTTGGTCAAGTAGAAGGCCATTGGGGGATAGCCATGATTTATGGGACATCGTGTTCCACGCATAACGCAGAGACTATGATTCTCATGCAAAACTGCATCACTCGCGGCATGTTATTAAGGAACCGTTGGTGACCTGATATAACGTTCTCTGTCCTCAAAACACATCTCCTGCAAGACGATCAAGGTGACGTTGTGACTGAGGCGATTTTTGCTGTAGGTTCTCGTGGGGTTTTGCAGGAAATGACAAATAACGTTGGCTTACGCGAACTATGGTTAACCCGAGCAAGGATTGGACCGGAATCTTTGGATAACGGTTTCAATATTCTTGCACGCTTTCTCAGTCTTTGTTCACTCCCGACGGAATGTAACTGCGTCATGAAAGAATGCCACAACCATCCATCCACCTCAACTGGGAAGAACATACGTGGGGCCTACGAGGGATGAGAATGCTGAAGAAGAATGAGCTATTGGACGTAGTGTCATTGGTGCTGATTCTTCTAGCTGTCATCGTAAGCCTGAGAGCTGTACTGCTTGGAAGTGGATTCATATCTAAGGATGACATGACCTTTCCTTTCACGAGAGAACAAATCAGGGAGTCATTGGCAAACAGATTTTATGTATGGTACGGGAAGGTTGGGGGTGGTTTCGACCCGGTCCTTTCATCCAGTATACCTTTTTGGTCTCTATACAACCTGTTTGGCTTGCTGGCAAGTCCTGACATCTTGACCAAGCTCTTCATCATGATACCCTTTATCATAGCTGGTTGTTCCATGTTCGTGTTCTCAAGAAGAATGATGTCGGGGTTGCCTAGTCTACTTGCTTCCTTGCTTTATGTTTTCAACCCGTGGACGTTTGACCGTCTAGCTTCTGGCCATCTCAATCTATTGTGGGGTTATAGCCTTATACCTATTCCCCTTGCAGTCATTCTCAATTCCAAATGGAAAATCGATTCGAAATTCATGTTGGCCACATTGACTCTGGGATTAATACTGAGCTTTACGATGCATACCTATGTGTTGGTGCTTTTTTTGGTTCTTTTGCATGCGATTTTCGAAAGTGTCTCATCGAGAAGCTTCGACAAGAGGCGCATTTTGGGTTTGCTATTGTTTTTCGGGTTGCCTTTGGCACTCAATTTCTCATGGTTACTCCCGACCTTCACCCGTTATAATGTTGTAGAAACAACGATGATAGCCCCTGCTGTCGAGAGCTCGATTATTGAGGTCGTGAATGGTCAACTGAGCACGCTGAATACTCTGCGTCTCACAGGTTATTGGCTGCCCTATTTCCGAGGTTCTATTGACAGCTTGGGGCCATTCTCAACGATTTGGATCGCTTCTTCTTTCATGATTCCTATTCTTTCATTTGTAGCTCTGTATGTGAAAAAGGATAGATTCACTGTTTTCTTTGGACTTGCGGCGCTGGTCTTTCTGCTGCCACCAACGATCGCTAATTTTTCTCCTTACGACTACAAGAAATTGATCGACTGCTTTCCCCCTATGGCCTTATTCCGGGACTCCTACAAGTTCATTGCAGTCGTTGGTTTGTCGTATAGCATTTTAATGGGAAGTCTCTTGGAGATGCTGTTGGCGCTGCGTTCGAAGCATGACACCGAGAGTGCGCACATTCTTGGGCGCTTCCGTCTCAGAAGACATACGAGAACTCTAGCAGCATGTATTTCTATAATCCTGATCTTGAGCGTTGTTCTGATTTATTCCATCCCCAACATGCTGTCAGGTGACTACATGGGTCAACTGAACGCTACAAACCCACCTTCATACTGGTTTGATGTCAAAGATTTTCTTGTCGGAAGAAATGACAGCTATTCACGAGTGATGTGGGCGCCGCCGTTTCTCGAATTGCATTATGAATGGTCCAACGTCTCTGGTGTTGACCCTGCAGACGAATACTTGTTATCCTCATATGCGCTGTCTCCAAAATCCCGAGACCCATTCGTAGGAAGCTATCTAAAATACTTGCAGTCGTCCATGTACGAAGATTGCTATGACCTATATCTGGGGAAACTGCTTGCGCCTTTGGCGGTGAAATACGTTGTAGTAAGACTAGATGCAAGACCCAAATGGGCTGAAAACGCGTATCCTCCGTCAAAACTGCAGGAGGTCTTCGAGCATCAGTGCCACATGTTGAAGGTTTTCGAGTCAGGCAAGTGGCAGGTCTACGAGAACGAGTACGCAAACTCCTATGCCACAATTCCTTCTTCAAATCCCATGCTAGTACTCGGAGACTTGATTCACACTGCGCCAAGCCTAAACTTCCTTTCTGATGACATTCTGCCTCTTCTTCTGTATACAGATTCCGGGAACTACTCTTCTAGTGATGTAGATAGGATAGTTACGCTGGCCAACGATATGGCTAGCACGTCCACGCTGATCGTGGCAATACCAATAGACCAGCCAACTGCGGCAAACAACCTTCTGGGAAGGATCGGGGGCGAGACTAGATTGTTGTATTTTGCTGAAGGAGAGAAGCTAGTTCGAAACGAAAAGAGCATTGTGCCCAACTACTCATTTGAAGACGGGCTGGCAAACTGGAGCTTGGGAAGCAGCGCCTTCTCCTTTGGGGTAAGCGGAGACTCAACCGAACGCGAAAAAGGTCTGGAAGCTACTACGAACTGCAATGCTTCCTACAGTTGGAGCTCGATCTCAAGTGAGGATTTAGCTGTGCTTCCAGATACGACTTACCAGTTTAGTGCTGACATGAAACTGATTAACGCCCAGCAGTCCCACATCAAGATCCTTGGCTTCAGCAATTTCACTGATGAATGGGAAACGATCTGCGGGTTGCCTTGGGGAACAGATGGAACACTCAACTGGACCCACAACGAGTTCTTCTGGCAATCCCCAAAGAATATCACCAAGATCAAAGTGATACTGAACGCCGGATGGGTCATGGATCAATCGATGGGAAACGCCACAACACTGTTCGACAACATTACCATCACACCACTATCCACCCTCAACGTCTCATTCAGCAATGCCAAAGCCTTCCCTCTATGGGAAACAGCTAGAATAGAGATCGCCTCAGTGAATGCCTCAGACTACAGAATAGGTTTAAGAGCGTTTTCAATTGAAGAGAGCACGGTGAAAGCAAGACTCTACGACCGCGACCACTCGCAAAGCACCGACGTGCTGATCGAACCAAACTCTCTAGATTTCTTCTACTCTCCTCAATTCCATCTTTCTTCGGGCAACTACACGCTAGAACTGTCTTCTGAGAAACCGCTAGAGATCGATATGTTGACGGTTATGGAGAGCAAAGAAGAGAATACGACTCTTGAGAACCTACTTCTGGCAGATCAGCCCCCCGCGATAGTAACCGGATTCAAGAGAAACAATCCAACAAATTACGTGGTTACGGTTAATGCAACTAAGCCCTTTGTTCTTTCGTTAGCAGAACCATATGACCAGTCTTGGGTTGCACATGTCAATGGTCAAAGAATAGAATCAACCCCCCTCTACTCTTTGATAAATGGCTTCTGGATTAACCAAACTGGACAGCTGGAAATCACCATCGAGTACGAACCACAGAAAATGCTTTACTACGGATCAATAGTCTCTGCTACAACGATTCTTGGATGTCTCGTATATGTGGTGTGGGATTTGAGAAGAAGCAGAGTCAGTCGTCGCCGATGAACCTCGCCGAGATCGCCTAGAGTATCTTTAGCCCTTGCGCTAACAATCTCAAAGATGCCTTATTCACCCTCTAGCAGCTAGAGCACGTGTATGCACGGGAAACTCGACGTTGGGGAATACTTAAGAAAAAGGGGGGCACGCGCTAAATAGAAAAAAGGATTATTCTAGCTTGCAGCAAGCTAGTTCCCTGAGGCTTTCAGCGACATTTCGTTTGATGATTGTACTCCATCGCCATTGAGATCCTCCCAACAATAGATGTAGTACGACTCTCCAAAGTCAGCAATGTGAGGCCACACCAGGTCCGCAAAGCATATTCCACTTGCATAAGTCCCCACTGCCGAAGCCATACCCGTGAAAATGAGAACTGTCCTGCTCCCATCCATGAACGCTTGGACTGCAAAGTAATCTTTACCGTTAGGGTTATAGGTTGACTTCGCAACTGCATACACGATCGACCCTGTTCCGATATATTTGAACATATAGTGCGTTGCGTTCTCATCGAACCCGATCTTAGCCAGGCCGTAGTCTTCATAATACTTCGTGACCTTGTTTGCTATTCTTCCACCGAACGTGACTATGTTTTCCGAGAACAGAGGCTTGCCTGTCGTTTGGTTAACATGGGTTCCATTCCATTGGCTGACAATGTTCTGGCCACGTGCGGACTTGCCGTAGACAAAGCCTAAAGCAGAGTCGTCGAATACATTGCCCGTCCTCACATAATACACGGTATTCTCAGGGGCGCCCATAATTCCTGAAGCCAAAGAGTGTAACGAAGAGGCTTGGCTACTGCGAAATCGGAGTGCAAGTCCATTGCTGAGTGAAGGCGTGTTGTAGCTGTATTGTGTGCCCCATTGCGGGTCATATTGAATTCCTATGGTAGCACTTGCACCGTAGTCATAGTTTGGATTTTCGAAAATGACATTTTGATATTGAAGGACTATATCACTGCTGTTTTCATAGAAAAGAATCTCGAAAGTGGCGCTGCCTTCGTTGAAGTAGTGGGCCACATCCTTCCATTCTATAACAAGCGTTCGATTTGGTGACGAACCAACTATATTACAGAGGACTTCTCCATGATTAATAGAGGTTCTCATGTTCAAGTCATCCCAGAAGACTCCGATAAGTCGTTTTACCGCGTAGCCGTTTGCAGAGGGGATTGGGTAGTTCTGGAGTCCAAGGTGTTTGTTCTCGAAGTTTATGTTTCCATTTGAGCTAATCGTCAGGTTCGAGTAGAGGTCCCCGTAGAAATTGATTGGAAATGGTGACGTTATTGTTAACATGTCATCGTCGCCTAAGCATAGTCCTACAGTTTGTTCGTCTAGTTCAACCCATTGATATGTTCCTTCGTTGAAGACGTAGTTGGGTACACTCTTGACGCTTCCAGAAACTGATGACGAAGTTGGGGCGAAACTTGGGGCTGACGCGTTAACTGTGATCACAAGGCTTCCCGTGACGCTTGGAGTGTAGGAAGCGGTGTAGATTCCATCACTAGCAGACTTGTCAGGTGCAACCCCATCATCCTTAAGAGCTATACTAGGCTCTCCAGTTGTGAAATTCGCCGTCACAGAAGCGCCCAATATCGGGTCGGTTACTGTATGGACCCATGCACTGATGTTGTATTGCACGCCTTCGATAGCTGTGAAGCTTGCGGTCGGCTCCATTATGTTGATGCACATTGACGTCTCAGTCGTTGTTAGAGCTCGCCAAGCATTTATTCGACCATCAGTCAGAATGCTGCCGTTAAGGCTTGGTAGCACGTCGACTGTCGAGAGAATTCGAGTCTTTGCCTGAACGTAAGAATAGCTCGGATGCAAAGCCAAGATCAACGCTGAAAGCCCTGAGACATGCGGACAGGCCATGGAAGTGCCGCTCATGTAGCTGTAATTCAAGGTGTACCCCTGATCATTCATTGTCACGTGGTACATGGGCATTGTTGAGAGTATGCTGACCCCAGGAGCTCCTACGTCAACCGTAGAGGCCCCCCAATTCGAAAAATAGGCCAAGTTGTCGTTGTAGTCTGTTGCGGCCACGGATACTATGTTGTTGAGGTCGTAGCTGGCAGGATAAGATGGCATTTCATCAATGTCTGAAGCGCTGTTTCCTGCTGAGGCGATGAAGAGTATGTTTTGGGCGCCTGCCGCGGCAATTGCGTCGTACAAAGCTAGGGAGTAGCCTCCGCCGCCCCAGCTATTGCTGAGGACTCTGACATTCACGCCGTAGGCTACCTTCATCATAACGGCATACTCAATGCATTCAATTGCGCCGTCGGTGTAGCCGTAACCTTCACTGTTTAGAAACTTGAGCGCCATTATGCTTGCATTCCAATTGACCCCTGCTACTCCGATACTGTTGTTTCCAACCGCTCCTATGATTCCAGCACAATGGGTTCCATGGCCAAAGTCATCACGTGGGTCTGAATCATGGTTAAACGCATCCATCCCGTAGACGTCATCGACATATCCGTTGCCATCATCATCAATTCCGTTTCCGGGGATTTCCCCTGGGTTTCTCCATATGTTAGCGGTCAAGTCCGCATGCGTATAGTCTATCCCCGTGTCAATCACGGCCACCACGGTGGCGTTGCTACCAGTTGTCACATCCCACGCTTCTGGAGCGTCTATGTCTGCGTCAGGCGTACCTCCTGTCTGACCAGTATTATGGAGACCCCATTGAAGGGAAAAGTAATCATCGTTTGGTATGATTAGCGAACCAGCCCTGTATACGTAGTCTGGCTCAGCATATTCAATGTCCGAATTCTTCTTGAGCGTCTCCAACGCGCTTGTAATGGAGAGGTCTCCGCCCAAACGGAGGTGATACACATCTGTTTTTGGGAAATGCCGGAGGATCTTTGCGTTAAGTTTTGCGACTGTATTTTCAGCAACTCCTACGCTCACTGTTCTTCTAAATCTGACCAACAACTCATCTGGTTTGAATTCCTTCGTTCCAGTGTCGTGCTTGTCGCTTGTGCTTGCAGGCATCCTGTCCTCGCCTCCCAGGCACTCCGGCTCATGTGGGCTGATGTTCAGTTTGTTGCTGATCGAGGTTGCGTAATTTGAAATCGCCACCCCTACGCTGGCTAGGACGACCAGGCATACTATTCCAGATGCAATGACTGTTCTTCTTCTTGTTACCTTGTTCCTAATCATCTCTGATTCTCCGATTCTCAATAAGCTCAATCTCCTTATTGATTTTTGGGGCAATCCGTGTGCGCATCACTGAACAAAGGTTGCCCAGACTAATGATTGACATGTTTGGGAAAGGCAATGAAGTGTTGGCACGCGCTAAACATACATATTCAATCGTGGATCCCCGTATGTGTTGAAACAGAATTACGCACCTCTAGCAGTTTCAGCGCGCGCACCGTAAAGTCACCGTTAACTCAAATAATACAAGCGTGCGAAACGGGACTGATGGCCTGCCAACATGGGAAAACAGGAAAGAAGAGGCGCTTCTGCGGGAGGCATCCCCGAACGAACGCTGACACCTCATTTCAATTGCTGCTAGCTAAATCTATAAATCAAACTCGCTTTCAAGAGAAGTCTGCGAGAAAGCTACTGGCTTTAGCGCGCACCGAGTACGTGACTCTTGCACTAGATCTCTATGAGAAGATGTGAATGGTAAAAAACGAGTTGTTTGAGAGATATTCGAAGACGTGCTTTCAGTTCTACGACGAGGATGTCCCCAGACTGCTCGAATCAGTCCTCATTGGGCTTGGCAAGCGTGGTCAGAAGTTTCGAATGCTCGATATTGGATGCGGAGATGGCAAGTTCATCTTTGCTCTGCATAAGAGGAAGTTCCTAGAGAATGCGGAAGAAATCGTTGGCGTAGATGCCTCCCAAGACAGAATAGATCGGCTGAGAACAAATCTCCCTTTCGCCAAGGGAATAGCCGCAGATGCTTCTAATCTAAAACAGCCAGACGCTTCATTCGACTTGGTGATTTGCACACAAGTGATAGAACACGTCGAAAACGCAAGAGCGCTGGTTACAGAGATAAGACGCCTCCTGAAACATGAAGGCTTCGCGTACGTTACTTCCGTAGTCAAGAAACGGTGGGGAGTATACGTGTATTTCAGAGACGGCTCGGTTAGGCTGGATCCCACGCACGTAAGAGAGTACTCGTCAAAAGAGGAGTTTGTTGACTCATTCTCACGCGAAGGCTTTGTGACAGTCAGCTTAACGACGAATCATGTTGCATATTCTGTTACAGACCTGCTCATACGACTGCTAGTAAGAATCGGCCTAAGAAACCCAGATTCCAGATACTACTTGAAACGCCAAAACATGAGCAGGCTAAGACCTCTGCGGTTGCCAGTTCCCGGTTATGAGACAGTAGAGGTCCTCCTGAAGAAGCCGTAGACACTACACGTTAAGCGACTTGCATGTGATGCAGATCCTCTCGGTGCCACCCTTCCAGCAGTATACTTGGTGGTTAGGAGACTAAGGTTCGGTTGCAGTTCATTCACACGAAAAAAACGAGAACAAGAAAGAAAAAAAGGTTTGGGCGAGTTATGGGTCGTGCTGACCTTTCTCGCTAATTGTTCCGAGACGCTCTCCAAGATGGATAAAGTCGTTGGTAGAGACTGTTGGGTGTGTAGGATCCTCGTAGTCTATATGTAGGATTATGTCGGTGACTCCGTGGTTCTCGTGTTGCAGGTATTCGATGCCTGAGTACACTACTGCTCCATCTGGGCATGTTATCCCGGCGGGGTAGTTCCAGAACCATTGACATGCGTAGTAGAAGTCCTGTGCTTCAAGGCCCCAGAAAGATAATCCGATTGTTCCGTTCAAGTCCTTGTAGACAGATATTACGCCGTAACCGCTTGTGTAGTTGTACTTGTTCCAGCAAGTCAACCCCATGATTGTGTTTGCGTGTCCTGTGTTATTCACTACGTATTCGCTTCTCGGGTAGAACGCGTTTGTGAATTCGTTGAGGTATTCTGTGCCGAGGTTTGCTCGTGGTCCTGCCATGAAGATCATGTTGCTGCTGGCTACTGGCCAGGTTGTGCACCAGTCGTCTCTGAGGTGTGGTCTATCAAGCGAGTCGACGTAGGCACCTCGTGTGCCAGTGCCTGGTCCAGAGATCACGAAGGGTATGTTTGGTCCCCAAGTTGTGTCTCTGTAGTCCATGCCTGCTCTCGAGACGTGAATTGCCTTTATTGAGTCGAAGGCCTGTGTTACGTATGCTGTGGCCAAGGAGTCTACGGTTGCCGCTGGTTTGCCAACGACTATCCATTCGTAGCGTCCTTTTTCGTTTTCTTCAATGGTCGAGTAGAGTACTTTGATGTGAGTGCCAATTCCAAGCGTCCATAGTTTGTAGCCGCTGTCATAGTGGTAGAATGTTATCGTTCCGTCGGCGAAGTCTATCGTGTAGTATGATTCGTGGGCTGTTGAGTTGTGGTAGCCGTACCTCTTTATCAGAGTGCCGTTGACCAGAACTCTCTCTGCGAATGTGCAGTATTCACCAAAGTCGCTTGGTACCATCTTGTCCTCTTCCATGTTGTACACGCGTTCGTAGCGTATGCCAGAGGCTTTGTTAAGATAAGCTACGCTTAGGTCGTCGACGTAGGAGCTGTTACCCGCTTGGATTTGAGCGCAGACACTGCCGACGTAGTAGTTGGGATACGCAGAGGTCCACCACTCGAATGAGTGCCATATACCATCAGTGCCGTTAGTGAAGGCGTTGTCTGGATGCTGACCTGGCGGGTCAATAAAGTCTCGTATTGCGTTCAGAGTGTAGTGCTGCCATACAGAAGTGGATACATTTAGATTGTGCTTATGTGCACTGATGACTATAAAATCTCCGGTTGCGTTAGCATACGGAAATAGCTCGATCTCTACGTGTGGACCTTGGTTACCGCTCACCATTTTGTACCAGAAGCCGAAGTCAACTAGGTCCTTGAATTGTAGTGTAAGCGGCGCAGCGCTAGTCGGTGTACCAACTGTGGGGGTGACCTTCAGCATCTCGTCTCCGGTTAGAGATCCATTCAGTTTCATGGCCCAGTTCTTTTTGTGCGCGACATCGCCAGTATTCTGGAACTCGTTCACCCAAGTAGAATTTGCCCCACCCGTGTGGTCAATCTGATTGTAGTATCCTGTCCAGCTGAAAAGATGGTCGCCTTCTCCGGCCCATGAGTAGTCGTAGTCGTAGTATATTTGGTCGTCTAAGCCTCGTGTAAGGTTAAACTGGCTTGCTGTTGAAGACGTTGACTCATCTATCTCTACCCATCTACTGTCTTGCTTGTGTACAGCATCGTATAGGTCAAAGGGATTGAAAGTCTCATTGAGGTAGTAGGAGATCTCTCTGTCCAAGATGTAGCCTGAACCTGTGGTGCTGTTGCCATTGTTTCTGTCGGTTTCACCGTAGATCGTTACTCCGCGGAATTGTTGCAGTGGGGTGTCCATCCTGAATGCCCATTCTCCGATGACGAATGGTGAGTGTGCTTGAGTTGGCGTTCCCATCTCTAGTTTCTCTACTTCGATCTTGTAGACGAACTTGATCGTGGAGCCGGCTGATGGATTGTTTCCAGTTGTAAATGTCACGTTGTGATATGTCTCACTGTATTCGAAATCCTCATCCTGAGTCTGCATTATGTCGTTCACGAACACCATTGGAACTGACTGCCAATACACTGCGCCTGCAATTCTCTGTGGATACTTCGTGACATTAATGTTTGCGAGAGTGTAGTTGTTGTTTGCTCTGTATGTGTCAGTCCAGTTTATGACTTCTGTTTTGGTCGTTATGGTGTCGAGTAGTCCGGTGCCTCGAGAGATCTCGTGCTGGGTCGAACCGACCCATCTTCCGATTGGCTTAGGCCAGTAGGCTGCCCATGCTGTCCACTTGTACTCGTCATCTACGATTTGGCAGACATCGTATGTCCCTTCGTAGTTGCCTGGTGCTCCTTCGTACCAATCTTGGTAGTCACCATCATAGACTGTGCCTTCGTTAGTGAACCAGCGGGCATATGATAGTGGGGCTTGGCCCGATGCGCTTCTGCCTAAGTCAAATTCGCCTCTGTCACCGAATTCGATCTGCATGTCCCCGTGACCCTTTCCTTCATCGATACGCTTCACGTCTTTCAGTATGATGACTTGCTTCTTGTCCTTGTTGAAGACTATCGTAAAGGTCAAACTCACTAAGGGTGTGTCTTGATCTGGTGCTTCGTAAATCGTTGTCTTCAGTAGAGCGACAAATCTTCTTGGACCGTTGTACAGAACCTGAATCGGGTCTGTAAAGGCGCCACCGCTGGTCTTTCTTCCACCAAGAGGATTAATTGTCGCTGATCCGCCAGTAACGCCTTCCTTCCAGTCTCCGCCTATGCTGCTTTCGTTGTAGTAGTCGCTGTGTAGGGCGAATGCCCAAACGTTCGCGTAGCTTCCGCCGTTGTCGTAGGTGATGTTGAGAACCCATCCTTCAACCCACTCTTTCTCTGGAACCCCATAAGCGGGAGCAAAAGTGTCGTTTCCATCGTAGAGCAAGCCTATCTTCGCTACTTGGTCGATCATTTCTCCGTACTTGGAGAAACCGATCTTCAGATTCTTCTTCAAGTATGGGAAGAGCACGTAGCTGTCGCTTGCTAATACTCCCTCAATGTTTGCGTTGTCCGGTGTGTAGGTAAATGTTGCTGCTTGAGCTTCGAATGGTGCAAGGAATAATGTCGTTGTTAAAACCGTTAGAATCACTATCGTCCCTAGAATTATAGCCATATTCTTTGATTTCATTTCATTTTTCCTCTCAAATATTTAGTTCGCTTCTATATGTTCCCTATAGAACATTTAAAAGCTTTTCCATAGAGAAGCAAGAGGAAAACTGATTCATCACACCCAACAGACGCTCACGAGGGCAGGGCTACAGTCTACTCCAATCGCTCTTTCAGCCATGCATACGATGAAAATCCGCATCGCGTATTATGGCAACTGCGATTACAAAACGTCCTTAAACAGGTCTTCTTCATTTGAAATCCTCAATTCATCCACGCCTTGCCTCGAATATCTAATTACCACATCTCTCAACCCCCTCAAAACTATGACGGGTCTTGCTTCAGCAGCTTGACCCATAAGCAGTTCAGCAGCCGCCGCAAACTCGTCCACAACCGCAACATTCTTCACCCTAAGAACCTGACCAAACAAGTCCTCCCGACCCCTATAATCCCTAAACAAACCAACACCAGCCACACCAATCGCAAAATTCACCTGCCCCCGCCTAAACGGGCGACTATAAGTATCACACATAACAACCCCAACACTCTTCCCAGTCAACTCACCAATCCTAACGCGGCACTTCTCTGCGGACACATCAGGGTTCTCCGGCAACAAAGCATAACAATCCTTACCCTCAATATTCGACTTATCAATCCCAGCATTAATACAAACCAAGCCGCGCCTATCCTCAACCAACAGTATGTCTCGAGAGACCTTCAATATTCTCCTCGTTTCTCGCAGAACCAACTCGATAAACCGCGGATCCTTCGCCGTCTTCTCAGCAAGCTCAAACGCTCTCTTGGAAGCAACAACTTCCTCCAACCTGACCACCCTGCTTTCCGCTTTCGAGAAAACCTTCTGCGCAATCACGATCACATCGCCATCCTCAATCTCAAATCCCTCTTTCCCCGCCGTCTCAACGATCAGCATCGCTATGTCGTCGCCCGCTTGCACCAAAGGAAAACCTTCCAACGCAAACGCCACGAAGCTTTTCAAACATTACCGCCTCAAATGCATCCTAGGTTGTGACCTCAACCCATTAAAGCATGCCGCCCAATTCCTCCACGAACAAACCAACTTGGATCGCGAGCGTCAATGATGAACCTACAAGTATCCGAACGCTACTGTGTTTGCGCTACCACACGAAGCTGAATCTCGGCTTAGGCGATATTGTCAAGTTATTTCTGATGACTCAAAACTGCTTGATCTCGGCCAAGTTTCTCAGGCATCATTAAGGTTCTTGACCAGACAATTCCTGTTTAGCGACTCCCAAGAGCCTCGTAGGTTCTTCACCTATGAACCCAAATTGCATAGCAAGTTTGTCACGCACCGCTGAATCTAGCTCATTTTCCAAGTATTTCTTGTATCCAGAAAGATAAGAGCCCACTTGCACTTTGTTGGGTATGAAATGATTATCTATTGACGCAACATAGATTTTTTCCTGATTCTTGTGTTTTCGACAAATGAAAGTAGCCTCTGCCATTATCGTCAAGTCTCTATCCGAGGGCATTCCTTTGTAAACAATGCCTTTAGATGGTAAGGACTTCACAATTACATCTGTTAGTTCTTCCCTGACCTCTACATTCTTGACGAAGACTGGGATTCTAGGTTGAACATACCGCACAGTTCTCATGACGAGTTCTTTTAAGAACGGTTCGATTTCGTCATTTTTGATTCTGTCTCGCTCTTTTGTGTCTACAGGCAACCTACTAGAGCATTCTTCAACAAATTTGTCGAGTCTGTCAAGGCAATAGTTGCTTACTATGTGCTGCATTGTCATCGCTCTGATTTTCTCCTTTATATCAGTAAAATAGGTTTGTCGAATTGTCCTCAGAACTGCTTTGTCCAGTGCGTTCCTTGCTTCATCTTCGATTGTTTTGGTAATTACTCCAAATTCTGGATGTTCCTTAAGGAAAAAAAGCAAACCGTTGCATTTATCGAAACTGAATCCCTTTACGGATTGCCCATCACATTTCCAAAAAATAGAGGCTTCAATAAGAACTGATGTTTCGACCACTATTTTCATTATAAGGTCTCATCCGTAGTCTCCACTTCTATTTCCATGTTTTCAGTTAATTTCTTGACAAAATTCTCAACTTCACTCTCATGTATCTGAGCGTGTTTCAACTGAGCATCAAGAGTCTGGTAAAAACCAAGACGATTGGCTTTTCTGTATAATGCTCTTGAAAGCTCGTTTATCTTATCACTTTCTCTTGTTCCGCCTTGAGTCAAGAACTCATCAATGTATGGCGCAATAACGCAAAGGCTATCCATCAACTCTAAGGCGCGTTCAACTGTTTTGGGGTTTTCGTTAATTGCATGTGCAATTCTAAGCTTTGCCCGCATTTCGTCAGTTGTGCCATATATGTTTCTTAATGCTCCAAACAAGATTCTTTGCTGAGGCAGAGGCAGATATGAGTTCAATACTTTAACTTCATCAATTTGAGACGACTTTACCAAAGCATCTATAGGCTCTAAGTGAGCCTCATCAATACCACTCACCAAGAAGGCGTTGAGCATTTTACGCAATCTTTCACAACCTCCGACGTAATTAAACATTCACCATTCCTCTCAGCATCGAGTATTCTGAAACCACGTATAATAATGTTATGAAAGCCTAGCCCATATCTCTTGCGGTGAACACCATTAATTGAATAGCAGACAGGTCGAATGTGATGAGTGCAATATTCTTGTTGTTCACTTAACAACAAGGCGACAATGCTGGCAGAAATATCGGAGACAGCTTAGACAGCTATGCATAGAATAAACAGGAAGAAAGGTTTCATCGTGACTATTCTTTCGTAAAACACACTAATTAAGAAGTAGCGAAAGCCAAAAACGAAGATGAACTAGAAATCATGTTACGCACTGCACAAGAATTGATAGATTGGAAAGTGGAAGACTCAACGCATACATAAATTATCACAAATAACTTGACAATATCCTTCGAAACCCAAATCCTAGACATTCCCAAGGCTGCTATGCGGAACCATGTCGGGTCTCCACGCGAGACGCATCGCGGATTCTGCGGTTCAGCTACAGGTTCAGATTTTCAAGTTTAATTCTGGATTCATAACGCTTAAACTAGCACTAGGCAGAGGAATACTGTAGATTTGACATTTAACCGGACGTTTACGTATGAAAAAAACATCCAAATCCCTACTTATATTGCTCACATTGGTCTTCGGCTACTTCACGCTTCAAGGCGCAACCATGCTTCGAGTAGCCAAGGCAACATACGTTGAAGGAACGATCACACAGAACACAATATGGACGCTGGTAGACAGCCCATTCGTCGTTTCCAAAAACCTCATAATTGGTCCAGACGCGACTCTGACCATAGAGCCGCAAGTCGAAGTGAGATTCGGAGAGAACCTCTCACTGACAGTTGAAGGAGCCCTAATCGCAATAGGCGAACCGAACAAAATGATAAAATTCACGTCAAACAGGAACACGCCCGCTGCTGGAGACTGGGATACAATAACCTTCAACGGAATCCAGCCATCAAGCATGAGCAACTGTGTTGCAGAGTATGGACTGACTGGAATAACAGTGGAAAACAGCATAATAACAATTCAAAACAGCCTGGTCAGATTTAACTCCGAAAACGGAATCTCAGCGGAAAACGCAACCGCACAAATCGAAAACAGCATAATAGCAAACAACACCCTCGCAGGCATCCAAACAGCCGGCAGCAACCAACTCACCATACAAAACAACATCATAGAGTCAAACGGAAACGGCATAGCCCTAACCGGAAACCTCACCTCAACCATGACTCTGGGCCAGAACAGAATCCTCAACAACACCAACGGAATAGTCCTCGAAGCAGAAAACTACGACAACATCGACATCCGCAACAACACGGTCTCAGCCAACGGTCACGGTTTCCACGTCTCAACTAACTCAAGCACAAACGTCACACACAACTACATCCTAAACAACGACGCAGGAATCTACTACGAAGGCGGCACAAACCACGCAGCCAACTTCAACGACATGTACGGCAACAGCCTAGGTATCGAGGTCGCAACCAATGGAACTGTAGACGCGACCCGCAACTACTGGGGAGACAAGACCGGACCAAACCACCCGTCACTTAACCCAAATGGCAAAGGAGACCACTTAGAAGCAGGCCCCACGAGCCTAGACTTCATATACTGGCTCACTGCCCCCATCGACTACAACAACACACCACCAAGAGCCGTTCTCTGGACAGACAAAATCACAGTCGCCCCCAACCAAAACGTCACGTTCATAGGCACTGATTCAAACGACACTGACGCATATGGCAACGGCAGAGTCGACCAATACTTGTTCAATTTTGGAGAAGGAGAGGAACCTTCTTGGACAACACTGTCGCTCGTCAACCACGCCTACACTACCACAGGAACATATAACGCCAGCCTAATAGTGATGGACGATTTCGGCGCCGAAAGCAACGAAGTCCTATCGCAAGTAAACGTACAGGACCTGCCTGCCCTAGACGCACAGATTACCCTCAGTATCGAAACCATTGGCTCTAACCATGAAGTCAACGTTACAGTCCACGCTTCAGACAGCACCGGCATAGTAGGAAACGCAAACGTCGGAATATTCTTCGTACTAAAGGGAGAAAAACACGCCCCAATATCAGGCTTAACCCAATCAAACGGCGACTTCCACGCGACATTCACTACACCTAACGTCACCGAAATAAGGGACCTAAGAATCATCGCAAGAGTCTCTTCACCTAACCATGTCGACGGCTCAAACTACGCCTACGTAAAAATCCTTCCGCCTCTCACGGTCAACGTGATCGCTGAACCTGCAGTAGTCAGATCAGAAGAGACAACCACGCTGACAATCAGTGTCAAGAACAGTCTACTCGAACCCATCACAGAGGCACTCCTAAGCCTCACACTGTCTCTGGACAACGGAACAGTCCTGTCATACTCAAGCGGCACCACAGATGCAAACGGAACAGCAGCATTCAACGTTGCAGCCCCTCAGACACTAACCGAAATCACCATCCTCGTCAACGTCATCGCCAACAAGACAGGGTACGACCCGGCATACGGCGAAGGAAACATAACTGTAACGCCGAAGATCCTCATCGCCGACGTAACAGCTTATCCTGCCCAAATCTTGTCTGAGACAAACTCTAATGTGACTGTCCACGTAACATGCGACACTGTTGCAGTCAGCGATGTAGCGGTAACATTGACGTCAGATTCTGGCGGGAACTTTGCACCTGCAACAGCAACTACGGATTCAAACGGTTTTACAAGCTTCAATTTTGTGGCTCCAAGAACAACAAGCGAAGACGGAATCAACACAACCATATTTGCGAAGGCTACTCTAAGCGGCTACGTGTCCAGCGAGAACAGCACACTAGTCGCCGTGAAGCCAAAAGCGCTCTCTGCCCAAATCACTTCTGAATCCAACGCAACATACTCGGAGAAAATGCTCAACATCACTTTCCGCGTCCAATATCAAGGCAGACCCATTCAAGATGCAAACGTTGAAATAACGTCAGAAAACGCGAATACAGTGAAAGGATTCACAGGAACAGACGGCGAAGTCGTGATTGTTTTTGAAACGCCTGCGGTCAACGAGCAAACCAACATCAGCATCACTACAATAGTCAATGCAGAAGGCTACCTCGAATACAGAAGCCTACTAGAAATGACAGTGATGCCTAGGACGTTCAACGTGCAAATGACTGCGCCAACGGTTCAATCCGAAGAAATAGCGACAGTAACGTTGCTTGTAAAATGTGCAGAGGATTCAACGCCTGTGAATGGAACAACTGTTACAATATTGTCCTTTGACGGCAACTACGCGACGAGAAACACGGATCCGGAAGGTACGTGTGTCTTTGAATTCGCCACTCCAAAGACTTCAAGCGACTTAACTCTTACTCTAATGGCGAACGTGACCAAGAACGGGTACGCGTCTGGGATGAGCCAAACAACGATAACGGTGACTGCCCCAAAAAGTGAAGGCTGGCCTTTGACAATGGTGCTGCTGATTGCGGTCATACCGATAGTGATCGTGAGCATAGTTGCCGTGCTCATCAAGTTGAAGATTATCTCAGTCTCCTTCGGAGATTGAGGATGAGAGAATTGTTTAGTGAGACGTAATATTTAATAGACTGCCACATCATAAAAACCAAAAGGAGAAAAGCGATGCCAAAGCTGCGACTCAAAGAAACGCTTGCCAAGCTAAAGAAGACCAGAATTAAGGTCAACCGCCCAAAACAAAAGCAGGCAACGATCCCAGCAGCCCCCTCAAGACCCATACCCAGAGGCTACAAAGTCATCGAAAAATACCCCCTCTTCGAGCCATTCGCACACGTCGTAATAGCCCAAAACCCAAAAACAGGCGAATACAAATACATACTGGACGAGTTGCAACTAGACTCGCTTGAAAAAACCATCTACAAACGAGTACTCGACATACTTCTCGCAGAAATAGAAGCCCCAAAAGGAGAAGTTGACGACCCCAGAGGATTCTTCACAAGGGAAGCAAAAAAAATCGTGGACAAATACCGCATAAGCCTAGGCTGGCTGCCAGACGTCTCATGGTACAAAATCCTCTACCACGCCGAACGAGACCTCGTCGGCTCCGGCAAAATCGACGCACTAATGCGAGATCCCAACATCGAAGACATCTCCTGCGACGGGGTAAAGAAACCCATCTACATTTGGCACAGAAACTACGAAAGCATCGAAACAAACATCGAAATGGAAAGCGACGAAGAACTAGACAACATTGTTGTCAAACTCGTCCACATGGCGAGAAAACACGTCAGCTCAGCCTTCCCCATAGTAGACGCTTCACTACCAGGAAAGCACAGACTAGCAGTATGCTACAGACGTGAAGTCACACCTTTCGGAACCGCCTTCACCATCAGAAAATTCAGAGAAGATCCATACTCAATAATCGACTTGATAAACATAGGCACCTTCTCAGAAGAAATGGCAGCCTACTTCTGGATGTGCCTCGAAAACAGAGCATCAATAATGATCCTCGGTGGAACAGCCGCAGGAAAAACAACAGCTCTAAACGCCCTAGCCTGCCTAATCAAGCCTGGAAGCAAAATAATCACAATAGAAGAAACAGCCGAGCTCAACTTGCCTCACGACAACTGGGTTTCCCTAATCGCCAGACAAAGCTACGGCCTAGGAAACACAATCGGCGAAGTGCCATTATTCGACCTTGTAAAAACCTCAATGAGACACAGACCAGACGTACTGATCGTGGGCGAGGTTAGAGGACAAGAAGCATACGTACTCTTCCAGGCCTTAGCCACAGGCCACGGTGGCATGTGCACCATGCACGCTGAGAATATGGACTCAGCCATAAAGCGTTTAACCCAGAAGCCTATGGACATATCGCCAGCTTATCTACCTCTGATGAATGTTATGTTGTCGATTCAAAGGGTTCACCTCATCAAACGTGGCGAAAGAAAAGCCTATAGACGTGTGATCGCCGTCAGCGAGATCGCCGATTACGAAGATTACAAGAGCATTTTCAAGTGGCACCCGACAAAAGACGAATACGTGGAAACGATTGACAAAAGCGTGATGCTTGCGTCAATCTCTGATCTCACAGGAGTAAGCAAGAAGGAACTGCTTGAAGAAATAGGGAGGCGCAAAGAGGTTCTGCACTGGATGCGAGAACGCAACATCAGAAGCTACAAGGACGTTGCAGCAATAATTGCCGAGTATTACGCTAAACCAAGCCAGATTTACGAGAGAGTTGTCGCTGGAGAGGAGGTAATGGCTATTGCCCTTGCTCAACACCCTTGAAACTCTAGCCTTTCGAATCTTCGGGGGTATAGCACCCTCCTTTCTGAAACGCGTGACAGGATTCAGGATTTACCTTGATAGAGCACGAATCAAGATTTACCCAGAGACATACGTCTCTCTAATGTTCTTCATTGCAGCACTAACAGTTCCCGTCTCAATAATATCCATAGTAGTCCTATACTTCTACTTCTTCATCCCCATCATCTTCCTGATCCCACTACCATCCTACGTGATGATAGGATTTCTATTAGTTCCAATGTCAAGAGCAGGTGAAAGAGCCAGCAACCTGGAACGGGAAGTCCCATTCGCAACCGCCTACATCAGCGTAATGGCCTCCGGAGGCATCTCTCCATACACAAGCTTCAAGCGACTCTCAGAAATAGACCTCATGCCTGCAGTACAAGTTGAGGCAAGAGATATTACAAAGGATGTCGAAATCTTCGGAACAGACCCATTAACAGCAATCGGCAATGCAGCAAAGCGAAACCCGCTAGACATATTCAAGGATTTCCTGTCAGGATACGCCTCAACAGTCATCATAGGAGGAGACATCAGCCACTTTCTCGAACGAAAATCTGAAGATATTTTCAGAATAAGAGCAATGCGTGTTAAGGCTGCAGCTGAACGACTTGGCATGCTATTGGAAACCTTCATAATCGTAATGGTGCTAATGTCGCTATGCTTCTACATCCTATTCAGCGTTGACTCTCTCTACAGCACAGGCATCTCAATGTCCTCAAGCATAATCCTCTACACGTACTTGCTGATGCCAATGCTCTCACTAATGTTCATCTACATGGCTCACGGCATGCAACCCAAGACTCCCCTAGTAGAAATGCGACCATACAAAATCTTCGGAGCATGCATCGCAATAGCCTTTCCACTATTCCTCTTAATGACGAACTTCGTCGGCTTCATAGAGGTACCCTTCTTCAGTTCGCTCAGGTCAGTCATTGACCTACCAGTGGCAACCGCAATAGCCCTCTTCATAACGGTAGCGCCAGCTGCGGCAGTGAACAGCAAAGTTGCCGCCAAGAAACAAGGCACGGAGCAAGGCATCAACAGCTTTCTGAGAGACCTTACCGAAGTCAGAAAAACAGGTCTGTCTCCTGAGAAGTGCATCGAAAGCCTTTCAGACCGCGACTATTCAGCATTCAGCAAGGAACTACGCAAAATAAGCTCAGACATCTCTTGGGGAATCCCAGCAAAGAAAGTCATAATGGATTTCGTAAAAAGAACGAAAAGCTGGATGGCACAGCTAGTAATGTTCCTCCTCGTGGAAACGATTGACGTCGGCGGCGGCACTATTGAAATGATTGAGTCTATTGCAAGATTCAACAACCTAACTCAAGAGGTTGATAGAGAGAAGAAAATGGCAGTTCGCCCATATGTGTTTATGCCCTATTTCGCTTCAATCATGCTCGTCACAACAACAATAATGATCATCACGTTCACGGGAAAAACCCTAATCGTAGGAGGCACCAGTCCTACCGGCAACATGGCATCAATGATCACAACCTTCACCACAGCCACAATCTTTCACAGCTACCTCATAGGGCTTGTAGGAGGAAAAATAGCAGAAGAATCAATATCAGCAGGCTTCAAACACTCAGCCATACTAGTCATAATAGCCGTGCTAGCAGCCAAAGCACTCCCGTTGCTAGTGAGCTTCTAACGTCTAAAACGGACTCACGTTTCAAAAACGTCAGCAGACTACAGCAAGAAAGCCAAGCTTGCGATACGAATCCTTGTAGTCACTGCCAATCACCACCCAAACAGGTGGATCAAACACTGTCAATACGTTTGAGCCGCGTCCACAAGCACTCATAAAGCCGTCTCAGGAAACGCGTTGCCTTGATTCTTAAATAGCAAGACTTAAGAATGTGGGTAAGGTTACAATACTAGATGACGTGAGTCAGAAATGGAGAGCAGAAGCTTGCCGCACAACCTGATAAGAAACAGAAGAACAGTCAGCCCAGCGCGCGCTCTTCATAAAGCACAAGTCCAAGTCCTTATACGCTTGCTTGAAGTGGGAGGTAACGATCTGGGATGAAGCTCAGAGGAATTCAGAAGCTGCTCAGAGACAGAGGCGGCGTCAGCGCGGTCATTTCAAACGTGATTCTTGTTGGTGCCGTCATAGCAAGCGGTTTTACTGTCGTAGCTTGGACGAATTCCCGGTCTAACGCATATATAACGCAATACAGTGAATCAATAAACTCAGATGTTGACAAACTCAGAGAAAGAGTGTCCTTCGAATACGTTTTCTACAATGATGCTGCAAAAAACTTGTCCGTTTACCTGATGAACTCGGGAAAAGCAGATCACATGAACTTTACGACAGTTTACGTCAGTAGCAATGCGTCGCCGCCCGTCACCTTTACTAGTATTCAATTGAAATTTCTGAACGGAACGCCTACTCCTGATTTGGGCGTGAGTCAAGAAGGATATTTCGCTTTGTCTTCAATTACCCTGCAACAAAATAGCACTTACACAGTCAAAGTTGTAACGCGGAGGGGTTCCTCTTTTGCAAACATGTTCGTGGCATAGGATCAGGAGAAACAGGCTAAGAGTAAGAAATAGAGGTTTCTCTTCAATTATTGGTGCTATATTTATGGTTATCATAATGTCAATCCTGGCCTCTACCTTCATCTGGACACTCGCACAGAATACAGGGTACAATGTCGCCATTAGAGAAAAAAACCAACTTGAATCCGACGTCCAATCGGAGGACATACAAGTAACCAGTACAACGTACGTTGTCAATGCGAACAACAAAGTCAATGTTTCAACCACTATCAACAACATAGGTTCTCTAAGTGTTCAATTCACCACCCTTTGGGCTTATGCGAACAATGCAACCTACACTGGCTACAACTTCACCGCGCTATCAAACGTTAATGTTCGAGGCGGAGCAACCACACCCCTCAGCGTCAACGTGACTGTTCAAGGCCTAAGTCTGACTGGCACTTACAGCTTTGCTTCATGGCTCATAACGGGCAGAGGAAATGTTGTGTCGCTGCAAAAGGTTACTTCGTCATTAACAAACATAGTAACGTCAAACACGACCCAAGGCATAGGCTCCCTTATGATGAACTTCCAAAACTTCACATACTATAATGTATCCCAGTCCAGTCCGTATGGTTTAATTGGGTATCCAACTGGTGCCAGTGGCTATTATGTTCAAGGGGCGAAAGGACCACCAAAAGGCCAGTTTGCTTTTAGAGTTGTCATTACTAACCTTGATCAAAGCCAAATGGATATCACTTTGGCTGCTGGTTCAGTGTTATTTTCAATATTTCCAACTCCAACATCGGCCTTCCAAGGCACCGCTTGGTATGTTGTCAATGTAAACGGAACTGGAGCAATTTCCAATTCATATACGCCTGTCACTCTCGTGTACAATGTAGCAACACCGGTTTATTTTGCCTCAAGCGTGTCAGGCACATACACTCCTTTCTCACAAGCCACTTTCACAGGAACCTGTCCCGTCAATCTTGCTCTCACAGGAGCAATAGGAAACATTACTAGCAGCATCCCCTTCGGACAGAACATACCTTTCGTTGCCATCGAGGTAGTCAACTAGATTCGCGTAGACATCATGAACCTCCATAAAAAAACTCGTTAACGTTGACTGATCGTTAGTCATTGTGAATCTCTACTAACGTGCCAACCACTCGTAGCATCGAAATCCCGTTTCGCAAAGCTCTACACGCTAAACACGTGCATTAGAGTGCCCTGAATTACGGTGCTGGAGCAGTTGTGCTAAGCACATTTGAAACTGGCCTGCGCTTTCACTAGTCACTACGCCAACCCAACCATTACGACTGACTGCTGATGAAAACATCATGCTGACTTATTCGAGAGGCGGATTCTCGATTCATACAGGTTAAATAATCAATCTGAAGATTTCATAGATAGCCAAGGTGGACACGCGTTGACTAAAAGAGCATTAAGACCCACGAAAGGAATATCTCCGATTCTAGCCACGCTACTGTTAATCGTTATAGCGGTCGCAGCCATAACCGTCACCTACGCTTGGATAATGACCTACATGGGCAGCCTCACACAAAAAGCAGGCGAAGAACTAGTAGTAGAACTCGTCACATTCAACCAAGGAGACAAAATAACCGTAGTGCTAAGGAGCACAGGCACATCAGACTCAAAAATCGTCGCAATATACATAGGAACCTCACAAACAAACCTCACAACAGCAACAGTATCACCACAACTCCCACAACTAGTCGCATCACACTCATCAAACACCTTCACCATCACCCAATCATGGACAAGCGGAACAAGATACTACTTCAAAATCATAACAGAATCAGGCTACGCCATGCTGATCAACGAACAACCTTAAAACGTCTACACGTACATTCCATCTCACCGGTGACCCCGTCTGCAGCAAATCCTCGAAAGCGCATCCACAATTCTCTGCCTCATCTTCTTCATCTATGCTTCTTGGAGCGACCACAAAACCCGCGAAGTCAGCAACCATGTTTGGATTCTTCTTGCGCCTTCAGCCTTTGCTATCACATTCACAGGGTTATTTCTCTATGAACCTTCACAACTAGTACCCTACGGCATAAGCTTCGGCCTAACCGCCGTTTTTGCAATAGTACTCTTCTACTCCGGAGGATTTGGAGGAGCAGACGCAAAAGCCCTCATGTGCCTCGCCCTTGCCTTACCGTTCTACCCTAAGAACATTTTCCTGCCAAAACTCTGGGAAGTCTCGCCGATCTCACGAATGTTATTCCCACTCACAGTCTTCAGCAACGCCGTAATCCTCGTCGTAGCGCTTGTAGTATGGATAGTCTCACGCAACATATACTGGCGCTGGAAGACAAGCAGGAGACTCTTTGAAGGAAACCAGTCAAAAGAATCCGTCGGAAAGAAAATTCTAGTCTTGATCACCGGCTACAAGGTTCCAATCAACAAACTAGAGGAAAAATGGCACGTATACCCCCTGGAAGACATCGAAGAAAACGTTCAGAACAATCCAAAAAGAAAGCTGATTGTCCTACCAAAGGATCAAGGCAGAAACGCAATAGTGGATAGACTAGCAAATGCAGTAAAGAGCGGAGCAATCGAAGATGGTGTCTGGGCAAGCCCCGGTCTACCGATGCTCATCCTGATCACAGTAGGTCTGATCGTTGCCCTATTCTCCGGTGACATCATTTGGACTCTCGTAAGCCTAATGTTCAGATGAGAAGAAGGACATATACACAATCTCGAAACCCTACTGTAATAGTCAAAGTATCAAGACGAATTTCACCAACCTTGATTGAAAGACCGAAATGTCATTCAAAAAGAGTTATCTGAGCTTTGCCACATAACAATCCAATCGAGACTTGAGCGATGCACAAAAACCACATCAGAGAACTGCAGGAATTCCTCAAAGGCGAACTCGAAGAACGAAGCATTGTTGCTATGCCAGACTTTTTTCTTGACCGATTCATGAATCTAGATCGAGATGTAAATGCTTTTGCCAGAAACCTCAGAAGTGCGACTAGGAAGAAAGGAGGCAGCATAGACGGCATAAAGCAAAGAGAGTTCAGAGGTGGAAACGCCGTCAACACGGCTTCTGCTTTGTCAATGTTAGGTGCAAAAGTCACGCCTATAGTATGCACTGACAAGCTTGGACTGCAAATCCTCCAGCTCTACCTTGATCCCAACAAAACTGATCTTTCCCATGTTAAGATCCGTGACAGAGCTTCCATAACAACAGCAATGGAGTTTGAAACAGAAAATGGCAAAGCAAATGTAATGATTAGAAGTCTCGGTTCACTGTCCGATTTTGGACCACAGGATCTGAACGACAGCGACTGGGCAGCAATAGAGAACGCAAATTACGTTTGCCTTTTCAATTGGGCTGGCACCAGACGCTTTGGAACCAGCTTAGCTCAAACAGTCTTCCGAAGAAACAAGAATAAGGGAAAAGGCAAGACATACTACGATACCGCAGACCCGACCCCAAATAGCCCCAAGATTCCGGAACTAATGAAAACGGTTCTACAGGACAAGCACTTAGATGTCTTGAGCTTGAATGAGAATGAAGCAATATGCTATGCAAACCAGCTAGACAAGAATGCAGGGAAACTTCGGAAAGACCAGCGGTTTGAAGAGACAGCTGGCAAAGCTGCAAAAATCCTAGCAGCACATCTCCCAGCAAGGATTGACTTGCACACGACAAGTTTCTCGACGACGTTCACCAAGAAAGCTGAAACCACCGTTCCAGCATTCAGAGTACCAGTGTTGAGGGCGACTGGTGCGGGAGACGCGTGGAACGCCGGAAACATTGTTGGAGACGCCTATGGGCTTTCAAACGGTTGTAGATTAACACTGGCTAACGCAATTGCAGCCTACTACGTCTCGAACCCCGAAGGAGAACATCCTACGCGAAAGAAACTGGCAAAGTTTCTGAAAACAAGCAAAACATGAAAACCTGTTGCGCTAGGATGCCCATATCTTGACGATCTGCATCAAAGAGTCAGACTATCTTGAAAGCTACTTTAAATTCATTTAAAAGCAGTAAACAGTCTAACCATGAGAAGTGACAAGCGAGAGGAGAGGCCAAGCGATTTGAAAAAGAAGCTATTTGGAAGTTCAGGAGTTCGCGGCCTCGTAAACGTTGATTTAACGCCATCTTTAGCGGCAAAGATAGGTTTGGCTGTTGCGACTCTTGCCAAAACAAAAAGAATTGTAGTAGCTCGAGATACAAGGATTTCGGGCGAGATGCTACAGGATGCACTAGTCTCTGGGATCTTGGCAGGCGGGGCAACAGTTGATTGTCTAGGCATAGTCCCAACCCCTGTCTTAGCTTTCCTAACCAAGAAAACGCGTGCCAGTTCCGGCATAATGATCACTGCTTCGCATAATCCACCTCAATATAACGGCATAAAGATCTTCAACGGGGATAGTACAGCATATGATGAGAAAGACCAAGATAGAATAGAGGAAATTGTCACAGACAACAATTTTCGCTTTGCAGATTGGCAGAATGTGGGTAAGGCAAGGCAGATCGACGTAAGCCACCAATACGTCGAAACGATAAAGGAAAACATAAAACTCGGTAAGAAATGGCATGTCGTAATCGATCCGGGTTGCGGGGCAACATACAAACTTGCACCGTCAATTTTCGGAAGCCTAGGATGCAAGGTGACAGTTCTAAACGCACAACCGGACGGATTCTTTCCAGCTAGGAGTCCGGAACCGAACGCCGAATCTCTAGCATCTTTAGCCAGAGTTGTCAAGGAGCTTGACGCAGACGTTGGTTTAGGTTACGACGGTGATGGAGATAGAGTGGCTTTCGTCGATGAAAAAGGAGCTTTTGTCGACTTTGATCGTGCCTTGGCCGGGTATGCTGCATTTGTCGTGAAGAAAGAAGGCGATGGGATCATAGTGACTAACGTTGAGGCGTCAATGTGCGTCGAGAAAATGGTAAAAAGTGTTGGTGGAAGGGTTGTCAGAACCAAGGTTGGCGACGTATACGTTTCAAAAGCATTACAAGAAGGACATGGTGCTTTTGGTGGGGAACCATGCGGCGCGTGGGTACACCCGAAATTCCATTATTGCCCGGACGGAATACTCTCCTCGGCACTACTTCTGAAAGCTTTAGAAGAGGAGAAGAAGACACTGTCTGAATTTACCTCCAGAATACCCCAATACCCAACCCTAAGAAAAAACATTGCCTGCAAAAATGAGGAAAAAGACGCGATAGTAGAGAAAGTTGGAGAACGCTTAGGGTCTGTCTTAACAAACCTCAAAGATTCCTCGAAAGTTGATGGTGTGCGCTTGACCCTTGAGAATGGGTGGGTTTTGATAAGAGCTTCAGGCACAGAACCACTGGTAAGGCTAACAGTGGAAGGTGAATCGTTAAAAGCCGCAAAGAGAATAATGGAAGAAAGCCAAAAACTAGCCAAAAGATTCATTGAGGGAAAACAACAATGAAGGCCGTCATTCTAGCTGCAGGTGAAGGAGTAAGACTTCAACCAATCACGTCAACCAGACCAAAACCCCTAATAAAAGTGGGCGGAAAACCCATACTTGAACATTGTCTGAATTCACTAAAAGCCTCTGGCATAAGCGACGCGCTGATCGTGGTTCACTACATGGCTGACTCGATCCAACGATATTTCGAGGATGGTAAGAAACTTGGCTTGAATATTGAGTACGTAAAGCAGGAAGTGACTATCGGTACAGGCAACGCTGCAAGCGTCGTTGAACCTTACGTGAAAGAAGAGTTTGTTTTGGTTAATGGTGACATGTTGTTCACTGCGGAAGCTGTGAAGAGTGTCATCGAAGTACACAATAGAGAGAAAGCTGCTGCAACCATGGCCGTTGTTCCCGTTGAAAAACCTGAAAGCTACGGTATCATAGAGCTTGAGAACGAGACGCACGTTAAACGCCTGATTGAGAAGCCAAGTGCCCAAGAAGCTCCCACAAACTTGGCTAATGCTGGCATATACTTTTTCTCAACAGAGATTTTTGCCAAAATCAAGGAAATCTCCGCTTCCTCAAGGGGTGAATGGGAAATTACAGACGCGATCTCGCTACTGCTAAAAGAAGGAAAAACAGTTTTAGCAGCAAGAATCCCACGTGATGATTGGCTGGATATTGGAAGACCTTGGGACGTGCTTGAGGCTAATCGCTGGGCACTCAAACGGACACATCACAAAGCAGTAGGACTCGTGGAAAACGGCGCCCACCTGATTGGGCCAGTAACCATTGCAGAGAACGCACGCATACGTTCAGGAGCATACATTGAGGGTCCGGCGTTCATCGACGAAGAAAGCGACATCGGACCGAACTGTTACATTCGCCCGTACACAAGCATAGGAAAGAAAGTGCGCGTGGGCAATGCTTGTGAAGTAAAAAACAGCATAATAATGGACGGCGCACATGTCGGTCACTTAGCATACGTTGGTGACAGCATTATAGGTGAAAAATGCAACTTGGGCGCTGGAACGATAACGGCTAATTATAGATTCGACGCTGGAACCGTAAAAATGATGGTAAAAGATAAGGTGATGAACAGCGGAAGAACCAAGCTTGGAGCAGTCTTAGGTGACAACGTTAAGACGGGAATAAACGCGCTTTTCATGCCAGGTGTAAGAGTAGGAAACAATAGTTGGGTCGGTTCAAACCTGATTGTAGAGAGGGATATACCCGCGGATACCGTATTGTTATTGAAGCAAGATGTCGAAAAAAGAGGAAGAAAACTATAGTTGCTGTAGACTTCCGAAAATGTTAAAAGGTTTTACGAACGCTTTTCGTTTGGGGCAATATGAAAGAAGAAAAACTGTTAACACTTCTGAAGGCGCTGTTGCAGAATTCAAGGAGAAGCGATAGAGAACTAGCTAAGGCCATTAAGACTTCGCAGCCTACAGTCACCAGAAATAGAAAAATCCTAGGGAAATACATCAGAAGCTACACAATAGTACCAGAATTCGGCGAGATCGGCTATGAGATCGCAGCAATTACGTTTGCGAAAACCAAGGGGTATGAAAAGAAAGAAAATGAAGCGAGAATGGACATGGCGAGGAAATGGGTCATGAGTCAACCATGCGTGATTTTTGCATCAAATGGAGAAGGACTGGGAAAAGACGCTGTAATAGTTTCTTTGCACAAAAACTACTCGAAATATGCGGATTTTGTGAGAGAGTGCTCAACCACTTTTGCGGAGTTCTTCTCTGATATTCAATCATTCATCGTAAGCCTAAAAACAGGAATGCTGTGGAAGCCTCTCGACATGACCTACTTGGCAGACGATGTTGAAGGCCCATTGTAGATCGACAATTGACACTGAATTTTGATCAATATACTAACTCGAAAAGGCATTGGCAGTATTTTATGACGCTTCGATGCATGTCGTCAACAAGTGTTTGATCACACCAGTGGTCAATGCCTTGCTACTAGGTTAGAAGTCTGCGCGCCATCTGTAGAGTTGCCTTCTGGCGTGTCTGTATGCTGACCAATAGCTAAACATGGTCGCTTGTCGTATGGTTACTCTAGGCAAAGCTTCGACCTTCAGCGTTTTTAAATAGTTGTTTCGGAATTTCAGAAGTTATTTTTCGGCAATAGTTTAAATATCGCCTTGCCTACAGGTTAATGATGAGAGCAGATGAGCGAAAGAAAAGGCAGGAAAAATGAGAAACTTGGGCTCAGAAAGGGAGTCGTCATCGTTCACGGCGAAGAAGAGTTAATTGAGGAGCTGGAGGTTTAGAGATGCAAAAATATGATCCACTGAACGACTCACCAGTTCAAGAATGGCTTAACTCGCAGAAACTTAGCACGCGTGGGCCTTACCAGTCTTATTGGAAGCGTTTCCACGAGTTCACAGGTCTAACGGGGGGCGAGGTATTGGAGAGCCGCAAGGCAGACAAGAACTTTAGCTGGGAGCGGAAAGTCATCGAGTTCAAGAATTGGATGGCCGAGAAAGGTTACGCGCCTTACACGGCGACGGCTGCAGCGATGGCGGTACGGAGTTGGTTCGAGTTCCATAGGTGCCACTTGGAATTTCGAAGCCAAGAAAGTTCCAAAATCGCCAAGAGAACCCGCCTGACGGAAGACTACCGCTTCAGCCTAGATGATCTGGCGAAGATGTGGGCAGTCGCCGACCTTAACGAAAAATACGTCTTAGCTGCTGGGAAATCTTTCGGCTTAAGAGCAGGGGATTTCCTCAGACTTACACGCGGCGATTTAGAGCCTTATGTTGACAAGGGGGAACCGCCGATAAGCATAGGCGCTTATAGAACCCAGAAAGAGGGCACCACGGCCTACCCATTCATCGACACTGACGCTCTTGAGATTATTAAGCTCAAGCTCGTCCAAATGGCACGCGACAGCCTAACAAAGGCCACTGACAAAATGCTTCCTTACGGCTACGAAGTGCAACTCAGCAGAGTTATTAGGCGCATAGTGGAAAGAGCAGGCCTAAACGTCGGCTCCAAGCAGGTTAGATTCCACTGCATGCGAAAGTTTCTAATCGATCATTTGAGCAGTTTTATGAGCGAATCGAAGTGGAAGCTTATAGTTGGAAAGTCGATTAGCGAAAGTGCTTATGTGAGTCCAGACAGCCTGAGAGAAGACTACAAGAGAGCAATGGCAGAGACCACGTTTAAGAGGGCTGCGGAAATGGAAGACCGCATCAAGAAGATAGAGGAAATCACCAAAAACTTACCACCAGACGTTAAAGCGGAGATGGATAAATTCGGTATCTACCTTCGCCAAAGCAGTAAACTGAGAAAGCCAAAGTCAACTGACTGCCCAGACGGCGAGCACTGCCAGCAGATAGTCGCCGAAGCGGATCTAGCTAGGTTTCTGGGGGAAGGTTGGAGAGTCGCTGCGCCGCTGCCATCTGGGAAAATCGTTATCGAGCGTTAGCATCCTCTTTTTCTTGCACCACTCGACTTTCCATAGTCTCCAGCCTAGCCTAACCAATTGAGAAGGCTAACGTTATCATCATCCCAAGAGGACAGCATCAATCTTGAACTGTAGCCGTCAACGAAGTGCCCGCCCTTTCTCTTGTTCAATTTACGATTTTTCAATCACACTGAGATTTGTTCAGCATAACTTTGAAGAAGGATTGGATTGCGAGTGCGAGGTTGAATCGGCAGCAGCGAGCCGTATGTATCAGTCCACTTTGCATGCTTGTCATCCCTAACGCGAATTGTATACTTCCTGTTATAGACAACTTCCCAAACGACAATCTTGTCATGTTGGTCGACAGTCAAGACGTAACCTCCTGTTAGTTGTGCGTATAAATCAATAGCAAGGGCAAACGGAACCTGATTTGAGTTGGAAATCGGAGAAAGGTAACCCAATGTCCCATTATAACATAAAGAGTCATGGATGAAGGTTAAGTCACTCCTGATTAAGCGCTAGCGCGCGGTTTTTTGCAGGGCATCCTCGCCCTAGCTAGTTCTCTCCTGCCTTTAGAGTCAAAGGAGCCAAGCTATTTCTGATTTGCATTGTCTTCTTCATCTTCGGACTCGATGTCTGACAATAGATTTAGAACACGGATCAAGATCCAGCTAGAAAGATTGACAAGGATGCTTGTTGTGGCGCCAACAACGGCGCTGAGAGGAGGATAAGACAGCATCAAGTATCCAACAAAATAGGAAAAGCTCGTGATCACCAGAAGGATTACCTGGACGAAGAAAACTGCCAGAGGAAGCGCGTCACGAATAGATTTTGTTCCTACGTTTTGACGTCCATGAATAGCTGAGAAACCAAGCAGAATTGCAGAAACTGTTATTAAACCATTAACTACTGCTGCGTCTGACTCTCGATTTAACGGAACATGGGTGATTAGAACAAACGAAATGGGAAGCACTATCGAAACTAAATAGCATATGACCGCGACTGGCAAAATAACCAATTTCCGTATATCAGTTTTTTCGTCCTGTTTGGAAAAGGGTTTGGCAAGTCTTTTTTTCATTGTTCTACCTCCTATTCAGACAATTTGCAGGATCAGAGATGTAGCTGTTTGTTGCCAGGAATGCACTTTTCATGGGCGCACCATAACTCCTCAAAGTGACATCAACGCAACGATCAAACTGCCGAGCATGTAGATTATCATTGGAAAGATGAAACCTGTTATTCCCAGCAGGATTTCTCCCTCTATTTTTTTCAGCCGTCTCAGTGTCACATGCATAAGAGCAAGCGACAACAGCAAGATCAGAAGCACGGAATAGGTTGGTATTCCAACGTAGTTCAATATGGCGATGAATATTGTGCTCTTCGCCAAGGAGATTACGCCAAAAACTAACAAACCCAAGTAAAAGCCTTTGCATCGAGGGCAAAGTCCTTTATCTCCTGACTTCTTTCCATGGCAAAAGGCGCTTAGATGGACTACCACTTCTTCATGAACGTGCGCGTCATACCCTACCCACACTAATGTTGCCGCTGAGACAATCGCTACAGCAATCACAAAGGTCGAGAACGATTCCCTAGTATAGCAAGACAACAGAAAGAATATTGATGCAAAGAAAAGAATCAATATTATAACAAGAAAAGTACCAAGAAGGACTATATTTCTCCTAGATGAATTTGTGCCCAATGCAGGCCCAGCCCCAGAAGGCAATGCTTGCCAAGATGAAGAAAAGACCTACAAAGAATGATGCCCAACCAAACGGAAACGACAGCCATACAGCTACACCAGTTCCTCCGCTCAGAGAACATAGAATTATGAGGTACAAGGCTGTCAAAGCATTCTTTTTCACGTTGTCCATACCAGATCTTGCAAGTGACTAAACGCAGGTCCTATATAAAGCAGTGTACATCCTGAAGCTCAATCCGACATATGAGCAAACGAAACGAATTGTCTAAGTGCTCCTTTCGACCAGATATTGCACGAACATCTGCAGTTTATTCTTTGCATCGGAGGGCTTGAGCAGCCCACTAATTTCGTTCCAGCTTTGCTTTACCATGTTTTTTGCGTATCGCTTTGCATATTGTATCGCCCGATATTTCTCCAAAATTCTTATTGCTTCATCACGAAGTTCCTGTTTGTCTGTGTGCATGTCTAGGATTGCTATTAGCCGTTTTCTGTCCGGCAACTGCGCTTTTCTTAAGGTGTGAATAACCATCAAAGTGCGTTTGCCTTCTGTAATGTCCATTCCGCGACCTCCTTTTCCTTTGGCGAACTCGCTACTAGTAAGGTCTAGAATGTCATCTTGGATTTGGAAAGCTACTCCGATTGTTTCTGCGAAATGACCTAGTTTGTCAATCGACCCAGAATCAGCACCAGCCAATATCGCTGCAAGCTTCGCTGCCATTCGTGCCAGAGTTCCAGTCTTGTAGGCGCACATCTGCAGATAGTCCTTCTCATCTATTTCATCTGCATTTGCCAACCCTTTATGCCAAGCAATATCCATAGCTTGCCCAAAATGCAAATTGATCATCTCCTCAGAATAGACACGATAGAGCTTACTTAGATCTTTAGGATGCAGTTTTTCCTCATTCATCATTAAAGGTAACAGAGGCAAATAATACATAGCATTGCCAGCATTCACTGCTATGTCCACGCCAAACACCAAGTATGTGCAAGGTTTTCCTCTTCGTGACTCAGAGCTGTCTTCAAGATCGTCCACCAGTAAAGTGCCATTGTGCACGACCTCGGGAATTGTGACATAGTCTAGGAAATCCTTTGGATTCTTGCCAAGCGCTTCGCATATGAGCAGAAACATCGCAGGACGCCATCTCTTTCCACCGCGATCGAGAAACTCCCATATAGGCTTCGCTATCGCTTCATTCAACGCCTCAAGATTGTATGAAAAACGTGGCAGATTCACCTTGAAGACGGCAGAGTTCTTCTTGAACTTGCGTGGTATGTACTTCTCAATGACCTCGTCAATGATCTTTGCCTTCTCTTCCAATAGGCTATCTATCCCAGACAAGTTGCAACCTCCACAATTCGCTCTGGTTAAGTGAGGCAACCTATTATCTTTTTCTGCTTTTATCCTTGTCCAGCAATTTGGGTATCACAAGTAGTGTTTCAAAAAGACAACTGTTACTGCGAATGTTTTTTTAGGTAAAGCTGTTTCTATAAATGAACTTGAGGAGATACAACTTTGGATGAAGCCAGCTATGGCGAAATAGCTCGCAAAGTATGTAGTGTTATCGGGCTGGAAGTTTCGAACATTAACGACTTGGAATCGTTGGTGAGCAAACTTCAAACGTGGGCGAGCAATATGGTCTATTTCACGTCAACTCAGAAGGATATAATTGATGATGTAAGGCAGATAATCAAGGATATCAGCAAAGGAGAAAACAAAGAAACCATTCTGCAGAAGGTCGAAAAACTCGAGAATGATGTATGCTTCGACAGATACAATGACTAAATTATCCTGAGGTAACAGATGTCAGAAAAAAACGTCGTTATGATAAAACTAGGTGGCAGTGTAATCACTGACAAATCAAGGGAATTCACATCAAGAAATGAAGTAATAGATCGATTAGCTCGAGAAATCCATTGCTTTGTTGGCCGAAGTAGAACAAAGCTAATAGTAGCACACGGAGGAGGGTCGTTCCCTCACGTATATGCAAAACAGTACAAAATTCATCTCGGGGGATACAGCAATGAAACCGCAGAAGGAGTATCTCGAGTTCAGAATAGCGCTGCAAGACTTAATCGATTAGTAGTTGAACGTATGATGGAGATCGGAGAAAACCCCATCTCGATTCAACCCTCTGCATGTGTTCTAGCAAGAAACTCGCGGATAATAAGGTGGAATACAACCATCCTCGAGAAAGCCCTCGACTCAGGATTAGTACCCGTTCCATATGGCGACGTTGCGTTCGATGAAGCAAAAGGATGTTGTATACTGTCAACTGAAGAGATTCTAAGATACCTTGCCACTAGACTCACAGTAAGTAAAATAGTGATAGGAATCAAGGAGAAAGGCGTTCTCGACAGAAACGGTAAATTGATTCCTGTTGTCAGCAAATCAAACTTGAAGGGTGTTCTGGAATGGGTGAAGGGTTCTTCAGGGATTGACGTTACCGGAGGAATGCGATCAAAGATCCTGACTCTTTATGAGATAGCCAAGGCTAATGACGAGATCGAATGCGTGATCGTGGATGTCTCGAAGCCAGATGCACTCAAGAATTGCCTAGAAGGGAAGCATGTAACGGGAACAATAATCCGTCGTTAGCCCCGTAACGCAAGCATGCGCTGTCTTGTATACGTAGTTAAACTGTACATCGGAAGATCATTATTGGCAGTTAATGTGAATGTTGCTCTTATGTCAAATTATGACAATTAAAATCCGCTGGATGCTCATGGTGAATCAGATGTTCGAACTGGTTAGATAAAAATCCCGATTTCCCCAAAACGAATCGCTCTTACCCAGCCAGATTAGCAACTTGCGCGCATGTTAGCTACCTCAAAGAAAAAAGATGGATTGTGCGGGAGATATCAGCTCCATGCGTATTCAGTCCTTATTTCGATTCCGCGACGTGGAATTATCCGCTAGGTTTCTTTCTTGATTTCTTGCGCTGAGTATCTTCTGACGTAGTTCCAAGCGGTTTCTTCCCGTTCTAGGTCAAGGGTGTTTCTGACTTCTACCGCAGCGGTTATTGATTGAGGATGTTCCTGACGCGCGCGCTCACAGAACAAGACTGTGAGATACATTGTCTTACTCTTCCAGTGCATGCCGTACAGCCTCATTGAGCATTTCAGTGGATAATCTCCATGCCCTTTCTGTTCTCAATGCAAATTTCAAAATTGGAATTCTCATCTTAACGTACCAATTCCGAAGGGAATCTTGAGTTAATATATTGTTCTTGAGTTCATTCTTTAGCTTTTCTCGATAGGTATTAATGGTAACTTCTTCTTTCTCTCTTGTTGGGAATTGGCAGAGAATACTATCTATTCCTACAAGTCGAGCCATATCCAAATAGTTCCGCAGATCCATGTAGTCCAATCCAAGCTTGAAAGTTTCAATCTCCTCGTCCAATTTAGTAAGATAGGTTATAACTGCTTGGCTTGTAGCGCCATATGTTACAGAAAATCTGCTAAAAGCAATGCCTGATCCAGATATCCGATTTCTTGAATCATCCTTCACATGCTCGAAAGTATAAACTGAGTAAGCCGTAGCAGTAAGGTAATCCTTTTTCTCAAATGCTTTTTCTGCTTTTTCAAATAATCCTTTAGTCTTCTGATCTCTTATTAGGAGAGATAACGACACCTCTTCCCAAGGTAGTCCCAACTCTTTAGAGACAACTCCTAAAGTATCCTCTGCTAATGGTATATACTCATGTAAAACAGAATCTAGATTAGGGATTATTCCATCATGTTGAAATGCGTTTCTAGCATTGTGAAGTCTTAAGAGGGATAGTTTCTGTCCTTCGAGGAATTCAACATCGGGACTCAAACAATTAATTAAATCCATAAGATAAACGCGTGCTTTTTCCTTTGGGGACTTAGCTTTCTTGTCAACAAGCAGTTTTAGCAAAGCTTCCAGAGCGTTGTCAACTAATACCAACGCTATTCCACCATCAATCGGAGTGGGGTTCGTAAGAAGAGACAATGCAACTTCATAAGTTGCTTTTGTATTAACCAATCGAAAAACTATTGACTCAATATTGTCTTTCAACGCATTACCAATACAACCAAGGTCAGAGGACATTTAAACATATCAGACCTCCGCGCGCGCTTCAATAGCAATTCCTTTCAAAAATCTGCTTGACATTACTGTACTGAAAAAGAAGCTGTCGACAGAGTGAAGCAACCAGAAATGTTGAGATTCTCATGAAGCTCAGGTAATGGAAGAGTCCAAAATTGAACA
>JALHSQ010000133.1 GCA_022865885.1 Candidatus Bathyarchaeota archaeon | reverse complement strand
GGACCTGAAACGTTTTATCTGGGCTCTCGATCTGGTCAATATCCTTCTCCTCTGGCAGAGAATCTAGGACAATGTTCACGCTTTTGTCACCAGCTATTCTCTGAATAAGTGGGTGCTGGATGATCATTTGCTCGTTGGCTTCAAGATCCTTGTAAATAACCAATTTGTAGAACGAGAAAAGACCTATCTCCGCTACGCGTTCCACACTCCAGCCTAGGTCCTTGACCTTTTCTGCTACAGCGCTGAGGTAGGTGGACAATCCTTCAGCGCCCCATTCCTCAGGCAAAGGTGGAAGCTCGACCTTGACATCTTTCCTCAACCTTACCTGTAAAGCAGGATTTAGGACCGCATCCTCCTCGACAGGAGGAACCAGCACTTCGAAAGGTTCCCGAATGGACTTTCTCACTAACTCCACTGGTACAAGAACTAGAGGAGAACGAATCTCCTCATTCGTCTCGAAGTCTCTCCATACGAGCATTCCGAATGCCATGTGCAATATTCGGACTCCACGTTCCCGGAAATCAGAGAGTGAACGTCTCTGCAGATTCTTTAGAACCTGTTCGGTCTCGCCTTTCTCGAGCCCCTTAGCAAATAGTTGGTTGACTTTGAGACTAGGCTTCTCAACGATCTCTGAATCATTCTTGTTTATGTCTTCAGGGGGTAACCAGAATTCCCAGTGGCCTCTCCTTTGGACAAGCCTCTTGAAAACTGTATCAAGGTCTGGACTGATTATGTCTAGGCTTCCCCGCTTAGTTGGCTTCCAGTATAGCAGATTGTTATGTCGTGTAAGATCTATAAGTCTAGACTTCCAGTCTGCTATTCTGTACGCAACTAGGGGAACTGTTTTTTCCTGTCCAGTATCTCCGTTGAGCATACTGTTTTCCCCACTGACTAGTACCAGAGCCTAATCTCGTTCCGAGTATTTAGAGTGAGCAGAAACCCTGAACCGTATTCCGTGCACGCTATTGGAATGAGTGCAGCCTTCCCTAGGATATGAACTCGTTATGAGAAGGATGGCCAACGTAGATGAGATTGTCGACAAGTATTCTGTCATTTTCAGATTCTTCTCATAACAGGCGCGCGTTACACGCGTTAAAAAAAGATAGTCTAATCCTGATTCTCAGAGACGCCATTAACCCCTTAAAGAATTAGGGAATTTGGGATGACTGCGCATGCGCAAAATCCAGATGAAAAGGTCGGGAATAGATTTACATGTCGGAAGTTATGTGAGTCTTCTAGTGGTGTTTTAAAATTGGATTCATTTGGAAAACTAATATATTCCTCCAATACGGCAACTGGCGAAGCCATAAGCAAAATTGAATCACATACTCCCAAAATAGAGGCCTCAGAATCCGTAAACGCTGGAAAACTAAGTGAGGTCAGAATTGTTATTGGTCCTCATCCCAATACAATTGAGCATTCGATAAGGCGGATCGAGCTCTATGTAGGAGAGGAAAACAGACCATTCAACCCTGTTCTCCTAGCGGTAGTGGATCTTACGCCGGTCTACAATGATCCGGACATCAAGCTAAATCTGAAGCTGAGCAAGAGTGGAACACTATATGCAGTTGGATACTGCAATCTACATGGTCTGTGGGAAGGCCACAAAGAAATCAAAGTCACTCAATAGCTTGGTGTGCTAGAGCGCCACGAGTAACGTCATATTATTCAAGGCGCTCG
>JALHSQ010000132.1 GCA_022865885.1 Candidatus Bathyarchaeota archaeon | reverse complement strand
GGTTCCATCCTTCGCAAGCTTCTTAATAACCTGCTTGAACTGATAACGGCTCGCTGGATCCAAACCGGCTAATGGCTCGTCTAAAACCAGAAGCTTTGGGCTGTGCAAGAGCGCTTGAGCCAACCCAACCTTTTGAACCATACCACCCGACAATTCAACAATCTTCTTGTTCCACGCATCAGACAAATCCAGAACACCCAAAATCTCACCAATACGCTGCTCAGCCTCATCTTCGCTGAGACCTGAAAGCCTGCCAAAAGTCATCAAAGTGTGATCCACAGTTCGCCATTCCTGAAAGGCAACGCTTTGCGGAAGATATCCCAGCATGCCATGAACTTCACTCCTCTGCTCCGGCATACGGAAACCACCGATGCGCACATCACCCTCAAAGCTGCTCAAAAGACCAACCATGATCTTCATTGTCGTCGTTTTTCCAGCACCGTTAGGGCCAATGTACCCAAAGATTTCCCCTTCCTCAACTTCAAGAGAGACGTGGTCCAACGCCAGCAGACTGCCGTAACGTTTTGACACCTTGTCCAGCACAACGAAATCTTTCCCGCTGTTCGGATTTTTTTGCAGGGCTAGACCCTCTACAGATTATTGACGACTCGCCGAGTACTGCTTGTATTGCTGGATAATGTCGCCGAGTTTTGAAGAGGCAAACAACTCTCTTTTGCTGATTGCGTTCGCTGCTGCCTTGTACATCTGGCTGGCTAATCTCTTTAATGCTGGGTCAAGATTCTGTGGCTTTGACCTGCACAACTTCCTCCAGTCTTCCATTCCTTCTCTTTCTGCTTTTTTCTTTGCTTCTTCCACGTCTTCGCACCAGGTTGTCTTTCGATAGAACTGTCTCGCAATCTCTTTGCTCACGTGCAACCCGTTGTAAGTGAACCTGCACTCGTCCAGCGTCCCGATCACATCCACCACGATGAGCCGCCGTTCAGGGTCAAAAGCCAACTCAATCTTCCCGTCCTCATTCACTAAACCTGCCCGACCAGCCAATTCGCTAATCACGTTGTCAACCTTCAGTAGCAAGTTCTGAACCTCAACCACCTCGCCATGCGTAAGCCCGGCCAATCCCTTCGCCTCTTCCCAGGTCACATACCTGTCCTTGTCCTCCAGCTTCGTGCTTACATCAAAAATCGGCTTCGTCAACCGCTCGCCGGCCTTTGGATAGTGGTCTAACCCCAGTTCCTTGGCCGTGACCGACCCCTGTTCCAGCCGCTTGAAAACTGAACTGCCTTCAGGCAGGCCGTTCCTGTAAATAATCTCCAAGGGAATTAAACAATTCCGCGAACTCGACGTATAGGCACTGTAATCGTAAGTCAGGTTCCCCTCTTTCACAAACGCCTTCGGCCTGTAAACATTCACCAAGTTGATTTCCATGACGTTTGAAGGCTCTTTCAACTCATCGAACCTTACGACTTTCCCGTTCTGGTCAACCAGTCCCCGATAATGCGTCCTAACGCCTCTTTCTTCAAGTCTCTCGAAACAGTAGGCTCCCATCATGCACAACGCTTGGCC
>JALHSQ010000131.1 GCA_022865885.1 Candidatus Bathyarchaeota archaeon | reverse complement strand
TTGGGTATGGAATTCTTGACATCCTTATGAAAGATCAGAATATTGAGGACATCAGTTGCAACGGGACAGGAATTCCAATTTACGCTTGGCATAGACATTATGAATCTCTTCCAACAAACGTTGTGTATTCTTCGAAAGAGGAACTTAACATGTTCATCACCCGGTTAGCCTACAAAGCAGGGCACCAGATCTCTGTTTCAAGGCCGATTCTTGAAGGAGCCCTCCCAGAAGGATTCAGAGTACACCTCACTTTAGAAGAGGTTTCCAAACGCGGAGATACATTCACGATAAGGAAGGTCAAAGCGATTCCTTACACGGTTGTCGACTTGATAAGCTTTGGCACGATTTCCTCTCAGATGGCCGCCTACTTCTGGATACTCATTGAGAATGTGAGATCCATCATTATAGCAGGCGTAACAGCTTCGGGCAAGACAGCATTATTGAACTCTTTGGCTATGTTCATAAAACCCGAGATGAAGGTTGTCACGATAGAGGAAGTTCGTGAGCTCTATCTTCATGAGAATTGGATACCAATGGTGTCACGTCCCTCATTCCAACCTGGAGTCGAAGAAGTGACACTTTTCGATCTTTTGAAGTCATCCCTGAGGCAAAGACCTGACTACATCATCGTAGGTGAGGTAAGAGGAGAGGAAGCTTACACTCTCTTCCAAAGCATATCTGTAGGTCATGGCGGCATATGCACAATCCACGCGGAAAATGTGGAGACAGTTGAAAAGAGACTGCGCACAAAACCCATGGACATTCCCCCCATGCTGATATCGATGATGAACGTAGTGGTTTCAATAGGAAGAACGAAGATCCGAGACAGTGTTGTCCGTCGTGTTCTTGAGGTTTCCGAGATTACAGGAGTCGATGATAAAACTGCGAGAGCCAATTTCCTGAAAATGTACAAGTGGAATTATGAGAGTGATTCTTTTGCTCTTTCTCCTAAGTCTTTGTCTGAAAGCTATATACTGAGAAAAATCGCTGAACTTCGCTTCGTGTCTATGGATACTTTGGTGACAGAACTTGACAGAAGAGAGTGTATCTTGAATTGGATGGCTCAAAAGGGAATCAGAAGCTACGATCAAGTTGCCAACATAGTTAGGGAATACTACCTCAGTCCCAATGAAGTCTACAACAGGGCAAGGATGGAGATTTGATGAAGAAAACCGAGAAAAGCCTGTTCTTCTCGACTCTGAGCTACAGACTATTTGGCAGAATGGCTTCACATTTTGCTTTCTTGCGACCTGTCTACATGCAAAGCGGGCTTTGCAGATCGTACGAATCATACGTGGCTCTCATGTTCTTTGCTTCATCGATATCGTTTGTGTTGACGTTTACTGTAGCGGGCTTGGTACACTATTTCCTGTTACAATTGACACTGCTTGGTTTGCTGGCTGCTGTTTTCGTCTTTTCCTCAATTGTGGCACTCGTCATCCCATTATTGTTCGTTGCATATCCTCTCTACCGAAGCAGCCAAAGAAGGAGAGAAATAGATGCAAACTTGGTTTACACCACTGGGTACATGGGTGTTTTGTCAGCAGGAGGTATTTCAATAGAAAGAATCTTTGATAGGGTAACTCAAGTAGAGCAACATGCCCCAATCAGAGATCTTGCCTCTAGACTCATAGCAAACGTCAGAGTACTTGGCTTGGACATTGCCTCTTCGATTGAAGATGTAATGCTTCATAGTTCCTCCGAGATCTTCTCGAAGCTTCTTGTTGGAATAATGAACACTCTTAGAACCAGTGCTGATCTAAAAAGTCTTTTCTCATTTGAGACTCAGCGGTTGCTACATGCCAAGAGAGAGCAATTGAAGAAAACTTTGAATTCATTGATGTCTTTTGGGGAGATTTACATTACGGGAGTTGTAATAAGCCCTATTGTTTTCATAGTTATGATAACGATTCTGTCAGTGATGGGTAATGTCGCCTTTGGTCTATCGCCCGTCATGCAACTGAATCTGCTGGTTTTCTTCGGAATTCCTGTGATCAGTGCTGTCAGCATTGTCATCTTGAATGGTATACTGCCAGAGGAAGGTTAAGGATGTACTTCAAAAGGAAACTAAGGATAATCGTCTGGGCAGTTTCGGGGCTAGTTGGCTTCTTGGTCATACTCATTCCGATAGTTACTGGTCTCTACGTATTGGACGGTCAGTACATCATTCCACTCAGTCAGAGAGTGAACAACACCATCGCCATTGGTTTCCTGATAGCTCTCGGCTTCCCTGCCGTTGTCGAGTTCAATAACTATAGGTGGGAACGACAGGTGGACAAGAACATCCCGAGGCTTCTTCGGGATATCACAGAAGCCGTCCGGTCCGGGGTAACGCTGCCAAGGGCTCTTGAGGAGGCTTCCCAGAGAAATTATGGGCCGATTTCGAAGGAGCTTGAGCACGCGATTTCCACGTTCAATTTCGGAGCCAGTTTCGAGGAGTCAGTCATGTCTATAGCCAGACGTCTCAAACAACCAAGCGCTCTCAGGTTCTCCACCATATTGATTGAGGCGCATCAAACAGGAGGAAAATTGATAGACGTACTCAATGCGAGTGTGGACCTCTTCTCAAGCCTCGAAGAGTACAAGGAAGAGCAGTACACCAATATGAAACCTTACATGATGACCGTATACTTGACTACACTGGTTTTCCTAACGATGGCTTTCGTGATATTACACCAATTTCTCGGACCTTTGTATGCAGCTTCCGTTGGCACTAAGACGAAAGACTCTGGCCTACTATCGGGAGTTCTAGACATCAACTACTATACTTCACTTCTCTTCTGGGCTTCGATTATAGAATCGCTCTTTGCAGGACTGGTGGCAGGAAAAATCGTAGATAGAACCCTCTCTGCAGGCCTTCGCCATTCGATAATTCTCATGATCGTTACAATTGCATTTTTCAACTTTCCAGGCATATGAGGAGATAAATGAAAATGGAACAACAATCAATAGTAGTGCAGGAAAGCACGACGGACGATAACGAACTACAGGAACTTCTCCGAGCACTGATTAAGAAAGGCATATCTGAACTCAGGCCAACGTTAGACAAACATGCAATCCGCTATGTCACGGCTGAAGAGGCCTGGAACGTTGATTCAGCACATGCGAAGAACACTATTAGAACCTTGGAGGAAAGAGGCTTACTCAAACCAGAACCTATAGGTCGGGCTCTAACATGCCCAAAATGTGGTTCCCCAGAAGTTCACTCAAAATATGCTTGCCCTAAATGCATGTCTCAAAACGTCGAGTTCACTGAGCTTCTTGAACACACAAAATGCGGAGACATAGGGGCCAGAGCAAGCTTCACGAAGGGTTCCTTACTCACTTGCCCGCGTTGCAACACTATACTCACAAACAAGAGCGTAGATTACCGTGTGATCGGCAACTTCTTCCAATGCGAGAAATGTGGTCACCGTTTTGACAAACCTGACGTTTTACACATATGCCAAAACTGCGGAACGACTTCCTCATATCAAGAAGCAAAATACATCAGGATCTTCTCCTACAAAATAGCTGACGAAACCCTAAAAGATTTCCAGAAAGAACTGCCAATCCTCAAGAACGTCAAGAAAGCACTAGTTGATAATGGTTTCAAGGTTCAATTACAAGCCAAAATAACTGGATCTTCAGGAGTTCAATGCCCGTTCGATGTTCTCGCAGAGAAAAACGCGGTCCGCTTAGTCATCGACATTTCAACAACCGGAGACAAGAATGACATAATAGCTTTGCTAGCCAAAAAGGTTGACGTAAGTCCCACGGAGGCAATAATGATAGACTTGTCAAACCTTGACGCATTAGCCAGCCTTGGAAAAGTCTTCGGTATAGTTGTCTTCAAAACCCCTATCGGCCAAAACCTCCCTGACGGCTTTCAGAGTTTCCTAGCGTCTTTGAATCCAAAAGACAAGATGAGGAAGACCGCAATCCCAGGAGGAGGTTAACGCTGCTTAACCGCAAATGGAGGGAAAATGAATGCCACTAGAAAACAAGGAAACCCTGTTGCATGAGGCTGCGGGGAAAGTCTTTGAAGAGGCAACAACAGCAAGCCTTGGTTCACCGTGCAACACTGTAATAGTTTACCACTTGAAAAAGAAGTTCGGTAAAGATCCTTACGAAGTTTTCACAGACGACCCAAAGGAATTCTTCAAAGGACTTGAGGAGGTTTTTGGCGCCGCTGCCGAATGCATGGTAGGCCTCATAGGAGCTTTTATCGTGAGGAAATATGAAATCGCTTGTACTGCTGAAGAATTCGTAGCATTAGTAGTGAAAGGCGATGAACTATCGAAACGCAGGCTAAGGGAAATACTCTTCTGTGTGGCTAGTCAAGACGAAAAGAAGTGTTAGCGTTCCAAAAACGCCATAATTGACCTCACTATTTTTCCACTCGCATTGAAGACGCTCATAGGGTCTTCCACACAGGCTAACAATCAGCGTCAATGCTTCTTGTGGATTGAAAGAGCCGAAAGAACCTCGGAAACACACCAATACTGAGTACCGTGTGCAGCCTCTTTCGTGGCGTAGCATCCATTCAGAACGTGTAGAAGTCAGATAAGGGTATCACAGCGCCATCTATCCATGAACGCTATGGGGCTGTTCGAGTGCACGTGAAAAAACGTTGACCTCTGACCTTTACGTTTGTAAACTTTTATATCTATGAGAAACCCCAATACTCGGGAGGACTCTGAATCTTGGCAACCGCAAGAACCATTGTCTCCAAGGACGTTCTTGAAAAGCTTCTCGACGTTGAGAAACTCCAGTACTGCTATGAATGCGGTATCTGTACAGGTAGCTGCCCCATTGTGGACCTTCTGGGAGAAAACTACAACCCAAGAGGACTGCTCGAAAAGATCCTGCTCAATCCCGAAAACGTTTTGACACTGGACGAACTGTGGTTCTGCGCTTGGTGTTACCGCTGTCAGAGACGGTGTAATCAAGCCCTAGCATTGCCAGAAATATTCCTCACACTGCGAAAAATAGCAGCGCAACATGGAAACACCCAATCAATCGAAAGAGCTCTCCGAAAAATCGCAGAAAACATCCCTCTCCCGCTAATAACGACATCTGTCTGTTTTCACCCAGAACGCGCTGGGTTAGACAAGAAGAATGCTCTTGACAAAATCGAGCAGTTCTACAAAGAGCATTTGAAAAAAGAAAAAGCGAAAAGAGCGCAAGAAGTGTTCGAAGAAAAAGTGGCAATCATTGGTTCTGGGCCAGCCGGGCTCACAGTTGCATACGAACTAAGTCGGAGAGGCTTCGATGTCGTAGTTTTTGAAGCACTCCCGGAAGCTGGCGGTATGCTGAGAAAGTGTATCCCCGATTCCCGCATGTCAAAGCAAGTATTAAGAAAAGAAATCCAACTCATGGAAGACTTCGGCGTAGAAATCAAAACAGGCATGACAATCGGGCGAGACTTGGCCTTCAGTAATCTGTGGAGAGACGGGTATAAGGCTATTTTTGTTGGCGTTGGTGCTCACGAAAGCCAAAAATTGAAAATAGCGGGTGTAGAACTGAAGGGTGTCGTTAATGCCCTTGAATTTCTATGGACCGTTAATTCTGGCGAACCTATTGAGGTTGGAAAGAACGTCGCAGTGATTGGCGGCGGAAATGTGGCAATGGACGTTGCACAAGCCGCTCTAGAATGTGGGGCAAAGCAAGCCACAGTGTTGTATCGCAGATCAAGAGAGGAAATGCCTGCAATTCCATGGGAAGTCAAAGAAGCGGAAGACAAAGGGATCAAAATAGAGTTTCTCGTTTCACCCAAAAAGATTGTTGGAGAGAAAGGAGCAGTTGCTGCCATCGAGTGCGTCCGAATGGACTTGGGTGAACCAGATGAGAGCGGAAGAAGGAAAGCAATCCCAATAACCGGTTCAGAATTCAAGCAAGAAACAGATATGGTGATCCTTGCTATCGGTGAAACTCCAAACCTGAGTTTCTTACCAAAGGAAATCGAGCTGAACGAGAATGGCACAATCTGGGTTGACCCCATAACAATGGAAACCAGTCTTCAAGGGGTTTTTGCAGGCGGAGACGACGTAACAGGACCTGCAACAGTCATCGAGGCAGTACAAGCTGGAAAACACGCAGCAGAGTCAATTGAAAGCTATCTGAAGGCTAAGAGGATGACGTAATGACGGAAAAGAAAGAACCTGAAGCTAAGCAGAACATGGAAGAAGCCCGTGTAGGCGTCTATGTTTGTCACTGCGGCTTAAACATAGCGGGGTCAGTGAACTGCGAAGAAGTCGCCAAATTCGCCGCAACTCTTCCCCATGTTGTCCTAGCTCAAGACAACCGATACACCTGCTCAGATCAGGGACAAGAGGGAATAAAGAAGGACATTAAGGAGCATAGGCTCAATCGAGTCGTAGTTGCATCATGTTCGCCTCGTCTCCATGAGCCCACGTTCAGAAAGACATGCGAAGACGGAGGGCTGAACAAGTATCTTTTCGAGATGGCAAACATCCGTGAACACTGTAGCTGGGTTCACTTATACGATCACGAAGCAGCAACGGAAAAGGCTAAAGATCTTGTTAAAATGGCTGTGGCCAAAGCTGTGTTGCTTCAGCCGGCCGAGGAAGTTGAAGTACCAATAAACAGAAAAGCCCTTGTCATAGGAGGAGGGGTTGCCGGCATTCAGGCGGCTCTTGACCTTGCTGACACGGGATACACTGTGTATCTTGTTGAGAAGCAACCTAGCATTGGAGGAATGATGGCGAGAATAGACAAAACCTTTCCAACAATGGATTGCTCCATCTGCATTCTCGCCCCCAAAATGTCCGATGCAGGTCATCATCCTAGAATCGAATTGTTAACGAACAGTGAGGTCGCGGAAGTCAAAGGATACATCGGGAACTTTCATGTGAAGGTGACTAGGAAGCCACGGTACGTCACGAAGGATTGCTCGGCGTGCGGCGAATGCGTCAAAGTCTGTCCGATAATCGCCCCAAGCGAGTTCGACGTGGGCTTAGCGACAAGGCACGCTATTTACACACCATTCGCGCAGGCTGTTCCCGCGACGTACCTGATTGACATGGACCTGTGTCTCAATAAAGAAGGCGTTATTGTTTGCGATAAATGTGTTAAAGCTTGCGAAAGACAGGCAGTAAAATATGAGATGAAACCAGAACCTGTTGACTTAGAAGTTGGCACGATAATCGTGGCCACGGGCGCTGACGTGTTCGATCCCTCAACACTGCCCCATTATGGATACGGAAAGCTCCCAAACGTGATAACGTCGCTTGAATTCGAACGACTGATTAACGCCGGCGGACCCTCAGGAGGACACCTAATAAGACCCAGTGACAAAGAGATCCCGAAGAGCGTTGCCTTCGTACAATGCGTCGGTTCAAGATCTGACAGGAACGGCAGGCTCTACTGCAGCAACGTCTGTTGCATGAATACAATCAAAGATAGTTTGCTGATCAAGGAGCATTGGCCTGACACTGAGATTTACGTTTTCTATGTAGACATACGAGCTTACGGCAAAGGTTTCGAGGACCTGTACAACCGTGCAAGAAAGGCAGGCGTCAAATTCATCCGAGGGCTTCCAGCTGAGATAAAAGAGGACAAGAGAACACGCAATCTCTGGTTAATGGGCGAAAACACCTTGCAGAAGGAGCTGTACAAGATAAACGTCGGTATGGCTATACTGTCCGTTGGTCTAGAGGCCAGAAAAGACAGCGAAACAATACAACGCCTATTGACACTGTCTAGAAATCAAGACGGATTCTTCTTGGAAGCCCATCCGAAGCTTAGGCCTGTAGACGCTGCTACGGGTGGAGTGTTTTTCGCCGGTTGCGCTGAATCCCCAAAGGACATAAAGGATAGTGTAACGCAGGCCAGTGCTGCAGCAGCTCGCGCAGGCATTCTGATGGCTAAGGGAAAAGTGACAGTTGAAGCAATCACACCCATCGTCTATCCGGAGAAATGTACGGCCTGTGGACTTTGCACGAAAGTCTGCCCATATAACGCCATCACCTTGAACAAGGAAAAGAAGCAGATCACAATAATAGAGGCAGCTTGCGGTGGATGTGGTACATGTTCGGCAGAATGTCCATTCGGTGCCCTCACTCAAAGCCACTTTACTGATGAACAGATCAATGCGCAAATAGACGCTGTCACAGAACATGATGCGCACAAGAAGGTTGTTGCGTTTTGCTGTAACTGGTGTTCATATGCCGGCGCAGATTTCGCTGGTGTCAGTAGGATGCAATATCCACCGAACGTCCGTATTATACGTACCATGTGTTCTGGTCGTGTATCACAGAAATTCGTCGAGAGAACATTTGCAAGGGGTGCTGCGGCCGTTATGGTGACTGGTTGCCACTTGGGAGACTGCCACTACATAAATGCCAACTATCAGACGCAGAAGCGGGTTGAACGTTTATGGAAGAAAATGGAGCAGAGCGGTCTTAACAAGGAAAGGCTTCAATTGCTTTGGGTTTCAGCGGCAGAGGGCGAGAGGTTTGCTTCGAAAGTTCGAGAAATGAAGGCAATAGTCGAGAGAGCTACGTCTGAAGAAGTGGAGAAATCGAGAAAGGTTTTTGAAAAAGCTTTGAGCGGTGATTAACATACCTGAAAGAATCAAACATGCAGCACTCGATAACAAAGATGTGAAACATCCAAGGGCTGAGATTCATCTCATCAAAGATCAATGCAAAGGATGCGGATACTGCATAGAATACTGTCCGAAGAAGGTTCTGGAGGAATCTGAAGAAATAAACGCAAGAGGCGTGCGACCGCCAAAGATTGTGCATGAAGATCAGTGTATCCTTTGCCATTTCTGCACGGTGGTTTGCCCAGATTTTGCCATTTTCGTTGTTGAAAAACAAGAAGAGGAGAAATGCAAGACATGACTGGAAATAGAGCGTTACTGAGCGGTGCCCACTTTCTAAATGGTGACGTCGCATGCGCAGAAGGCGCGATTACAGCAGGCTGCAGATTCTTTGCCGGCTATCCTATTACACCAGCAACAGAAATCGCTGAGCATTTATCTCAAAGAATGCCAGAACTCGGCGCAATCTACATTCAAATGGAGGACGAGATCGCCTCCATGGCAGCTGTAATCGGAGCCTCCTACACAGGACTCAAGGCCATGACCGCCACTTCCGGCCCAGGCTTCAGCTTAATGCAAGAAAACATCGGCTTAGCCGTCATGACTGAAGCGCCCTGCGTCATCGTAGACATCATGCGTGGCGGACCTAGCACTGGCCAGCCCACTTTACCCGGCCAGCAAGATGTCATGCAGGCGAAATGGGGTTCTCATGGCGACTACGGTATCATAGCGCTGACGCCGTCTTCTGTTCAGGAAATGTTTGACTTGACGATTGAAGCGTTCAACTTGTCGGAAACATATCGTGTACCAACACTGTTGATGGGGGACGAAATCGTTGCACACATGTGGGAAAAAGTCATGATTCCTCCAGCCGAAAAGGTTAAGGTAGTCAACCGCAAGAAACCGAGCGTTCCTCGCGAAGAATACATGCCTTTCATGCCAGATGACGATCTTGTCCCACCAATGGCCTGCTTTGGCGAAGGGTACCATTTCCACGCCACAGGGCTAACACACAACGAACGGGGCTATCCGCAAACATCAAGCTCAGAAGTGCAATCCAAACTCGTGAGAAGACTCTGCGAGAAGATAAGTAAGAATGAAGACAAGATCATAAAAGTTGAAGAGGTCATGCTGGAAGATGCGAATGTCGTTGTTGTCGCCTACGGCATAGTTGCCAGAGCTGCGCTGAGCGCGGTGAGAAAAGCAAGACAATCAGGAATAAGAGCAGGGCTTCTACGATTGATTACCTTGTGGCCTTTCCCAGAGAAACATGTGGCTAAGATCGCTGAACATGTGAAGGCGATTGTTGTCCCAGAAATGAACTGTGGACAAATGACACGGGAAGTCGAAAGAGCCGCCAAAGGGACTCCTGTGATTTTTCTCTCGAAGCTAGGGGAAGATCCTCACACGCCTGCTGAGATTCTTGAAGCTATTAGGAGGACAAATTGATGGTTCAGGAAAACATGGAACACCCATTTCTAAAGTACCTAAGATCAGCGATGATACCGCACATATGGTGCCCCGGTTGTGGCAACGGTATCGTGCTTAACAGTCTCGTTCACGCGATAGATGAGCTTCAAATGGATCTTGATAACCTTGTCGTCGTATCCGGCATAGGTTGCATTGGTCGCACAGCAGGCTACACGAACACAGACTCATTTCACACGACGCACGGACGTTCATTGGCTTTTGCCACAGGAGTGAAGCTGGCAAACCCCGAGCTGGATGTAGTGATCGTCAGCGGAGACGGAGACCTGTTCGCAATAGGCGGCAACCACTTCATACATGCAGCACGAAGAAATATGGGACTCAAGGTGATATGTGCGAACAACTTTAATTATGGGATGACCGGTGGGCAGCAGGGACCAACAACCCCTCTTGAATCATTGACAACCACAAGTCCTCATGGAAACATTGAGCACCCCTTCAATCTGGTGCATTTGGCAGCTGCATCAGGCGCCACTTACGTGGCGAGGTGGACTACTTTGCATGTGAGAAGGCTCACCCACTCCATTAAGAAGGTTTTGCAGAAGGAAGGGTTCTGTTTCATAGAGGTTATCTCTCCTTGCCCGGAGATTTTCGGTCGCTATAACAGAATGCGGTCAGGACTGGAAATGATGGAATGGTTCAAGAAAGCTTCAGTAGTGGATAGCTTCTCAGACCCGGCGAAGGCTGAGATTACGCCTGAGAGAATAGTTGTAGGCGAATTCGTGGACGTGGAGAAGTTGAGCTATGAAAAGTTGCTTCATGAGAAGATTTCCAAGATTAATGAGAAGGCAATGGAGCAGATGAGTTAACATGCGAGTCGAAATCAGATTTGCAGGTTTTGGCGGTCAAGGCATAATCAAGTCTGGAATAATCACAGCTGCTGCGGCGTGCATTCATGCTGGAAAGAACGCTGTTCAGACGCAATCCTACGGTCCTGAATCACGAGGCGGAGCATGCAAATCAGAAGTGGTTATATCTGAAGACGAAATTGATTTCCCAAAAGTCGTCGAGCCAGATGTTCTGGTCGTGATGTCTCAACATGCCTACAACGATTACGCAGATGACTTGAAAGCTGGCGGCACAGTCATCTTGGACCCAGACATGATTCCTCGAGAAAAGGATCTGAAGAACGTGAAGGTTTTCCGTGTACCGGCCACAAAGATCGCGGAAGAACTTGGGAGAAAGATAGTTGCAAACATCGTTATGCTAGGTGCTTTCGTGGCTATCACGAATATGTTGAATGAGGATGCTGTTAAAGAGTCGATAAAAGCGAACATACCGAAAGGTACTGAAGAGCTTAATCTGGCGGCTTTCAAAAAAGGTTACGATTGCGGCAAGAGTCTAAGCGCTTGAAGCTTGTTCAGCTGCTAGTTTCGGTTGCGCCAACTGCAATACAAGCTTTGATCCCCTAACGCCAACGTGACGCAAGGGCGCTATCTTTTTTGCTTCGTTGTATATGTCTGAGGCTATTTTTCCCAAGACCATTTCCTGTGCAAACTGATCCATTGTAAGTGCGGTTGCCTTTTCCTTGATTATTCTTTTCATTATCGTGCGAATGACCTTTTCCTGTGAAGTTTTGACTCTTGATAGTGTGAATGCAGATACGGCCACGCGCAAGTTGTAGCCATCCTTTGTGTTGACGTTAAACAGCCCGTCGACTTTTGTCGTTCGTCTGCGGACGAGGCTGCGCAGATAGTCCCGTGAGTATTCATGTCCTTTGAAAATGGTGTGTGCCGTTTTACCATCGACTTCGTTTATTTGGAAATACAGTTTTAAGTATTGATGGGAGAAATCGCCTGTCACGTCATAAAGAGTTGAATCGATTGTTCTGCCGATGAGTTTCTCCGCTTCTTCTGCTGGGACTCCTCCTAACTCTACATTCCCAAAGTATGGTGGAGCCGTTATCATGTACCATGATTTGCTGCGCCATTTGTCCCTTACTTTTTTGGTTTTCGAAGACACGTTTATCCTCCGAGTGCAGCTTGAATGTTCACATCATAGTATTAAAAGTTTTACCGCGATGGCTCTATTTTCTCAATCCCATCCATATACTTCCTGAGAACCTTTGGAACAATGACTGAGCCATCTTCTTGCTGGTAGTTTTCAAGTATTGCGACAATGGTTCTGCCGGTAGCTATTGCCGTCGAATTCAACGTGTGCACAAATCCTTTTGGTGCTTCGCCTTCTCTTTCCCTAAACTTCACGTTCAGTCTTCTTGCTTGATAGTCAGTACAGTTGCTGCAGGAAACTATCTCTCTGTATCCATTCTGTGCTGGCATCCATGCTTCAATGTCGTATTTCTTTGCTGCAACAGTTCCAATATCGCCTGTACAGACGTTGACAACATGGTAAGGCAAACCTAGTTTCTGGACGAGTTCTTCAGCATTCAGCAATAACTCTTCAATGATCTTCCACGAATCTTCAGGTTTGCAGAACACGAATTGCTCAACCTTGTTGAATTGGTGTGTGCGAAATATTCCACGCGTGTCTTTTCCATGTGCGCCTGCTTCTTTCCTAAAGTTTGTGCTTAATCCGGCAAGCTTAAGCGGTAAGTCTTTTGCGCTAAGAACTTCGTTCATGAACATTGCGGCCATGGGGTGTTCTGAAGTCGCGATCAGGTATAGGTCTTCATTTTCAACTTTGTACAGCACGTCTTCGAAATCGCTGAGGGCTACGACGCCTTCATACGGTTCTCGCCTCATCAAAAAAGGCGGCTCAATCAACGTGAAATCTTTCTTGAACATTTCTTCCAAAGCGAAATTCCTTAGAGCCATATCTAACAGTACGCCTTCTTTCTTCAAGTAGAAGAATCTGGCACCGGCAATTCTGCCTGCCCTTTCAATGTCCATTATGTCGAGGCTGAGGCCTATGTCTTCGTGTCCTTTGACTGCGAAACCGAATTCGGGTATCTTTCCCCAAGTTTTCGTTTGAACATTGTCTTTTTCATCCTTACCCCCTGGAACTGATTCATGAAGGAGATTAGGCAACCTCATGAGTAGGTCATGCACTTTTCCCTCAAGCTCAGTCACTTGTTTTTCCAGCGTTGTAATATCAGCATCTATGTTTCTTCCTCTTTGGATTTCTTTGCCTGCATCTTTTCCCTGCTTCTTCAGAATCGCAATCTCAGTCGTTTTCTCTCTTCTTTCATGTCGCAGTTCATTCAATCTGGTAAGGCCCTGCCGCCATTTCTTGTCCTGATCGACCAACTCGTCCAGCATTCTCAGAATTTCAGGGTCGCCTCTTTTCATCAAGTTGCGCTTGATCAGCTCGGGGTTGTCGCGAATTAGTTTGATGTCAAGCATCTTCTCACGTTCAGCCTTGCGTGTTTTGCAAGCTTAATCCTTTAGGTCTAGTTCCAAATTGTCTATTTAATCTTACGTTGACAATGACCAAGCTTCCGAATTCAATTCACGCCAGCCGTAATTGCCCCTAAGGGTTGAGGTGTCGTTTGAAGAATTCAGTGATTTTCGTGTAGCAAAGCACTTTGTTCTTGAACTTTATGACATCGTGTCCTTCGTCCTCGAACTCTAGGAATTCCGTTTCAACCCCCTTCGCTTTAAGATCTTCTGCTACGTCCTTTGACTCCGCGGCAAGGACTCTCGGGTCGTTTCTTCCTTGTATGATTAACATTGGACACTTTATGTTTCTCAGATACGTTTTGGGCGAACGTTCTGTTAGGAATTCCTTGTCTTTTTCGGGGTGACCTAGTGATAGGTAGAAGAAGGTTCGCCATGTTTCGGGAAGTCGGTGGATGAAGGAGATCAAATCATAGGGACCAAACATGTCGCATGCTGCTTTCCAGAGTTCAGGATGTCTAGAAGCAAGTGACAAGGTCATGAATCCGCCGTAGGATCGACCTATCACGGCCCGCCTTGATGAGTCAATGCGGGAGTCTTTCTCTAGAATCTTCAGGCCTTCAATATGGTCAAGCATGTCTTTGCCGCCCCAGTCATGATCAACTCGTTTCATGTATTGCAGGCCATAGCCGCTGCTGCCCCTCACATTTGGTACGAATACGGCAAACCCGTTCAGGGTCAAGTATTGGATTAGCGGCATGGAGAACCAGGTGAAATCTGGTCGTTCTTGACTTTGTGGGCCGCCGTGAACGTATAGAACGAGCGGTCTTGGACCTTTGAAGCCTATCCGCTCAGAAGGTAAGTATAGTCTCGCCGAGATTCTTAGGCCGTCAAAGCTTGTGAAGCTTGCGTCTTCTCCTTGTGATAGAAGCTTTTGATCAATGCCTATGACGTGTTCTTTGGATAGCATCTTTGGAGTTTCTGGATGCGTGTTTGGTGGGTAGAGATAGAGTTGGGCTGGGCTGTCGGCTTTTGCGAAGGAAAGCACATATCCGACGTTGGTAGCTCCCGAGTTTTTCGGAGGTTCGAATTCGTATCCCATCAGCACCCCGCCGGCTAGTGGTGGGAGACCGCAGAGTGTGCGTTCCACGAGCATTCGCCTCGTATTTTCCTTATTGTGGAATCTACACTCGTAGAGCCATGAACAGCCATCAATGTTGTACTCCAGCAGGAAAAGGTCTTCATCTACGAGTTCGAGGTCTACAAGCTCGCCCATTCCCTTGTGCTTTATGCCTACGACAGGGATTTCAGTGACGTTGGATGGGTTGTCAAGCGCCATGTAGCTGACTGTTCCTTCATCAGTGAAGAGGTTTGATCGAAAGAGCAGACCCTTACCCTCTGGAGTGAAGCTGCACGTTCCAATTCCTGACAATTTGATCTTCTGATCAGCTGAGCGTTTCTCTATGGGCACACCGTAGAGAAGCTGCCTTTCATTCATTCCCTTTCGCCAAATGTATAGAACGTTGTCTCCAGCAGTGTAGCCGTCTGTGAGAATCACGATGGAGTCGTCTCGATTGGCGCCGTTGAACGTGTTACCATAAATGCTTTTGCCAAGAGAAACCGCCTCTAGAGTAGCTAAATTCACCTTCAGGCATTCTATGTTAGGTGTTTTCCGGTCATCTCGAAAGAAGTAGGCTACATTGGTTTTTACGTCGCAATGAACACAAGCCACCTGCTCGTTCTTGTATTTGTCTCCAAAGATCGGTTTGGGGATGCCTCCTTCTAACGGGATAAAACATGGTTGGTAGTTCTCGTTCCCATTCTCATCGACCATAACGAGGACTTTTCCAATTTTGGGCAAGACGAAATAGTTGTAACCGGCCATCAAGTGTGGATTCTGCAGTGCAAGACCTGCCGGCAGTAAGGGTTCAGGTAGACTGCCTTTTTCATCCATGGCATATAGGCTTATCATGCCGCTCATGTCGCTTAAGAAATATATTCTTCCCTCAGTCAATTGGGGCTTGAGAAGCAGTCTGGCTGATAGCAGAGACTGAATCTGAAATTGATTACCTATTTCTTCTCCGCTCACTCCAAAGAACTCCGTTCGGGTTCAAGTCATGCTGACAGAAATATAAGCAGTTTTGCCCATGAGTGCTGTCCGAAAGGTCTAATTGTGCTTCTTGTCTTCTATTTGAAGTTGATAGGTGACGAGGACTATTTTGCTGCCCCACGGGGCATCCATCTCTGTTTCCTTTGTTGGCTTGAATTCGTTTTTTTCGTAGAATCGTCTGGCATGAGTTTCTTTTTTTCCAGCATTTACGATGATTGTCTTGGTTCCTTTCTTCTTTTCATCGTTTACAGCTTTGGTTAGCAGTCTGGTTCCAATGCCCATTCTTGTGTGGCTTGGGAAGACCACTATGCGGTCCAATTCTGTGGTGAGGTGGTCTCTTTGTATTGTTTGAGCGAAACCTAGGATCTTGCAACGATTTTCAAGGGCAAGATAGATTGTTGATTTCCCTGACTTGGTTGCTTCAAGCACGGCTTCTTCGGAGAAGGCTTTTCTGACGTATTCTTCTGGAATGCCGAACTTTGCGACGTTTTCTTGGTAGATCTGGCTGTTCTTATCTTCCAATAGCTCTAGTTTCTTGCTGAGGGTTCGAATGCCGTGCACGGTCGCCTTGCTGACAGAGATGCTCTCCATCATGATCGTTGACTGCTTTGATGCTCTGTATTCTTAATTCTTGTGGGGGAGCACTTGGAATCGTCCGCGAGAGAGTGTCAGGTTGAATAGTAAACTGGTGGAGAGACCTGGCTGACTATTGATTTGTTACGACGGGTGAAAACACTTGATTGAGCATTAAAGACATATGAACCTCTAGAATTGAACATCGTTAGGTTACTGTGAGTTAGAGTCAAGTTAGTGGTGCCTGTTAAGGCTTTTCATTCAAACCCTTGGTTAATCGGATCGTCTTTTCCGCTGTGGAGACGCAAGAAAGCAAATCATCGATTGTGGCGATGAGTGTTGAAAGTTTCTTGCATGTGATTTTTGTCAGGATTTCTGTGTCTTTAAGCGACGTTTTGACTGATAAGCTACGTGGTGTTACGAGGTTGTCGGGTAGAATTGCTTTAATTACAGCTTTTGCGGTTTGGGGGTCATCATATTTGAGCGCGATTTCCGCTTGCAATTTGGTCGCCTTTCAGTTTCTTCCCTATTAAGTCGTTGACGACTTCTATGAATGTGTTGATGTTTTCTAGGGGGACTTGTGCTCCGGCTGCGATGTTGTGCCCTCCTCCTTTTCCTTGGCATTTCTCTGCAGCGGCTTGCATGATGTCTCCCAAGTTGATGCCTCTGTTGACTACTGCTTCAACGGTTCGTGCGGAGATCTTTGCCACGCCTTGGTCTTCGACGTTTGCGAATGCGATCAGCGGTTTCTCGGTGTTCGGGAGTCCTGATGATAGGATGGATGAGATTGCGCCTACTATTTTGTCGTTGATGAAGTTTTCGCCGTAGATCACGTAGATGTTGTCTAGTTCCTTCATTCTTTCGGGTTTCTCCATCACCCAGCCTAGGTACTTGTTGATGTTTTTTCTATAGTCTTCGAGTACCTTGTTTGCTTGTTCAAGGGCTGCACCGCGGTCTCCCATGCAGACGGCGACTCCGAGGCTCGCTTTATCCATGCGTCCGGTAGCGTTTAGTAGGACTCCGAATTCTCTGGCGTCTCTGAGAGGAGTCCATGGTTCTTCGAGGTTAAGGACGTAGACGTTTCCGATGAGGTTTGACACTTCGTAGCGCAGGCCTTTTGATAACAGGTAGTCTGCGAGGGCTGAGCACAGTTTCTTCTTTTCTTCGTCTGAAAGGTCTCTTAGGGCTCGCCACTTGTCCTCGTTTCTTGTCTTTATGCCCAGACTGGCTAGGAAGGCTAAGCTCTTGTCTTCTTCGCCGCTTATGCCCGGGATGAACGGATTGGTTGTAGAGGCTAGGGTTCTATGAATGGGGCGCGTTTCTCTCCCGAAAAACACGAGGTCTTTCTCAACTGTGAGGAATCCTGCTTTTGTGGCGTCTTCAACGATTTTCTCGTTCATGCCGCCCAAGGTTCTTTGCTCGTACTTGTCTTGCATGTCTGCGAGTGCGCCAACCGTGGCTATGGCGGCTGAGTCGATGTTTGCTTTGTCTATGGCTTTGGCGACGAAGTATGTGACGCCGGCTCCGCTGATGTCGCGGGCTCCATCGATTCCATGCAGGTGCGGGTTTACGTGCACGAAGCTTGGGGGTTGTTCGCCTACGGTTTGATGGTGGTCTAGGATGACGACCTTGAAGTTGGCAAGCTTGTCACTCAACAAGTCGATGTAGCCGCTTCCAAGGTCGGTGAAAACTATTAGCTGAGGCTTGTCTGAGAGGACTTCGATGATTTTCTCTTCAATCCATTGCGTTACACGGATTCGGAATCTTGCGTCAAGTCGGAGTAAGGCTTTCCCGATTATGCCGGCTGCCGCGATGCCGTCGGCGTCTAGGTGTGAGAACACGTGGATTAACCCGTTTTCTTCGACGGTTTCTCTGATGGTTCTTGCGGCTTCCGTTGCTGACTTCAGAAAGTCTGCGACTTGGCTGTCAGTTGGGGTCATGGATACCACGTTAGGCTAGGAAGCATAACGGTTTAAGGAATTTAAGGCTGATGCTGCCTACGAATAATGGTTGGATATGACAAATAATGTAGACGCTCTACGTCAGACGTTTACGTTATGGATGCTATCTTTGGTTCGTATTTCCAGTTGCTGGGCAGTTTTCCCTCGCGTTTGTAGTATCTTGAGAGTTTGTGGATTTTTGCTTCAATGATTTGGAGTGATCTTTTGTTGTTTAAGTCGGTTTTGTTTTTCTCGTAGTGAACAGAGATGCTTTTAGCTTTTCCGATGAGGTTCCCTAGGTCTTCCGGCATTGATGGCGCAAGCTGTGCTTCTTTCAGAATCTTTGTTATCGTTTTGCCCGTTATTGGTTTCACTAGTGGGATTGCGTGTCGGTCTCTTAGGATGGTTCCGATGCGGCTTGTAGAGTTGCCTTCCTTTGCGAGCTTGATGACCATGGCTTCAACTTCTTCTGGCTGGTATTTGCACCAGCTTGGAGGACGCTTGCTTACTGGCCTTATTTGGTGGGCTTTCCCTTTTTCCTGTTTTGGCATCCGAATATCACTTAGACTCTATATGAGCGACGCCAGACATCTATTTAAAAATATTGATTCACTTCGGAAGCATATACCTGTTTCACTCATCTCTACACTCAATGAAAAGCTTTTTGCATCCATGCCGCAACATGTCTGAATCCTGCTTCCCGAAATAGAATGAACGGCTTATTAAGCTTCTGGCTTAGCGTTTAAGCGACAACAGTTTTCCTTCCCTAAATCGGCGTGTTCTTAGCTCCAAAGTCTTTGTCCAAAGGGAATCAGGGATTAGAAGGGGATTACGGGAGAAGTCGCCACATCAGGGCATAATATCTCTTGCTATGCAGCTTTGAACATTACTATACATTTTTCTACTTGCGTTTTCTGAAGAGTCTGGCTCCCTCTACGTCTGTCAAGTAGTCGAAGCGCGCTTAACCACCTGCCATTTGCAGTCTGTTTCGCTCGATCCGCGATTCAGAATTCCATTAATAACTGGTCAAATTTTGGGTCTCTACATATAGATCTGAAAACACCGTTTTCGTCCATCCACGACTCATATTGCTCAGAGGATGAATACACCGATTTGAACCTACCATCTGGATGTCTTTCTATTCTGACTTCTATGCCTGGACAGCAAACCGACTTAAGTCTGCCCCCAGGGTCTCTCTCTACTTTTGCTTTCACAACAAGAAATACCCGACCTCGCACTTATAATTCTTCAAACATGCCAAGCCACTTTCCAATATTCGTTGGCACACGCGTTGGTCAAGGTTTCGTTTGGTCCATGAAAGAATGTTCCACAAAAGCTATAACCTAATTGCATCCATGAGTAAATGCGCGCGAAAAAATCGCCAGAACGGCCGATCTCGCCTCAGCTCTGAACAAGTGTTCCAGACAAACGTTTGCGAATAGAAACAGCTTCCCGTTCCACGATCCAGCCTATGGCAACTTAACTTATGCTGACGTTGAATGCAGCTCTTAGCGTGTCATGGTCCAAGACTGAGTAGGCGAACCAACCTGAACGTTCGCGCGCTAGCAGGCAAAGAGCCGCCTCGCAACAAAGCGAAAGCGCTCTCGGCAATATGAGGAGAAAAAAAGAATGAGAAAAGAGACTTATTCCAGAAAAAAACGTTACTGCATTGCAGGCATAATGCTAGCTTCACTGCTGTTGTTCGCAGGCCAAGCTGAAGCAGCACCACCTATAAGCAGACCAATGCAATTCTGGAGCATTACAGACCCCGGAGCAGCTCCCGAGACCGTCGACCCCGCTTGGTGCTACGATAACCCAAGCGCAGAATTGATCTTCAACGTCTATGAAACGCTGGTCTTCTGCGCCGAAAGCATGAGCACGTACATTTCCCAGCTTGCCACTGGCTGGACGGTCGAGCAACTTCCCCCTGGAACCACAAGCCCAGATGGACTGCCATGGTACTACAGATACACGTTCACAATAAGACCAAGTGTTCCATTCCAAGATTCTGACTATGGAGTGTTAACGCCACTCGATGTGGAGTATAGCTTCGAGAGGGCCATGGTTCAAAGCAGACACGGCGGACCAGCGTGGACACTATATGAGCCGTTGCTGAACGTCATGGAACCAGAGGAGTTAGTTCCATATGGGAACTTGCAGGATCCTCCAAACGCTCATTCGGTCGGCCTGATGATTGATCACGCAATTGAATCAGACGCTACTCATGTCTGGTTCAACCTAGCTTTCCCAGGACCATACAGCCCATTCCTGCAAATACTAAGTCAGCCATGGTGCAGCATCCTCAGCAAACAATGGATCAACGACTTGATCGGCAGCGGACGTCCCGACTGGAACGGCAATTGGGGAGACTATATTGAGTGGGTATCCTGCCATGACCCCGGAGTTTCACCTCTCGATTATCCTTCATACGTGATGATGGGAACAGGACCTTTCTACCTGGGATTCTTGGACTACACACTCCAAATGTGGAGTATACATCACTTTGAAGGATACTGGCGAGGTTGGCCCGCAAACTGGCCATCAACTGGGGGACAAAAACCGGGGGGCTACGTTTACGACGTCGATGTCTCATGGGGATTCTATACTATGGAGGCATCAAGCTTGTTCCTGAGTGGCGACGTAGACTTCTGGGCTGTGCCTAGGGTTGTCAAGAGCTGGGTTCTTGGCGCGCCTGGAATTCGATGCTACTATCCTTTGCCAACGCTGGCTCTTGATGCGGTCCTCTTCAACTTCAACGTCGATGTTAGCAGCCCAGGCGGGTACATACTTCCTGCAGATACGTTCTCTGAGATCGGAGTACCGTCAAATCTCTTCGAGGACATCGAGGTGAGAAAAGCATTCGCTCACTTGTTTGACTATGAAAGCTACCTCAATTTCCACTACGACGGCGAAGGAGTCATACCCGCTACCGCAATCATTCCTGGCTTGCTCTATTATGACCCAAGCGTAACACCTGAATCTGACCCACGTGTGACACCTGAATCTGCTTCCTTCCAGCAGAATCCTCCAGTGCAAACGCAAGGAGGCTATGAATATGATCTCACGACGGCAATTGCTGAGCTTCAGGGAGCTTGGGGTGGCCAACTCTGGGCTAATGGTTTCACGATTCCTCTATACTATCAAGCCGGCAGCTGGGCCAGAAGGCACATAATGGAATTCATTGCACAGGGTCTAGGGCTGATATCGATGACCGCGGAACCCCCCAATCCAAAGATTCACTTTGTGCTAATACCAGTACCATCATGGCCGACATACCTGTCCTATATGAGAAACAGGTACATGCCTATATTCGCAATGGGATGGGAGGCAGACTATCCTGACGCACACAATTTTGCGTTTCCGTTCTATTGCTCAACAGGAACCCTCGCGCGATATCAAGGATACTCAAACCCTACTATGGATGCCCTCATTTGGGATGGAATCAGAACTCCGGATGGGCCTGAAAGAGCCCTGATATACCATGACATACAAGTGCTGGCGCTACAGGATTGCCCAAACATCCCTGTCATAGTTCCAGTCGGTAGACACTTTGAGAGAGACTGGGTCGTCGGATGGTACTACAACCCGATCTATGGCGGCTCTCTAGCTGCAGGCATAGAAAGCACGTCACCAGTGTCCAACGGCCTTTACTTCTACAACATGTGGAAATGGTACTACATACCTCATGCCCTTCAGAGCACCCCAACGCAACCAACATCAAACTATCTGCCGTACGACACAAACTATGATGGCAAGATAGACATGAAGGACATAGCAGTAGTATGCCGTTCGTTTGGAGCCTACTATTGTCAGCCCATGCATCCAAGGTGGAACTACAGGTGTGATGTCAGCAACGACCGCAAGATCGACGTGAAAGACGTCGCCGCTGTAGCCAAGAACTTCGGCAAAGCCTCACCTGTGTGGGTTCCGCCATAGGAGCATGGCGCTTCACCCCTTTTTTCTGTTTTCTTTGTTGATGTCTTCGATATCTGTGTGCGCTGAGTTCCTATTCTGTCATTGAAGAACACAAGAACGAACAATAGAAACCAAGGTAACTTGAGTGAACGCCCTGTCTAAATAGTGGCCGGGGCGAGGTAGTTTCGGTTGCTGTGGATACGTCTCCACTGTCGGCATAGCCTCTTTCTTCTCTTGGAACAGTCGGGTTTTCAACTTCATAGACCTTCGGAAGGCGTGTTAGGTTTTGAACGGTGGTGGATTATGGTTTGAAGGCGGGGATAATCTGCAGTTCTCAGCAAGAATAGAACTTTCCTCCACAAGTGCTTTATGCGGCTAAACTCTAGCTTTTCATAGGGGTTAGGAGAAGCAATGTTTAGGAGAGCAATCTCCGCAGTAATACTCGCAGTGCTGTTAACGAGCACTTTAACGTTGGCGTTTAACATTCACCTTGGTGACGGCTGGTTTGTTGAGTCAAATAATCGAGGTTTTGATGTTGATAGTTTGGCGGAAAGACGATGGAGCTTTGATAGAGCGAGGGGGTGGAGTGATTTTGCATATGTGGATGGGGACTCCGCGGAGCTTGTGATTGGTGTTAGTGATGCTCGACCGGATGCTTATGCTGAATTGAGTCGTATAGTCACTGTGAATGGTGGCAAGATTGTAAATGATGTTTCGATAAGAGTCTCAACTAGAGCAGTTGTTGCTGATATACCATTTGATTTGGTTCCTTCTGTTGTTTATGAGATAAAAGCTGCTGGTTTAGCAAAGTATGTAGAACCTAATTTCAAGTTTCAAGCTCAATTCGCTCCAAATGATCCTGATTGGAGTTTGCAGTGGGGACCACAAAAGATAGAGGCAGAGTGGGCTTGGAACGCAACTTTGGGAAACTCCTCAATTTTAGTGGCAGTCATTGATTCAGGCATTGACTACACCCATCCAGACCTTGCTGCTAATTATGCGAGTGGGGGAAGAGACTGGGTTAATAATGACGAAGACCCTATGGATGACTATAACCATGGGACTAAAGTTGCCGGCATCATAGCTGCTGTCACAAACAATGAAATAGGCATTGCTGGGTTGGCTCAGGTCAAAGTCATGGCCGAAAAGATATTTGATAACGAAGGAGTTGGGTATGTCGACGATGTAGTTAGTGCAATTTACCATGCAACTGACCAGGGAGCAAAAATAATTTCCATGAGTTTAAGTACGGAATACAACGTCTCTCTATTATACGACGCTGTCAAATGTGCCTATGAAAAAGGTGTTTTACTGGTAGCTGCTGCTGGAAATCAAGCAAGCGATGCTAAGAGATATCCTGCCGCCTACGATGAAGTCATTGCCGTCACAGCCACTAATTCAAGTGATAACCCGGCAGATTTTACTAACTTTGGCGACTGGGTCGAATTAGCAGCCCCGGGTGTAGATATTTTCACGACGGACCTTCTCGACGAAAACCTCCCCCCAGACTACCAATACTACAGATGGGGAAGCGGAACTTCCTTTGCTTGCCCCCATGTCTCTGGCCTTGCTGCTCTTGTCTGGAGTGAATTTCCCAATGCGAATCGAGATTGGGTTAGAGCTCGCTTAAGAGAGACAGCAGATGACCTAGGAAACCCTGGCTTTGATAACTATTATGGCTATGGAAGGATTAATGCAAGAAAGGCAATTTATGGAACTTCTCCAGCTATCAATTATACATTGGCAATTACAACTACCGCCGGCGGCACAACTGATCCTGCTCCGGGAAACTACACACGTTCTGAAGGACAAAATGTTCCCGTACGAGCCATACCGGACACTGGATACGGGCTTGGCCACTGGGAGCTTGATGAAGTCAATGTAGGTTCAGCTAACCCCTATTCGGTTCTCATGAATAATAGCCACACGTTACAGGCAGTATTTGTGCTTAGCTATACTTTGACAATAACGACTGCGCTAGGTGGAGCCACCAAGCCATCTCCCGGTTCCTACCTCTATAATACAGGCATAAACGTTTCTGTAACCGCCACACCAGATACTTACCATATCTTTGACCACTGGGAATTAGACAGAGTCAACATCGGTCCAGGCAATCCTTATTCGGTTTTGATGGACAATAATCATTCTCTGCAGGCAGTCTTTGCGCCGATTAATTATACTTTTGAGGTAACTACGACGATTGATGGGACAACTGACCCCGTACCTGGAAGCTTTAATTATGCTGCTGGAACCATTGTAAATGTTACAGCCATACCAGATACCAACTGCTATCTTCAATATTGGGAACTTGATGCCTTAAATGTCGGAGCCGTCAACCCTATGAGCGTAACAATGGACACAAATCACACCTTGCGAGCAGTCTTTTCTGTAGGTATCCATGACGTAGCAGTCACAGATGTAAGGCCATTTAAAACGGTGATAGGACAAGGTTATAGCCCAGACATAAATGTCACGATGGGAAACCAGGGGAATTTCGCAGAAACCTTCAACGTTTCAGTTTACGCCAATACAACTGAAATTGGAGCAAAAACGATTACATTGACAAGTGGAGGTTCGGTAGATATCACCTTCTTCTGGAATACCACTGGCTTTGCCTATGGCAACTACACGGTAAGCGCTTATGCTTGGCCTGTCCAGGGCGAAACAAACGCAAGCGACAACTACCTGACTGGCGGTTGGGTTGTCGTTGCCATGATTGGCGACCTCACGGGTGGCACACCCAATTCATGGGATTTCGTTCCTGACGGCAAAGTTGACACAAAGGATGTTTCGATAGTCGCCAGATGCTTCGGCTCATACCCCGATTGCCTGTTGCCCCTAATTTGGCTTCCGAACTGCGATATTGACAACAACCAAAAAATAGACGTCGCGGACGTGGCAACAGTAGCCAGACACTTCGGCAATGTAACACCACCGCCTTAGTTACTTGACTCGAGGTTCGAATTTGCGTGCGCCCAGACCTTCGGCATAATCCAAACTGCGGCATCAAGCGCGTGCGCTGTGACTGAACTCGTCCCTCAATAAACTGTGCTATAACACGCAAGCTGTTGCAAGCCTTCGCGCAACCCAGTGTCTTCCTCAATAAATAGTGCTATTTCGAATCGGACAGCACGTTGTCACAAATTCAGCCTGCAGAACTAGTATGCTTCTCAACAATACAGTACACAATTATCATCTCTCGCCTTCCACGCGCGCTAGAATATCCGACCTCTCGGACTTGAGGGATTCAAAGCAATAGAGAAAAGAAAAGATTGTGCTCACATTGTCAGCTTCATGGAGAGCAACGCTTGCTCCGTATTCGTTTCTATATGCTTCTTGCTGTTGGCTTCTCGTGAACGCTTATCTAAAGCTACTCACTTGCCTCGCTGAATTAGACATCAGACTGAATATAGTATTCTCCAAAGTGCCTTGATGATACAGCGCGCGCGGGAGCTGTGGGAGTAGTACCCCCAATTAAGAGGGCTGTATCTCTACTGAGGATAGTGGCTTCACAACTGTAAAAAGACAGTGAAGCCTGAATGGGGCTTAGCGCGATTTCATTGGGCAAAGAAGAGAAAAGGGCGAAAAGCTTCGAAGCATCCAAGCAACTGACTTTGGATAACTTACCGAATGCTCCCAAGAAAGCATCAGTCGAAGCAACTGGGCTTGTTCAGAAAAAGCAGATTATCATAACCGGGATGGATACTGTGACAAAAGAGGATGAGTTGCTTCTCAAGGTCGGGTTCAGGTTGAAGCCTTCAAAGACTTCCTTTTCAAAGATAAGGGCAGATTTGTTTTTCAACGAACAGAAACTGAACTCCGTCTCAATCACCATACCTCAGAGCCCCCTTGCAGCAGACGATTTCGAGTTAACGCCCGTGTTGGACATGAAGGGAATAAACGCTGGATCTCACACCATAAGAGTAGAAATGTATGAGCTATGGTCTTCTGGAGAAAAGCTTTCCTGCACCTCCAAAGAGGTGACTGTGGAATATGTTCCTCAGACCAGAGAGTCCAAGTTGATCAGAATCCCAATTGTAAAACGCTTTGAAGGCGTGGATATAGCTGTGATTTCCGAGTCTGACAAAAACATCTACCATGAAATTGAGGAAACAATGAAAAAGGAATTAGTCAGCAAACGAGATGAATGGTAAGGCGCGCGCTGACGCTGAAAACCTATTCTTCTTCGTCACACTCTTCACATTCGCAATCGTCGTCCAAATCTTCTTCTTCAGTCATTCTCGTCACCCACGCAGACGATTCCATACTTTTGTTTAAAGCTTCCCATAAAAGCGCGCGCTAGTGATGCGGCAAAGTAATCGTTAAATGGGCAAAGGACAATTAAGACGTGCCTGAACTGCTTGGCACTCGCCGTTTTGGAGACGAATCATGAATGAGCAAAGAAATAGGGGAGGATGACTCAGGAAATGCCACTTCGGGTTCCCTGTTCTTAGGCAAAACCGTGGCTGATGAGACTGAGGTTCTTTTGCCGGTTCAGGCTTTCAAGCGTCATTTCATGGCGCTCGGGGGAAGCGGTTCAGGCAAGACTGCGCTTTGCAAGTGTGTTATTGAAGAGGCTGTGCGGAACAACGTTCCAGTCCTAATAGTCGATCCGCAGGGAGATATTTCGTCCCTTGCCATAAAGGGTGACGTTGAGGAATTGATGCGGCACGGGACCGCGGCTGAAGTGCAGGAGGGCTTTTTTGGCAAGGCGCGTGTAGCGATTTTTACTCCTGCGAGCAACAGGGCGATTCCGATATGTGTCAACCCATTCAAGTCTCCTTCACAGGGTGTTCCGCATGAGGAGGCGGTGCAGGCCATTGATCTCACTGCGGATTCTTTGGTGGGCTTCCTGGGTTATGATTTGAACGGGGACGCTGGAAAAAGTGCGAAGGCTTACATCTTCACGATTCTGGAATACATGTGGCAGCAGGGACAGAGAATCGGCAACATGGCTCAACTCGCCGACGTGGTATTGAACCCTCCTGAGAAGATTACTGCGACTCTGAACGGTCTTGTAGCGAAGAAGGAACCTGAGGAGATTGCCCGAAAGCTGCGTTTCTTGACAGTGGGCACTTCGTCGCTCATGTTTCAGATGGGAGTCCAAATAGACATCAACCTGTTCGTGGACAACAGCGATGGAAAAGTACCGGTGAACATAATCTATCTCAACACGCTGACGTCTGAGAATGATAAACAGTTTTTCTTGGCTACGTTGCTCAAGGAGCTTTACTGTTGGATGCTGAAGAACCCGTCCAACGACTTGCGGATGCTCTTCTACGTTGATGAAATCTCACCTTACATTCCACCCTACCCGAGGAACCCGCCGCCAAAAAACGCTTACACGCTCCTGTTTAAGCAGGCGAGAAAGTACGGCATAGGACTCGTTGCGGCCACCCAGAACATCACGGACATAGACTACAAAGCATTGGCGCAGGTCAACACTTGGTGTCTAGGCCGCATGATGACAACCCAAGACATCGCGAGGGTCCAGAAAATCATTCAGTCCATCGACCCCACACACGCTGAAGCCGTTTTGCAGAAGCTGCCCAGCTTGCGGACGGGTGAGTTTCTCCTCCTGTCTCCAGACTTATACAGTGACGTAGTCGATTTTGACGTTCGGTGGCTGGCCAGTAAACACTTGACGCTGGACGAGAAGGATCTCGCCCAGTACGTGCCAGCAGAATCAAGGGCGTTTTTCGAGAGATATGTGCAGACGCAGGTCACGAAGAAATGGGCCACCGCTGCCCATTTTGAGCCGTCCAAGACTCTGGATGAAAGGACTCAACGATTTCTCCGTTCAGAAGGAAAGGCTGTTCCAGCAGTGTTGATAGCTAGAGACCTAAAGATAAGTCAGGTAGACTCTGAGAAGGTTTTGGCTAGTCTTGTAAAAGCTGGAATAGCCAAGAAGGGCCAAAAAAAGGCTGGTGGTGAAACCTTGTACTGGCTGTCAGAATTCAATCTGGACCCGTCTAGAGGCATTAGTGGTGAAATGTTAATGATTTCTCCAGCAATCAGCCAAGCAGAAGCCGTGAATAAGTCTGCTCCTCTGCTTAAGGGTGGAGTGTTTCGCAAAGACGAGCAAGTCTACGATGCTGAGTTCTGCTATGTGCCCCTCTGGAGAGTGAGGGCAACCAAAGAAACACGATTGCTTCTGGTCAAGAAGGAAGAGGTACGCACATACTACGTCAGCGGAGAGACGGGTGCCCTAGTGTCGCTGGAAAAAAAAGAGATAGTGTTTCACAAGTTGCTTTCAGGCACATCCCAGAAGCTCAGAAATCTGGATGAGGACAAACGCTTTGCATTCGTTTCTAGAATGCCGGGCGAAATAGACAAGTTGCCCCAGATAAGGCTAAGCAATAATAGAGCGTGTCAGACGTTGGAATTGAAGATAGGTGTGAAGTCAGCGTCAGCGGAACTGGTTCTGCTGCCCATCTGGAGCCTTGAGGTGCAGCACAAGACGAAGAAGGCAAGACGCACCATCAATATGGATGCAGTAACGGGACGCCTGCTTGTTGGGGACGTTTAGAAGCATAGCGCGTATGTGTGTTCCTAAATTCCTTTTTCGGACTGCGGTAGGTTCGGGTCGCGCCTTTTAACGATACTTCTCATATCCCGAGCATGTAATTGGATAATGAAAAAAGAATTCTTTTTTTTCAGCAGAGCATAGTCTGCTCAGCAAACGAATTTAGGAACAGGCATGCGTGCTAAATTAGGGTTTCTAATGGACTTTTGTAACAAGAAACTGTAACAAGTGTGTAACAAGTCGGTTTTTCAAGTAATTAGCACGCGCTAAGCATTTTTGTCAATCAACGTTCTATGGAGGCGGAGTAGAAACCTTTGTGGGTGAGATCCCGTGTTCGTGTTTCACGAATTCAACCAGAAATATCAGTATGCCTATTATTCCTATGAAGGAAGAGATTAGTGCAACGAGGCCTGATGTCTTTAATTCGTCATACCTTGCCGTTGCGTCACTAGCGCTGGGGGGGTTCCAAAGATAGTTGTAGGATACATAGGTTGCATATGCTCCCATGACGAACGAAATTAACAGTATGATAAGCCCAATTCCGTATGGCTTCATTTTTGTGACCTGTTTTGTCTATTCAAGTCAATCAAATTTAAGACTTTCCGTCAAAACACGGCATGCAGCTTTCTCACTTGGACTTTTCCTTCCTTGTCGATTCATTCATGCCTAATTCTCATCATGAATGGGTTCACCGTCACACGCGTCAAACCTGAATGAGAAACTCACCGATAAAGAAGAGGGGTTTTGCGGGAGACGTTTCCACTGGATTTGAAAGTAGATCTGGCTACCCACGCGATAAAACTCATGATTGCACAGGGGTTCATGAAGAGCTTCTCAAGTCATCTTTCCATTCGGCACAAAAGACGCATGCGTCAAAGAGATAATGGCCGCAGACTTGGGCAAGCTTGCGAACCTAGTGAGGATCTGCGGGTTCCTGATGCAGACTAAAGCCTACCTGTTCTGGAAAAACTTGAATGTATAAGCGGTTACAACTTCTGAAAATTGTTCGACTTTATGCGGCTTCTGACTATGGCTTTGAGTCTTGCGCCTTTATCCCGCTCTTTCATGTGTCTTGTTTCAAGCTTTATTTCTATGCCTTTTCTGGTGATGTCAAACGGATTGTGGTCATGTGGAATTCCTAGTTCGTCCAATGTCTTGCTCACGGCATATTCCAGCAACATACCCTTTTTGTGGTTCCTGCTAAGTTCTTTTCCTTGCTGGAGACGCTCAAGTTCCTTTTGAAGACGTTTTGATTGTTGATTCAGTAACCCTTGTTTCCTTCGACAAGCAATGCAAATTCTCCTTCGGCGTTTGATATTGGCAGTTGTCTGGTACGTTTTGCCGCATTTTGGACATTTGAAAACGCTCATCGTAATCGCATAATCTCTATGCTCTTCTGGCAGTTTGGTTTTATGAATCCAAAATCAACGTATTTCAACTTGCTTCGGGGAAGAGGGCTGGTTGGAAAGAAATTAAGGCTTTATTTCAATATCGACAATTATCCTTTATGCAAAACAACGTGGAAGAGGAACTTATCAAGAGGTCACTTGGATTATTCCACGACATGAAGAATGGAATTGAACAAGAGAAGCTGGTTAAACAAGCGAGGGATATTTTCAAAGTAATTGAAGATTCGCCCCTAGAGAAATCAATATCCTTTGATGATGTGGAAGATGTCTTTCGCATGACTAGTGTCTCTCTGGATAAAGCCTTACAGAGTATTAGTGACGAGGAATTCGTCATATATTTCAAATCCGAAGTCTTGACAACCAAAACATACGATTTCTTTTTCCCAGTCTATTGCTTCTATGGATTTCCGAATGGTTTCAAGCTAGGCTATTCAACTGCAATAGATTTTGACAGAATGCCACCTGAGATTAGGGAGTATTTCGGCTTTCTGTGGGAACATCGATTCACCATCGATACTGAGTATCATAGAACAAAAGACGAATACATTACTCTGAAAAAGAGGACCGCTTTCGTCCACTTGATTGTAAAAGCTAATGGACATTTCAAAGCTATCGAAAACGCAAGGAGTCTAGCAGAAGACGCTTTGCACATTATCAGATTCTTATATCAAATCAATCTCAACATAATTGACATCAGGTATAAGATAAGAGAAAACAAGAATGAAGGGGGAATAGAAGGTATTGCGGTTTTGCCTTTTGTTGGCGGTGCAAACTTTAGCAAGTTTCTTGAGGAACACATTCCGATTCTGACAGATATTTTCACCAAATCCAATCCGAACGAGATTGAAAAGAAAATCAGAAACGCTCTGAGAATATTCGGTATACAGAAATCAATGAGTAACGACCAAGTTCGATTTGTATTGTTGATTACATGTTTGGAGAGCCTTCTTATGACGGCATCTGACAGAGATTACATCTTGTGGAAACTAGCTGAGCAGGCGGCTTTTTTCTTAGGTGGCGATAGAAGAGAGACTAATGAGTACGTTAGGTCAGCCTATGGCAAAAGGTCAGCTTTTGTTCATGGAAGCACGAGCAAAGATGGGCTTGTCACGAGGAGTGACATAGATTCAGCCGAAGAATTGGCAGTCGGGCTCGTCTGGAAATTGATTGATTTCATGAAGAAAGGATACACGAGCATTCAGAAGCATAATAACGCCAAGAGCATAGATGAGTACATCGAAGAAGCAAAGTTTGGAAAACACCAAGAACCAAAAGAAATCCACAAGAATCATACAAGCAACTAGACAGTCAACTCAGCTTGTCTGCGAGTAAAAAACCCGAAGAATGAAATATCTCTATCCTCATTCTCTTTAAGCCAGTTTTTGGTTTTGCGGCAGAAAATGCGCTGGCATCCGGACGCTCAAAGAGGATAGAAAAAGAAGAATAGACTTATGGCTGAAAGTCTAATGCATAAACCATGCCTGATGCGAGAAATGGTTTCATCACCGCCACAGTAGGAGTACTTGATGGCATAATACTATACTATTTATTGAAAGGATTTGTTGATGCGGGACTTTTGAATGCTTCATGGTTGGCAGTTTATGAACTGGTCAATATTCTTGCCATTTCTGTTTTTGTTCATAGCACACCTTACTGGGGAACTGGTTACCTCTTTGGGTGGTGGTTTGGTTTCGGTATCATGTGGTATTCAGGGCTGGTTGGAAGTCTGGAATTTGCTGTCTATTCCATAGTTCTAGTTTTCGTACTGGTCACTAGAATCCTAAGACACATAGACTAGGAGTCTTCCAATATTCTTTTTGAGCCAGTTTCTATTTTGCGGAAAAGTTATAGCTGAACCGAAGGATACCGTGTGAATTGGTGAATTCAGTTGAAGAATAATGAGTGCATAATCTACATCACAACTAAACATGGCTATGTACAAAGATACCATAAAGAGAAGAATGGTTGGACACAAACCAATCCAAACGGTAAAGTTCGGCTACTTAGTGCAGAGCAATTGCTATCACACATCTTGCCATCCCTTGCTGGGATTGGACCTCTTAACGTTAGGGTAGAACCAGATAAACAGAAGAAAGACGGTGTGGCGTAGTAAGTTTTCAACTAGAAAAGGGATAAGAAACTAGAAATAGCCGCGCGCGCGATATTTGCCTTGTCGGGCGTAGCAAAAGGAAAAACAGATCAGAGAGAACAGCAGCATGACGGATCTTCGTCGATTGCTTAAGGTTGAGCCTTTGGGCAGGTCTCAGCACTTGCTTTTCAACTTGTTGGAGTTCCGTTTCTTCGCTTCGAGTGAGCGGGGAAAGGCTTTGTTCTTCGGCAATCCTCGAGTGTTGATGCCGTTAATCACTATTCCGTATATTCTGGCAGCCGAGATCGTATATTTCAGAGGAAGGCATTTTTGGGTCAAGATGGGTATGCAGAAAGTCGGCGTCCTTGTACTTAGTGCAAGACATGGGGCGGTCTACGTTGATACTCTGGCCGTTTCTCCTTCGTACAGGAGACTTGGAATCGGCTTGCGTATGTTGAG
>JALHSQ010000130.1 GCA_022865885.1 Candidatus Bathyarchaeota archaeon | reverse complement strand
GGTCGTTTGAGCCTATTTACGAAGTGTTTAAGTCGGTAGGTTACGCGGCTCCCGTCGCGATCATGGTCGGGTTGACCACGTGCTTGCTCGGATACATGAAACAAGCAACGCCACAGAACTTCAAACTTGCAGAGTTCATATCGACAGCCCTAATTAGCTTGATAATCGGCATAGCCACCATATACGGAGGCTGGGCCTACACTGACATCGCTCAATGGCTCGGCAACGGAGGGCTTACAGTTTGGGTCTACTGGGCTGCGAAGATCACCGCAAAAAAGTTGTGGCCGAGCCTAACTGTCACGGCGACAGACGCAGGCCCACCGAAAACTTAGACTGGTACTTCCCCTTCTCCTCCATCCTCAATTTTTCAAAAATCCCTTTCTGTCTCTCCCCAGACTTCAAACGCGAAACTGGTTAAAGCCCAATACCAACCGCGCTTTTCGAACAATTTCTCTCGTGTCTCATGCTCGAGCCGCTTGTTCATGCGTAGGATCCTGCAAGCATGATGAACCCTCTTCCGCCTTCCTTCGTATTGGTCTGCAATCGTGGACCTATAGCGATCGGTCGATTCGAGAAGCCAGCGTTCCACAAGGAAGAAGGCGAGAACCTTCTGCACAAGTTTGGTATTGACATAGAATATGGTGAACCCATTGACTACGGAGTGGGTACTGCTCTGTCTGATTTTGAGCATGCACGATTGATTGAAACCTATGTCGATCTGGCCTGCAAAGTCAGAGATACTGCGAGAAATCTGACGAGATCTCCACACACAGTGACAAGGCACATTGAAGATCACCAATCAGAAGTCGTGCGAGATGGGACCTGTGCAAGATGTAGACGTGTGAACGGACGTGAAGCGGCCAATGCACTCAAAAAACATCAGGAGAAATGAGTTGCGCGTTCCGTGCTGATGGAGTTGACCGCGCGCTGAAGTGAGGGTTGGATTTGAACCCTCACCACAGTGGAGATGTCTCCCGAAATCCGTCTTAATATGACCGTTTTCTTCTGAGCAATAGATGGGTCAATCTGGCTTAAAAGGACTGACAGAAGTGTCCTCCATCCGCGTTGTTTTTTTTCTCTTCTTCATCGTAGAGGTACCTTGCCTGTTTCAACGTCTTTGACGAACCTCAATAGTTCATGGAAGTATGTCTGCTGATCATCATACATCGAAAAGTGGGCTCCTTTTTCGCAGATTGCCACGCGAGAATTGGATATGCGCTTGCCCATCTCTTGGATGTCTTCAACGCTCATTGTATCGTGGCGACCTACTATGAGAAGCGTAGGGACCTTGATGGCTTGAATTTCCTTCCATCTATCCCACTCCTTGTACGTACCCGTAACTACAAACTCGTTCGGTCCATTTACTGTGTTGTATACTTCCGTGTTCAGATGTTTGAACATGCGCATTATTGGGTCCGGCCAAGGGTCAAGGCGACAAAAGTGCTTCGTGTACAACTTCTTGAAGACGACTTCTTGATATTCGGGTGCGTCATACTCCCCTTTAGTCTCATACTTTTTCAGGGTTTCTCTAATTTTGACCGGAAACTTCTGCCTGAGCTTATTGACATATTTCACGTATGAGGCAATGCTGGCCGTCATGTTCGATATTATCAGAGCCTTGAGGTGGCGCTGATATTTCAGAGCATACTCGATGCCCAACATTCCGCCCCATGATTGACCATACAAATAGAAACCGTCCAATCCAAGTGATGCTCTCACTTGTTCCACTTCTTCGCGGAAACGCTCAACAGTCCACAGACTCTTGTCTTTCGGCTGGTCCGAATAAGCTGACCCAAGCTGGTCATAGTAATAGAACTCAATTCCAGCCTGTGGCAAGAAGTCTTCGAAGCACTCGAAATATTCGTGCGTAGCTCCTGGACCACCATGCAACGTAAGCATCTTCGTCGAGCTGTTGCCGATTTTCTTGGTCCAAACATTGTATTTGTCGTCAACCTGAACCAACTTGATGCCACCAGTCTTTATTTCGACTCCCATAATACCACTAAATGGTAATTGTGTCCTTCTGCAATAAAAGCCCTGTTATATGATAGGATGTACAAAGTGGTTTCCTATTGAAGTGATTCTGAGGGTGCAGAGTCTTGTCTTATGTTTTGATTCAGCTATAACTTTTCCACAAAACCGAAAACTGACTAAATTGTCGGAAAACGGATTGCCTCTTATGGATTCTTAGGCGGAAAATGACCAAGTTGCGCTAATGATGCAAGGTTATCCCATGTTATCCATAGTTCAGCGAACTTTCCGTCACGGACCCGAAAAACTCCTGCGACGTCAAGTTGCATTCTCTTGTTAGAGGCTGGAAAAGGACCCATTTGACCTTTCTGCGTTCCTTCATACTTGAGCCAAAAGGCAACCAAATCGCCCTCTGTCACGACAATCTCAGCAGTCTGGACAGAATCTGGAAAAGTCGCACTATCCATTTTCAGGTATTCAATGAATTGCTCTCGATTCTCAATAGCGACATCTGGTGTGGCTTGGCAATGACGAACGAAGTCGGGAGCAAGAAGCTCTCGGACAGCATCGAAATTTCTGGTGTTAAGGGCTTCTCCAAAACGATTGAAGAGTGATTTATTATCCGTCAATGACGTGGAAAACCACCTTCCTCTCACTTAGTTATATTCGGTTCTGCTATAACTTTTCCGCAAACATAACCAGCCAGTGAGACAGGTGTGGCATTGTAGCGCGCATGCGTGTTCCTAAATTCGTCTTTTGATTGTAATAGGTGAGTCGCGTATCTCTCTCTTGAGGTGAGTCATGAGGAGATACGAGACTCTTGAGACCTTGTTTGGCAAGGTCGACTTATCCTTTGCTGAGAAAGT
>JALHSQ010000002.1 GCA_022865885.1 Candidatus Bathyarchaeota archaeon | reverse complement strand
GACCAAAAAGCAATTGTAATGGAAAGCGATGCGCTTACTTTCAAATTCCTGCCTGATTTCGGTGGCAACATTGCCTCCATAGTTGATAAAAAAACGTCTAAAGAGTTTATGGTTCAGCGTCCCGAGAGGCAATACAGGGTGGTTCCCTTTGACGGTTCATACGTTGAAGGGGAATGCTGCGGCCTTGACGATATGTTCCCTACTATTGATACCTGCTATTACGAAAAAGAACCGTGGAGAGGAATAAAACTTGCAGACCACGGCGAAGTCTGGAACCTCAAGGCAAAAACACAACCAGGAAAAGATGATGTAAGCTTTACATTCTATGGCATACGGCTGCCGTATGTTTTTGAAAAGTGTGCGCGTTTTATCTCTGATACCGTATTGCGTATCGATTACAAAGTGATAAACCAAACGCAATTTGATATGGAATTTTTATGGGCTGCCCACACCATGCTTGATGCCGAACCGGGCGTGAAGATACTGGTCCCCCAGGATTTGAAAAAGGCAATCTCAGTATTTACCAATACCGGGCGTATAGGCCGGTACGGTGAGGAATTTGACTGGCCGGAATTTACAGATAAGGAAGGAACCAGGAGAAAGATAGACTTGATGGGAGGTCGCGATAATAACTGTGAGAAGTATTACTTCAAAGAGGCTTTAAAAAAAGGATGGTGCGCTGCACAGTATCCAGATGGCAGCGTTTTTACGCTTTCTTTCCCTCCTAAGAAAGTGCCATATCTGGGAATACTTCATAATCAGGGAAGCTTCAGGAATATCTATAATCTATTTCTCGAACCCTGTACTGCATCTTTTGACAGACCGGATTTTGCCGCAGCAAGAGGACAAAGCAGCAAGGTAGAGGCTTCTTCTGTATATGAATGGTACTTAAATATCACAATAGGGAAATCAGTTTCGATTAAAGACGTGGATAAAAACGGAACAATCACCGTTTAAGCGTTTTAAACTGATATTTAGTAATAATTTAAATAAATTAAATGGAGGTTTTTAATGTCTATGATGAAAACTAAAATTGGCTTTATCCCTTCAAATTGGGAGGCATGGGACGGTACAGAATATAGCGGCAAATGGGCGGGTAAAATGCGCGACAGGTGCGTTACCGTATTGGAAAAAATACCGGGGCTAGACCTTATCGTTCCTTCCAAAGAAATGACTGCAGACGGCTGCGTAAACGACATTGGCGATGCGGAGAAGGTTTTGAAATATTTTCTTGCAGAAGGTGTGCAGGGTCTTATCATCGGCAACATGACATTTGGCATGGAAGTGGCCATTGGCGCTTTTTTAAGCGGTCTTACCGATAAAAACATGCCCATACTGCATTTTTGCACGAGAAGCGGACCGTATTCTCCCGAAGGCTCCCGTTCTACAGATACCTGGTGCGGACAATTTATGACCTGTTCCGCCATAAAGCGCCGGGGTTTTACATTTGTGCATATAAATACCTGCAATCCGGAGGATGAATATTTTGACATACAAATAAGTATATTCACGCGTGCCGTATGCGCAATAAGCCGTTTTAGAGGTGCCAGGTTTGGCCAGATAGGCACCCGGCCACAGCTCTTTGAATCGCAGTTTTGGAGCGAGGAGAATATGCAGCGCCAGTTTTCCCAGATGGTCATCCCGATGGATCTGGCAACTGCTTTTAAAAAACTGGACGATATTTCGCCAGGCGATCCTCAAGTTTTAAAAATAGCCGGTGAGATACGCAAAGGCGCCGGCGAAATAGCTGATGTCTATACGGATGACACCATTATAACCCAGGCAAGGTATGAGCTTTCGCTCATGAATATACAAAAGGAATTAGGCGTATCTGCTATGGCAGTCAACTGCTGGACGAGGATACAGGAGGTGTACGGCATATCTGCCTGCTCTACCTTCGGAAGGTTAAACGATAAAGGCATCATTACAGCCTGCGAGGTAGATTTACTCGGTGCGGTCACGATGTGGGCAATTTACTGTGCATCACTCGGAGAGGCCACGCCGGACTTTATAGACTGGACAGACCTGCATCCTGATAAGGAAAATGTGTGGCTGGCATGGCATTGTGGAAACGCGGCGCCCAGCCTTCGTGATGCGTCCTGCAGGTCCAGGCTCGTGAGAAACGAGCGGATGATACAATGGTGTCCCAACTGTCACGGTGCGTTGGAATTCAGGCTAAAATCCGGTCCCGTAACCTGTGCAAGAATGGTGGAATATGAGGGAGAGTACACGATGTTTTTCGGGACGGGCGAAATTATTGATATAGAGCCTATGGTTCGGGGTGCATATGGCTGGGTAAAGGTAAACGACGTTTTTGACTGGGAGAATAAGATGATAGAAAATGGCATCATCCATCACGGTACATTGATTCACGACCCGAAAGTCGCAGACGCTATGGAAATGTTC
>JALHSQ010000129.1 GCA_022865885.1 Candidatus Bathyarchaeota archaeon | reverse complement strand
GCATTTTCAAAAAGTCGCTCCGGAAACAATAAAGATCGTAATTACCGGCTACGCTTCAATTGAGAATGCTGCCCAAGCGCTCAACATTGGTGCTGATTCATACTTGACGAAGCCACTTGATCCGGATAGCCTGCTGAAAACGATAAAAGACAAGCTGCAAGAACGCGAACAGAATGAGAAGATTACAGCGAAGAGAGTGGCAGATTGGGTTAAGCTGCGTGTGCTCAAGACCCAATCATCTGACTTCCAGGGATTCTTGGAGAAAACCGCAAAAGAGCTAGCTCTTTTCGGGATTACAAATACCCAAGCAAAAATCTACATTGGACTAAATGCTTTGGGCGTGGCTTCAGCCTCAGAAATTGCTTCTCTGTCAGGAGTCCGCAGAGAGGAAGTCTACAGAGTGATGCCGGAACTTGAAAAACTCGGTTTAGTAACGAGAAAATTGGGGACACCAAGAAGGTTCTTTACAATCGAACTAAGGATGGCCCTTAAAACCTTGATCGAGACCAAACGCAAAGCCATGGAAGAAGAGATCGTCAACCTTATGCGGAAAAAGGTTGAGTTGATCGCCCAACTGAAAACAACAACTAGGTTGAGACCGGAAGAAGACAGTTCAACTGAGGTTTTTTCTGAATACATGAGCGTACTGGCGAAACTCGTTCAGATGACAAAGAAAGCTAAGCGGCGGATCATGTTGGTAAGCTCACTTGATCAGGTGGGAACGGTGCTCGTGAGAAAAATAGAGAAGACTATAGAAATGAACAAAAATCAGATCAGCACACAAATAATTACCGATAACTCTTGGCTGAACGAAACGCGCCTTCTGAAGCTCATGCGGTCAAAGATGGCTGACAAACAGATTGAACTGAGGCACGTGGAGGTGTTGCCCTTCAATCTGCTAATAGTTGATGAAGAAGAAGCGATTTGGGGAGAGTTTCAACCCAGAAATGCGGGCTCCAAGACTTTTCTGACAAATGACCAAACGCAGATTGGTTTGGTGAAAATGGCCTTCGATAATTTGTGGGAGCACGCGCTAACACCGCATACCACAGAATGAGGCTTCCCGACCCTTCATAGACCCGTACATTTCCTAGACGTTACTCGTGTATTTTTGTTGGACTCATACACTATATGTCTTGTTTGAGACATATCTGTTGGGCAAGCCAGTTTCCCATTACTTGAGCATTATTCAAGAATATGAATAGCAAGCATGTTGAAACATACAAGGCGCGCCTAGTGTCGTTCTGACCAGAGCGCGACGCTTCTACCTCCACTGATTGGGATCGAATGTATTCGGAGTCGGAATTCTGAGCAATGGTTAAATCGTAAGACACAATACATCGTTATTTGATATGCCTGAAAACAGACATATTGCATATCTGTACAACGGAAAGACATGAGTTAAGAAAAGGCGTGAGAGAATGTTGGAAGAATTAGTGTTTGGTTTCTGGTTCGCACTAGGAGTCTATGTCTTCTGGTTCGTGGTCAAGGCGAAAACTTTTCAACCGTTGACCTTGGATGACCTTGCTTTGACTTGGAAGCTACATAAACATCAATTTGGATGCAAGTCTTCTTGCATTCGTGATTTGCTGCTTAGGAACAACGAGGTTGTCGGGTTCAAATGCGAATGCTGCCACGAGTTTCTGCAGAAGCGTCTGATCACACAAAGGGTCAAGATCGCCACACAATCTGGCAGACTGTTCTCACCCCAAAATACGAGTGGCGCAATAGGGAATCTGGGCATCACCTGTCTGAATATCAAGGAAATCTAGTGCGGGGCGACACGATCATGAACACGGTGGTCATAGTTGAGCTGAAAAGATACGGATGGAGACAGAAGGTTGTTAAGAGCTCCTTTGTGATGTTTGGGAAGTCTCCGTATGTCGAGTTGATTTAACCGAGAAAACTGGAAAAAGGCGTTGCCTAATCGAAAGAGAAGGTGTTTTGTTGGCGAGTATTTGTCTTTCGAACCCGCTGAATGCGCTCGCGTCGAGGGGGGTTAGCATTGGTTGAACCAGAATTTGATGTTCTTCTGCTTGAGGCGATAGACGAGGCGCTGTCTGCGCTGGGTGACTCTGTAATGCAGACGGTTTACTTTCATGTTGAGAGAAGCTTTCACATCAAGAAACACGAGATACCGTATAGGCTCGGGGCGTTCACAGAAGCCGTCGAGAGCATTTTCGGGGTCGGCGCTGACTTCATCGAGATTCTAATCATGAAAAAACTTCACGAAAAGGTTGATGCACACTTCAGGTGGAACGAGTCTGAAGGATTTGGGTTAGTCCAATACGTGTCCGAGGCCAAGCGTGTCTTCCAAAAGAAAAACATGATCAAGACCGTGGAGGGGCTGGTTG
>JALHSQ010000128.1 GCA_022865885.1 Candidatus Bathyarchaeota archaeon | reverse complement strand
GTGGAAGGTTGCGCCTAAGCTTGCTGCTGTGGCCTCCTCAAAGATTTTCTGGGCCACCTTGTGTAGCCAGACATTCTTCTCTTCATTCATGGATGATTACACTCTCTCTGTTGATATCGCTGTTCCCTGTTCCGTTTTGGCGGGTGTTTGGAATCAGCGCGTGCGTCAAGGCCTCAATCGATCTACTGGTGGTTTCTCTCGCATCGGCTTTCTCGGCTTTCCCTCAAAGACATGCTCCATTCCAACGAACTTCTTCAACACCGCCCCCTTCGGGGTGATCTCAAATTCTCTGATTTCACTGCCGTGACCTGAGCCTCTGGATTTCAGGATGCCCAAGGATCTCCTCAAGGTGCTCTCTATCTCAACATTTTTTAAGGTAATGATGTTGTCTACGGCTGGCGAGATTCCAGTCCCAGTTATGGACGTCACCGACTCAGTAAGGACAGTGAGAAGTGTCGTTGTTCCTTGATCTTTCAGATGACTTACTAGACTTTTCAAGTATCGGAGATACCTATCTTCAAGCATGACTCGTTCTAAGGCCGCAATTGAATCGATGACGAATCTTACAGGTTTGTATTCTTTCAGGAGATTGAAGATTTCGCCAAGTTGCTGTTCAACATTGTAAGCTTCAGGAGAATAGCTGACGAACTCTATCAAGCCCTTATCCACGAATTCGCTCATGCTCCAGCCAAAGCCTTCTCCGTGTCTGATCAATTGCTGCGCTGGTTCTTCAAGAGAAATGTAAAGGCCCTTTCCGTTGTGTTTGGCTTCTTCTGCGATGAAATGCAGGGCGAGTGTGGTCTTCCCAGTACCGGACGCTCCCCCAACCAGTGTTGCAGAACCCTTGTAAACGCCATCTGAAAACATTTCGTCCAAGGCTTCTATTCCCGTATGTACCCTTTCTGAATAGATTTTCTTAACAGGCCTGATGGTGGGCAGAGGGTGTGTCCCTATCCCATGTTCATCGATACTGTAGCTGTGTTCCTCACTGTTGATCCTTGTACCCCGCAGTTTGACAACTTGCAGTGTTCTATTCAGCCATCCGTTCCTCGTAATGGAGTTTAGAGCGATGACACCATCCGTAACGAATTCCTCCATTCCTCTACCTGAATATTCGGTGCCAAATGGTCTCTCGGAAATCAACAATGTTGTGACTCCGTTGAGATATGCTATCTTTTCAAGAACTGTGTGAAGCATTATTCTGGCATCGATTGTTTCAGAAAACGCTTGAACTAGCGCTGAGAAGGAGTCTATCACGAGCCTTTTGGCCCCTAAGGAATCTACCTCCGCCAAAACGCGTTTAACGATGCTTTCAACACCCTTGTCTCTGACTGTTATCAGATCTAGGAACTTGAATTTCCCTTTTTGCTCGTATTTTTCAAAATCCATGCCCATTCTCTTCATGTTCTTCATGAAAGCGCTCCGATTTTCGGCGAATGACACATAGACACCAGACTCGTTGAGCTTTGACATTCCGTGATACATGTATTGAGATGCAAAGATGGTTTTGCCGGAACCAGCAGCGCCCGCCAAAAGAATCATAGATCCCCGTGGAAATCCACCTTCTACGAAATCGTCAAATTCTTCAATTCCAGTCGGAACTCGCTTTTCCTTGACTTTTGAGGCTCCACCCACTTTCAGCACTTGATAAGAACTCAGTTCTTCCATTCACGTTTCACCACTCTGGTTTCGATAATGACATCGATCAGCTTAAACAATATATTATATATTAATACTTGTGAAAATGAGATAAGAATTACTAATATTTGTAATTCAGATTCCGAATAAGAAACACTTATTGACACACACACCCGCCCAAGCTTCCAAAGCTCCTCTTTAGTCAACAAAGCTTCGGCAACAGCCGTTTCTTCT
>JALHSQ010000127.1 GCA_022865885.1 Candidatus Bathyarchaeota archaeon | reverse complement strand
GATTTGAAGATCTGTTCCAGTTGTTTCTGTGAGGTTTTTGTTTCATTGGGCTCATACAGCATGTTTCATCACTTTCTCCAGAAGCTTCTCCGCCGCTTCCGTGCATACGCCGTCTTCTTCGAGAAGGTCAACCATCAACTGTGGAATAGACACGATGTTCAAGCCTTGCTGTTTGAACGAGTTGTAGAAAACGTGGGGATCTGTTGTCAGCAGTCTCATGTTGCCCTTTCCGACAAGGCCTTCGGTGGCTATGAGGTTGTGCCATTTTTCCTTGTCCTCCGTCTTTATGTATAAGTCAGTCCGTGAAGGGAATAGGTAGTGCTGAATCAGGTTTTCCGCTTGATATGTGGTGAGTGCACATGATAGTCGGGCTTTCTTGATTAGGCTGATTGGATTCTTGCACATGTATTCTTGCTTCAAGGGTTTGGTTTTGACGCTGAGCCAATACTTTATGAGCCCAGAATAGTCTTTGACTTCTGTGTTCTCCACAAGTCTTAGCTCTTCTAGTTTGCCCAAGAACTCGTGAAGCCAAGAAAAAGAGCACTCTGCCTTTCTGGAAAGTCTATACTTTGTTAATGTGCCTTCTGGCTCGTTAAGCAGCACGCGCATCACACGTTCTCGAATGACGCCTCTTGTTTTCACTTTTGCACCTGACATATCGGTAACTCTTTGGCTTTAAATAGATTACCGATATATCGGCAACTAGCCTCCTTAAACACCCCACCGACATATACACGTGGACAATCTGCAAGGGAAACCTCTAAGCTCTGCGAAAACAGGGGATCGAGATTCTCTGATCATCCCAATGACCATTAGCAGATTGCGTATTCTGATTGGAGGTGGTTTGCTTGAGTGAAATAGAACGTTGGAGCGAGGCTGTCGATCAGTGCAAGGCCATTCTTGAGAAGTTCCGCCCGAAACATGGGCGGATAAGGTTTCTCTGCGGGTTTGAGGTTGAGCCTGAAATCCACCTTGACTGCAATCACGCAGACAACCCGACAGAAGCGCTTGAAATGGCAAAACGGGAAGATGACATGGAACTGAGCATTCTACGCGTTCCTCCCGATGAAACGCCCTAAGAAAGTGGGGAAGTGAGAGTTTGCGAAAGCAGAAAAGCAAAGGCGTGAAGGACGATTTCGCAGCGAGCCTTTTGATGCCCCAGTCAAGATGTAAGTGCCATATGCTGAGATGCCGAAAGTGCCAAAGGAAAATCCTCGTTGAAGTGGGGCTCTTGGGAGTGGATCACACTTCCGTTATTTCGGTAATCTGCGGAGAATGTCTCAAACAAGATGGCTTGAGTAAGAGCTTCAGAAGGAAGCATCCGGAGGAGTCAAGGGAAATGGAGGATTGGATCAAGTCTTGACGTGCGTTGTGGTATGTGGGGTGATGTAGATTGGAGGAAGTGGACTGTTGTGGTTACATTGTGAGGAGACAGCGATGGGTGGATATGAGTCCTCGACTGATAAATTTCCGTGTTGCCTGCAAGAGCTGCGGCTGGCACGGAAGAATGAGAGAATTGCGGAGAGACGTGTATGGAAGCGAATACTGCCCAGTATGCCAGGTGTCAGCAGACACTTTCAGCAAATTGTCTCCAGACGGTAGAGTCAGGGTGTATTTCGAAAAAGTGTGAAAGCGCGCGTTTTGTCCAATCCAGACTCCTGTGAACTTTCCCAGCAAGCGAATGATGTTGCTCTAAAGATGTAAAAATGGTCAGTTTCCTAGCTCTTCGCCATTTTTCGTTGATTTTTATACCCGAAACGAAGAAAATCGAACCATCCTAACACTTTTCTGCCTTCGTATCCTTCTATTATGAGTGCTTGTACAGTCATGGAAACCTGAGAATGTATGGAGAAGGAACAGGAATTGGGAAAGTGTCCGCAGGATGGTTTGAAGGCCGTGGTTCCTGAGTCCACTCAGAACAGTCCGAAGAGAGGAAGGATCTTCGCCAAGAGAACCTCGTTTGAAGGTTACTACACTTCATATTGGGAGGCGTCTTTCTTACAGAGAGATCCCGACTTCGCGGGTGAGGGACGGACCTATGATCGCAGAAGAGAAGAGCTTCGCGAGACTCTGGAATATAACCTGAGAAAACACGGAGCGAAAGAGCCGGCTGCTGTGCTATTCTTTGACCATGTTATTCCTAGAGAGGTCTTCGAGAAACTGCTGGAAAATCCGAACACAAAGTTCCAGTTCAAGTTCCATGTGGAGGCAAGGATCTCAGAACCCTAGAAAAAGCAAACTGACTTGAGCAGGAGCGAGGATCGTGGGGAATCAAGAGTCTTGGAAAGAGACTGTGTCTCGTTGCCGTAAGCACCTGGAGAGATTCAGGCCAGATAACGAGCGCATAAGAGTGTTCATAGGGTTTGAAGTTGAGCCTGCACTGAGTGCTGCTGACAACTCCTACGCTGAAAGCCCAGAAGAGGCTTTGGAAATAGCAGAAGACGAAGACAGAGTAGCATCCAAGCTCAGAGCTGGCGAAATGCCAGACCAGACCAAGTCCACATCGCGCATGTCAGCAAGGGAAAGAGCGCTGAACTTTGGCGAACACTTAGAAGAGCTGAGAATGGAAAAACGGTTTCTTGTGTTGCCAATGATGGTGAAGACTGTGAAAATCGAGAACATAGGCCCGATCAAAGAATTCAACGCGACGTTTTCGAAGGGTGCAAACATCGTCTACGGACCGGCCGGTTGCGGAAAAACCATATTCGTTAGAACACTGGATGACTACCTCTCGGGAAGGCGCAGACTGAGGTACGAGCTGACTCATGGAAAGGATGAGGGATACGTGAGCGTCATACCGCATTGGCCTCAAACAACAATCCCATACGCTCAGATGCGCTCAGCAGTTGGTGCTGCACGCGCACGGGCACTAATACGTGAGGCAGAACCTTGTGCACTCTTGGACGAGCCGGCTCCTGCACTTTCCAAGAAAGAAGATACTTGGAAGTTCCTCTTCCACGTGAAAACCCGTTTTGCTCAAGTAATTCTGACTACACAGTACATCGACAAATGGAATTTTCCCGGGGTTAGACTCCTAAAAATGCACGATCGCCATGGACTTAAATCTTAAGCTACGATTTTGAAGGACGTGCAGACGTAGCGCGCGCTCGTTGAATAGGACCCCAGCTTCTGATAGAGAACTCTCAGAATTGAAGCTCAAAAACACTCAAGGGAGACCTGCCCACGGGAATGGCGCAACATGTGACTATGTTAAGAAAGGTTTCAGGGTCCAGTTTTCCATGTTGGTATGCTTTGTGAAAAGCGATTTTGGCAGGTGAGTTATGCCGAGACAATCACTGAGGTAGCATATGGCAAATGGCTCTCTGTGAAGCCACCATGGAATACAACAGAACCAGAGACATCCTGTACGTCATGAGACTGCTCGGACACAGATGCATCGAAAACACTCTCGTCTACCACCCAACTTGTCAGTTTCGAGAACGACCAATACCACTCTGCCGTCGCCAAAAACATCGCTGACGCGCAAAAACTAGTCGAACAGGGCTTCGAGTTCGTATGCCAGATTGATGAAGCAACCCTATTTCGGAAACGCAAGTGACCCAAAAACATGGGGTAAACACTGAAAACCTAATAGAGAACACTTATTTACCTCTAGGAAATATGTTTAGCATCATCGCTCATATTGAGGGAAGAATTTGCATATGAAGAAAGAGATGAAGGCAATCTCAACCCTTTTCGTAATCTTGCTAATTTTGTGCTCCCTGATAGTCGGGGCACTAATATCTTACATGTGGGTCATGGCAAGTTACTACAATATGCCTCAGGATTCCACAGAACTCGCCGTGGAAGACATACGTTTCTCAGTCACGGATTTCTCATATTTCGGTTTAACAGTTCTTAATCCTTCGAACTCGGCGTTGGACGTAAACATCACAAGATTCGACGTACGAATAGAGAGCAGAAATGCGACACAGACCGTTGGAACAGTTGAACCTGCACTTCCCTTCTTAATTAGCAAGGGAACGAGGCAGACGTTCAAATGTATAAAGAACTGGGGTGGTTTTGCTGGTGAAACGATAAGGATTGAACCAGTCGCGGCCAACGCTTCAATACGAACACCCTCGTACACCACTCCAAAGGCGAAACTTACAGTTACACCTGTTTTTTACCCCTCCATAAGTGTTGCATACTTTAACTTGACACTAGGAAATTCCGCCGAATCCGCCACGAACCTCACGATCTCGGAGATTAGGCTTTTCAGAGAATCAATCAATGTCACACCAGCGCTTCCACGCGTTCTAGCTCCAAATGAGAATGTGACATTTGGGTGTGAAAGAAATTGGGAGGACGTAAGAGGACAAAACGTTACGATAACTGTGGAAACCGTTGAAGGCTACGAGATGATCTATATCACAGACAAGCTTCCTTCCGCCACCGTGTACATAGATAAAGTCGAGTTTGACTATGCAGACACATCGTATTTCAACGCGATTATCAGAAGCTCAGAAGACTCAACAGAATCTGTAACGTTGACCACAGTGAATCTTACTCTGGCAAATGGAACAACAATCACTCCTAGGACACTCCCCCCGTTGAACGTAATACCGATCCCTGTATTACCCAATACGTCACTGACCACGAAGTGCCTCTGGGATTGGAACGCAAACCGCAATGAAACGATAGTGGTCAGCGCCTACACGAAAGAAGGATTCACCATTAGCAACAAGACAGCAACGACCCCAATATCCCTCATCTGGAACATAACTGACGTGAAGTTTGACCTAGCTGACACCGAACACTTCTTAGTTAACGTGACAAACCTGCCAACCTCTCTCCAAGACTTAAACATCACGCAGATAGGATTCAACGGAAACGAGACGATCTCATCCTCTCAGATAATACCATCTGGCGAGTCGCGACAGTTTAACTGTACGATAAGCTGGAAGGATTTCGTAGGCAAGAACGTTACCATCACGGCATACGATTCGACAGGTCAGAACAATTCTGAGAGTATAGTAGTACCAATCGTTGATTTGAGAATAGTGCACATAGTCTTCGACGATGTAGAGGGCAATGCCGAAGTCAGAATAACTATCGCGAATAGTGCGTTCTCAACGAAGAATGTGACGATTAACAGTATCTCCATCGTAACTACAAACACAACCACGCCGATTGCTATCGGTCCAGGAGGGCGTCCAGTAAACATCGGTGCAGATACAACGATAGCTTGCCCATACAACTGGCACGATGTCAGCACCCAGCAATTGAAAATAACGATAGAGACAGCAGAGCAGATAACAATATCGCAATCTATCCTAGTTCCATAGCTTCCCATAACGTTTATCTGTTCTAGAGAGAAAAAGTCCTTCGCTCAGAAGGATTCAGCTTGACAATTGTGAAAGCTACAGAAAGAGCACGCACAATCGAATATGCTATTCGAGATGTCACGGTCTATGCTAAGCAAATCGCCATGACTGGTAAAAGGATCTACTACCTCAACATAGGAGATCCCGTTGCATTTGATTTCAAGACTCCACGGCATATTAGACAAGCACTCATAGAAGCGGTTGAAGAAGGCGCTAACGCTTATTCTCCTTCCGAAGGCCTGCCGGAGCTTAGACAAGCCATAAGTGAGAAGGAAAAAAGAATCAATGATGTCGATGTTTCTGCTGACGACGTAATCGTAACCGCAGGAATCTCTGAAGGAATCCAGATGGTGATGGCCGCCCTCGTTGATGAGGGAGATGAGATTCTTCTCCCAGGACCAACTTACCCGCCGTACATTTCTTACGTAAAGTTTTTTGGCGGAACGCCCATCACATACGAGACTGATGAAAAAAATGCTTGGCAGCCGAATATTGACGATTTGAGAAGAAAAATAACGAAGAAAACCCGGGCGATCGCAATCATCAACCCCAATAATCCTTGCGGATCACTTTATGAAGAGAAAATCGTGAAAGAGATAGTCGACATCGCTGGCGAACACCACGTGCCAATCTTGTCAGATGAAATCTATGATCAGATAGTTTTCGAGAAGAAATTCATCAGCACAGCACGCATAGCCAAGGATGTTCCTGTAATAGGGCTGAACGGGTTCTCCAAAGCATACTTAATGACTGGTTGGAGACTGGGATACCTATACTTCCACAGTCCAGACAACCAACTGGAGGAACTAAGACAGTGCATCGAAAAAGAAGCAAGAATCAGATTATGTGTTAATACTCCTGTTCAGAAAGCAGGCATAGCAGCGTTAAGAGGCCCACAAGATCACATAAAGGAAACCGTCAATAAGATCAAGTGCAGACGGGACTACTCGTGGAAGAGACTGAACGAAATCGACGAAATAAGCTGTGCCAGGCCGGAGGCAGCATTCTATGTCTTCCCAAAGATTAGCTCAGTAGGATCAAGATGGAAGACAGATAAGGAGTTTGCTTTGGAGCTTCTGAAAAACACCGGTGTGCTTCTTGTACACGGATCTGGATTTGATCCCACCTATGGTGCAGGTCATGTTCGTGGAGTAATTTTGCCGCCTATCGAAACGCTTGAGCAAGCATTTGATGAAATCGAACGATTTATGAAGAAATAGCCAAAACTCTAAACTCTATTCATCCCTAAACAGCTATGCCTTGGTTTGGATCGCGAACCAGTTTCGCGAATTCTTCCATCAGTTTCTTGGTTATAGGTCCTGGCTTTCCGCTGTCTATTATCCTCTTGTTTATCTCTCTGATTGGCACAACCTCGGCTGCGGTTCCTGTGAAGAAGACCTCTTCTGCGTTAAACAGTTCGTATGGTGTGATGTTTCTTTCCGTGGCTTCAAATCCCGATTTTCTTGCAAGCTTCATTACTTCATCTGCAGTTATCCCGGGTAACGCCCCAGTGTAGCTTGGCGGAGTGAGCACCTTGCCGTTCTTGACTATGAAAATGTTCTCGGCTACTCCTTCACACACATAGCCATTCTTGTCAAGACATATCGCCTCGTCCACGCCGCTTATGTTGGCCTCGATCTTTGCGAGTATGCTGTTAAGGTAGTTGAGCGACTTAATCTCGTGGGATGTCGCGTCCACAGGGTCTCTCTTGACCCATGAAAGCATAGCAGTTACGCCTTTTTCCTTAGCCTCGCCCTTATGGAGCGCTATAGTGTCGGCTATCACAATTATCGTCGGTTTCAAACATTTTCTTGGGTTTAACCCCAGATCGCCGACTCCTCTTGTGACAACCAAGCGGATGTAAGAATCCTTTAGGTTATTCTTCCTCAAGGTCTCTAGGACGATCTGCACCATCTGCTCTCTCGTAACTGGTATCTGAAGCATTATCATGTGAGTGGAGCGATAGAGCCTATCCACATGTTCCTTCAATTTGAAAACGAGACCATTGTATGCGCGAATCCCTTCGAACACTCCGTCTCCATATAGAAGCCCATGATCAAAAACTGAGATTTTCGCTTGCGATTTTGGATAGTAAGCACCATCTATGTAAACCTGTAATTCCTTTTCCAACCTTCGTCCCTCAAACCTAGAAAATGACTCTATGAAACTAAGGACTAATAATGCTTTCTAGCTTATTTTGTATTGTTTCTCATCGGAAACGTCTACTCGTGGATGCTGTCAACCGTAGAATTGCGGCCTCTTTGAAAGCTGTCTAGGCAGCGGCAACGGTTTGAAAGGCTTGCCTTTCGTTGCTTCCTCAATCTGGCTTACTAGCTCCTCAAGTCTTACTTCACGCCTTTCCCCAGTTTCCCTGTCTCTCACCGGAAGCAAACCAGATTCGATCTCTTTCGCCCCAATGACGATTATGTAAGGAACCCATTCCATCTCTGCCTCTCTCACCCTCTTCTGCAGGGTCATTGGTCGGTCATCAATGTCTACGCGGATGAGTTTTGCCTGTATTTTGTCGGCTGCTTCCTCAACATTGTTCAGGAATTTGTCAGATAATGGGATAAGACGAACTTGTGTTGGGGAAAGCCATAGGGGTAGCATCGGCAGCTTTCCGCTTTGCTGTTGTTTGTAAGCTTTTTCCAGTAATGCATAAACGTCTCTCTCAATTGCTCCGCTTGGGGAACAATGCAGGATTAGTGGCTGGCGTCTTTCGCCCTTCTCGTCAACATATGTTATTCCGTATCTTTTGGCATTCTCAACATCCAGCTGGTCTGTTGATAAGGCTGCAGCTTTGTCTTGGTTGTCTACGAAGTTCATGTCCCATTTTAGAATATAATAGAAGAAACGCTCTTTCCACATTTCAACGAGAATTGGCTTGCCGAATGTCTTGGCTAGCGATTCTATAAAACCGGGGTTTTCTTCATGGAATTTCTTAGTGAAGCGTATTGCCAACTCGTAATCGCTCTTGGAAAAGCCTATTTCTTCCAAGATCCGCGTACACAGCTTGAATCTTGTCACATACTCTTTCTTGGCTTGTTCTAGATCAGTGCAGAAGGCGTGACAATCAGGCATAGTGAACGCCCTTAGTCGCCTTAGACCTACGATTTCGCCGCTCTTTTCCCTCCTAAAACTGTACCGAGTCAACTCGTAAACTTTGAGGGGCATGTGTTTGTAAGAGAATTGTGCGTCATGAACTATTAGGAATTGCCCGAAACAAGCGGCAAAACGCAGGAAAAGCTCTTTGTCTTCAGATTTCAATAAGTATTGTCTCGCTGGAAAGCGATTCAGGTAGTCCGCTAGGCTTGGGTGGTGATAATCATACATTATAGGCGTTTCAACTTCCATTGCTCCGTATTCAGCCATCTTGGCAGTGACGAATTGTTCAAGCAACGACTTGATTAGTCGTCCCTTGGGATACCACCGCAAGTTGCCGGGATCGCTGCCCGGTTCATGGTCAACTATCTCCAATCTCTTCATTAGCGTTACGTGTGGAGGCATCTGTTGGCTTGCCCTCACTTTTGATATTTCGTACTTTGTGAACTTTTCCAGGTTTTCATGCTTCTTAAAATCGAAGTCTTTGACCGGCGTCATCTTCCCGTCTGGTTGGAGTATGAACCAAAAAGATTCCAGTTTCTCTTCAGCTTGCACTGCTTCCGAAACTTTCTCCTCACTTTCCTCTTTTGCTTCGGTTGGGAGAAATACACGAGATTGTTCTGCAAGCGGGTGTCCTTTTACTGATATAGCGAACTGTTTGTTCCATCCAAATGGGGCACGATGTGTTTCTATTCCTTTGTCATTTGCGGAGGCTTCCATTATCTTGACTATTTTGAGTGCTTCCGTCGGTTTGGCTAGATTGCTGCTTAGGTGAGCATATGGATATATCAATATGCGGTTTACTCTTTGCTTTTCCAGAAAGGCTTGGACACCATCTATGGCTTTCTGAGCCGTTTTCGCATCGTCTCCGTTTTCAACGGCTGTGAACAGAACGACGACATCCTCTAGACGGATCTGCTTCTTCTCGGCTTCTTCGGCGGCTGCTATTTCTTTTTGAATCGGTTTGTACTCAATAAAATTCGAATGCAATTGCAGAATTCGCATGAGCACGTCTCCTTAGCCTTTATAGCGCAACTTTTCAAGCATCTTGTCTTTCTTGGTCTTCTTCTTGTATTCCTTGTAATGCTCCTTGCAAAGATAAGCGCGTTTTTCGCTTTCTGTCCTCAGACCTGCAGACTTGACCTTGTCAGCTGAGATTGAACGAATTGCCTCATTGTGACAACCAGAAACGCAGCATTTTACACCTTTTTCAACTCGCCCCATTCCAAGTACCTCTTTCAGCAGTCAACCTGACGCAATATGATATGCATCATTGCTTAATTTCTTTTTCATAGAGTTCACGTGCCCTTTGATAAACCTGCGTCCTATCACCGAGATTCGATGGTCCAAAACCTTCGACAGCAAACGAAGCGGATGATGCGCCCACGCAAGCACATCGTAAGATGTTTTCGCCATTTACGTATTCAGACAAGAATCCGCCGATAAAAGCGTCACCAGCTCCGGTTGGGTCAACGACCTTTGATGGTTGGCAGCACGGAATCTTGTAGATGGCCCCTTCTTTCGAAAGCATCGCGCCGTTGGCTCCTAGAGTGACAATGATTGTGCCTACACCGTGATCATGGATGGCTTTTATGGCCAAGCCAAGATCATCTATGCCTGTCACAGCTTTAGCCTCGTTCTGTGACGATTTATAGATATTAATCAGATTCAATATACGATCATCAACCAGACGAGAACAGGTGGCTTTTCCGTTTTCATCGAAGTCGCGCACCAGTCCCTGTGGATCGAGAGATAAGACATCAGCATGATCTTTCAGTTTTTCCACAACCTCACATGTAATTTCCCCAGCTAGAGGAGCAATATGCACGGCGGAAGCTCTCAAAGGATTTGGCAAATCATCAACTGTAATCGGTGGAGCAACATTCTTCAAGAAAAGGGTTCGACTTGACAGGTCATCATTATATCTAAGCTCAAAGCAGGTGGTATTCGCGTCTTGCACCTTGATCAACCCAGAAAGGTTGACGCCTTCTTGACCGAGCCACCATTTGTAAGCTTCTGGGAAATCACCGCCGACCTTGGAAACAGCAGCAACCCTTGCCCCCAAGCGTGCGGCTACAAGAGAAACGTAGGCCACAGATCCACCCAAGACAACAAAAGGTCCTCGCCTGCCCGGCAGAAAAATAGAATCTATGCTGAAATGTCCTACAGATACAATATCAAACAATCGCTAGCTCGCCGCCCAAGAATATTGAGTGAAGCCTAACTTAAATCCAACGCAAGTCACAACAAGATTAGTAGTAGATACTAGGTGCCAGATTGAAGTAACAGAATAGCCTTCGCCAGATCTCCGCCGCTTTCTTCCAGTGCTTTTCTGGCTTTCTCTGGGCTTTTTCCTGTTTGATCCGCCACAAGCCTAACGTCTTCTTCACCTATCATTGATTGCTTGCGTTCAGGAGCTTTCTCGGTAATTTGCCCTCCTGCGACTTGAAACATTTTTTGCCCCTTAACTTCAAGTATCGAGACCTCTGGTCCTTTTACGATAATGTCTTTGCTACTTGTTTTAATGATCACTTCTTCTACATCCGCAACTTGATCCATGCTGAGACCCATGCGCTGCATCATGCGTTTTGCTTCGCGAGGATTTAGGCGTCCAGGCACAAAATCACCCTTTATCTAGCAGTTATTGTTTGGAGTTCAAATACTTAACCTTCGTTACACGCCCACGTCTAACCTTAACCGCGACACCCCGCTTGAGAGCTTTCATTTCCTCACCAGATAACATTGCTTGCCCAACAGCCAAAACCTCTCCACTTTCATCAAGAACTATGACTTCATCTCTAGAATGGATTGCACCATCAGCTTTGACTACATGAGACGCGAAAACGTCTCCGCCCTCAACCACAAATCTCGCAACATCACCGCGGACAGTAACAAGACACATGGCAGAACCAATGTTCTCCACGATTCGCCCTGCACCTGCAATACTCAAGCAAAACAAACCATCTGTTGGCCGCATTGTTGCAAGGCGCTTACCATCAAGATAGATATAGCGGATGCGACCAGTTCTTCTGGAGTGAATAATCTCCAAGTTTTCTGGAAAAAGATTTTCGCCTACATTCTTTCCGAACTGGTAGTCTGCTACACGCCTAATTCTTTTAATATCGTTTTCCAAGCATGCGCACCATTGATCAATACATTGGCTTTCGACAACTATAAACACAACTATAATCATAAAAACAGCCCTAGGTGCGTGTCAACAGTTGCGATGCGAAGCCTGTGGACGAAAAATCTTCGGAAAACCATACAAGGTCATAATTGAAGGAGCAAGACTAACAGTATGCACTGATTGCTCCAAACATGGAAAACTCGTATGGGAGGAAGAACCCAAGCCAAAAGCAGCCGCAAAACCACGAGGCCCAAAACCAACTCTAATGATTCCGGTCAAGAGACAACCGGAAACAACTCCAACAGGCACGACCGTGGAACTCATACAGGATTTTGACACGAAGATAAGGCGGGCAAGAGAAGAACTAGGATTCTCACATGATGATCTCGGCAAGAAGATAAATGAGAAGGTCTCACTTCTTAGAAAAATCGAAACTAGAAAGATGGCACCAGACAACCTGCTAGCCGCGAAACTGGAGCGTACCTTGAAAATCAAGCTAATCGTTCCCACTTCGGAAGAAGAAATCAAAATCCCCCCTGAGAAAATCGCAAAGGCGACGAGTCGAACACTCACTCTGGGAGACCTCATAGAACTGAACAAGAAGGACAAGGAGGAAACAACTAGACGAGAGCAATCATAGTCCAACGCCGAAGGGATTTTGAACCATCAAGCCTAGACGAGCTTAGAAAACTAGCTGAATCCGCTGGATATGACGTAGTTGGCAAAATGGAGCAGACGAGAGAGGCTGATGCACGCTATCAGATAGGAATTGGTAAGGTAGAAGAACTTGCAAAGCTCGTAAAAGAAGCAAATGCAAACAAAGTGATTTTTGACAACCCCTTGAAACCAACTCAATCCTACAACTTGGCAAAGGCTACCCACGTGCCAGCAGTAGACCGCTTTCAGCTAATCCTTGAAATCTTCACAAAAAGAGCCACCACAACTGAAGCACAAATGCAAATCGAGCTTGCCAGACTGCGATTGGAGCTAGCACAAGCAAAAGAAAAAGTCAGACTATCAAAGAAAGGAGAACAACCAGGATTCATGGGGCTTGGAGCATACGAAGTAGACGTTTACCACGAGAGCGTGAAGAGAGAGGTGCATACGATACGCAGAAAACTGAAGAAAATAAGCGGAAAAAGGGTTTTACACCGCAAAAGGAGAGCAGAACTGGGTTTTTCATCAATTTCATTAGCAGGATACACGCACTCCGGAAAGAGCTCACTATTCAACGCTCTGACAGAGGCAGAGGTTCGGGTTGACAACACCTTATTTACGACACTCTCTACAACAACGAGACTAGTGGAATTCTCAAAAAGGAAGTTCTTGTTAACTGACACTGTAGGCTTCATAGACCGCTTGCCCCTAATGTTGATAGAAGCCTTCCATTCAACTCTTGAAGAAACCATTTACTCAGATCTAATACTTCTAATACTCGACATTAGTGAACCAACGCACCTTGTTGCTGAGAAACTCTCAATCTGTCAGGAGACAATAGAACGCATAGGAGCATCAGGTGTCCCCATAGTAACAGTCCTGAACAAGATTGACTTGCTCTCTCAGGCAGAGATCCAACAAAAACTCAAGAGCCTAGAAGGAAAGGCGACAAACCCAGTGCCAGTATCTGCACTTCACAGAATCAATCTCGACCAATTGAAACAAGAAATACTGAGAATTATGAAGGACTACGTTCGGGCTTCGTTCACCATCCCATCAACAAAAGAAGCCATGCCGTTTATTTCATCACTCTACAAACATGCAGATGTTAAAACACTGGAATATGCCGATAGCTCTGTCCACGTAGTTTTCGAAGCGGACTCGTCCTTCGCGGAAAAAGTGAGAAACCAGGTGGGAATACTAAAGGGAAAATTCGAGAGAGCTGACTAAAGAAATGGAAACGCCGAAGACAGTGATTTTAAGATGGGGACACAGACCGCGAAGAGATGCAAGACTTACAACGCACGTTGCATTAACGGCGCGAGCACTTGGAGCAGCCGGCATAATACTCTCAGATGTAAGTGACAAGAAGATCCAAGAAACCATCGAGAAAATCACGCATAACTGGGGCGGCGCATTCTTTTTCAAAATGGGGATACCGTGGAAGAAAGTCGTGAAGGATTGGAGGGCAGAGAGCGGAAAAGTCGTACATCTAACAGCCTACGGAGAAAATATAGAAACAAGCAACATATTAGCCAAGATTCGAAGTATGGAGAAAGACATTCTAGTCATTGTGGGAAGCCAGAAAGTTCCCAAAGAATTCTTCTCAGAGGGCATCTCAGATTATAATGTGGCGATCGGTAATCAACCCCATTCCGAATGTGCAAGTCTGGCCATTTTCCTAGACCGTCTCTTCGACGGGAAAAGCCTGATGAGAAGCTTCGAAAATGCCAAGGTGTCAATCATTCCGCAGAAAAGAGGAAAGAGAATAATCGAAAAAACTAGCGCCCTTGTTTAGGATAGATAAGAGATTTAAATCAAAGTTCGGAAATATATAATACGAGCAACTCTTGTAGCTAACAAAGAGCAAAGGATTAGCATGTTATCGAACATAGATGATGCAACGCTGGTTAAAGTTGCAGAAGCCTTGGGAGAAGAAGATGCCGTCAAACTGATTGGAATTATCAAAAACTCCGAGGAAACAACAGATGATGAAATAGCGAACAAGACAACGATTAGACTGAATCTTGTTCGCAAGATACTCTACAAACTCTACGATCACTCGCTAGTCAGCTTAAGAAGAACACGTGACCCGAAGACAGGATGGTTTATATTTCACTGGAGATTCCAACCGGATCAACTAGAAGGCTTCATACTGAGCCAAAAACGCGAAGTTCTTGAGAAACTTGACACCAGATTGGCCTACGAGAAAAACCACGAGTTCTACTACTGCTGCACGTCTGGATGTAGGCGGATTCCATTCGAAGAGGCCGTTGAACTAGTCTTCCGATGCTCAACGTGTGGCAAACCCTTGATGCATTATGATAACGACAAAATGCTCAACGTATTGTCGAAGAAAGTTGACCAATTAAGGAAGGAACTTGGTGAGTGAAAGGCTTCCGTCAAGAGAGCAAACACTGCAATTTCTCAGGCATAGTGGTTGCCCTAAAAACGTCCTAAAACACTGTGAAGCAGTGGCAGAACTGGCTGTGGAATTGGCGGAAAACTGCAAGGAAAAAGGATTGGACGTCAACCTGGAGCTAGTTGAGATTGGAGCTCTTATGCATGACGTTGGACGCTCAAGAACACACAGCGTCCATCACGCCGTTATAGGAGCCAAGATCGCCAAGTCGCTAGGTCTGCCAGAACCAGTCATAGCAATAATCAAGAGACACGTCGGTGGCGGAATCACAGCCAAAGAAGCAAAGAGACTTGGTTGGATAAAGGACGTCTACGCTCCGCAAACACTGGAAGAGAAGATTGTTTCATACGCAGACAAAATGATCGAAGGCTCACATCGAGTATCGATAGAAAGAACCATCGAGAACTTCTCTCAGGATCTTTCAGCTGCGGCAGGTGAAAGAATACGGCGACTTCATGAGGAAATGATTGCTCTGATCGGCGATTGCGAATGCCTACCGTGACCTTGCTCGAGAAAGCCTATGATGCTTCTCAACTGAAACCAATCGATAATCTATCCAAGACCGCCTTTGAAGGCTTGGACATTCACATAGAAAGCCGCATATCCTCCTCTCGTAAATGGATCGAAGTAACAATCAACGGTGAAGACGAAAAGATCGCATTAAGCTACTTGGCAAAGGAAATCGGGCTAAGCCCAGCAAAACTTGACGTGGTCGAGAGATTTTCGGTTCTGAAAGGATTTATAGAGAAACTGGATAGGAATGGGAATTGCATTTTAGTTGATGTAGGCATTTCTTATCCAGAGATCATTGACGCTACAATTCCACTGCATGAACTACAAGCGCAATTGACTGATGGAAGAAAAGTTGCACTCAGCAAGATTGCGGAGCTTTTTGGCTTCTGCAGAAACTTGCCGCTATTCGTGAAGATCCTCAACGTAGATGAGGAAAACAAGAGTATTGAAGCTATGTTGGCTGAAAAGCAGATGATGCGTTACAGGAGTTGGACAAGATCTTTACTCGATAGGTTGATAGTTCTGGGCGCAACTCTTGACGACATTGGGCTAGCTTTAAGAGCAGCTAGATGCGAACGAGACATAGTCAGCATTGAACCTTTAGGAATCCTTGAACACGCAGTTACGTGCAAGTTGGGAACGGACGCGGCCGGATTGATCCCTAAGATTGGCAGAAGGCTAAAACATGCGACTCTGACGGTGTATAATCCAAGGAGGATCATGGGGTTTCTCGAAGGCGGATCCACTGGTATATCCTAGTTCTGGCGAAGCCAACGTTAGTGAATTATAGAAAATACCCTGCTCCACCTTCAAGACTGCAACCTCTCGGTTCAGACGCAACCAGCTGCAAAAGAAATGGTGGGCCGGACCGGACTTGAACCGGCGACCTTTGGCTCGTAAAGCCAATGTCCTAACCAAGCTAGACGACCGGCCCTTTATCTTCTTGCTGAAAGGAAGCTTCAATAGGAAATAAAGAGCTTTCGCCTTCTCTCTGTGCAAGTTATTCAATAGACGATTTGCCAAAATTTACAGTAGCAGTTGTTCTGCAGCGAACTCCAAGTCTGTCATGATGATTCAAGTTGCTTTCCAGCCAAGATTTTTTCCACATAGTTAATGGGGTCCTCAAGATCAGCAAGCTTCGTTCTCACATCGAATTTCTTCCCCAAGTATCGCGTTGCACATTCCACTGCTTTTGATGGTTTTACCGTGAAGAGCGGAAACCCTTTCTTGGAAAGATAATCATTAACATGGATATGACCATATTCAGGCAACGCAATGCTTGGAATTCCCTGTAGAGCTGCTTCTCTTGCAATCGTTCCCCCAGCACTCACAACCAAATCAGACTGAGCAGCAAGGCTTGAAGAATCCACAAACTCATCCATGACAACCACCTTCTCATCCTTGGTCTTAGTGTAACGTGTGAGAAAAACAACTGTCCCAAGAGATGAAAGCCTATGCGCAACCTCAAATGTAACATCGCCCTTACCATGCGTGTAGGCTGCTTGGGTTTCTATTTGCCTAACCACGATAAGTGGTCGCTTGAACCTGAAAGTCTTAGGATGGCTGATTTCTTTCGCCCATGCCACTTCATCTACTCCCTTGAACTGAATAATTTTCTGTGCCCCGAACTTCTTAAAGAGATTCTTCGGAATAGCCTCAGAAATCAAGAGAGTGCTTGCTAGTGGTATGGTTAGTTTGTTGACCGCTGTAGCGTGGGCTGTATCCGCTGTCAAAATTATGGGGATACTTAAACCAAAGGCAACTCGACACAATTCGACAGACTGATGCGAAATTGCAGCATCGGGCAAATCATCCCTGAACAACTTTAGAAACTGAAGCATACGATTTACACTTTCTTGCAATCTTGTGAGAAGCGATGATGGATCATACTTCCCAACAACTATAGGATTTTCTCCCAACGCGTGGGCTAGGGCAAGCGTGTCCGGATGTTCTCTAGTCGTAAATACTACTTCATGCCCAGCCCTTCTGAGCCGGCGAGCTATAGCGGCGCCGTACCTAACGTGTTTGCCGGTGCAAGCATCATACCAAACTCTCATTTTTTCACCGTTGGCCGCGACTTGATGAATAACTCCCGCTTAGCCTCGTACTCCTCCAAAGTCATTGCAGTTCTTGCAGGGACACCCCATACAACCGTCCTCGGCGGAACATCTTTGGTAACCACGCTTCCAGCAGCAACAACTGAGCCTTCGCCGATTACCACGCCGGGGAGTATTGTGACGCCTCCTCCGATGACAGCGTTGTGTTCAACTGTTGGAGGTGTCAACAAGCTACTTTTCGGATACTTGTCGTTGAGAAGACTGCTGTTGGGAGCGATAAACACGTTGTTGCCGATTCTGCAACCATTGGAAATTGTAACATGTGCCTGAATGTTGCAGTTCTTGCCAATGACAACTTTCCTGCCTATGTCACAGAAACTTCCAATACAGGTCTCAGCATCGATTTCCGTGCCGTCACCTATTACGACAAAGTTCCAAACCATGACGTTCTCGCCAAACCGAACGCCCTTGCCTATTACGACGTCTTTTCCAGTCTTCGTTGTTGACATATTACTCCCTTTTTGATCTTTACGTTTTTAAATATGCGAAGGTTAAATAGTTTAGGTACTCGCTTCATCGCTCCAATCTGCAGATAATGTGAACGAGCAAAAAGAGAACCATGTTAATCAGTCTGGGAAGCTAGACGCCTACAGCTTGAACTGCAAAGAGAAAACGGCTCACTTTTGATTCACTTTCTTAACGTTGACGAAGCCAAGTTGAGGTGAGCATGATCTAAACAACTTGCCTATCAAAGCAAACGTGATGCACGTCTACGTTTCATAAAGATGCAAAAGTTACGAATGCCATATCTCAGTTCAATCCTAAAGCCGTTGATAGACATGTTTTATCTGTTCTTGCAGCTACAGGAGGCCAGAAAGCTTCAATGATCGACACACGCTATATAGTTATATCTGACCTTGATCAAAACCCTCCTCATGAGAACGATCTATCTTAAAGGTCGATCCCGAGGCGGACCTTTTCATTCTCTCTACAAAGAGTTGGTAGAGTGTCCCCCAGAGGGATACAGCTTTTTCACTGGAAGGCCACAGTTCGTGAAACCGCAGCAACCAGCATCCGGCCTTACCAAGAATCAACAGATGGTGAAAGAGCTCGATACAGGGCTTCGAAGCTCTGCATTCACTTGGAACTTATGGTATGAGACAAAAACACTGTCATACATGCTTGTCAAGAGACTTAGGGATCAAAGATTCGTCACCCTGCCAGAGGCTCGCGCTGATCTGATATACTGTTCACAACAGCTATTGTTTGCAAAGTTGCCGTGGATTGTTGACGTTGAATATGCCAACGAACTCGCAGGCGGCAACGAAATCAGAGTCGTCAGAAGAATAGCCCAGAAGTGTCTAGCATCGGAACACTGCAAGAAAATCATCCCGTGGAGCGATTGGGCTAAAAGAACCTTATACCGTACCATGAACTGTAAATCCTTCAAAGAAAAAATCGAAACGGTACATTTTGGAGTGAGACCGAAGAATTTTGTCAAGAAAAAGGAAAACGGCAAATTGAGATTGCTTTTTGTCGGCAGCATCAATCTTTCGAACGCCTTAAACTTCGAAGGAAAAGGAGGAGTTGAAGTGACTGAAGCCTTCGTGGAGTTAAGCAAGAGATATGGCGGAATGGAATTAGTTGTCAGATCATGGGTTCCCCCCGATTTAAAAAGAAAATACGCCAACAATCCGAACATCACGATTCTTGATTCTCCAATAGGAGAAGACGAACTGACTGCACTCTATGCTTCCTCAGACATCTGTATATTTCCCGCGCATCTTAACGTAGGCATGGCTATTCTTGAAGCAATGAGCTACGAGCTACCTGTGATCGCCCGCGCAGTCTTCGATGTCTCTGAGGCCATAATAGATATGAAGACAGGCATACTACTAGATCCGCCACCAAACATACGCTATTACCTGTGGAACGGCGCACCCAACTATGATAGGAATTTCCTCTTGGGAATTCGTAAAAACAGATCGTGGTTAGTGAAACAAATCGTCGAAAAAACTTCGCTCTTAATTGAAGACGCTTCTTTAAGGAGAAGACTCGGACGAGAAGCCAGACGCTCAATAGAAGAGGGAAAATTCTCGATAAAAAACAGGAATGAAAAGCTAAAACGAATATTCGATGAAGCAGTAAATGCAAATTGAAGCGATACCCTTGCTAAGATCCAATTTCATAAAGGGCAATCCTCCCGCAAGAAATCGATCATTCTGTCGAGTACGTTAGAATCAAGCCGTTGGCAGAAAGAATTAATAATGTTGCCCATTCTGGTTGTTGAATGAGAATCTTGGAGAGTGTTCGCTTTGAAAAAGGCCTTTGTAACAGGAATAACCGGACAAGATGGTTCCTACTTGACAGAGCTTCTGCTCTCAAAAGGTTACGAAGTGCACGGAATCATCAGAAGAGCCAGCACCTTCAACACGTCAAGAATAGATCACATTTACATCGACCCGCACGATCCTCATGCAAGACTATTTCTGCACTTTGGCGATCTCTCTGACTCTGAGCAGATATCAAACATAATCTACAACATTAAACCAGACGAGATTTACAATTTGGGAGCGCAGAGCCATGTAAGAGTGAGTTTTGACGTCCCAGAATACACTGGAAACGTTACAGCACTAGGCACAGCCAGAATTCTGGAGACCCTCCGAAAAAGCGGAATTCCAGTCAGGTTTTATCAAGCATCTAGCAGTGAAATGTTTGGCAGTGCTCAACCTCCTCAAAATGAGGAGACGCCTTTCAGACCCAGAAGCCCCTACGCAGTTGCCAAAGTCTACGCATACTGGATGACGGTAAACTACAGGGAAGGCTACAAGCTTTTTGCATCCAACGGTATCCTTTTCAATCACGAATCCCCCCGCAGAGGCGAGACTTTCGTCACGAGAAAAGTGACTAGTGCCATAGCAAACATTCTAGCGGGAAAACAGAAAACTCTCTACCTAGGGAACTTGAAAGCAAAACGAGATTGGGGATATGCACCTGAGTATGTAGAGGCGATGTGGAAAATCCTACAATTTGACAAACCAGAAGACTTCGTGATAGGAACTGGCGAAACGCATTCTGTCAAAGAATTCGTTCAACAAGCCTTTTCGTACGTTGATCTTGACTTCGAGAAATGTGTCAAGATTGATTCTAGATATTTCAGACCTACCGAGACTGAAGAACTGATGGCGGACGCAGAGAAGGCTGAGAAGAAACTAAACTGGACCCCGAAAATTAAGTTCAATGATCTAGTCAAGATGATGGTTGATGCTGACATGCGCAGAATAGGGTTAGAACCTCCTCAAGAAGGAGATAAGATTCTGCGAAGAAAACTCCCGAACAAGTGGTGGAAGGCGGATTAGCGTGGGGTTTTGGACTGACAAGAAAATACTGGTGACTGGTGGAGCCGGATTCTTGGGCTCTTTCATAGTTGAAAAACTAGTAAAAGAGAGGAAGGTAGACGCAGGGGAAATTCGGATTCCAAGAAGCCAAGAAACAGATTTACGAAGATGGGAAAACTGTGTCAAAGCTGTCAAGGACATTGACGTCGTCATTCATTTAGCAGCCAAAGTCGGCGGCATAGGATTCAACAAAAAATACCCGGCAACTCTTTTTTATGAAAATGCAATAATGGGAATCCAGCTTATGGAAGCGGCGAGAGAAGAAGGAATACAGAAATTCGTAGCAATCGGAACCGTCTGCGCGTACCCAAAGCACACTCCGGTTCCTTTTAGAGAAGAAGACTTGTGGAATGGCTATCCGGAGGAAACGAATGCGCCTTATGGCATCTCGAAAAAGATTCTGTGGGTCCAAGCTAAAGCCTACAGAGATCAATATGGTTTCAACGCAATCTATCTGCTTCCTGTCAACTTGTACGGTCCACGGGACAATTTTGACCCAGAACAGTCCCATGTGATCCCAGCACTTATCAAGAAAATGGTAGATGCGAAATCTGAAGGAAAGAAAAAAGTTGTCGTGTGGGGAACAGGGAAAGCGTCCCGAGAGTTCTTATACGTAGAAGACGCAGCAGAAGGAATTCTTCTAGCCGCAGAGAAGTATAACAAGCCAGATCCGATAAATCTGGGCGCAGGCAAGGAAATCACTATAGCCGAATTGGTAAAGCTAATAGTCAGATTCACGGGGTACCAAGGAAAGATAATAAACGACGACTCGAAGCCTGATGGACAACCAAGAAGATGCCTTGACACATCTAAAGCTAAAAAGGAATTTGGATTTGAAGCCAAAACTGACTTGAAGGAAGGCCTTAAGAGAACAATCGAATGGTACACAAAAGCGCGGACAAAAACATCATGAAACGATGTGCGAGCCTGACCTAGAGATCATTTTCGAGAAAAAGAGATCGGTGTTAATTATCCGCGTCCTTTGAGAGCTAGAGGCATAATTCACACAACTCAATTTCAGAGCGAGAAAGAATCATTACAAAGCCCGAAAATAGGCACCGAATGATTAACGAATCAAACGAAGAAGCAAAACATACCTGATTCTTTAGTAAGAGTTTCCGACAAAGTTGCTGATTAACGAAAAACGTGGTGCTACATTTCATATTCCAGATGACACACATACAGGATTGTAATTTTTGGAAGAACCAACGGCAAGAAAGATTAACGGGCATATGATTCGTGAAACAACTCTGTTGCTTGCTCGAATGATATTAAAACACTGTCGTGAGCTCACGCGGATAGCCTAACCTGAAAGTAGTGAATCGTAGATCGAGAGTAGTCGAGATTCTATGGTTTCAATGGCATGATGCCTCTTGAAAAATGCGTACTCATCTTGCCAAAGTTGAGGTGCTAAGTCTCTTATCGCCTCAACAATGCTCTCTTGGTCTTTCACATCTTTCAGTGGGAAGTCCCGATTCTCCGGATACTCCGACGAAACATATGCTAGTACTGGTCTGCCACAGGCAATTGCCTCAAGCGAAACCATCCCCAGAGATCCAAGTGTGAAACGATCTATGACTAAATCAGAATCCCAATAATATTCAGCAAGTTTCTCATGAGGTGCTTTTGACAGGACATTTAGTCGTAAACCCAGAGAAAGTGCTAGTGTCAGAGTCTTTTGGAAATCCACCCCATAACTTATAATGCTTACATCAACTTCGTCCTTGATCACATTCAGAGCCCTTATAGCCACGTCCGTTCCTTTGACAGCCCAGTTGCAGTCACTTGCAATCAACACTTTTTTCTTCTCGCTGGACTGGGCAATTGGCTTCGGATAGAAAAGTTTCGTGTCTACTGGGTTAGGCAAATATTCTGCGTCGTTTCTGAGCCTTCTTGCTGTGCTAAGAACGTCTGCGGTGCTCACCAAGATTTTGCTGCAACTCTTAAGGTTATGTCTGACTATTCTTCCCCACAATGGATGTTTCAGGCTTCTCCTCAAGTCGGTGCCATGCGCATGTCCAACCAAGGGTTTCTTACCTAGTCGACTCGCAATGTAACAGTCCTGAAGAAGGTAATGCGCGTGGTACACGTCGGCGTTAATTCGGAAAATCCTGTAGGCTATGCTGAAAGTCTTGCTCCACAAGCCTCTGCTACGCTTGATGTGTTCCTTTTCGATGCTAGTAGGCAAATATCTGAGCAAGGTTTCACCAACAAAAGCGCAGTCGTTAATCATGGCAACTTTCATTGAAGAATCAGCACCTGACATAAAGCGTTATGGTTTACTCTGGAAACGCAGTTATTTCAAGCTTTATGCGCCCAAACATCAAGGGATTAGAACGTTTTGTTCATACTTATGCGTGCTTAGTGTATGCAGAGAATTGTCTTCAAACACGTCAGCACACATTGAAGAGAGACATGCTTCCACCGTCAAGTTCTTGATAGAGATGAAAGTACGCGATGACCAGCGCATGGAACGAGATGTGAAGAGCGCCATTCAGGCGCTATGCAACACTCGCCATGAAGTCAAAAAGTCAATCGTCTTGGCCGTTTTCATAGTGACCGATCAATCTTATCGGTGAGAGGACTGAAACATATGCTTTTGACGAGGTGCAGACCGCACAAGGGACTGGGCGGCAAGAACGCCTTTGCCCAAGTTTCAAACAAAGGAATCAGACCCTGAGTTGGTGCGCATCGAAATCCTTCATATGCGGGTTGAACAAACATGGACGAAAATGAGACGCCCCCCATTTACAAGATGACCGAAGCATATGACGGCCACTAAATTAAAAAATCTGCAATATGACTGAAGACTAATAAGTTCTTTAGTAGGTCCTTTAGCTGAGGAAACAGGACAGAAGCGACGTGACTGTATGTCAGAAGACGCAAGATCGCACACTCCATTAATTACAGTGGGTATAGTCGTGTTGAACAGAGAATGGATCATAAGCAAGGTATTGAACTCAGTTTTAAGCCAAACTTATCCGCACAATAGGATTTTTCTCTTGATTGTCGATGGCAAAAGCAAGGATAAGACTGTCGAAACCGCACAGAAGATCTTGGAAAAGTCTGACTTGAAAGGATACGACATAGTTGTGAAAAAGTCCAATATCCCTGAAGGAAGAAACATGTGCATTGACAAAATGCAAGGAGAAGCACTCCTTTTCTGGGACAGCGACATCATAATGGAGCCAAACGCGATACAGGAACTCGTAGGCTTGATGGAAAAGCAAAAGGCAGACATAGTTACTGGCAACGCCATCTCCATGTTTGTCGATTCAGTGAAGGACGTAGATGCGAAGGTTGAAGAAACCATGAAGCAACCAACACTCGAACTCATAGAGGAAGCACCAGCAGCTGGAATGGGCCACACACTCATTTCAAGAAGCGTCCTAAACAGTGTACGATTTGACCCAGACTTAACGATCTGTGAGGATTATGACTTCTCAATTAGAGCCCGAGAAAAAAAGTTCAAGATTGAAATGACCCAGAAAATCCACATAGTTGACGTTAACATAATCAAGCAAGCACACAGCGACATACACATCGATATGCCTCTCAAGAATGCTATGAGGGGGATGAGAAAAAAAGCAAGAGCCCAAACCCTTGGATTTCGATCTGTCCTAACTCGCAGAGAGGCTATCAGATTCTTCATGTTGAACAAGAGATACGTATTTTACCTTGGTTACGTTCCAACAGCAATTTTATCAGGCATTGGCGTTCTCATGAGCAATCTCCTTTTGGTGGTCATGTTCCCGTTTTATCTGCTGCTTTTCTCTGTTTGGCAAGTGAGAAGAAGAGGTGTCAAAGCTGGAGCCCGGGCTATTTCAAGGAGTTTTCTGGTTGGTTTGCCGACATCCTTGTGGATAGGCTACTACTTCACTAAATACACCACAAGAAAGAGACAACTATAGTTCAGATAAGAGCAAGGCAAGAACAAGATTCTGGGTATTCCAATCTCCTGACAAATCCTTGTCGCGTTTTGGTCGGATTGAAAACACCGGCACGCATCCCAAAGAACACACTGGCGTAGACCCCGCCACTTGGCAACATAGATCGTATATATTTAAAAACCATTGCTTCAAGTTAGTGATGCAGATGGAGAAGACTTTGATTACGCTAAGAATAGATGTAGACTATCCTTACCCTTCGAGAATCAGAAGCTTTCTAAGAATAGCTCTTGACATTAGAGTAAATAAGGAATATCTGAGGAACTCCAAAATAGTTGCAAGGATGATCAATGAATCACCTCAAGAAGTTAAGGCATATTGGTTTTTTACACCAAAGACTGTTCCTGACAAAGAACTGCTGGGTTTGATGAACAACAAGAAACACGAAATAGCACTTCACATAGTCAACGATCCATATAACGAATTGAAGAATCTGGAGAAATCGACAGGCAAGAAAATCAAGTATTATACAATACATGGGACAGCAAGATTGCTTGCTAGACTCATGTGGAAGAGATGGAAAAGCTGGACCCCCGAGATCCCAAAGGATTTTCGACTACAGTCTTTCCACCAGTTTCCAACCCCGGTAGGCCTGGATAGCTTATGCTTCACTATGTCGCCGGAGCAAGTTTTGAAAGTGGCTGAAGACTACATCAGAAAGGGCTATGTGATATACTTCCACCCAATATGGCTCTATCAACGTGGAAAAATGAACCATAGGGGTCCGTTTTACACGGTATTGAGGAGTATTTTGAAAGTTGGATAAGCTGCATAAGACAATAACAATGCGCAAGAAGACCTTTTTCAGAATTGCCAAAGACTTCAAAGAATACGAAAAGGACGTTATACCAACAGAACAGATGATACGTGAACTTGAGGAAGAAAGAGTAGACGTATTCAATTTCATCGAAAGAAAATGGTCTAACGCAACCCTAGCCCCCGACAAGACTTGGGTGAGAACGAGCGACAACATCGCACTCCTTCAAATAACAGATTATGAGGAGTGGCTGAGAAAAATAGGAAAAAAGACACGCAACATGATTCGTAAAGCTGAAAAAAGTGGAATAGTAACGGCGAAGGCCGAACCAGACGGGAAATTGGCTGAAGGCATCTGGAGGATTTACAATGAGACGCCAATAAGACAAGAAAGAGGATTCCCATATTACGGGGCCTCACTTGAAGTTGTAAGAGACGTGGTTCTGTCCTCACGAGATTGCACCTACATTGGGGCTTGGCTACAAGATGAATTGGTTGGACTGGTGCAGCTTGTCCATGGCGATGATATAACCATCATATCACAGATCTTATCATTGCAGAAACACTGGGACAAAGCCATAAACAACGCTCTTGTGGCAAAGACGGTTGAAATTTGCGCGAGCAAGAACATCAGATGGCTTATGTATGGTAGAATGGGTAATCACCCAACGTTAGACAACTTCAAACAAAACAATGCATTCGCTCAATACACTTTGACTCGGTATTACATACCGTTAACCAAGAAAGGCAGAATAGCCATACGACTCGGATTGCATAAGGAAATGAAAGATAGACTCCCCCAATCCCTAAAGTACCCTCTGATACCGTTCTACAACTGGGTGAGCAGATGCAGAATGAGGATTAAGCTCTGCCTGAAACCAAAAACCATTATGTAGTGCATGTGTATTCTGGACTCGTTTGTGAGGGAGCTTGCATTTCTGGTTTTGCTTCGTTAATGGATAGTTATGTGCCTCTGATACGGGAAGCGTCATTTGGAAGATGTAACTCGACTCTATCACGCCTGAAACAGCGAACTTGAGAGCGCGCATTTGCACTGAGCTCAAATCAGAACATGGAATGTACAAGCGGAAAAGTCTCCAACGTGCACGAGCCTGGTGAAGGCCCTTTTTGTTAGGGTATTGGGTGACTAAGTCGTATTCTGATAATCTTCAACACGGTACGAGCTAATGTTCTAGTTTCTTTGTCTATAGCCATCAACAACGCTATGTAGATTAATCCTCCGATTCCGGTGAAGAGCAGTGTTGTAGTCCTAGTGACTGGGTTGCCGAGCCGCAGAACTAGCCCCATGACCAATGCAGCACCACTATATTTTCCTATGCTTTTCCACGGAATCTTGATCGTTACATCTTTTCGCAAAACGTGATACAGAATTGCGAATGACATCGCGCGTCCCACAAGAGTGATAGCTGTAACATACATTGCGACCAACACGGGATCGTTGCCTGCGAGATTCGTTAAGGCATAAAACGCGATTGGCAGTGTTATTGCTGAATGAACATAAGGAAGAGAAAAAGCAATGAACAGCCGGCTTTTCACGACTTGTCTGAAAGGTATTTTTGCCTTTTCGTCCACTTTTTCAATCCCGTAGAGAACGTATGTGAAGATCGTCGAAAATGTTGAGATTAGAGCGTCGATGGCTAATATGACCAAGACTGGAGCGGCAACGGTGTAATCGCCAGTTTCCTTCAAGAAGAGAAGAAATGAGGAGGGTATAGCTATGACTCCAGCCGTCATTGGAACAGCAAATAGCAGAACATTCTTCAGGGAGGTTGTTGCTTCATCGATGTTCGTATCGGCCAAGAGTTTCGGCGTTAATGCAAAGGCCAGAAAAGTCGAATATGTGATTATGTTTGCAATCTGCAATGAGGCGTAGTAGTAGCCGTATCCTTCTGTGCTTCCGTAGTATATCAACATGACAAATATCAACGCTGCAAGTCTGTCACCACCAATGTTGTATAGGTTAAAGGTCGATCCCTTCAACCACTCTTTGATGTAGCTCAGCACAAACTTCTGTTTGAGTTCCTTCGTTATTATTCCGAAATAGAACACTATCTTTATGGCGGATGCCACTATCAGGGTGAGGATTACACCCAAAACCGCCAGCTGCAATCGCATAACACACAAGTAAACAAACAAGACCTTCAGTATTTCACCCACTAGAAGGCCGTAACCCACGAAGTGCGGCCTCTTAGCTTGTAGACCAGCTTCAAGAACTGTAATCAGATATAGCTCAACTATCTGTGCTGCCGCGACTAGATATACTAGCACATAATTACTGAGTCCTTGAGAAGCTGTCACGAGAGGAAGTGCTGCAAAATAGACCAACGTGGCGATCGCACTCACAGCCAAGTTTCCAACTATGCCCGTTTTTACTGCGCCTCTCTTGCCTCGAGCTGCAAAACGCATCGTCCAGAATGATATTGGTCCAGACATTATGGTAAAATACGGGATTATGGTAGTCACGAGCGCTCCATAAGCTCCATAATCAGGTGTTGATAGCGAATTCGCAACGATCAACGTAAAAATAATGCCAGTGGCGACACTCATCAATTTCGCTGCGAAAATTATGGCTCCTGAATAGTGGGTTCTGATTTCCTGTTTTTCCAACCGTTCACCTATCGGGGCTTTAAGGAAGTATAAACTCGATCCAAATATCTGTTTTGATTCCAGCCTTAATCTTAGCTATGCATAGATCCTGCCAGACCAACTGAAAACCGAAAATGAAAATAAAAGCGTAAAACACGTGTCTTGACAGGATAACCCTTGGTTTCCCTTTCACGCGCTGAAAAAAAAGGTTTTCTTCAGAGGCGTAGTTGAAAGAGGCTAGGACAGAAGCTCGGACAGAAGAGTATTCAATTCCTCTTTGTTGTTCAAATCTCGGAAAATAGCCTTGCCACTTCCATACAACCTGAAAGAGAATCTTCGGAAAGTCATTTCGAAGACTATTCCGGCAATGGACTTCTTAAGAGTGGCCTTTGCCAGAATCTTCTTGATAGCCTCATCTTTCTTGTCGTATTTGAATGTGATGATAACGTCTTTTTCCTTACCGCACGTCCCCTCAGTTCTGGCCACGTAGTCTTCGACCGCATCCATTACAGTTGTTCAGTCTCCTTCAAGACTTCTGTGAATCGATCAACTTCCTCTAAAGTGTTATATATGTAGAAGCTAGCTCGAGCTGAAGAACTCAACTGTAACCGTTCATGCAGTGGTTGAGCGCAGTGATAACCACTTCTAACCAAGATTCCATAGTTGTCAAGGAAAAGGGCAACATCATGAGAACTCAAGCCCTCAACACCAAATGGAATTATGCCGCACTTAGCCGAAGGATCTTCGGGCCCAAAAATCCTTATGCTCTTGCAGCATTCACGCATCCGCCTCATTGCGTATCCTGTAAGCATTTCCTCATGCTTCTTCACTCTGTCCATGCCCACGCGTTTCAAATATCTCGCAGCTTCCATCAAACCGACGCCACCACTGATATGCGGTGTTCCAGCTTCAAACTTCCAAGGTAGACTATTCCAAACGATCGAACAACTTTTCGCTTTGCGGTCGAAGTTGACCTCCCGTATCATTTCGCCACCGCCCTGAAATGGTTCCATCTGTTCAAGAAGCTCGCGCTTGCCGTATAGAACACCTATGCCTGTTGGCGCCAGCATTTTGTGACCTGAAAACGCAAGAAAGTCGACGTCCAAGTCGCTGGCGTCGATAGGCATATGTGGGACAGACTGTGCCCCATCTACTAGAATCAATGCGTCATAGTCATGTGCTGTTTTCGCGACTCTTTTTATGTCGTTCACAATTCCAGTGACATTGGAGACGTGGGATATGCAGACGATTCTGGTTTTGCTCGAAATCAAGTCTTCAAGAGCATTGTAGTTGAGAGCCCCATCATCGTCTACTTCAACGTACTTGACCTTGGAACCTCTAATTCCTGAAATGATTTCCCATGGCACTATGTTACTGTGGTGCTCCATCAAAGACACTAACACTTCGTCGCCTCTCTTGAGGTTGCGACGGCCCCAAGAGTAAGCAACCAAATTGATTGCCTCTGTTGTACCTCTAACGAATACTGTTTCCTCGATTCCCTTTGCGTTTATGAACTTCGCAACTTCTTCATGCGCGTCTTCATAGAGTTCAGAAGCTTCTTGTGAGAGTGTGTGAACGGCTCTGTGAACGTTTGCATTGTGGTTCTCATAGAAGTCGACAATAGCTTCAATCACCTGCCGTGGCTTCTGCGAGGTCGCAGCATTGTCGAAGTAGATCAGTGGATTGCCATTTATTCTGCGTTTCAGAATTGGGAAATCTTCGCGAATTTTATAGGGATCAAGTGTCATCTGACCCCTTCCTTTTTCCTTCTTTTCGAAAGCGCTTTTGCGAGTTCTTCTTCTTCCAACGCCTGCCCCTCCTCAAAGCTCGCTTCTTGCTGCAGCCAATCTGGGGAGGATTTCTTGTTTGCGTAGTATTTCCTGATAGCTCTTTTCAACGCTCCAATAGCCAAGATACCGCAGTGAAACTTCACGCTTGGCAATCCGCCAACAGCCTCAGCTACGCTTTTCCAAGAAATGTTCCAAGCGTCTGCAAGCTTCATTCCTTTAATCATTTCGGTTACTATGCTTGAGGTCGCTATGTTAGCAGCGCAACCATAGCTTTCAAACGAGGCTTTTTCGATAGTTTCATGCTCGTTGATTTTCAGGTAAAAGGTGATCATGTCGCCGCACATAGGGTTTCCTGCAACGGCTGTCACAGTAGCATCTTCCATTTTCCCCAGATTTTTCGGGTTTCTGAATAGGTCAAGTACTTTGGGATTATATGGTAAGGGCATTCTGGACATGATCATGCCACCCCTGTGGAACCAGTAATTCCTCTTATTCTTTTCACGGCCTCTGGAATTATTCTCAGTACATAGTCTAGGTCTTCTTCGGTATGGTACCGAGTAACTTTCATTAGAATACTACCATGAGCCTCCTCAAATCCTCTTCCGATGGCAACCAGAACGTGGCTTGGCTGAAGAAGCCTTCTCGAGCAGGCGCTCCCACTTGAAACATATATGCCTTTAAGGCTCAACTCGATGGTCAAAGATTCCCCCTCGCACTTCCGAAAACTGATGTTCACATTATCAGGCGCCCTTTCAGTGTCTTTTGGTCCATTGAGGCGAATTTCTGGGACTGACCCTGCTATTCCATCTATCAGTTTGTCGCGTATGGTTTGCATATGTTTCACGTTTCCTTCAAACTGGTTAAAGGCCAGTTCAGAAGCTTTCACAAAGCCAACTATGGCGGGGGTATTCTCGACACCAGGCCAAAGCCTTTGAGTGCCTATCTGGCCCTCCAAGATTCTCTCCACTTTGACGCCTTCTTTCGTGTACAAGGCGCCTATCCCTCGTGGTCCTAGGATTTTGTAGCTACTTATTGTTGCGAGGTCTACATTCAGTTCTCTCATGTTCAAAGGGATTCTGGTAAAGGCGTCTGAAGCGTCAGTGTGGAAAATCACTGCAGGATTCTTGTCTTTAGCTATTTCCAATGCTTCTTTAATCGGCTCTATTGTTCCAATTTCATGGTTTACGGCTGATAAGCTCACAAGGATTGTTTCATTGTTCACCGCATCTCCTAGTCTTTCAAGGTCTATGAAACCTTCACTGTCAACGGGGATCTTGGTTATGGTGAAACCGTTTTTTTGAAGCATATCAGTGACATTCAGCACGCTTATTGGCTCAATCTCTGAGATAATGATTCTCTTTCCCTTGTCCTTCATCGAAAGAGTCGTCCCCATAAGAGCCAAATTGTTGGCTTCTGTTTCTCCTGGCGTGAAATTAACTTCCTCAAGCGTACCACACCGCAGAAATGCCGCAATTTCTTGTGCTGACTCCATTATCGCTTCGAAGGCTTCCCAGCCGGGCTTATGCGTTAATGTCGGATTGCCATATGCGCGTTCATTATAGTAAGGCAACATTGCGTCAATTACTTCTGAAGGCACAACACTCGAGTTTTCATTATCCAAGTACACCTCATGCTTCAAACCTTCATGAGCCTTCAACAGTTCCCTCACGTTCTCGATCACGGTTGCATCAACCCTTTGAAAATGGTCATGCCTCTTTGACGATTAGTATCACTTGTCCCATAAAAAAGCATAGCCCAAGAAGAAGACGACACACAATTGTCACGCGTAACACTTTAAATCAGCGAGACAGTAATTGCAGCTGTGAGACGTAAGACAGGCGCGTTCTAGTGAAGATAACAGACTTGCCGATACCAGATCAGCTTAAGGAAACAATAGTCAAGTCTGGCATCACAGAACTCTATCCGCCGCAAGAAGAAGCAATAAAGGCAAAGGTTCTTGAAGGAAAGAATCTTGTCCTAGCAAGTCCAACTGCATCTGGAAAAACTCTAGTAGCTGAATTGTGCGCCTTTAAACATATATTGGAAAACGGTGGAAAAGTCATTTACCTGACTCCATTGAGAGCATTGGCCAACGAGAAATTTGACGAGGTCAGGAAATATGCAGACACAATCGAGTTTCATGGGAGACGAATAAGCATCGGCATAAGCACCGGAGATTTTGACAGCACCGACTATTGGCTTGAAAGATACGACTTAATAGTAACAACCAATGAAAAAGCAGATTCACTTCTAAGACACAGGGCTAAATGGATTGATACAATCTCACTTGTAGTCGCGGATGAAATTCACCTGTTGAACGACGCTGAGCGCGGACCAACCCTCGAGATCGTGCTGGCGCGACTCCTACAGATCAATCCCAGCACACAGATCCTGGCTTTGAGTGCGACAATAAGCAACGTAGACGAGATCGCAGAATGGCTGAGAGCTGAAAGCATCACAACAGAATGGCGCCCGGTTACACTAAAAGAAGGCGTGCTTCTAAATGACGAGATACAATACAAAGAGGGAGACTCCCGAAAAATCGAGAAGAAGATGAAGGATTCAGCCACAAACCTGATCTTGAACACCATCAAATCGGGTGGACAAGTACTCGCCTTTGCATCAACTCGCAAAAGCGCAGCTACACTGGCAAAAAAGTTTGCAGGCGAAATTGAAAAGACTCTTCCAAAGCCTCTTAAACGTTCGCTAGAACACGATGCAGAAAGGATTCTAGTGGCCGACGAAAGAACGAGGATAAGTGAATCACTTGCAGAACTAGTTAGGTGCGGAGTTGCCTTCCATCACGCAGGTCTAGGAGGTCGACACCGCAGAATAATAGAAGACATGTTTCGACAAGGAAAGATCAAGGTTCTAACCGCAACACCAACGCTGGCTTTCGGCGTAAACCTGCCGGCTAGAACAGTTCTTATCCATGATTACAGAAGGTACGAGGTAGGATATGGTTACTATCCGATCAGCGTTTTAGAATACAAGCAAATGGCAGGCAGAGCTGGAAGACCAAAATACGATAAACATGGAGAAGCCATACTCTTAGCGAAGACTGCGGATGAAGCAGATTATCTATTGGAAAGTTTCATTCTTGCGCGGCCAGAACGCATATGGTCAAGACTCGCAGTTGAGAGGATCATGCGGTCACATGTGCTTGCAACTATAGCCGCTGATTTTGCCTGTACAGAACAGGGGATCCATGAATTCTTCAGCAAAACATTCTACGCACATCAATATGACATAGACGCAATCAAGAACATAATAGCCAAGATACTCAAGTACCTCTATGAACAAGAAATGCTTGAAGCTTCTGGCAACAGTATAAGTGCCACGCGACTTGGAAAAAGAGTAAGTGAATTATACATTGATCCAGTTTCTGCTGTAACCATCCGCGATTCCCTAAAGTGTGAGCCCACGCGTGTGACGGATTTGAGTTTCCTCCACATGATTGCCCACACACCAGACATGGGACCAGTACTCCGCCCCTACGCACAAGAGCTGGATGAGATAGCGGTCCAAATGGAGGAACACAGAGAAGAGTTCTTTATAGACGTGCCAGATGAATGGGAAGATAGAGTGACCTATGAAGAATTTCTTGGTGAAGTGAAGACAGCGACGGTTCTGAATGCGTGGATCGAAGAGAAAGGTGAAGACGAAATAATCGAACATTTTAGAGTGCAGCCAGGTGATCTCTTCAAAACAGTTGAGAATGCAAAATGGTTGTTGCATGCGACACACGAATTAGCGCCACTCTTTGGCAACAGAAAATTCTTGGCGCAGACTCTACAACTCATGGAAAGAGTAGAGAAAGGAGTGAAGATGGAGTTACTCTCAATAGCTAAGCTCGAAGGAATTGGCAGAGTCCGAGGCCGCGTGATATTTAACGCTGGATACAAAACCATTGAAGACTTGAGGCATGCGGACCTACAGAATCTTGTCAACCTGCCTCTTGTAGGCCCAAGACTAGCAAGGAAGATCAAGGAACAAGTTGGCGGTTTTGTCAAGAAGAAAACCTGGGAGAAGCTTGAAAAAGAAGACGAATGGAGACAAAAAGTCTTAGCCGAATTCTAGTCCCCCTGCTTATGCCTGTGTCAATTTGCAGATTTTCCCCTTGGAAAATGACGATAGATTCAAGAATACAGCAATCAAAAAACATGAAAATCGTTTCAAGCATTATTGCTCATTATTGGGCAGCAAGTTTGAACTGGCAGCAAGCTACGCTCAATCTTGAATTCTGATCAGCAATCATCATTCCTGAAATTGATCTGAAAGTAGCAAGTTATTTATGAGTGCCCAGCGAACTAACAAGCCAAAAACTGGTGAAGATTAATATGGATAACTGTAAATTGCAGAAAAACGCAGGGCAAATAGTATTCCACGCAGCCTTACTTGCACTTACTTCAATACTAGTTCTTCAGAGTCTTTGCGTTTATCAAGCTCAGTTGCCTTCCGTGTCAGCTGATTCCAGCGGTCTGGACCTACCCACATATCCTCAACCTGGCAATCCGCCATCGGTCTTGGGAAATGTTCCGTTCAAAGTGAACGTTGTTTTCGTAGGATTTCCACCAAACAGCATCGACACTGCGGAAATCTACAAGCAACTGCCAACCAACTACACCCAAATCAACCGAGGGGTGTATTATGACCTCAAAAAGTGGACGCAATACTCCAGTTTTCAAATAGAATATGGCTTTTCAGGCTTTGACACACCATGGCAGATCTTCGCAGGTAAATTTGCAGAATACATCGAAAGAAACCATCAAGTAGACTACGCACCATACTGGCTTCAAGAAGGCCTAACCTACAGCGGAGTAACAACTACACCTGTTGAACAATGCTGGTACGTCAATGCAAGAGAAGCTGAGTTGTGGATCAAGAACAATGCTCCTACAGGAGCGTTCCAAGATGGATACACCATTCTCATAATGGACACATGGCACACTACACCAAAAATCAACGCGTATTACTTCTATAACGGAAGCGTTCCATCGGTTCCATTGCCAATAGATCCAAGCTCTGGAGAGTCTCAATTCATGATGGGATACGGCGGATATTACCGATTTCTGTTCATAGATCTTCAGGCTGGGCCATCAATCTACAGAGATACGGACAGCATCAAACCGCTGTGGCTTTACGATCTTCCTGCAGATGCGAAGGATTTAAGCCGTGACGTAGGCAAAATAGTAAAAAACACGGTTGAACTGCGGTTCCTTCCATCTTACCTGTACGCGCCAGATTACAGACCGTCCTATTGGGTAAACGTGACGATCTTTAACAAGGATCCAACACTGCCGATTCTCTTTGACATGAACAGACTACTACAAGAATACCGAGACTTCCAACCTCAGTCCACATTTGAGGGTGCATTTCAAACTGTGCAAATTCAAAGCGACTCTGAACTGTTTGCTGCAGTTGAAACTGCCACTAACGTCAATGGCATAACTGATCCAGACCAGGTGGGCAACTATTTCATGCAACACCTGGATGGGTATGTTGGGTCTCACGGTGAAGATTACGTGCTTCCAGTTTTCATTCTAGGTGGCTACGATCTTGGAGGTCTACTAGGTCGCTCCAACTCTGACGAGCATGGAAACCCGGCATTCGTACTCGAGTGCTTAAATCGAAAGATGGGCGGCTTCGATCTGATCAACAAACCGTGGGGCGTATTGAATCAGCCTTACTCAGTTAATCCAGGATGGATTGTGTGGTTTACCGATCCGGTGATGCTGGACAAAAACATGATGCTGACTTTCGACTTCCATCTGCTAAGTGGCACCGCAAAAGTGTACATTGCAGATGCTTACAACTTCAAGAAGTGGACAGACAACGGATACGACTTCAATAAAGCCAACTTCCGCATGGTCTGGAGCATAACGACCGACCAGCAACTGGAATTCTACACACCTTCTCCCAATGGAAAATACTACATAATCGTGGAAAATGACGGATACACGACGACCACGTTCTATGGTGCAGTAATCACAAGCAGAATAGAAGGTTACACACTGACTCCATTAACCATCCATGAAACAGGTCACAGCCTAGGTTTGTCGCACCCGCATGACGGTTTCAGCTGGATACTCTACCAGCAGGGTCTTCCAGTAGACTTGCCAGGTGAATATGACTATTGGTTGTGGGATTTCTCAACGACCCCAATGACTTACGCTGCTTGCAACATGCGATTTGACAAGCTTGACCGAGACTCAATCTGCCGTGGAGTGAGTGCGACGCTGCTAAATGAAACCTTCTCAATACTAAAAAAGACCGAAACTAAACTAGGTCAGCTGGGATTTGGATCTGTGCCTCCTCAAGCGTTGGCAAACTTCACTAACGCGGCGACAAAAATAACAGAGTCGCTTGCCTTGTACTCTTCGACGTCCCCAGACTACTCTAGTTCAGCAGCAAAAGCGTTGGAAGCCCGCGAAAGCGCTGAAAACGCCTATAATGAACTCGCAGTAAGCATATACAATGTGACGATGAAAGTGAAGGACGTTTTCGGCTTCGCAGTTTCAGGAGCAAATGTCACCATCTTGCTGCCTAATGCCACAAATCTGAATGCGCTTACAGATAGCAACGGAACCGCATTCTTCCAAGGATTTCCTTATGGAACCTACACGGCCACCGTTACAAGTATGGGGCAGACCAGTCAAATTCAATTCAATGCTCAAGATGCAGGTGGACGATCGCCACAAGTGACCTTGACACTGTCCATAGTCGTAATCGCCGTTACGGTTGGAATAGTGACGGCCGCTGTGATAGGCCTAACTGTAGCCGTGGTTCTTCATCGAAGAAAGCAAAAGTCAGCTTTGCCTCTAACGCATTAACCTCAGTGACGCAAGAAGCCACTCAATCCATCATTTTTCTCAAGCAAGCATACCAGACGAAATCCCGAACCACAAAAGAACAGCCAACTGGTCACGCCATAATATCACATTTTCGCAAATTTGCTCTCAAGTTTCTTTGCCATCAATTCAGCTTGTCTTACAGCTGTGCCCAAATAGTTTCCTGGGTTCAAAGCGAAATCGATTTCCTTTTCGCTCAATTTGTCAACTATGTCACTATTTTCGCAAAGAATCGCCTTTAGAGGCCTTTTCGTAGCTTCACTTACTATCGCAAGCTTTCTAAGAAGTTCATGTGCCTCTTGACGGTTGAAGCCTTTCTTCGCCAAAGCCATCATCACAGCTTCAGACATGATACGGCCATCTGTTAGTTCTAGATTCTTCATCATTCGCTTCTCGTCAACACGCAAATTGGCAATGATGTCGATCATCAAATACAGCGAATAGTCAGCAAGAATGAACGCTTCTGGGATCACGAAGCGTTCTGTAGAAGATTGAGTCAGGTCTCGTTCATGCCAAGTTACGATGTCCTCCAACGCGGGGATTGACAAGCTTCTGACAATTCGGGCTAATCCACAGATTCTCTCACAAAGCTCAGGATTGTGTTTTTGTGGCATGGTTGAACTGCCAACCTGCCTTTTTGCTTCAAAAGACTCGAAAAGCTCTCCTATCTCAGGTCTCTGCAATTCGCGTATTTCAGTGGCAAAATTCTCAAGAGTAGATGCGATCAAGGCCAGCAAGCATGTCAGTTCTGCGTGACGATCCCTCTGCACGATTTGAGTGGCTATTTCAGCCGCTTCAATTCCCAAACGTTCCATGACAAGCTCTTGGATCTTCATGGCATTTGCACCAAGACCCGCTTGGGTGCCAACTGCACCACTTATTTTCCCGACCAGTACACGTTTCCTGCACTGGCCAAGACGTTCAATATGTCTTGAGATTTCGCTCGACCAGACTGCAAATTTGAAGCCTAAGGTTATCGGCAATGCGTGCTGTCCATGGGTTCTGCCCGCCATCAACGTCTTCTTATACCTTAGCGTCTTGTCCACGAGGATTCTTCCAAGCGCGTACAGCTTCTTCTCGATAATCTCTAGCGCATCTTTCATCTGGAGAGCCGCGGCTGTGTCCACAATATCGTAGCTTGTCACTCCATAATGCACGTAAGCACCGCTTGAACCACAAACTTCAGCCAAAGCCCTGACCAAAGACGCTGTATCATGTTTTATCTCACGCTCAATCTCTTTTACTCGACTGATCTTAACGTGTCTCAACGAAGCCATTTCAGCTATCTTTGCAGCGTCCGTTCTTGGTATGTTATTGACTTCCGCGTGAGCCCAAGCCAGAGCAGCTTCGACATCAAGCATTTTCTGAACACGTGTCTCTTCTTCAAACACTCTCTTCATTTCGATTGTTCCATAACGGCCTGTGTCAATTGGCAGAATTGGCAAGCCTAGCATCCCTCTGCAAGAGATAGAATGGACTAAAGATTAATGCTTTGCCTAGACAAATACCACGATGTAGTCAAGGTTATTTGTGTATGGGAGAAATAATCGCGGTTCTCAGCAAGAAAGATGGTAATGTAGCGAAAGCAGCGACCACAATGCTTGAATCGCTGAAACATAGAAATGTTGAGACTTTCGGAATGGCAACGCCTTCGGAGATAGCAATAGAGACAACTATTAAAGCCATTCAGGATCAAGAGATGAATTCGCATTTGATAGTGGGGCATGTGTTCTCAAGAATCCTTGATGGGGATAGACCTCAACCAGTGGATTTGGGGGACGCAACGCTTGTTTTCGAGGGAAGGGTCTATTCGCAGGCAGGTCAAGTATCTGACATAAAGACTGTAGTAAAGAAATTGCAGCGTAATTATGAAGGAGCTAAGTCACTCGTCAAAGAAGCCCATGGTGACTTCGTCTTCGCAATGGCTTTGGCCTCAAGGATTGTTGCGGGCAGAGACGTAGTGGGTGGCCGACCGCTGTATTACGGTGAAAATGAAGAACTCGCTGCTTTGGCATCTGAACGCAAGGCACTGTGGAGAATTGGAATAGGAAAGACCGATTCTTTCCCGCCTGGGCATATTGCTCTTCTCGATAAGCATGGTTTTGGGTACGAGCGGATCAACACGCTGACTTATTCGAAACCAAGAAGGATAACGATGCAAGTTGCAGTCAAAGAGTTGCAGCGAGTGCTCTTGCATGCAATGAAAGAAAGATTATCGGGACTAAAGGAAGTCACAGTGGCATTCTCCGGCGGACTAGATAGCAGCATAATCGCGTTTTTGGCTAAGCAATCGAATGTAGATACCAATCTAATTCACGTTAGTCTTAGGGATCAACCTGAGAGTGGATACGCAAAGAAGGCTGCAGAAGAACTGGGACTTCCAATACATGTTTGCCTGTTCAAAGAAGAGGATGTGGAGAAAGCTGTTCCAGAAGTAGTAAAGTGCGTTGAGGAACCTGATCCAATTAAGGTGAGCATCGGTATTCCAGTTTATTGGGCGGCGGAGAAAACGGCCGAAATGGGGTTCAAAGTGTTATTGGCCGGACAGGGAGCTGACGAGCTTTTTGGAGGATATAAGCGATATGTAGACGAGCTACTGTTACATGGCAACGAAGATGCGCGGAGAATGATGTTTGATGATGCAACCAAGATTCATGAGACAAACTTGGAAAGAGACTTCAAGATTTGCGAGTTCAACGGCGTGGAGCTTCGTCTGCCTTTCGCATCGTTCGAAATCGTGAAATTCGCTATTGACCTTCCCCTGAATTTGAAAATCGAATCCAAACAGAACACGGCACGGAAACTTGTGCTGAGGCATCTAGCAGAGAATATTGGTCTTTCATCGTCAGTGTCATCGAGGCCGAAAAAGGCGATACAATATGCAACAGGAGTAGCTAGTCTTCTAAGGAAGATAGCTAAGAGGAAGGGGTTAACGATTAGAGAGTACTTATGTAGGATGTGCCAAGAAAACCGCCAGACGGATTGTAAGATATGAGCAACACGGCAGTAGTTTTCTCACCCGTATACTATAAACATAACACTGGAAGAAGCCATCCTGAGTCAGCCGAACGTCTCCGAGCAATTGTCGACCAATTGAGCAAAGTGAAATCTGGAGGCATCGATAAATGGCAGATGGTTCAGCCTGAGAAAGCATGTATAGAAGACGTTGAACTAGTCCATGCAGCAGAATACATTAAGCTTGTTCAAGCAGTTTGCAGGTCCGGGGGAGGTCTATTAGATCTGCAGGATACTGTAGTTTCACCAGAGAGTTTTGATACGGCCCTTTATGCTGTTGGCGGAACATTGAAGGCAGTCGATCTTGTGATGAAGAAAACATACAAAAACGCTTTTGCCCTAGTTCGGCCTCCAGGACATCACGCAGACAGGTTTCGAGCGTGTGGCTTCTGCGTTTTCAACAATATCGCGATCGCCGCTGAACACTTGCTTAACAGATCTGGACTAAGAAGAGTGTTGATACTAGATGTGGACGCTCACCACGGTAATGGCACGCAATTGACTTTTTACAGAACCAGCAGTGTGTTGTATCTAAGCTTACATGAAGACCCGTACGACTTCCCTGGAACAGGTTTTGCTGACGAAATTGGTGAAGGAGAAGGTCTAGGTTACAACGTCAATATTCCACTGCCTTACAGGACTGGTGATCAGACGTACCTGAGAGCAATGCGTGAAATAGTGGAACCGATTGTGCGCCAGTATGAGCCAGAGTTCATGTTGGTTTCTGCTGGCTTTGACGGTTACTATGCGGATCCCGTAGGCAACCTTTCCTTGTCGGCCTCTTGTATTCAGAAAGTCTATGAAAAAATGGGTGCTTTAGCCTCTAAAGTGTGCCAAGGTAGACTTGTATACGTCCTTGAAGGAGGTTACAACGTGACTGCTGTTGGAAGGTTGGTGCGTGCAACTATTGCAGAGATGAGTGGATCGCCCTGTATCGTGAAGAAGAAAGTGACAACCTTGAGCAACAATGCAATGTCTCAAGGCAAGAAAGCAATGGATGCTGTGAGAAGAATCCAGAGCGCCTACTGGAACCTAGCTTAGTGATGCTGTGTTAGAGAAGAAGAGATGATTGAAAGGTTAGGAGCTACTCGATAACTTGGATTGCGCCTTCTGAACATTGGACCTCGCATGCCCGGCATACTAGGCATTCATCTGGTTTCACAGGAACAGACTTGCCGTCTTTTATCTCGAAGACGCCAACAGGACAAGTATCTGCGCATGTACCGCAACCAGTGCATTTGTTGTTATCAACTACTACCTTAACCGTTTTTATTCCTCACTTTGTCGGATTTTCACTGTGAAACAAAACTGAGGAATAAAAGCGTTTAGGTTCGCTTAGCCTATTTCTTCACGCAGTCTCAACAGAATTCCATTTATTGTGCTCTCAGCATTCTCTTTTCTGTGTTGGTAGTCGCCTAGAAGCTTCCGATGCGACTCCAATGAAAGCTCCCCCCTTTTGTGGCGAGCTTCAATACTTTTCACGTTAGTCTCAACCTCAGCAATCTCCGTCTCCGCCACTTCAAGCTGTCGCATTAAGTCCAAATATTTGCCGCCAGTTGCACCGGTTCTCTCTTTAAACTCCGTTAAGCTTCTCGACAAGGTGCTAAGACGTGCCTCCATTGTTTTTCTCAACACTTTGTATCTACGTCTTGGAATCTTTCCTTTCTCCACTTTCGCTTCTAAAGAAGCGATTTCGGAAAGTATCTTCTTCTTCTCCTCATAAGTGTCAACGAACGATTTGAGGTGCTCTGGTTTGAGCTTCATTTCCGCGGCCGGCAGAGAGATGTGTACTTCGCCTTTTGGCTTCCTCCAGAATGCAGTCGCTATGATGCATCCAACGATCGCCAAAGCCCAAACCCATAGGGTTGGTCGGAATGACGACCAAAGCGGATTATATTCATATGTGAAGCCAACATGGAAATCGCTTGGTGCTATGATGCCTTGTCCTTCCACTGTGATTGTCTCTTGGAAAACACTTCTAGATATTTCGTAATTGCTGTTGTCTGCTCCGTTTCCAAGATTCGCGACTACTGCTCCTTCAGGCAGGATGAATGCGACAGACGCATCATCGATATAGTAGTTTTCATGTAGAAACATGGAAAGGTTTAGTGCGAACTTGTTCATGTTTTCACGTGTGAGATGGTCGTTAGGCAATTGGTATTTCACTGTAAATCTTGACGAGCGGCCTTTCTCAACTGATGATGTGAAGTTGACCATGTATCGACTCAAATTACTGTCAATCTGAAGTGGCTCACCCATACTTCTTCCAAACTGGTCTTCTGCATGTACATCAGACGTGTTAGAAGGCAAGAAGACTTCAAGGTAGCTTATCTTCTTGTCTGCCATATTCGTTATTTGATAGGTGTCAACGCCACTAATGGCGCCAAATTCGTTGATTGTTAGCTCACGTCTCAAGTTCACTATGTCGACTATTTGTATTGTGTCGTCTGTTGATACGAAAGCCAAATTGGCAGGCGAATGTGTGAATGCCGGCAGATTCGCTTGCCCGTACGTGAAGCCACCTACTGTTCCACCAACGTAAGTTGCGTCCTTAGGCACTACTATTGAAGCGTTACAGACGCCTACGTCTTCAGTTAGACTTGGATAGGCAGGAAAATCTAGCAAGTAGAGGCTTGAATTTGACGCGTCCTGTTGGAGAAGACTACTAGAGAGCACGAATACTAGGTTGAAGACTCTTGGTGCACCATTGGTCTCAGCAAAATCTACGCTCACGCCGTAGAACCCCAGTCGGTTACCTAACGGTACATTAAGGGTGACTGGAAAAGTCCCAGATTCACTGTAGGCAAAGCACTTGAGAACATATTGACCATACTTACTTGGAAAGCCCATGAGAAAACTGCTTGGTCCTGCTTGGCCCGTCTCATTTATCGTGATGGTATCGTTTATGAGAACATGGCCGGTGTACAATATGCTTATCGTATGACTAATATGTTCTACGCTATAGTTGCCGTCTGCTTTAGCCTTTCCAATATTGGATGAGAACGAGACAAGAAGAATCGCGACAACCAACGCGATCATCAATACTGAAGACGTGTTTTTCACGCAATATCCTCCACATTGTTTCCAAGTTTCCAGGCTTCTTATGTATTGATAAGCCCATTTATTTACTTTTGGAATCACACTATCTCATCGACGGGTTCGCTGGACTTTTTGTGCCCGAAAAAGAGCAAAGATCCGCGGCAGCATACGCTAAGCATCTTATTAAGTGGGCAGTTTAGGTTTTTCTGGTCCAAGTGTCTTTGGTTGCTGAATCAACGAGTGGTACGGGACTGCTTATACGGAATTAGAGAGCCAAAGAACTGCCATCATTACCTTTCGATGAAGGATTTTTGCTACACATTTAATGATCATAATTCACCGTGGTTAAGATAGTATCCTTCTTCTTTCTTTGGTCCGAAGCTCCTTACACCTCTTTCTCCAAGCTGTTCTCTAAGTCGCTTAGCGTACGGCTGTTGTATCTCGCCTTTTCTATCCATGTAAGCGATTATTTCTTCTGCTTGTTCATTCGTGTCGCATCGTCGAATGAAGTCTATCACATCTGGGTTGTAGTGAATAGGAGTTCCTGCGTGGTTTTTTCCTTCTGTTGATGCGTTTGTGCGTATCGAATTTATGGGAATCTTGTTGTCATCGTTTTCTAGTTCTTTGGCGAGGTTTGGAAACAGCTTCTTAATTGATTCCTTGTCCAATTGTACACGCACACCTTTGGTTGTGACACGTGGCCCATTTTACCTATGGGAAACGGACATATTTAAACGTCTTTTTTCGTATCCGGCAGACTCATTTATATTATGGTTTCTGCTTCAAAGCACGCCGGCGTTCTAACTTGGACACGCATAGGAAAAGAATTCTTTCTTTTGCCCACCGGAAAACTGTTTAGAGCGCACTATCAATTTCGCTTGATTGCGCTTCTCTTCAATTCAGAGATGTAGGAATTTGCGGCCTTCCTAGGCGTTTTGTCTTCTGGAAAGCGATAAACTAAGGTTCTCTTGGTGAATCTTAGCAATCCGCACTAAGCTTTTTGGGGTCTGTCTCAATCCCTGTGAGACATGAAAAAAGGCCGAACACTAAAAAAGAGAAAAAATAGCCGCGAAGCGGCGCGCCGCTAGGACAACTTTTCATAGAAACCCCTTCTTTTTCAGTTGCTCCTCAAAGGTTGCTAGAATCTGCAACACTTCAAACCCGACTCCTAGCAACGTATTTCTGACATCGTTCCTTCGTCTGTCCTAGCATTCCACCATTCTAAGATTTCTCTCATGTTGTAACTGCAAAGTACGCCATGGAGAAAATCATAAACAAACATCAAGTTTCTGAATGGGAATTGCACAAAAAGCAGATTCCATAATGTTTCTAAAACATGCTCCATCGCCAAGTGTGCATGAAGAGATAGAAAGAAAGGTAGATGATGCTTGCCAACTTGATAGAAGTATTCAGAAGAGAGATATGATGCAACTCCTGTGAATTCTTTCCATGGATATATCCATTTGTCTTTATCAATAACTGGGAGCTTAGTGAGACATCTAACGGTCTTCATTTCCTTTCTCCTAGAATCGCCTTCAATGGTTCAGGATTGAATTCTTTCACTTTCATCATCATCAACTCAAGAGGGGAAGATATTGTTCGCACCATTCCCTTTGCTTCCCTTGCGGCGCACCACCGTAACTCTCATTTAAGCTTTGCTCGCTGCACTGCATCATGGCAGCCACAGCTTTACTATTCCATTTCGACGCTCTAAGCAAGTGTTGAGCGCACATGTGACGGAAAAAGTGGTTTGGCATTTCAATCTTAGGCTCAAGCTCAGGAACAAACCGCTTTAGAGCCTCACGGTTGACTTCTCCAACACGGTTATCAAGGGCTACGCGCTCGAAAATGCTGCCTTCCTTCCTTTCGCCTATGACTTGCCGTATCAAGTCGCCAACTTCACGGATCACCATGAACGTCTTTCTTTCCCTGAACTTCTCTAGTACCGTGAGCGTGTCCCATTCTCCGTCAGCTTTGAATCCTTCGATCTTGCTATTCACCACCGCATTGAGTCTAAGCCCATTATGATACATGATTTTATCAACAACGTACACGCGAAAGTCTCTAGTCTTGATGTATTCGAGCATCGCCTGAACAACCTCTTTTTCAACGTGCAATTCCTTGTATTGACCGTAGCCTGACGGCTTGCCGACTCCGATCTTTTCCCATCCGGACACCCCTTTACTTTTAAGAAAGTCTTTCAACGCTCTGCGCTCTTGGTTTGTGTCCTTTCCTTTGACTTTCTCGTTGTTTTCCCAATGCGTGAAACTCTCGTCTTTCTCTAAAGCCATGAAAACCTCTTGGACGTCGTGAAGTGTGAGGCGGTCAGGGTGTTTGCTGAATCTTTCGCAAACATTCCTGAGAATCTGAACCTGACGAGTGATATAGACGGGGTGAAGGTCTTTTCCTTTTCGTCTTCTCGTTCGCATGAAGAGTATCCATTCTTTGACGCTTGGCACTTCTTGAAAATTGCCGTCTTGAAACATTGAAGAGTCAACCGCTTGCTTCTCAGTTGGCAACGCTCCAACAAGCTCTTTCTTCAGCTCCTCAAACTCGTTAAGATGGTCCTTGAACCACATAGTAACGCTTTCAGGCGTTCTTTCAACATTTCTTCTGTTCAATATGCGATCTGCTATCTTTGAAGGAGAAAGACTTCTTAGTTCTCTGGCGAATTGTGGTATATCTCTTGAGGCTTTGTAGTTCACGCTTTTCTCCTTCTTTCCTTAGTTTCTTAGGTAGTATTGAGTGGGATAAAGTATATATCTCTTACTAGGTCTTACAAAACAGATTAAGGAGACCAACAAGATATGAATGCCATGAAATCCAAAATAAGTGTCACTGTTGACAAACAGATCGTTGATTGGATTGATAGGCAAGTCGAGACTCAAAGATTCAGAAATAGAAGCCATGCTGTAGAAGTAGCTCTAATGAGGTACATTGAGATAGAAAAGAAAAGGTGATGGGTCGCCAGTTTAAAAAATGACACGTTCAGAGTGCTTTGATTACTTCTCCTTCTTCTGCTCTCTGTCGCCTTTTCCTTTTCGCCATCTTATTACTTCTAGGATCACAGCTATCGGCAGACTGCTTATTGCGACCGCTGCAAACGTATAGATCAATGCAGTCTGCAAGGACATTATGTCATAATAGACGCTGACACCTAGATAACCGATTACACCAATGAGGAAAAAAACCAGCCCCAAGTAGATTGGTCTCACAGTTCAAACCTCGCAAGTCAGTTTCTGCTTTGCGCTTATAACACTTTTGGGCTAACATTTATAGAACAAGCTGACGTTCACTGAGACAGAAAAGAAAAAGTGATTTTGGAATCTAATGCGGGGCTATTTCTCTAAGCTCATTGGCAAAGTCTTCAACTGCATCGCACAGCATCTCGTTCAATTCCTCGATCTCATCATCCAACTCTGCAATCTCTTCCTCTAGGTCGTCTGTGTCGTCTTCCTCGTCACTTCCTTCAAGTTCAGCTTGAAGTTCTTCCAACTCAGCAGCTTTCTCATCGAGCAATGCCCTCAGCTCTCTAAGGTTTTCAAGGTCATATCCTTCTTCTTCGGGCATACAATCACCCCCTTCCAATCTGAAAGCGTCGTTTTTTGCCTTCATATTTGGCCTTTCCACCGAAAATGACAAAGAGCAAGAGACCGATTCCGCCTAGAATCAGAATCCCACCTATGGCAGTGGCAGCAGGGCCTAGCTTCTTAAGTGCTTCCATGACTTGAAAGACCACCCATGTTCCTATGGCAACCAAAGCGAAGATGGCTATGGCGAAAATGAGAGTGGCAGCAGCCGTGAGTATACCTATGACCTCCATCCCCGTGATGCCACCATTAACATTCTTCACGATCGCCTCAACCTTGAGGCCATACACATGGTAGGCGAATTTCCAACGCATTTCCCAGACGTCAAAGAACGCATCAGACTTCTCGGTTTTATCCCAAACAAAATTCACCCACTCAACGCTTGAACCGGGAAGCTGCTTTTCGATCTCTGTCTTGAACCTGCTCATGTCTCCGGCTAGGAACTTTTCCCAATCCCTATCCCAAATCGTGTCATACTCAAGCGTGGAAGCATTGACAACATAAGCCCATTGACCTTGAGGGATCTCAGCAGAGGTTTCAACTAGCTGTTTCGTCTTAATCTCCATCGGAGTCCCAAATGATTTGTTTGGCATGTTTTCACCTTCAAGTGTACACGAAAATGTTAATCTTCATCGGTAGCGGGTTCGTCTTCTGAGTCATCCTCGGCTTCTTCCTCTTGTTCTCCACTGGCTTCATCTTTTTCCTCTAGGCCGAGAAACTTCTCAAACTCTTCTAACTTCCCCATTGAGAACTCAAATGCGGCTTCAACCAATTCGCCTAGACTCACGCCTTCGACATCAACAAGATACTGCTTCATGTCCTTGTGGGCTTCTGAAGATACTTTAACCCATGGCATTTCTGATTGCCTCTAAAGATACCAACCTTGCAATTTACTCTTAAGCAGGATAGAGGTATACCTATACACCTGAGAGGTCTTTCAAGACAAGCTTTTTCAGATAGGCATAGGGAGTTAGACCTTTGTTTCTTACTTTTTGCATGAAGTGTTTGTATTCTTTCTCATTAAGTGATGTTTGAATAGTCTTCATTGTTTTCAACTGACTTTCGTTTGAAGGTATCCCTCTAGGTTTTCGATTGTTTTTAGTGCGTTCTGTTTATACTCTTTGAATTTGAAACCGTCTGGGCATGCTGTGCATGAAGCTGAACCTTCAGGTAAGTATTGTTTGAAATCTCTGAGTGCCTTCTTGATTGTGAATACTATGTCATTGTTCTGTTCGCGCCCAACTCTTACTAGAGCCTCTAGTTTTACAAGTTCTTTCTTTGACTCTTCTTGATTGGCGCGGTTGTTGCTTTCTTGGATCTTGAGAAGGTGTTCAGCCTCTTCATACCTACCTAGAAGCTCTTTGTATTTCTCAGTCAATGAATCTTGAGATAGTTCTTCGTTTGTTTTTCTGAGGAAGTCATTGTCGTTCTTAAGACCGATGACATCAGCACTTCTTTCCGTAACCAAGTTTTGCAGCCGATCAATTTCTTGCCTCATAGCAGGCATTCGCTTAACATCTTCATTGAGCCTTTCTATTTCCGATAGTGCGTTATCTCGCTCTTTTTCTATGCCCGTGAGTAATTCGAGTTTTCCATGGTCTCTTTTATGCCGAGCTATAGCGGTATCTCTTTCAGTTCTGAGCAAAGTGAATTCATTCTCATATCGCTGTAGGCTCTTCCTATCAGGAAAGGTGTTGAAGGGTTTCTCACTGCAAGGCTTTGCTACAGCAAAAGGTTTGAGGTCGAAGCGTACAGGATCGGTCTCGGATTTCTTTATTATGCAGAGAATCCCTTCGTTGTTGATCCCACCATACTGAGGGCAGCCTTTGCATATTTCAGGTTTGAATTCTTCGGATGTCTGAAGGCCTAGTAAACGATAGCTTTCAAGAATCTTGACCAGTCCCTGAGACCGATTTTTTAAACCTTGTTCTTGATAGTATTTATCGAGAAAGGTCAGATAGTCAGGCGGTACTCTAGCATTGACTGGCTTTGTATTCTTGTGACGGTCTCTGATTGGCTCGGGAGTCTCAGCTTTGGACATTCTGTTTCTCCCTTGCTTCTTTTATCCATCTAGCAATAGTCGTGTGATTGATGCCTGTAATCTCTTCTAGTTGCCTTGTCGAGACTCCAGCTTGATTTGCTGCGATCAATTGAGGGAGTATTTGGCGCTTCTTTTCTTCATAGTCTCGGCGCTGTTCTGTTTGGGTTTGGGTTGCTAGCTTTATCTTCTGATTCCAATCATCCAGCATTCTCTGAGTACCAACTAAAAGAGCCTTGACGATACCGCGAGACATGACGCATCAGAGTATTCTCTGGCGCTACGAATTTAAGTTTGACCTGCCGTTAGTTTCTTAGGTTGTTAGCACGCAAAAGCTAAGAAATTCCATGAAATGTTAGTAAAAATAGCTTCTGGGTTCTCTTCCGAAAAGGGCGGTTTCCATGATTAACATGTTGGTGTAAACTTGCGTTCTGTGTAAAAGTGCTGTGTACGTTCGTGGCAATCTGATTTGATGCAAGATAGAAACCCATGGCGTAGATTTGTAGCAGGGTGTTTCGTTTCGGATAATCAATGGGCTATATGCTCGACAGTCATACGGAAACATGGGAAAGGCGTAAATATATGTGCGAACACCGTGAGACGTGATCGCTTTCCCTGTGGATTCCACATGAGGCTCTTTTGTCCATTGTGGAATACAAGTTTTTGTCTCGTGTATTCCACTTTTGAAAGCGGTCTTACGCATCGTCAGAATCGAAAAAGAAGCACAAACCTTTAAGAAAAGTGGAATACAAAACTCAGAAAAAAACAAACCTTAGTAGTGCCTTAGGTTCTAAACTAAGCTTTACCAACAAAAACAGCGCTTAAGTGCCTTCTGGAATCCGTCACATTGAGACTCAAGGATTCGTCGTTGGAGACGACGTCGCACCCGCTTTTCGCTGTTTAAGCGTCTGTTCATAGACTTCTAGCGTTTTCTCAGCAACTTTGTCCCATGTGAATTCGGCGAGAACCCTACGCCTTCCATTCTTTCCAAGCCATTTACTCTTCTCCGGGCTCTCTAAGGCGCCATTTATGCCCCACGCAATGTCTGCCGGGTTACTTGGGTTAACATGGTAACCGCATTGCTCTTCTCCGCAGCAGATGACTATCTCTCGCATTCCACTGACGCCAGCTCCACCTACGACCACTGGACGTTCCATACTCATGGCTTCGAGCACAACTATTCCAAAAGGTTCGTAGAGGCTCGGGAAAACTGCTACGTCACAAGCAGCATAATGGAGAATTCGCTCTTCCTCAGAGATGAAGTCGAAACGGAATTTGACATAGTCCTGCATTTTCGTAGCTTTGACCAGGTTAGAGAGATATTCCTGCAAGTCGCCTAATCCTACGATAACTAGTCGTGCATTGGGGGTTTTCTGCAATATGTGCGGCATTGCCATTATGAGTTTGTCGACTCCCTTGACGCCGACTAGTCTGCCGAGGAACAGTATCATAAGCTCATTGTCTTTGATGCTGTAAAGGGTTCGGATTTTCTTCACTTGTTCAGGATCCAGTGTTTCCGGATTGTATTTTTGTGGGTCGACTCCGTTGTAGCATACTTGAATCTTGTCTCGTGGAAAGCCCAGACTTGTCAGTTCATCTTTCATTGCATAAGAAACTGTTACGATTACATCAGCCGCCATAGCACAGTGGAGCTCGATGTTGCTTACGACTTCTGAGCCGTTTCCGAGAGTTCTGCCCTTTTCAGTTGAGTGTACATGGAACGCTAGGGGAAGACCGATTTCCCTCTTGACTGTCATTCCGCCGATGGCTGAGAGCCAATCATGCGCAATCACGATGTCATATCTTATGCTTTCCTTTCTGATGAGTTCATTAACGAGTTTTGAGGCACTCAGATAGTTGTAGACAAGTATTTTGGAGAATAGATGAATGCCTCTGCCCCATTTCTTGATGTCTTCTGCGATTACGTCTGGGAGTGAGTCAGAGATGTCTATATGTAGTGGGCGGTGGATTTCTATTCCTCGCCAGATTTCTCGCGTGGGAAGGCTGCCAGCATCATCGTTCATCGTGAAAACTGTAACATCGTTATCTGTCAAGACAAATTTTCTGGTGATTTCAGCTGCGTATGTTCCTAAGCCACCTACGATTTTCGGTGGGTATTCGTATACGAGCACAGCCATCTTCATAATCATTCACTGTTCTATGATTTGTCTGGTGTCGTTCTATTGCTTATTGAAGCATGGCTTATTTAGTTTCCTAATCACTGATAACTATCCTTGCTCTGACGGTTAGCCAACTTTGTTAGCGATCGTGTTCTTGTTCATTCAGCTCCGTTACGGCGAAATCGAGTATCTGAAGAAACTTCAGTTGGTCATCAGATTTCTCCTCTTGATCTGGCGGTGTTAGATCTGAGAGCTTGTTGTAAATTTGTGAGCTTCGTACTGAGTACTCATGAGTGACAGGGAAAATTGAAAAACATATTAGGCACACGCATATAGAGGTAGAAGAGGCGAAGAAAGATGAGCATGTCGCCTGTTAAACGATTAATACTTGAAACCACGTGGGTACTGGAAAGACCAGCTAGAGCCGCAGAAATAGCAAAGGGCACTGGCGTTAACTTCCCTTCCATTATGATGCACATAATCGGTCTGACTCGCTTGGGATTCTTGGAATCATCTGAGAAAGGACTCTACAACATAACAGAGAAAGGCAAGAAAACGCTGGGTCTGCCAGAGATCGATAAGGAAAAAGCCTCCAAGATTTTGACCTATTTGCCAATGGAGAAGTCGTTTCACTTCTACGCTGACTACGGAAAGGCCTTAAACGTTAACGCGACGAGTCTTCAAGATTTCTGTGACAAGATCACGACTATCGACGCAAGCTCAGTAGAGTTTCATGTCAACCGTGGAGACTTTGAGAGTTGGTTTAATGGGTTGGGTGATGTTGAGTTAGCACGCAAAACGCTCCTCATCAGAGAGCAGAAGATGGCTGGAGAGGAATTGCGTAAGAAACTGCATGGATTTGTAAGAAATCGATACGATGAACTCGTGAAGCTACGAAAGCAGACAAACCCAAATGAGCAGTAACTACTCGTAAGCTGACGTGAAACTGTTTATCAAACCTCGCTCTTTCATATCCTTGAGGCTCTTCTTCTGCCGCATCGAAAACGGATTTTGGCGTAGTGCGATAGCCTGCCAGAGAGCACACGCCACATTCGGTTAAGGAAATCATGGTTTCTTTAGGCACATCCAACAACTTGGCAACGTCTCGTTTCGGAGTCGGAGTGGTGCCCCCAAGAATCTGAAGGAAGAATTAGCAAAAGAATCATAAAACAATAAGGCCTATAATTGAATGACGAGGGCGCTATTATGGTTGAGTTGAGAGCTATTTCGGCGAAGATATTGGAAACAGTCTACGATGAAATGCTTCTGCGTGTCCCTGAAGGAGAGAGGAGCGATTTCATCAGAGATGCCATAGTGGAGAAGCTGCAGAAGACGCCGAAAGCTGATAAAATACTGGAATTGGAACAGAGAATGGAAAGAATGGAGAAGGAGTTTTCAGAGATCAGGAAATATCTGGCAAGTCTGGAATTGTTGACATATGAACGGGGAAAGACAAACCCTCACACGTTCGCGATAGATGATACGGATAATAAGATAATCGACTTTCTGTCCCATTACAAAGGGGCGACCACTCCAGAGTTAGCAGACTATCTGAAAACAAACAGATGGCTGATCCTGAATAGACTGAGAAGGATACAAAAGACATCGAGGAAGCAGCTGGGAAAGCCCATAATAGACTATTACGCAGGAGAGAAATCGGGAAAGAAGAAGGCATGGTGGATAAACGAGGAACTGGTTGAACCATAGTATTCACATCCAGTAGGAACCAATCCTTCTTGCTGATCTCTCTCCTGACTGGTCAACCAATCTCAAAACTGATTGCGTAGAGGCTACACAGTAACGATTATTTCTACTAGTGTCTAATCCTATTTCGGGGGCCCGTAGCCCAGTCAGGATTAAGGCGTCGAATCAAGCGAAATGATGCGTAAGCCTCCGGGCACACGTGTGTGGAAGAAAGCCGGAGAACAGGGGTTCAAATCCCCTCGGGCCCGCCAATGGCTATTGCATAATAGTGGCTTCTGGAGACTGGGCCAAATCATGGATGCTTCATTTTCTTCGGAGATTGACGGGCAAAACAACTATATTGGAAGCGTGAGGAGGATTTGGCGGTGGTAAATCTGCGATTGCGGGTGGCGGCAGCGTTTGCAGCAGTCTACATCATCTGGGGCTCAACCTATCTGGCTATCAGTTTCGTTATTGAGACGCTTCCACCATTTTTCATGGCAAGTACGCGTTTCCTTGTCGCAGGACTAATGCTATACGCTTGGGCGTCGCTGCGTGGTGCTTCTCAACCGTCTTCGTCGCATTGGGGAGTGCGTTTCTGATTGGCGGGTTGATGCTGTTGGGTGGTCATGGTGCGGTTGTGTGGGCAGAGCAATGGGTGCCTTCCGGTTTGACGGCGTTGCTGATTGCCACTGTGCCCTTGTGGATGGTGCTTTCGGGCTGGTTGCGCGGTGGCTCTAGGCCAAATGTGAGAGTTACCGCGGGGCTAATGCTGGGGTTTGTGGGAGTCGCTTTGCTCGCTGGCGGCGTGAAGAGTTTAGGTGAAAGTCATGTTGATCTTGCAAGTGCTGTGGTACTGGTGGTGGGGGCCTTCTTTTGGGCCAATGGGTCTCTTTACTCTCGTTCAGCCCGACTTCCTTCTTCTCCATTATTAGCTACTGCAATGGAAATGGTTGCAGGCGGAATACTATTGCTTGTAGCAAGCTTAGTGGCTGGAGAATGGACAAGGCTTAGGCTGGATCAAGTATCTGTTCTTTCAATGCTTTCTTGGGTTTACCTGATCGTGTTTGGTTCTCTTGTCGCGTTCACTTCTTACATTTGGCTCTTGAAGGTGACGACACCCGCCAGAGTTTCAACTTACGCTTATGTGAACCCAGTCGTGGCGATGCTTCTGGGATGGGGACTTAACAATGAATCGTTGACCCTGCGAAACGTAATAGCTGCAGGTGTAATTCTAGCGGCCGTAGTGGTTATAACCATGTATCAAGCAAAAGCAAAGAAATAATGACGCATGTGATCGAAGGGTTTGATTGTGTGTACAGGTGGCAGAGAATTACGTTAAGCTCATTTGACGACAAGTCAAAACCGCCGGGAGATGCCGATTTAGCAACAACACTCGGAGGACCGTTTGTCTTTTGGAAAAAAAAATTGAAAAGACTCGTTGCATCGAGGTTTGCTCCTCTGTCAATGGAATGGGGGTTCACTAGCAAGAAAACAGGGTGAGGACTGCGACTCAAGCAGGAGAAGAGAACCATTCTCTACATGACCCCATGCCATGGTTACTCCTTAGTCTCCTTTGCCCTAGGTGAGAAGGCTATCAAGTTTGCTCATGAAAGCAATTTCCTGTGCCTGTTCTAAGAATCATCGACAGCGCAAAGAAGTATGCTGAGGGCAGAGGTGCGAGGCTTGAAGTTAGAAGTGCCGAAGATGTTTGTAACGTGGAAAAGCTTGCCATCATAAAGATGGCGAACTGACTCCCACTCTAACAGACAGCACGTATTTGGTCACTATTACGCCTAACGCGACAACGTTTTGGTTGGAAAGTGAGAAAACAGCATCAGAATGACGCCTTCTGTGAGAGTTGAAATGCTTGCGTGTGAATATCCGCAGGATGTGACTAACGTTGAAAACACAGAGAGATGGATTTGCTGGAGATTTCGCCACTTAGGAGTGAGTTCAGCCTAAGCTAAGGTGAAGGTGACGACATCCCCCGCGCCGCTCTTTCTTCACTTCAAAATGGCGCAGTCTGGTGCTGCTAGATATTCTTGACATCTTTTTGCAGGATGAAGGATCGTCTTCGTTCTTTCTTCTTTCTGAAACCAGATTTCACGTATAGCTTAAGCGCAGGCGTGTTTGCTTTCAAGACTGATAGTTCGAGAGCGTTCTTGTGAAGCTGCCTCGCCATCACGATCGCATGGTTCAACATGTACGTGGCCACTCCGATCTTCCTGTAGGAGGGGGAAACAGCCAAGCTACTGATATACAGCACATCATCCTTTTCTTGAAGCGCAATGCCTCCAATTATTCGTTCTGTCAAGGTGACGAAATATCTTCTTTGTCTGAAGAAATAGATCTCTGCGAATAATATGTAGGGAATGGCTGCGAATGGACTCAAAGGGTGGCTTTCGATCGAGAAACGATTCTCATAGTCGCTCTTCCTAAAGCTTAGGAAGGCAAGTAGATTAAATAGGAAATGCTGGTGCCGCTCAACAGGTTTGGCTTGGAAGAATTGTTGAAGACTCTTCAAGACTGCGAAGTCACCTTTCCAGAGTCTATCTGTTACACTTAATTGTCTTTAGACAGATCACCATGTTTTGACGGATCTTTGACTCAAGACATATGTTGTCACGAAGGTCGAATTGGCGTCTTGCAAACTGCGTGATAACTGCAGATCTATGGCTGAAGCAGTGAGCATCTGAAGCAGAAACCGGTTAGCGGCTTCTGGAACTTCTTGATAACTGACAAGAACAGCAATTCTGCTCTAGTAGAGTGCTTTGACGGAGAATGTGGTGTGAAACAGATTAATAACAACTCAACTGAAAAATGCTTGTTTCAAACGAACCATTACGTGTTACGAGATATGGTGAGATATAGAAATATGCTAGCGATTGGATTCTGAAAAACTCTAAGAAAAGGTTGGAACTTATCGACACAACGTTGTCTCATACGGCACCAAGCATCAGTGAAGAAAACATAAGAGATCTGCTGTCTAAGGAAATATATAATGGCCTTTGTGGACACTACTAAACTGACCATTTCGGAACCCTCTTCTCAATAATCTATGATCTATCTGAGAGATCTGTTTCGGCGCGCCAACTCACAACAAATGGCAAGAACCATTCTCACTTAACGATCCTATTGGAGTAAACAGTTACCAAGCCATTTTCCCCGACAAATCCATCAAACTAGACGAATTGTGGGAAGATTAGAGTACACGGGAATGATGCATTCATATGCAAATCCCATACGAATCCCAAAAAGGATAAATGCACTTCAGCGAATTGCACATCGAACGAAAAATGTACGCTGACCCTGATCTAGTCATGTGGGCGGAGAATCAGAAATGGATCTGACGTTTCACCCTTTGACTTCGGAGAGATGGAAAGACATTGAGAAGCTTTTTGGAGAAGACAGCATATGCAGATCATGCTGGTGCATGTGGTGGAGGCTCTCATCATCTGAATGGGAGAAAAGAAAAGGCAGCGACAGAAAAGAAGCCCTGAAAACCATCGTGAGCCAAGGGAGAGTTCCAGGCATAATGGAATATTCTGATGGGCAGCCAATCGGTTGGTGCTCGATATCTCCAAGAGAGGAATTCCACAGACTTGAAAGATCTAGAACGCTGAAACGCACAGACAGACAGCCAGTCTGGTCCGTAGTATGCTTTTTCGTGGCTAAACCCTTTAGACAAAAAGGTATGGCAGCTAAGCTGCTGGAAGCTGCTATCAAATATGCTGGAAAGCAAGGGATCAAGATTATTGAAGGCTATCCAAATCGTTCCAGTGAAAAACAGCACGACACAAACATTTACACAGGTCTTGCCTCCATGTTCCAGAAGGCAGGGTTTACGGATTGCGGTTCTACCTCCAAGAAAAGGACAATAATGCGGTACAAGCTTGAGTAGCGAGAACCCAGTTCAGCACACGCTTGAAAAGGAACCATGCATTACTCGTACTCGCGATGGCCTTACCGGATATGGGTCAAGGAGCTGGCCACCTTTTTCCAGAACATCAAATTAGGCTGTTCAGTCTCTTTACTTCCAAGAAGTGAGCAAGCATGACGTTGGGGAGAGACTCTTAGAAGAGTTTTCCTTCATAGAAGGTAACTATGCAATAATAGTTATCAGATGGATCTTGATTGATTTCGCTGGAGAAGTCCCTGCAACATGCTATGCTTTGTACGTTCTTAATCTTGGAGCCACCGAAACAATCTTGGGAATAATAGGGCTTATGGGTTCTCTAGCTTTGGCTTCAAAGAATGACTTGAAGGCACCTCAAGCGCGTTGGTCTACTGTTGCGCTTAAGGAGAAGTGACGATATCATTTGTGCATGTGAGTTTTCTTTCTCGCAACAGTTTCTTGTAAGCCTCAAGAACTCTTTCCCTAACCTTTCCACCTGTGTGGTTGATACCAAACACTCTCGCAGTTTCAACTATGAGTGATTCGATACTTATGCCAAAGGCGTATTGAGCAACTAATCTCATCGCGCTTTCAATTTCTTCAGGCGGAATGTATTCAGGTTTCCTCATCGATTCTGGCACGCCTGGAACGGGAACGCGAACATCCACTTTCAGAAGTCCGGTTGGCCAAAGGAAGTTCTCTTTGAGAATTACCCTTCCCTCTCGAAGACAGAGATTAAGCGCTTCCCTTGTGGCATGATTTACCTTATGCCCGGCTCTTTTGAGTCCCCACGCAGCTGCAAATGGTGCCAGTGACTCGTCTAGGTGCATTAGGTTGATTGATTCAGAGGAAAAAAAGGGCCTTTCACAGTTTTCAGGGGGACGTTTTCTCGTTTGCTGCGAATTCCTTCTGGCACTTCTTTGCACAAAGAAATAAATCTGCCAAATCGAGAGGGTTATGTATGCCTCGCGACTTGTCCGTTCTATACATTGCTGCCGTTGACAGCCTGATAGACAAGCTGACAGAGGGAATACATGATGTCGTTTCATCCATTGGCCATTCTTCTAAACAAGAGATCATTATCAAACTTGGAAAGCTGAATTGGATAAAGGAGACATTGATCGACATGTTGCCCGAGGATTTCGATAAAAAGGATTTCGAGCCGATTAACCGGCATCTTCATTTTGTCGATTATTATTACTCAAAAGACAGGGACTTTTCTATGCTAAAGAGCAATGCTGATGATCTTCTTAAACAGGATTTGCCTGCCGTGAAAAGGAGTTTGAAGCTCTTCTATGATCAAGAACCACCGAAACATCAGAAGACAATGCAAATGTCCACTAAAAACTTTGTCTCCCAACTCGTTGATGACGTAAGAGATGACTTGAGACGCTTAGTACGTGAATGCCCCGATAGCGAGAGAAAGATCCAAGATCATCTGGAAGATCTATTGGCGTTGAAGAAGTATCGATTCGAGAGAGAACAAGTCAGTATTCCGTATTCAACGAAATCATACATCCCAGATTTTACTTCAGAAGAATTGAGCATGGCAATTGACGTTAAGTTATGCAATTCCTCGGCTTATGAGAGGAAGATCATCGATGAAATGAACGCTGACATTATAGCCTACAAGCTAAGATATCAGTATACTTTATTCGTCGTTTATGACATATCGGTAATTAGAAAGATGCGTGAATACGTCTTAGATATAGAGAAAAACAATCCTGGTGTTACCGTTGTAGTAATCAAACACTGAAATTTCCTAGGATTAACTGCCAGCGCAGTGCTCGACTGCAAACGCGGCCAAAAGAGGCGTCAAGCCTGCTTCCAAAACATCTGTTTTCTTCATTTCCCAAAGAAGTCTAGTTGCCTCGGTGCAATGACAAGTCTTTTATTTGTTGGCGTCTACAGAAATATTGTTGTCTAGTTTTACGGTGTCTCTTGGACGGCTAATTTGCTGAGCCAAGCTTTGCGGTGTTTTGAGTCCTTCCAGATGGTTGATGCGGTTGGAGGAATTGAAGGAAAGTTGCAATTTGAAGGGGGTAGGCGAGTGTGGATGCGATTTCTAGGCGTTTGGAATTGCTGAAGCTTGAAGGTTTGGGCTTTTCTCAGGCTGAGATTGTGAAGGAGCTTAGCCAGAAGGTAGGGTGTTCTAGGCGTACTGTGTACAGTGATTTTGAAAGTCGTGCGGCGTGGCAGCCTGTCGTGCAGAGTGTGGTGGATCATGAGCGAGTCTTGTTGAAGGTTGTTAATCGTTATGAGCAGATTTATCGGCAGGCGAGCGTGCGGCTGCTTACCGTTTCTAATGAGCTTGCTCAGCTTGGCGCGTTGAACGTCATGCAGTTCCTAGGCCACAGAAACATCAAAACAACCCTCATGTACACCCAACTCATAAACCTCACAGAAGACGAATACACATACAAAGTCGCAAAAACCGTCAACGAAGCAAGCCAACTGATCGAGTCAGGCTTTGACTACGTAATAGATATAGAAGGGCTCAAACTATTCAAGAAGCGCAAATAGGAGGGGTATAGTCCCTCCAAAAGGGCCCGTAGTCTAGGCCGGATTAGGACACTGGCCTGCGGAGCCGGAGATCCTGGGTTCAAATCCCAGCGGGCCCGCCACAACTTTCATGAAACAAATCAGGCCCTATGGGTCTTCACCGGAAATGATCCCACGGTGCGCGGTTTTCGCTCTATTTGGCTTCTTCTAAGAACTGGATGGTGTAGGAGATCGATTTTGAATCAATGCGAGGTCTAGATAGAACCCATTGTAACTATGACAGTCATGGAAACGTGTATGCCGCCGTATTCACGTAATATCCGTCGGCGAAATAGTTGCCTTTCATTACTCCTGTTTTCTTAAACCCTTCTTTTTCAAGTGCCCCTGTCACAACAGTGCTGGTTTCGGGCACGTAGGCGAATATCTTGTTGTAACCGCACCTTTCCTTGAAGCTTTTGATTGCGGAAACAAGTGATTCAGCCGTTTTGTCAGGTTCCTGTATCGCGTCAACCAGAATCTCTTCAAACCTGATGCAGACAAAAGTCTACCTTTTCTGGAGTTCTACAAACAAATGAGAAATAAGGTTAATAGAAGGCATTGAAGTCAGTGAATCCAGGGCGCGCGAGTTATTGGAGGGGCGATCGTGTCTGTGAACGCTATCTTTTTTCTCCACTCAAGATGTGTCTTCCAGTCAAAAGCCGATAGACTACCACAATTACGGCAATCACAAGCAGTATGTGTATCAATTCACCTACGCCAGGTAGAGCAAAGAATCCCACTGCCCACAGTATCACGAGAATGATAACAATCGTCCAAAACGTATCCATAGCCAACTCCCCAACTAAGTTTCGACTACTGGTTTTAGGTACATGTGAAGTTGTGCTTTTGAGACCTTTATGTTTAGCCCTCTGTCTGTCCAGCGTGCAATCCCTTTCTCTAGGGCTGAAGTGGCCAACATGTTTCGTACTCCGCCTTTCTTTGCACCAAGCACAGATTCAGCCACATCCTTGGTCAATTCGACTTCAAGATGAGTCACTTTCCAATTTTCTGGGTCTATTCCGATTTCTTTGACTTGGCCTATTTTCTCGTCTTCAGCATAAACGTCTTTGTCCATAAACTCTTTGCTTTTCATCCTCATTTTTCCCTCCCTTTTTGAAAATACGTTATTTGAAGCACATGCTTTAAGCTTTGGGCTTAAGTGCTCCTGATAGAATGCCTAGAAGATGAACCGTGTCATGTAATCAGACGACATCGGAAGAAATGTGGCGCGCGTGTGCATTGTCTCATCAGAGGCGTCGTATTCCCAAGATCGAAGTTGAGTGATCGTTTTGAAAGAAGAATAGCTCGTGCCGACTGGGGCAAAAATCTTATATAAGAGTTTCCGAAACGTTTTGTAGATAAAAAGAGTAGGTTTTGGGAGAACAATGTCAATTCCACCCGAGATCGCTTGGCTGCTTCCAATTGTTATGCCATTTATCATAGGCTTGCTGGTAGGTGCCGTGATTAAGAAAGCTGCGAAGCTTCTAATAGTCGTTGTCGCACTCATCATAGTCCTCGTCGCGACAGGAGTCCTGAGCTTGACCTTCCCCGGCCTTTTCGATGAGGCCATGAAGTTTTTGCCTAAACTCTACGATGTCGGAAGCGGATGGCTCAACGTCCTACCCTATTCTTCCATTACATTCCTGATCGGCCTCGCGCTGGGATTTCTGTTTGCGTAAAAGTTGGGCGCCTGGCGCGCTAAAGGGTAAAACTTGAGCAGGAAAACTTCCATTTGCTCTTTTTTCTCTACCCAACTGTAACAATTTCAGGATAATAGAAACGTAAACGCATTCCTCAGAAGTCCATGGACTTGTAACAAATCGAAGTGCGCGCGCCTTACAGCTATTCCAAGCCACACTACATGCCGATCTCTTCTGAGTTCAGAGCGAAACGACAACCTCACGAAACCCGCCGGCTCACCGTCCAGCTCAGCCACGATATACCTGCTACTCTTCTCCTCAAAATCTCTCTTTAGCCATTCTTCAATTTCATGACCAGCCATAGGAAAAACGTCAATAGCGTACTTTGCGGCTTGCGGATCATTCGCATTTTCAGTCAGCCACCTGGCATCACTGAGCAGTAAACACCGAAACTTGAGAGTCAAAATCTGTCCTTCCCAAGCTGAAAGGTGCTTCAACCAAAAATAACCTTTTTCATATTTTATCCACATGCAAAACGCGCAAATGCGAGCCACACAGTCTGACTTCGTTGAAATCGCAGGCACATTCTTGAGAACAGAGAATCTGACAGAATCCCTCCACGAATGCGGTCAACATGAACCTACTATGTTCAGAAAAAGGGATTCTCCTCCCTATCACGCGTTAGAGATCATGATCAAGTTCTTTCTCCTTTAACACACTGCTCATCTGTTCTCAGAATATAGTGGAGGAGATATCGTACAGGTGACTTCGCCACCTTGGGTCTGAGAGCAAATTCCTGCGGCCAGCCAGAAACCACGCTGTCGACAGGCAGAATGCACGAGTAAGGTCAGGATCTTTCAAAGGCCCTCAGGAGTCTGTCTATGTCTTTTCCAACGTTCTCGCCAGAGTATCCGCCTTCCAGCACAAAGAATGTTGGCCTGTCCAATGCTGTAATCCTCTTTCCGATTTCCCCATAGCATTTGTCCGTTAAACCGAGTGAGGCTAAGTCTCCGGCGTGCTGATCGAATCCTGCTGAAACAGCTACCACTTCAAATCGATCAACGTCTATCTTGCCCAAAGCTTCATCCAGAGTTCTCAAATAGGCTTCATCCCCGCAATCTGGCGGCAAGGGAAAATTCAGACAGTTTCCTTCAGAAGCTATCCCAGTGCCCGGATAATTCGGATGTCGATGCAGAGAAACATAAGTCACCTTCTCGTCGCCCATGAAAATTTCCTGTGTTCCATTTCCATGATGGCCATCAATATCAAGAATCAGCGTCGGCTTGTCAAGGTGTCTAACTGCAACTGCAATGTTGTTAAGATAGCAGAACCCTCTCGTGTATGCTCCTAGCGCAGCGCCATACCTGCCGGCATGGTGACCCGGCGGCCTCATCAAAGCGAATCCGTGAATCTTTGCAGCCAATATCGCCCCGCCTGCTGAGAGCCGCGCATACTCGTAAATGTTTTCAAAAGCAGGAGTATCAGGATCTTCAATTAAACTCTTCTTAAGATTCCAAACATACTCCACATCGTGAACTCTAAGCAAATCCTCTTCAGTTGCAGGATCAGGAGTCAAGAACTCATAGCCCTTCTGCTTCAGAATGTCATGAGCCTTCCTGACTCTTTCAGGGCCTTCAACATGCCATTGCCCGTAACTCAGACACTTGCCGGAGAAGATCATCTTTGTTTTCATAATTGCGACGCTCGTTCCAAGTAAACTGGTGATTCTCAGGTTAAAATACAACTTCATGTTTTAAAAGTCTAGAATGTCTTCAACACGTCGGAGAGTGAAACTGATGACGTCATCGAACCCATTTGACGCATTTCGAAAGGAATGCGAGACTATCCTAGAGATCGCACTAAGAGAGGCTTTCCCGAAGGCCAAGATGACTAGAATACCGCTCGAAAAACCAGTAAACCCTGAATTTGGTCAACTTGCTTCTTCATCATGTTTCGAACTCGCAAAACAACTAGGCAAGAAACCTCCAAGCATAGCCACGACAGTCGCTAAGGCAGCAAACAAGTCGAAGTTCTCCCTAATTGAGCAGGTCGTCCCCGTCGGTGGCTACGTGAACTTTCATGTTGACTTCAGCAAGTTCTCAGATCTGACAATAAGAGCCATTGAACAGTTAGACATGAAATATGGCTTAGTTGAAGCAGACAAACCGCTAAAGATAATCGTGGAACACACAAGCGTCAACCCGCTCCACCCAATACACATAGGACAAGCCCGCAACCCCATGCTTGGCGACACGATCGCCAGACTACTCGCAGCGAGAAGACACACGGTCTCGCGCCACTACTACATTGACGATGTCGGCCGCCAATCCTCAGTCATCGCCTACGGCTACATGAAACTAGACAAACCAGAACCAAAAGGAAAACCAGATCACCTGATTGGCGAAATCTACACGACCACAAGTTGCATAGTCGAAATCAACCGACTGAAAAACGAGCTTGAAAATGCTAAAAAGGCCCAGGCTGAAGACGAGATCGCCAAAATCAACAAGAACCTAGACGAGTGGGTCTCGATTGCGGCTGAACTGAAAGACAAATATCCACAACTCTTCGAAAACCTTCTGAAAAGAATAGACGAAGACAAGAATCCTGAAGACTCAATCAACAAGCTAAACCGGGCATATGAAGCGCAAAACGAAGAAGCCAAGCAGCTCATAAGAAAAGTCAGCGAGCTATGCTTAGAAGGCTTTAGGGAAACACTGAGTAGAATAGGCGTTTCCTACGACTCGTGGGACTGGGAAGGCGATTTCGTGTGGAACGGCAGCGTCAACGATGTACTACAAGAACTGGAGAAGTCGCCATACGTGTTTGAAGAGGGCGGCGTCCTAGAGTTCGACGCTGAGAAAGTCATTCAGAAACTTGACTTGAAAACGAAGCTTGGCCTCAGAGAAGAGCAGGAAGTGCCACCTCTAACGCTTATGCGTGCCGATGGAACAACACTCTATACAACACGAGACGTTGCCTACAGCCTGTGGAAGTTCAAGAGAGCAGACAAACTCATCAACGTCATAGGCATGGAGCAAAGTCTAGCTCAACTGCAGCTAAAAATCGCTTTGCACGCCTTAGGTTATAGAGAGCAAGCTGAGAACCTTGTTCACTTCGCCTACAATCTTGTCACACTCCCAGGATACAAGATGTCAAGCAGGAGAGGCCACTACGTAACATTCGACGAAGTAATGGACGAAGCAGTAAAACGAGCCTACGAAGAGGTTTCGAAGCGCTCCCCAGATCTGTCAGAAAAGGAAAAACAGAGGATTGCAGACTTCGTGGGAATCGGCGCAGTACGATACGCGCTGATCAGCGTGGACACGTCAAAACCTGTTGTGTTCACGTGGGACAGAGTACTGAACTTTGAACAGAACAGTGCACCATACATCCAGTATACGCATGCAAGAGCCTGCAGCATCCTACGCAAAGCTGAAGAGAAACCTGAAAAACCAAACTGCAAACTCCTGAAGGAGAAGTTGGAACATGCCATCATCCTGAAGCTGGCCACGTTCCCAGACACGTTCATCGAAGCAGCCGAATACCTTAAACCCAACCTGATAGCCGACTATGCAAACATGCTCTCAGACAAGTTCAACACGTTTTACAACGCTCTGCCTGTAATAAGAGCAGAAACCAAGGAACTGAGCAAAGCAAGACTCGCGTTGACAGATGCTGTCCGAGTCGTTCTGCGAAACGGACTAAACTTGGTCGGCATTGTGGCACCCGAAAGAATGTGAAAAAGCAGCAGCAGGAGACGACCAGCCGTCTCTCATTAATTCAACTGCGCTAATTTTCTCTTTGAAATTTCGATACACGTTATCCCGCAAAATGTTATATTGTCCGAGTAAGCAGACTACCCGTCAATGAGGAGTTGCGATGAAGAATAATGCAACCATACAAACGATGCTTGATCATAAATCAATACGAAAATATACGGATCAGAAACCTTTTGACGAAGTTGTGAGGACAATCGTCAGGGCCGGCCAGCAAGCGCCCTTCGCCTCCCAATATTACAGTTTGCTACTGTCCAGAAATATGAAGAAGAACCCTTGGAAGGCACCGCTTCTATTCACAATTTGCGTCGATTCTCACAAGTTCGAGCTTATAATGGCTGAAAGGAACTGGAAGATAGTCACGAATGATCTTACACTGTTGATGTTTGGAATTCAAGATGCATCATTGATGGCGGAGAACATGGTTATTGCAGGAAGGAGCTTGGGTCTTGCAAGTTGCTTTCTAGGAAGCGCACCATATAGGGCTGACAAGATCGCGGCAGAATACGAATTGCCCAAAAGAGTATTTCCCCTCGTGCAACTCACAATGGGCTATCCTACAGAAAATCCACCTACACGACCACGATACCCACTGAGCTTCACGCTCTTCGAAGACAAGTATCCCAAGCTAGATCCCAGCAGAGTTTCAGAAGCCATGCGTGCAATGGACGACGGCTACCTAGCACAGGATTACTACCGCAAAGCGAAAGCAAAGATACCGTTAGAAGGAGACCGCAAAGAGACCTTCACCTATGACAACTATAGCTGGACAGAACATATCTGCAGAAAATGGGGCCAATGGTACCCAGAACCAACCGAACTGCTTGAGCAACTTGAAAAGCGAGGCTTCCGCATAACCAAGAAGCAAACATAACTAAACGCCAACCAGCCACTACATTTTAGCTGAACCTGGTAAAGCAGACCAGACCACCGAATTGGCTAAGCCGTTTACCAGCCGATGTGTCAGCATTGATTATTCTTGTTTTCACATTCTTGTTCTTTGAAATTTGCAGCAGTCTATTGATCCTGTTCCTATCTCTATAATTCGTCAGAAACTCGGTTGTAAGCACCAAGTACTCGGGTTTAGAACCAACAAGCCTAGATTGACTGTAGACCAATTCCTCGATTTCTTTAAGCGAATACAAAACAGTCGCACCATTTCCAACCTTGCTAAGGCGCTCTTCCAACGTGTCCACTATGCGGTCTGCTTCTCCAGAAGTAGTCTCACCAATCAGCTTGCAGAATTCCTTCGTCTTCACCAAATCAGACACTTCACTTAGCGTAGTCGCGGAACCGACGAGTTCGCCAAAAACGACTGCACTTGAACCCTTGTCCTGACCCAACCAAACGTGATGCTTCCGCACATGATCTATGAACTCTCTTGAATAGTCAGTTCTTGCAGGAGCCACTACAACGATACTTCTAACGCCTTCCTTGAAGATCGGTCTTGATGCGTCGACAAGAGATTCATGAAAAGCATACAAGACCCTATCATTACTTCTTGCACCCTTAAGCCGCACATTGATGTATGGTTTCACGATTTCGCTGAATATCCGCCATAGAAACGCTTGATTCTCTTCGATACCAATCATTGCCGCCACAGGATAACCTCGTCTTCGTTTAGTCATTGTACGGCTGCAACCTCGAGACTTGAGCCAGTTAGCCTATATTTCAAGTGATGACGCGTACACATATCCATGTTTTGGTCCTTCAAGGTTCGAACCACTGCCGACAAAACGCTTATACTGCACTATGAATCTAAACGAGACGGGAGGCGCCAAAAATGGCAGATTCACATTTCAACAGAAAGCTCGAAGCCATAGAAGTTAAGGAAAAAAGCATTTCTCAGTTATTGAGTGAAATGAGTAAAACAGCTTATCAGGGCAGAAAACTAGGTGAAGCTGTCGAAGTTTGGGAAGCCATGCTTAAGGAGAAGGACTTAGCCATCATCATGGGTTTCTCAGGCTCAATGAGCACCGCCGGACAATGGAAAATGATTAATTGGCTTATTGAGAACCGCTACATAGATGTACTTGTCTCAACCGGAGCAAACATTTCTGAAGACATCGTCGACGCAATGGGTTTTGGCTATTGGCAAGGCGCACACCAAGTCAACGATCAAGAACTGCTGGAAGCAGACATAAACAGGTACTATGACGTTTACGGAAAAGAGACAGACTACAGAGAGATGGAGGTGCTTATAACTGACTTTCTGATGACCGTGAAAAAAGAGTACCCATACACTTCCGCCGAGCTTCTTCACCTCTTCGGAAAATACTTGAACAAGAAGAAAATCAACAGCATCGTGGCCGTAGCAGCTGCCAGCAACGTTCCAATCTTTTGCCCCGCAATCGCCGATAGCGCCTACGGCGAAACCTTTCTGATGGCCAAGAACAACGGACACCCGATTATGCTGGACAGCGTGAAGGAATTCGATCAATTCGTCGGTATCGGCGAGAGAACAAAAGAAGTTGGCGTGGTCTACATTGGCGGCGGCGTGCCAAAAGACTTCACACAACTCCTAGCAATATCAGTTTCACCTAGAACTATGGATGAAGGAGTCCCGGGAAGAGAAGGCCACCTTCGAAAAGGCATAAAAGAGTACTACTATCCACATCGGTATGCAATCCAGATTACGACAGATTCACCACAATGGGGTGGTCTATCAGGTTGCACGTTAGAAGAGGCGATAAGCTGGGGAAAAATCGACATAAAGGGCAAAAGAGCAGTATGCTACTGCGATGCGACAATAGCGCTACCTTTGATAACACACGCGCTCAACGAGAGAGTAAAGACTAAGCGCAAAGCACCAGACCTATCGTGGCTTTTCAAAGAACTATCTTAGGCCTTCCCCACTCTCTTAATCAGTGAGCTCACCATTATCGGCAGGATCAGAGAGGCATCGCCCTCAACCATTATTCTGCTTGCTTTTTCGTTTATCTTGCCCCACGAAACTGCTTCTCTTGGTCTAGCACCTGAGAGGCTTCCATCCCATTCGTCTGCAGTACTGATGTATACGACGTAGTTCAGCCCATCTCGGAACTGATTCCACCATAACGTATGATGCTTTGATATGCCGCCGCCAACGAGCAATGCACCAGTCTTTTTCGCTGCGAAAACAATCTCATTGAGCTCTCCAGAATCTTTGAGAAGATTAAGCTTGAAATCATGATCTTGCGAAAATAGCCAGATCTGATAACCAACAGCACCATCTGTTATGCCAGGCACGTAGACAGGTATATCGTTTTTGGCCGCCCAATAGAGTATGGAACTCTCATTGCATATGTGGGTCCCGATTGCTCTAGAAAGCTGACTACTTGAAACTTCCCTCACACCTTTGCGCCATAAACTGTCCAACAACGTTTGCATCTTCTTCTCAATTATCATGCCGTAACTGTCATTTGGAACCAGAACATTTCCAAGCCGGTTTACTCCTTCTTCGCGAAGCTTACTGTCGTTCATGACAAATGATCCTCTGTAGTATTTCTTCCAGCTTCTGGCAATGTCATGATCCATTGTTCCGCAAGTTGTAACAATAACATCAACGAGCTTTCGCTTCACAAGCTCCCTCAGGGCTCCTCTAGCCCCTGTTGCCACAAGGTTACCTGTAAATGAAAGAAATTTCACACACGCAGGTTCTCTATTCATGCGCTCTAGAATTCTGACGCCTACCGCCAGTTTCCCGGCGGTGAAGCCCCAAGCTTTCTCCATTTGCATGACAAGTTCATCAACAGACATGTCCTTAGAGAGATCATAATCTTCAACAGCATCTTTCAACATGCTATGCCCCTTCTTCCTTGATCACAAAGGAGTGTTGACGTCGAAATAAATAGGTGTCGAAACTCGCCTTCTCATCAGGAAATAGGTTACCTGACGCTTGCTCCTTCTTTGGCTTCACGTATGCGAAAGACGATTATGATAATCATTGGAAGCGCTAATCCAATGGTAATGTAGAATGGAAGCTGAGGAATCAGGTTATAGAAAAAGTTGCCAAGCAACATACCTAGACCAGTGAAAATGTAGCCTACGAAGCTGAGGAACCCTCTAACCTTACCTCTGTTTTCAGGCTCCACAAGACCCGCAGTCAGAGTCATGGCTGAAGACATGACAAGCAAGAAAACTAGCCCGTTAAGGCACATCGAAACCAGAATAGTGAAGAAGTTGCCTTGAACGAAAAGCAAAGAGGATGTGGCAAATAGAACTGGCCCAAGCAAGAGCGGGGTTCTCGGACCAATCCGATCGATGATCTTTCCAATCGGGTAAGAGGCAACCATCATCGTCACCAAGAGCGGGATAAAAGTCAGCCACCACAACTCTTGGGAGATTCCAAGCTGATACGTTGCATAAATAGCGTTAATCACGTTGATTTCCGCATTTGCGAACATGAATATGATCTGAACTGAGAGCAACCACAACACTGAGCGGGGCACAGTTCTCCACACATTAATGCAGCATTCTCGGATGGCTTGAGGGTATGAAGAGAAGAAATATCTGAAACGAATGGGTTCTGCGTTCTTAATAGTTTCTTTTAGTCTGAGTCGCCATATTGCAGCGATCAGAAAGAGAGTCAGTACGAAAAAGTAGATTATCCTCATACTGAGAATCAGCCCGAACTGTAACAGAAGAATTCCGCCAATAATCGGGCCAGGCGTATTGAATGTTCCATGAATCATTTGAATCAGAGAAGAGCCGACTCCTCTACGTTCTGGGGGAAGCGAATCCTGAACCATGGCGAAAAGAGCGGGCTGGTATATCAGACAGAGACCTTGTATTGTAGTTCCTATCAGGATGAAGTGCCAACTGGGTGCTAACGCGAAGAATAGGTAGGAAAAGGCCATTCCGAAAGTCATGGTCGTTATTAGCCAACGTCTTCCGTATTTGTCAGCGAGGTAACCCCCGGGAAATGCTACGGCGGCCATGGCAAGAAAATTAGCGAGACCTATTATCCCCAGAGCTAAAGGAAAATCTTTCCCGCCAAGTGCCTGAATATAGTATTGATAGTTTGGCACTGGGGTTTCCATGGCAATGTCCATTATGATCCAGCTTATGATGAGAATCCGATAGTTGCCTGAGATGAAGGAGAATTCCCGTTTGAGAAAATCCTTTATCCCCATGAACTTCACGTTTTCCGAGAAACATGAACGATTGCCGATATAAGGCTTAACTGTCTTTGCTCGCGTATTCCACGAGGAAACAAGCCTCTCGAATGTGTCCGACTGCCGGAAAAGGCTAGTCTGCCAGGTATGTTATGATCTTTCCATACAAGTCCTTGCTTCTCAAATCCTCATAGCCCGCGTATATGCTGGGATTATCGTTTACTTCCACTACTACGTAGTTGCCGTTGGCTTCTTTGATGTCCACGCCATAGAGTCCGTCTCCAACCACATTACATGCTTTTAACGCTAACTCCTTCAGTGCTATGGGGGCATTTTCCCTCTTCAACGAGACGGTTCTACCCCAGATAAATGTGGGCTTGCCCCTCAGTTTAGCGCCGTGTTTCCATCGACCTTTCGGAATCATATACTTACAGACATACAAGATTTCACGGTTTAGTACACCAACTCTCCAATCGAAGGCGGTAGGCATGAATTTCTGCACTGCCAGAACATCGGATCTTCTGAAGAACCTTTTGGCGACTTCGCGAAAGCTCGTTTCGCACGCAACTTTTTCCACGTATCTCGAAAAGCTTGTGTATGGCGCCTTCACTACCACGGGCTTACCAAACTCCTCAAAAATCTCCAAGAGTCGCTTATGATGAAAATCATCCTTGTTGATGAAAACAGTGGGAATATGAGGAACGTTGTGCTCTTTGAAAAGCGCATACTGGTGAATCTTGTTTCCGCAAATCTGTATCGATTGAGGATCGTCAATCACTCTTAAACCAAGTTCTGAGGCGGTTCTAGAGACCACGTATGCCGTAAACAACGGGTCAGTAGTAGCTCTGATAAATACCGCATCATGCTTAGAAATCACTGAGACATCATCCCTAAACATAAAGTTGAACTCGTGGCCAAGCTTCTCCGCTGTCTGCTTGAAGTTCTGAAGAGCTTTCTCCTCTCGTGAATCAGAGAAATTGTATTTTTCAACAAAGCAGGCGATTCTAGCCAACTAAGTGGTCACCCACATCTGAAATCTGAGAAACTTGCTCAGAGATCCTTTTCAGGTCGCATGGAAGAACCTCATCCTTTCTCAAGGGTTGGAGCCCGCACAGAAAAGCCTCTTTCCCAACACTTTGAGTGTGCAGCTTGCAGAGTGGAATTCTGAAAACCTCATAAACTTTCTCAGAAATTTCTCTCAGATTTTGTTCCTGTTCACATTTTCCGAAGATCGATTTGAACGAGATCATCTTACCCTTCAGAGGCTGGGCGCAGACTGCGAACTTGTAGTGCATACCTAGACTTTTGACAGCTCTGTAAAGTGCGCTTTTGTTTTTTGCGGTCTGGAATCCGTCATAGGTGAACGGATTGACGGCGAAGACAACGACTGGAAAGTCAAACTCGGTCATTACCTTTTTCACTGAATCCGTAACTATGTAGGGCAACGTTGGAATTCCAGCTTTGGAAGCTTTGAGCAGCAGAATCGGAGTCCTGTTTGCGTCAATTATGTTCTTGCTTGTAGGGATCACCGAATTGCCTAGAACTTCGGCATGCATCGAAACGTAGTATCCCGTCTTGAGATAACGATAATCGTTGTTAAGATTGAGAACAAAATCTTTAATTGAGGATTCCAGGAACGTCGCCGGTTTCATTACAGACAGGTTCTTCGTCAGATTGATGTTTGAGACAACCAGCACCCATGTGACACCAAGTGATTGAAAACACGGTATTAATGCCGCCGTATTTAAGATTAACTGCACGTTTATATTCGATCTTCAAGCAACAACTCTGACCAGAGGAACCTGCACGTATAAGACCCTCGAAGTTCTAGGTCCAGAACACGAGTTTTCCATAGTTAATGCAGAACTGAAAGCGTTACCCATAGTCGACAAGATAATGAAGGATCTTCATGGCCGTGTCGTCAACTCAGTGGAGCAATCACGCTTTGCCTTTGGAAAGGAACTCCAATTGCACGTAATGGAAATCAGACCAATTACACCATTCAGATCACCCTCAGATTTCGAGGAGACAATGCAAGAAGCCATTTCAAACATGCAAGAATTCCTGCAACGAAAATATCATGCGAATCTTCTGGGAACAGGCATGCATCCTCTGCTAAGACTTGAGGAGACAGCCATTTGGCCTCACCGCCACAGACAGATCTACGAAGCATACGGCAAGATTTTCAACCTGAAACGACAGGGATGGCTGAATATTCAGAGTTTCCAATTGAACCTCCCATATTCGAACCAAGAAAGCGGCATCCTACTTCACAACACGCTTGCGAATGTTTGCGCCTATCTACCAGCTATTACTGCCTCCTCACCTCTTTGCGAGGGCAAATTCGGAGGATTCGCAGACAATAGATTGAGTTTCTACATGCAGAACCAGAAAGAGGTTCCATCTGTAACCGGAGACGTAGTTCCAGAATACGTGTCGTCCTTCGGCGAATACGTAAAGGAGGTTATAGGGAAGTATTCTTCAGATTTGGCTGCTGCAGGAGCGGACCAACTCATTCTAGGTAAGGAATGGGTTAACTCGCGTGGTGTGATTTTTAGATTTGACAGGAGAGCTCTGGAGATAAGGGTGATGGACGAACAAGAATGTGTCAAGTCAGACGTTGCCTTAAGCTGTTTCATTCGGGCACTATTGAGAGGATTGGCAAAGAAAAACGATGAAGCCTTGCCGCATGCTACTCTAGTGAAGAACTACAACTCGACTGTGGCTGACGGACTAGAAGCGAAGGTTCAGCACCCACGCGGAAAGACTGCACGCCAAGTCTGCAGATATTTCCTTCGAACAGCTATGGAAAACGCCACTGAAACAGAGAAAAAATACATGCTGGTAATACAGAAGAGGATAGACCATGGGAACCTTTCAGAGATAATTCGCAAGAGAGTACAAAGTAAGGCTCAAAGAACGGATTTTGTGGAAGCTATAATCAGTGTCTACGCGAAGCTTGCAAAAAGCCTTATGGACAACCAACCCTACGTCTAGCAGAATAGGGAAGAAGCAAGTCATGTCTGACAAGAAGGAACACAAGAGACAAAGCAACTTCTTTGATGTTTGCACCAAATGCAAGACTAGCTTCAGCTGCTGCAACGACACGACGCCGCCAATAACTCTTGAGCGAAGAAAAATCGTGGAGACCTATTTGGCGAGAAAGGGTATTTTCATTGAGAACCCGTTTGCAGAAACAGAATACGTCTTTCCCCGAATAGATTCAGACAAGTACTGTGTATTTCACGATAAACAGACTAGGAAATGCTTGATTCACGATGTGAAACCAGAGACGTGCGTAGCAGGTCCGATAACCTTTGACATAAACAAAAAAACCGGTAAGATTGAGTGGCACATAAAAATGGAAAAGATATGCCCGTTGGTAGGAATCGTATACGAGAACAAGAAACTCCTCAGGGACCATCTCAAGTCAGCCAAGAAAGAAATCCTGAGACTAGTGAGCGGACTCGACAAGAAGGCCCTGCAGGGAATATTGAAGAAAGAGGAGCCTGAAACGTTCAAGATAGGGGAAGACAACATAGAAATGGATATTTTGAACAAACTAGTTTGAGATCTGAAAAGAGCGAAATGCCTTCTGCTAGGATTCAAATTGGCAACCCACATGACAACTACTGGGAGTCGCAGTGGATTCCAGCGTTTTGTAGGCTCAATTCACATGCTATCTATGAACCCTTTTGAAACATCCTTTGCTGATTGAAACAATGGGTGCTTTATCCTAACCTCACTCTCAATTTTCCTCAACCTATTAACTCTAAAGTAAATGGGAGGGTGGGGATCAAAACTCAACCATTCTTGGATACGGTAAGAGGGCAATCGCTCAGAAAGCAGTCTCTTGAAGCCTATTTCTTCCAAGGCTTTGGCCAAGACTTGCGGTTGCCCGATCACAATGGCTGATAACAGGTCTGCTCTCGCTTCAAAGAATTTCGCTATGAAGTACAACAACGTCATAATCGCCCAGAAATATACAAGGAAAAGCAACAATGAGGAAAAGACAATCGGGAAAAATGGCAAGAGCACGTAGAACCTTAGCAGAAATTCTGAACCCATCAAGCCAAAGAGAAGCAATGGATCGCGACCCTTCAGGTGCCCGAACTCGTGCCCTAGAACACTGATGATTTCATCTTCCTTTAGGTGAACAAGAAGCCCTGTCGTGATCAAAACAACGCCCCGGCTTGGACTAGGCCCCGAAGCGGCAGCGTTTGGGATTAGTGTATTGGATACGACGATTTTTGGCATCGGAAACCCGAACTTCTGGGCGACTTTTTTCACCAGTTCATAAACGTTCAATTTTTTGGCAGACAAGTTCTCACGGGCACACTCAAGCCCGAATTTCTTGAATACTTGCTGTACCGTTTCGCAGTCGACTTCTCCCTTCTTGACAATCGTCTGCTCATAAACCTCTTTCTTGATTTCCGCAATCCTTTCTCTTGGATAGCTCTCTTTGAAGTGCTCACGTTCTTCAAATGGCAAGTCGTATTCTAGCAGGTGTATGGTTGGGTTATCCTCAGTTATGCGCCAATCCGCTGTCCTCTCGATAAGCTTGTTCGAATAAAGAACTATGACAAATTGGATAGCCATAAGCACAAGAGGGGCGTACATCCCCATGATCGGGAACAAGAACAAACCAAGTGAAATGAACACTATGAATAGAAGAACTTGGGTTTCAAGAAGCATGCGATTTATCGACTTCTTCTCTTTGCCAGAAATCTCTTCTGGCACTATTTCTTCGCCCTCTCTCCAAGCGAAGAACAAAGTATTTTCCCTGACCTTTTCTTCAAACAATTCCACGGCAATCAGAATATCTTGTCTGACTTGAGTAATCGCTTCTTCTGGAACCGCTTCGTTAAGAAGTTTGATGCTTAGCTCAATCGGCTTGCCACCTTTGACGACCACTGCGAGGCTTTGAACTCTAGACTTGTCTAAGACAGTGAAAGCTAGGGAAGGATAGCCGTCAGTATTGGTCCTTGAAATGTCGGCAAATCCTTTTTCTTGAGGCAGAAGGTATTTTTGGTAAATGAAGTCCAACAGATTCCCCATGTAGCTACTGGGAATCTCGAAATCGATCGAATAAGAAACAAGCTTGTCGCGCATCATTGAACCTCTAGGAGCAGGTCATGTATCCCAGTTCTTAGTCGTCAAGCTCATAATAAAGCTGATTCAGAGATTCTACACTCTAAACTGGGGCGGACAATCCTCAGAGAAGTGTTGTGAAAGACAGAGACCCGCTTCAATGCAGGCCGCTAACAACGTAGGCGTCAACATGGAAAAAGTTTTGCGGCAGCTCACAACAGGATTACAAGCCCGGCCGAGAATATGGATCATGGATTGAGAAAGAGCAATGGTGCACTTATGAAGTGTGGGACTGTGTTGAGATCCTAGTTTCGTTAAATGATCTCTGTAAAGCATTGATTACGTTTTGTTTTCCCATTGCGAGAAAGTAGGGTCCCAGTTTTGGTCCTTGTGTTACCCCCAGCAGAATCGTGTAAAGCGTTTTGAAAAAATCTCCTAACTTTAAGTCGTGCTTTTTCGCCACGTTGAATATGGCGTTCTGTATTCTCTCAGGTTCATTCTCGACCTTCAGCAGCTCAATCAGTTCCGATATGGCGCTTCTTTCTTCCTCAGTTAGGCTGATTGTCGTTTCCTTTATCGCTTCGAAATCCTTTGTCCAGTTTCGTGCATATTCGACTCGTTTCTTCAGGTCTTCGTCAAGTGTTTGGTTCTTCTGCAAATAGCCATAGCTTCGAAGTTTTTCAGTTATGAATCCTTCAGGGTCTTCAGGTGGTGTCATCTTGGTTAGGAAAGTCAATAAATTGTATGGGGCGTGAATGCACGGTTTTGCAGGAGGCTTTAGCGACCAGCAATATTCGTACAAACCCTTAATCTTAGTCAGCTCCTTCTCATCCTTTGCCTGCTTTCTTCCGAAGTAGACGTCTTCCAGAGAGTCAAGTTCGTTCATGTAAGAAGGAATATCGCTGACATCTAGCGTTCGGGTGCCAACAAATCTCTTCAACATCAGCAGCAATAGCGACTGAGGAGACCCGTAGCGGAACCAAACCTGTGGCGTGAAAACATTCCCTGCAGATTTCGAGATCTTCTTGCCACTCTTATCCAAGAACAGCTCATATTTCGCATGTGAAGGCGGTTCAAAACACAACAGTTCACGACAGATTCGATCATTAATGCGCACAGAATCCGCTATGTCCTTACCATAAGCCTCAAACCTTATGTCAAGAGCCTTCCACCTTGCAGCAAACTCGCCCTTCCAACTCAGCTTGCCCTCCCCTTTGCTAACATCCGCTTCGCCTTTGAAACCGCAACCTTCAAGCCGCCGACCTCTTATTTCCATGCCTTCGCAGACGTAGACAACTTTGGTCTCTTTAGGCAGAAATTCCAAGGATTTCGTCGTGTATAGTCTCCCACAGTTTCCGCAAACCGCGAAATAGGGCAAGACTTCAGTGTAACGCTCCTGTCCAACTTCCTCTTTGACAATTTCACCAACCTTCTTTGCATTCAGAAGCAAAGTCCTGATCTCTTCTTTCAACCAGCCTTTTTCATAAGCCTCTTTAGCCGACATGTAATGATACTCAATTCCGCACTTGTCCAAAGCATCCAGCAAGAGTGAGCTCATGTGTTTACCATAGCTTTCATGACAACCATTCAAGTCGGGAACGCTAGTAACAGGGAACCCCAAGTACTTCTCCAACGATTTGGGCAATCCTGTCGGAACCTTGCGCAACCCATCTTTATCATCACAAAAAGCGACCAGTTCCGACTTGTACCCTTGTTCCTTCAAAGCCAGTGTTACTGCATATGACCGAGCAGCGTCGCCCAAACTGCCTATGTGTGGAAAACCTGAAGCACCTAAACCCATCTCGGTTCTAATCAAACCTAGACTTCTGCCCAGCTTTCTCTCTCTCTCGATTATCTTTGCGGCCATTTTGTCATACCATGTGCCGCGGCCGATTGTGCTGTCACTCATTTCAAGTCTAAACCGTCCTATTGTTATACGTAAGAAGGATGTTTAAAAAAATATGTGGAGACTATTTTCGCTTCAAAGCTGTAGCTATCGCCAAAACTGCAAGCGCAAGCAACACTACGATCAGAGAATAGATCCAGCCGAAACCGAAGCCGTACAAGAACCATGCTCCACCCAAAGCTGCAAGAAGCACTCCCCATGAGAGGGTGCTGAAGGCTCCACGTTCATACTTCTGAGGGCTGGAAGCACGCATACCAGCAAGAACTGTGATCCAGCAACCGGACAGCGTGAGTATTGATGGTAGAATCAGAGTCCAATCTCGTATAATCTGAGCTGGTGAGTAGAGAAGAATGCTGACCACTACGATTATTAGAAAGACGCCAATGGACAGCAATCCTCGTTTTCCGCCATCCCCCATTTGAAATCTCTCCTTACTAAATTTTCTCACCGCATTCTGGACAGAACTTCGAAGATGCCGGAATCGTCTTTCCACATTTGGAGCAAGTCAGCGTACCACCCGAAGGTGGAGTTATCACTGTTCCGCATTCAGGGCAGAACTTTGACGTTGCAGGAATCTTCGCGTTGCACTTCGGACATATGACCAGTGCGGCTGCAGGCGCTTGTGCCGGACCAGACGGCGTCATAACTTGCGGGATAAGCACCATACCAGTTCCAAGTCCTGCACCAGAAGACTTTCCAAGCTCTTCGGCGGCTTTCTTCACTGTTTCCATCCGTAACACTTCATCAGGAGCAGCTTTTCCAGTTCTAAGCCAGAATAACCGTTCGCGGTATTCTGGTGTGGTGTCAATTCCTTCAAAGCGTAAGTCTGTCAGTTCCAAGCCGATTCGTTTGAAGTAGTCAGAAATGGCGTTCTTGACAATCACTGATGTTTCATCAAGTCGTGTAAAAACCGTGAGCAAGTCATAACGAGAGAGTTCATCGATTATCTTTTCATTGAGGAAGCCCCGCAAGTAGTTGTTCACATCTTCGGTTGAATAAGCGCTTTGGCCACCAACAACTTCGTTCACGAACAGCTGCGGACTCTCAACTTTGAACCAGAAGGAACCGTGAACTTTCAAAGGCGCCAGCTCAGTTGTCTGGGCCTGTGTCCCATATTTTCCAGCGAAAACCTTTGTTGAAATGAAGATCACGGTTGATTTGAACGGTTTCTCTGCATACCCAGCAATGCGTGTAAGCAGCTTGGTCAGTATCGGCAGATTTAATGTTGCTAGTTGATGTCGTCCTGCATTGAACACGTCGTAGGCTTTACCGTCCCTGAAGAATACTGCAACCTCGTATTCGTGCACTATGAGTTGGGCGCCCCAAGTGATCTCCTCGTCAGGGTACCTCCAAACGATATCTTCTGGGCCTGGATTCTTCCACTCTATAACTTGTGGCAACTCAATTCACTCCTAGTATTACTTCTCCTCTTTTGTCGAAAGCCTCTTCGAAAGTATCTAACGTGCCTGTAAGATTCTGGATACGTTCCTTTGCCTTATCGAATTTCTGTTTTGTTACCTCTGATTTGAACGTGGCAACTTCACTGGCTACACCGTCAACATCATCAACCAACTGATTATCGAAATCAATCATTCGATCAAGAGCCTCCTCTTCAATTTTGACAACGTCAAAGAAGCCTCCATAGCCGTAAGAGGCATGATTCACCTTCTCAGCAACGCGATCAAACTTTGCGACAAGACGATCCATGTCTGTTAATACCTCAAACGAGCGACGATCAGACAGTTTCTGAAAAATCGTCTTCAAATCGCTTTTGGCTTCTGACAGTCTCTGATATAAGTGATTTCGGATAAGTCTGTCAGATTCCCTTCGCAACTCCTTTTCTTTATAACCACGAAATCCCGGAAGTGCAGCCACTATGCGTTCAGAAAGCCGCATCTCTTTTTTGGCCTTTCCGTAATAGTCTTTCTTTTCACTCAAGAAATAATTCCTCCATCCGTTTTTTCCGATTTTACACATGAAACGCTGTTGCTTTTAAAGTTTCGTTAACAACTAGATCATTCCGAACCCAGATGAGGGTATATCGCCTCTTATGACTGCTCCAGTGGCTCCATCCATTAACATCCGGTAGATCTTGCCCTTGTATTCAAATCTCAAAAACCATATTGGGGCATGCAGATAAACCACTTGACTCATTTTCATGTCCGTTTTCATTTCGATGAGCTTGTCGATGTCCTGTTGAACCAGATAATGATGATGTTCTTCAATTTGCTGCTTTGCAATCTCGACGGCTTCATCTTTGTCGATTTCGCTGTTTAGAACCTTAGCGAAGGCCTCGATTCTCTTAAAATCATATGGGATTTTGCCTTCTAGTGGCACGTCGTATTCCCGTGTGGGAAATTCTGTAGCCTTTCTAGCTAGGACAAGCCAATCGTATTCCTTCTCGATCTTTCCATCCTTGGCTATCGGTGGGGTTATCCTTTCGAAAATTCCCTTGTAGCAGCTTTTGACCTCTGCTGACACTACCCAAAAGGGTAGATAAACCAAATTGCTCTCTACTATCTTGGATTTCTTCGCTAAATCTGGGGGCTTTATGAAGCCTTCTCGCATCCAATTCCTGACTAACTCCTCGATTTGCATAGGGTCATACTTATTCAGCAACAGAGAGTGCTCGAAAGTGAAGACTTGACCCGTGTTCACGACGACGGTGTAGCCGCAGTATTTGCAGGTCGCGAGTATCTCGCCTGGCTTAAACGTTATTGGGGCGCCGCAATGGGAACAGGTTATCTCTTCAACCACTGACATCTATTCTACGCCTTTGACTTTTCCCTCTTCACTATCTCTCTTGCCACGATGACGCCTGAAGACGAAGCTTGGATCAACCCTCTCGTAACTCCCGCACCATCACCAATCGTGAACAGGTTATGGACTTTGGTCTCCAAACAGTTGCTAAGTTGAAGCCTTGACGAGTAGAACTTCACTTCAACACCATATAGAAGGGTGTCTCTTGAATGTATTCCTGGCGCTATAGTGTCAAGGGCTTGAAGCATTTCTCGAATATCAGCTAGATAGCGATAGGGAAGGACGAAACTCAGATCGCCAGGGGTGGCATTCTTCAGTGTAGGCGTTACTACGCTTCTGTCGATTCTCTCTGGGGTTGACCGTCTACCTGACTCCAAGTCCCCAAGCCGCTGTATAATAACGCCCCCGCTGAGAAGATTCGAGAGTCTGGCAACATATTTCCCGTAAGCTATTGGTTCCTTGAACGGCTCAGTGAAAGAGGTGCTTACCAAGATAGCGAAATTGGTATTTTCTGTTTTTCGTTCAGCATAGCTTTGGCCGTTGACTGTGAGCACACCATCATAAGATTCGGTTATAACTTGACCATAGGGTGCAACGCAGAAAGTGCGAACCTGATCGTCGAACGATCTGGAATAGTAGATAAGCTTGGGTTCGTAAAGAATGTTTGTAAGCTCCTCCATGACAGAGGCTAGCACTTCAACCCTTATTCCCACATCAACAGGGTTGTTGAGCGTCTTCAAGCGCAACGCTTGGGCTTCAGTCTGAAGCCACTCGGCACCGCCCCTTCCAGGCGCCACTATCACATATTTAGCAAAGCATTTTTCACCATTTGCGGTTTCAACGCCTTCGACAACATCATTGTTCACGATTAGTCCTTTGACATCGGTCTTTGACCTGAATTCAATCTTTCCATTTAATTCTTGGCGCATCTTCCGAAGAGTCTGAGCACACCACTCAGTGCCCATGTGGCGAATCTTCTGCCTGATAAGCTTCAAACCAGCCAAGGATGCTTTTCGCTCAACTTCGTCTATAGCTTCACAGCTAGCTCCATAGGTATGCTCGGTTGCGCCGAATTTCAGATAAATGCTATCTGCGTAGTTTATGAGTTCACTCAATTCCTTAGTCGAAACGTATTGATTAAGCCATCCGCCAACTTCAGTGGATAAGGTGAGTTTTCCGTCACTGAAAGCTCCTGCTCCTCCCCATCCAGATAGAACCGCGCAGGGATCGCAGTGAACACACTCAAACCCGCGGCTTGATGGACACTTACGCTGGTTTATGTCCTGTCCTCTATCCAACATTAGGACGTTGAGATCCTTCTTCTCGGTGAGTTCAAGAGCTGAAAATATGCCTGCAGGACCAGCGCCAACGATTATTACATCATACTTCAAAGGGATTATCCCCTGAAACCCAAAACTAAGTGTTACCTCTGGCATATATTTCTAGCGAGCAAGCGAATAGAGTACAATGAAGCTGAAAAAGATCACTTGTCTCTGATGGGTACGAGACAGACAAACATGAAGGCCACTGCACCATTGTTCTTGAACTGGTGCAGCTCATTCGGAGCAATAAAGACAACGTCACCATGCGTCACAGTTCTCTGTTCACCTTCTCCAACAACAACTCCTTCGCCCTTCAAGACGAAAACTTCATGTTCCCAAGGATGAGTGTGCAAGGGACTATGACCTCCAGGTTCCATTTCAAATACTCTCATGGCAAAGTTGGGTGCTCCCATCTCCTTGGTTATGAGCCAGCGTACTTTCAGTTTTGAAGAGCCTTCACCCGCATCTTTCGCTTCAACAGTCTTGTAAGAAAATATCTTCATTCAACACACCTCTTCAATGCAGACGCAGGCCTTTCCCTTCACCGGATACAGTAACAGCCTCAATTCTGCCTTCACTAGTCTTTTATTGCTTCTATGACACTCATTACGTTCCACAGTTTCACACGAGTATACTGTGGCATGTTTGGATCCTGCAAAATGGCATCAAGCATCGATATAGCATTTGACGCTCTAACCGCAGGAGTGTACTCGCCTGTCTGCAATGCATCCATCGAATCCTTTGCCGCTCTCCTAATATTTCTTGGCGTAGTAGTATCCTCAGAGATTCCTCCAAGCACAGCAAGCGCCTGCTTTATCCGCTCTTCATACTCTTCCATTTTCTTCTTGCTAACCATAAGAGTGTCACCCCAAACGTTTCGAGGTAGCTTTGTTATATAGACTTTCGTACCTATTTACTTTGGGGTTTTAAAAGTTGTCACGCAAGAAAACCGAGGAATCACATGTGAAACGCATGGCAGACCTGCTCCGTCAAGGTTCAACCCTCACTGAACTAGCCTGCCCAGCATGCGCGTCCCCACTTTTCAGACTAAGAAACGGAGACCTATGGTGCGCAAAATGCGAAAAGAAAGTCATACTGATAAAAGAAGGGGAAGACCCAACGATACTTCAAAGCTCTCTCGCTCTTGGAGATCTTGAAATGACGCTCCTAGCGAAAATACAGGAAACACAAGTCAAAATGAAACACGAAGAAAACGTAGATGAACTCCAAAAGCTAGGCGCGCTACTCTCTGGGCTACTAGAAAACCTTGAAAAAGTAAGAAAGGTCAAAAGAATCTAGTGGAATCTCGCAAATGCTTGGGTATTATGAAAACTTTCCCCGACTAATCCACAGAACGACATGCTTCGCTTCGCCAGTCTCAATAAAGAGATTGCAAGAAGTGTTGACAGATACGCTTCGAAAACTGAACGACCAAACACTCAATTTCGAAGCCATCACTGATTCTCTAGTCTCACAATATATTGTTAAACTTGAGTTCGGAGTAGCAGAAACTGATAGTTTCAACTATCTCGATAGTGAAGAAGCCAATAGACTGTTGGAAACAATACGCAAGAACCCTCTTCAGACCTTGGATTTCCTTTGTGCAGTACGCTATTATAGGGTACAAAAAGAGAAGAAAGAACCACTCAGATTTGACTATTACATGCTACGCTTCACTTTTAGCGAGAACTCTGTGGAAATAAGTATTTTCCATGAAAGAGGACCAAGGCACGTGTCGCCCGAAGACATAATCAGCCTCATAGCAAAGAAGGTTAATGAAACATCAACCAAGAAAATACTGAAAGAACCTAGTTCCTAGCAAGCCTTCTCCAAGAACTCTATGACCACTGCAAGGATACGCTCAGCAACCTTCGCTTCAGACACATTGCCATCTATACGAACAAGATCACCCTTCTCAACGAATTTCATGTAGACTTCGCGCACAGAACGCTGAGTTTCCAAATTCTCCATGACTGATTTCTTCGCCTTCAACCTGCACACAACAGTCTCAGGCTCCACATCAATGAAAACCGCAAGGTCAGGACGTATCGCATGCTCATTTATCCTCTCAATCCAGTTCAAGTCAAGTCCGGCTGCTCCCTGATAAGCCAAAGAAGAATACAAGTAACGATCGGAAATCACAAGCTTCCCTGCGTTCAAAGCCGGAATCACCTCGCTCTCCAGGTGCTCAATCCGATCCGCAGCGAACAACAAAGCCTCAACAACGGTTGAACCACGCTTAGGTGCATGCAAGTAGCATTTCCTGATAAATTCTCCGATGGGCCCTTGACTAGGTTCAGCCGTGTAAAACGCATCATAGCTCTCTTTTAGCTTGGCAACTAACCGCTTTGCTTGAGTGGTCTTTCCACACCCATCCAACCCTTCAACGCAGACAAAGAAACCCTTCCGCTCCATTTCCATCAGCTCAAGCTTTGAATGCTAGACATTATAAGAGTGACACAACATTAATAATTATTCAACAAGAAACCGAAGAGGCACCCCTCAAATGCCCAAAAGCTATTGGGGCGAAATAAAGGACCCAGTACATGGATACATCTACGTAACTGAACAAGAAAAACACGCTATCGACTCGTTCCCCGTCCAGAGACAACGCAGACTACGCCAACTAGCAGGTTCAGAATATGTTTACCCAGGAGCTAACCACACACGTTTTGAGCACGCTATCGGTGTTATGTATTTGGCAGGTAGAGTTGTAGAAAACCGCAACGTCTCTCAATACTTAAATGAAGACGAATGCGAAGCTGCCAAAATGGCGGGTCTGCTCCACGATGTTGGCCACGGACCGTTCTCACACGTGTTTGAACACTTACTCGATAAGGAACTCAACAAGACACATGAGGACATGACACAGTGGATAATAAGAAAGAGCGAGTTAGCAGACATACTGAAAGAAAATGGCTACAACTCAGAAGAGATTGGGAAACTTGCAGTAGGCAAACTTCACAAGCCCAAGAAGACTTTTCTGGACCAGATAATAAGTAGCGCCGTCGATGTAGATAAACTGGACTTTATCGTACGAGACACATATCACACTGGTGCAGAATACGGGTTCATAGACATCTTTCGACTTATCCATGCCCTCGACGTAGTGGATGAGAACCTTGCCGTGGACCTTGGCGCTCTCTCAGCCCTCGAATCCCTAATAATAGCAAGAATAGAATCGTTCAAAAGCATATATTTCCATCGAGTCGGCAGAGCAGCACAAATAATGCTTGCCATAGCAATGGAAAAAGCAAATGAGGAACTGGGACTGACCCAGTTCAAAACACCAGAAGAGTACATGGCCATGGATGATTACACGGTGTGGACAATGCTGAAAAACTGCGGAAAGTCAAACGGAATCATAAGAAACCTTGAAAGACGGAAAATGCTCAAATGTGCATATGAAAGGACGTTCTACGAAAAAGACACAATGATCTCAAACATATTCGGACGAGAAAAGCACAGAGAACAACTGCAGGCAGACATTGCAGAAAAAGCCGGAATCAACGTTGAGGAAGTGATAATTGATGTTCCCACTGTTCCTTCTGTCCCATACCATCACTCGGTTCTAATGGAACCCATGGAGATTCCAGCATTCTACAGAACACAAGACGGCGAGAAGATACCGCAACGCTTGAGCGAGACATCAAAGATTTTTGAAACGCTCAAAGGTTTCATAAACATACTTCGTGTCTACACGCAAGAAGAATACCGCAAGAGAGTTGAAGATGCAGCGGCGGGAATACTGGGAAAGACCCCCACAACAGCAAGAATATCCTACTAGAGCGCGTGAAAATGGAAAACACAATATTGAAGGGACGAAGCATAGTCGAAGGCCACACCAAGGCCAGAGCATTGGTTTCCAAGAAGCCAATCAGCTTTCTAGGAGGAGTCGATCCGGCTGACGGCAAAGTAGTTGAAAAAAACCACGATCTATGCGGCGAATGCATAAAAAACAAGATACTGTGTTTTCCCCATGGCCATGGCTCGACGGTAGGCAGTTACATACTATATTCTTTATCCAAGAAGCATTTGGCCCCCAGAGCGATAATAAATCAGACGGCTGATCCAGTGGTCGTTGTTGGAGCAATATTAGCGGACATCCCGATGATTGATCAGATTGATATTTACAAGATCAAGACTGGAAACATCGTTGAAGTTGATGCCACAAAAGGTCTTGTAAGGATTCTTGGAAGAGAGAGTTAAGCAGTATGTATTTGACAAAAGAAGAGGAACTCATCTATGATGGCGAGTTTGGCTGGGCACAGCAAAAATGTATGACGATACTTGTCCGTTTAGGCGAGCTTTTCGGCGGGACGAGGCTTATCCCAATAGATTCAGCTCATGTTTCAGGAGTCTCATACAAGACGCTGGGAGATGCACCAATAGAGTTTCTTAAAGCCCTAGCGGAATCAGATGGAAAGGCAAGAGTCGAAACTACACTTAACCCTCAAAGTCTCGATCAAGAATATCTGGGCAAGTTGCTGAAAGAAAACATAGTTGAGAAGCAACTGACAATTCTCAAGCAGTTCGAAAGAATGGGGTTCAAGCAGTCGCTAACCTGCACTCCCTACTATCTGAGAGAGCCAAAAAGAAACACGCATCTTGCATGGGCTGAATCTTCAGCTGTGGTCTACGCTAATTCCGTTCTTGATGCTTGGACAAACCGTGAAGGCGGCCCTAGCGCCCTTGCAGCCGCAATAATAGGGAAAACTCCGAATTACGGAATTCATCAACCCAAAAACAGAGTGCCAAGCGTTCTGGTAGATGTGGAAACGCCGCCACAGAATGAAACCGAGTTTGGCGCTTTAGGAATACTGCTGGGCGAAATCCTGAAAGATGAAATACCGAAAATCCAAGGCATTAGAGGAGCCACAAGTGACCAGTTGAAGCAACTAGGCGCAGCGCTTGCATCGACGGGTATGGTTAACATGTTCTGCCGCGGACACAGAAGATTGCGCGGCGAAACGCAAGCGACACAAAGGATAACTGTCGAAGCAAGAGAAATAGCAAAAACCATTGAAAGGCTATCTGTAACCTCAATCTCCAAACCTGACCTTGTCTTCATAGGGTGTCCCCACTGCTCACTAGATGAGATGAAGCAAATCGCATGCCTAGCTGAAGGCAAGAGAGTCAAGGCTGACACAGAGTTCTGGGTCTGCACGTCACGTTATATCAGGCAAATTGCTAGAAACCATGTGAAGAGAATAGAGGAAACAGGTGGACACGTACTAGATGGCGTATGCACAATCGTTTCATACCCTGAAATGCTCGGCGTAAAAACAATAATGACGAATTCCGCGAAAACAGCATATTATGCGCCGACGCTGAATAAAACAGCAGTAATATTGGCTCCGCTTAAAGAATGTGTGAGAACAGCAATTGGGGGATAAGTTTATTCGAACGAAGAGATATTTGCATGATGCCTCGGGCTACAAGGCTCCGGTAGTATAGCCCGGTCAAGTATTCCGGCCTTTCGAGTCGGAGACCCGGGTCCAAATCCCGGCCGGAGCACCTCACAAATCAAGCTTGCTTCGGGCTTATTTTAGTCAGAAAACCTTGACTTGAGCGATTTCGATAGCATGGTTAAAATTGGAGCACGCGTTTACCAGTAAAAGCATCTAGAATGATGGAATGTTTCAGACTCGGTTCAAATTTTCATTCGAAGTTGTGCGACAGGTGTTTCCTCAATTCTCGCTTAGGTAAACTCCTTTCTCTCGAAGAGTATTAGCCCCAAGACTGTTGTAATGATAAAGTATAGTCCCATGATTGCAAGTCCCTCTGAGACGGTTGCGTTGAAGCTAGTGAAGGTAGGTCCATTTCCTCCTTGACCGAAGTGCGTGACCGAGGTGGGTGGCGGATAGGGCACGGTCAGTATGTTTCCTATTATTTGCGCTCCGTAAGTTAGGATGAACCAAGGCTCAATCTGGGCAAGGTTCGCAACGAAAAGCTGAATTATGTTAAACGCGAAGAGAAAGAGGATGGCAGTTACGAGAATGGACATGGAACTGCTTTTGAATAGCGAGCTGAAGAAGAACGTGAAGCCTAGAACTGCCATAAGATAGAACCATGCGAAAAGCACGGATAAGCCGAATTCGGACGGCACCGTTGAGAAGTAGTATAATCCATTGCCTATTGTGATTGCTGTGAACACGCCTAGTATGATTGTGGATGCGATGAGAGCTGACAACCACTTCCCTATGTATATAGACGACCTCCTGATAGGGTTGGGGATTCCGAAATAGCCTGTCTTGTTCTGAAATTCTCCAGAAATGGCATCGCCGCCAAAGAAAATTCCAGAAAGCACTATCACGTAAGTCGCTATGTTTCCCCACCAGCCCGAATAAAACGATAAGTCCGACGCGAGAAAACTTTCAGGTCGATAGTACCCCACTACAAAGGTGAGAATAGCGCTAATCAAGAGCGCTATGGTTAGGAGAATGAAAAACCTCCGAGACCTCACGTAATCGAGTAACGTGTACTTCACAGTTATGCCGACTTGAGTTAGGCTGCCTGGTACTTGGCTTCGACCTGCAACTTTCGTTTCGTTCAGGTTTATCACAACGTACTTTTTACAAGACTCAGATACGCCTCTTCGAGGGCCGATGAGGCTGGTTTGTAGCTGACTATTCCGATGTTCATTTTCACCAAGTCAGCGAGGATTCTTTCTTGGGCATTCAAGCCTCCAGTGAATTTTATCCTGAAGGTTGTATCATCACTTTTTTCAGCCTTATTGATGCCGGGGATTTTCGCGGCTATCTTGCTTGTCAACTCTGCATTAACGGTGTTTCGCAGTTCAACTTCAACGACGTTTTCTCCATCCGAAACCTTTGCAGTCACGTTGGAAAGCGTGTCGTAAATGATTAGTTTGCCATGATCTATAATGGCAACCTCGTCGCAGACATCCGAAACCTCGCTAAGTAGGTGGCTACTCATGAAAATCAGCCTTTTTTTGTTCTTTAGAGACTTTATGATATCTCTGACTTCGCTCATTCCGCGAGGGTCAAGCCCTGTGGTAGGCTCATCTAAGAGAACAATAGAAGGGTCGCTGAGTAAGGCAGAAGCGACGCAGATTCTCTGTTTCATTCCCTTGGAGAACTTGCCGACGCGCTTATTGATCCATTCTTCCATTCGGACTTCGGAGACAGCCTCTGCTACCTGCTCTTTTCGCTCGTTCTTAGGTATCCCTCTAATCTCAGCAATCATCATTAATGCCTCTCGTGGCGTTAACGCAGGGTAAATCTCAGGTATTTCGATAAGTGCACCTACAGAACCGAGTGCCCTTTTCTTGTCAGTATGTACGTTCGCACCATTTATTAGAGCCTCTCCTGCGGAGGGTCTAATCAGGTCAGTAAACAACTTGAGCGTAGTTGATTTCCCTGCACCGTTTGGGCCAAGGAAGCCGACGCATTTTGCTCCCTCAATATTGAGATTTAAATCAGAGAGAGCTGCAAAAGACCCGTATTTTTTCGAGAGGTTGATTGCTTCAATCGATGGCATCCTTATCGCTTCCGAATAGAGTGGAATCACGTAACTTAAAAGGCGAACTCATTCGGAGGAAGTGAGTTTTGAGCGCAGAAGTTAGGTTCTTACGCGTAGTCTAGGAAACTTGAGTTGACCCACATACTTCATTATCCATTGCACCAGTTCATCATAAACCTCGGTCCCGCCCCTTGTTAACTTCAAATACCCGTGGTCATCGATCTCGATGAATTTTCTTTCTGACATCCAAACTAGATAATTTACAAGCTTGTCATAGGCAAGTCCCGTTGAAGTTGCCAGGGTCGTCCTGTTCATCCCGTTCTTCTCTTTCAGCGCCTTGATTATCCTGGCGATGACGTACAGGTCAGGTTTTGAACTCGGTTCTCCTGAATTCAAAGCTGAACCACCGCAACTCCATAAGGAGCATATCAAGTGCGAGTATGTCACTATAACGTTTCCAAAGGTCATTGCCTAAAAGTAGAAGAACAATCAAAAGGGCAAGTCCTCCCCAGGGAAGTTCGCCAAAAAAATCTGCCCGTTGCAAAATTAGGAAAATAGCAGCATTTCCGATAAGGCTCAATGCAAAGACAGATACAATCCAGTAGGCTGCTGTTTTCACCAGTACGTACAAGCCATAACTGAGTTTTCCCATCGAGATTTCATCAAAGGTCTTCCCCCAATCCAACTCCACCAGTATCTTTAGCGCAGATGGAAAAACCATGCGAGAGCTCTTTTCTCCACTCTCCTGTACGTACAGAGTTTATTCTTCTTCTCACAAACAGGACTCCCACCACGATACCAGTCACAGGAATAAGGAGTGAGAGGAATGCTATTGAAAGAAACATGGGTCTATCGAGCACAAGCCTTAGGTCAAAAAACTCAAACACTCCCGTAAGAATGGCAAAAACCGTTATAGACCCCACAATGATAATTGCGAACCTTTTCAAAGAATGGGCAAGGGCATTGTATCTCTTGATATCATCAAGAGTCTCCATAAGCTCCTCGACTTTAGATACAACACTTTCTTCCGTCATCATACACCTTTCACATCAACTACTGCATTCAGGTATCCTCTGCAGTTTAGAACTGCTTGCTTCTGCCAAACGTAAACCAAGCAATCATGTTATGTTACAGATATAAGTTGAACTCCCTCTAAATGAGCAAATAATACGTGCAGTGATCTGCAGAACGCAGCAAGAGATCTATCCGAGTTGAAGCTTGAGAGAAACTTCTGGAATTAGGCTATGTAAAAGTCGCCAGGAACTCAGGTTCCGGTTGATGACACGAAAATGGTCAAGTTGAGAGGAAAGAGATCACCGAGTTTGACAACTCGGGTCAGACTCGAATACTCACTAAGCACATGTTTTGCCAGTGAGAGCGTCTTCTTCCGATCCTGACCCGAGCGCTACTGTTTGTGTTCATCTTGCGGATGATGACAAAGCTGCTAGGGAGTCTGGAATCACCAAGTAGCTTTTTTGCTATAGTGGCAGTTTTGTGCGAATACTCAATAAGGAATCGAAATGAAACAGAAACTAGGTTCTAAGACTATGCAAGGTGAAGGTGTTTTCAAGAGAATTTTGGTTCCTGTAGATGGCTCGGTGCCCTCAGTGATCGCCCAAGAATTGGTAGCCTTGTTGGCAAAGAAGTTTGAATCAAGAGTCACTGTAATTCATGTCGTCGCCCATGAACTCATGAAACCGCACATTCAACAATATATTCCAAAAGAGCCGGAGTATGTTCCTGTGGGGGCAGCCGTCGGGTCACCTCCAACTGCGGTTCATGCTCCCAAGACTCCAGCAGCCTCCTCACCTAAGGAAGTCTCTGGTGAGATCAGCGATTGGTACCACCAAAAAAGGGAAACAAGCAGTTGCAGAAACACTTGCCTTCTTCAAAGAACAACACGTTCCTGCATACCAGAAAATAATCGAAAATCCCGATCCAGCTGAGACAATCATACAGGAGGCACAAAGAGGAAACTACGATCTGATTGTCTTGGGATACAGTGGACATGAAGAAGACGAACCACACCTAGGAAGCATAGCTGTGAAAGTATCACGTCACGCACATACCCCAGTCCTGATCGCTAGAGAAAGAAGACGAATAAGAAAGATCCTAGTTCCAGTTGATGGTTCAGAAAGCGCGGAAAGAGCACTAAGGAGCGCAGCCACAGTAGCTAAGAAAACAAATGCCAAGATCACCTTGCTCTATGTTCAAGAGTCAAGTATACACAAGTTGAAGCCAGAAATAGCTAGAGGAATAGGAACCAATATTCTGGCAAGAGCAGCCGATCTAGCCAAAGAAGCGAAGCTTGACCAAAAACTCGAATCAGGCGACCCAGCAAAAGTGATCATTCAAACAGCAAAAAATGGAGACTATGATCTCATCGTCATCGGAAACAAGGGGCATAGCACCATAAGCCGATTCCTATTGGGCAGCGTTAGCGACCATGTAATACATTACACAGACCGCTCCGTACTCTTAGTGCGATAGACAAATTAAACTATGATTAAATTTCATCTTGCCGTGACTTATGGCACGCAAGCTTTCTATTGAACCAGTTCCTTGACTCGTTTTCTCAAGATCGAACAAGTTCATCAATGCTCACCAGCTCAACCGAATAGGGCCAGCAGGGTCTCAAGATCAATAGACCGATTCCCGAATCGATACTAATCATGATCGTCTTATCAATGATTTTAACCTGCTTGAATATACTCACCAGAGACCATACATACAGCTTAACGAACGGATGCAACAACACAAAACTCATATACATGCGGTTCTATCGAATTATTCTTCAAACCTGAGACGATGAAAAATGACAGAAAACTTGCTATCCACCTACAAGAAACTAATGGAAAAAGTCAAAGAGATAGTCATTCTCAACTCAGCCCAAGCAATCATCCAAAGGGACATGGAAACGATGATGCCGCCAAAGGCCATCGGATTAAGAAGCCAACAACTCGCCCTACTCAGCCAGATCGACCATAAAATGACCACTGACCCCCAAATAGAAACCTTATTGAAGAGTATCGAACATCACGCGGATTATGACAGTCTAGATACCGTTCAGAAACGAAACGTCTACCTGATAAGGAAAAATTATGACGAACAGACAAAGCTTCCTGAGGAACTCGTTGTAGAGATTGCGAAACAGCGCGCTATAGCAGTGGATATCTGGAAAAAAGCTAAAGCGGCAAAGAAGTTCCTTATGTTCAAACCCGAACTCGAAAAACTTGTAGAATTGCAGAAGAAAGCAGCAGAAATCCTGATGAAAGTCAAGAAGACAAAAACACCCTACGATGCCGCGATAGACTTTTTTGAGCCAAAAATGACCTCCGAAGAAATCACGAGAGTCTTCAATGAATTGAGAGCAGGACTCGTTTCAGTATTGAGAAAATGCGAAGCTGCTCCAAGACAACCAGACGTGAGCGTACTTAAACACAAAGTTCCCTTAGACGTGCAACGCAAAATCGCCATTGCTCTTGCCGAAGCTGTAGAATACGATGTTACCTCGAAGAATTCCGGAGGAAGAATCGATGAAACTGAACACCCATTCACGAATGGCTATTATGACGACGTACGGATAACGACACATTACTACGAAGACTTGTTTGCGTCCTCAGTATTCTCAGTATTACACGAAGCTGGACACGCCCTGTACGAACAAAACTTGAAGCCAGAGTGGATGTATCAACCAGTAGGAACAGGCTGTTCCTCGGGCTTCCACGAATCACAATCGCGTACTGTTGAAAACATAATTGGGAGATCACACGAGTTTTGGGCATACTTCCTACCAAAACTAAAGGGGATTGCAGGGTCGACCCTTTCAAATCTAAACCTAGACAAGTTCGTCCATGCCATCAATCAAGTCAAGCCCTCAAAAATCCGCGTCGAAGCAGATGAGGTCACGTATGGAGTGCATATAATCATAAGGTTCAACATTGAACGCGATCTGTTCGCTGACAAAATAACGGTGAAGGAACTGCCTGAAATATGGAACCAATGCTACAAGGATTATCTAGGAATGAAAATTGAGAATGACTCCGAGGGCGTAATGCAAGATACACACTGGGCCAGCGGATACTATGGCTATTTCCCAAGCTATGCTCTAGGCAACATTTACAGTGGCCAGCTACTAGCTGCAATGCAGAAAGACCTACCAAGCTGGAGAACACAACTCGAAAAAGGCAACTTCAAAAACATAAGGCAGTGGATGTCGAAGAATGTCCACCAACAAGGAAACCTATACGACCCACCAGCACTCATCAAGAAAATAACCGGGAAAGAAATCACCGTAAAGCCGTACTTAGACTACTTGGAAACAAAATACTCGAAACTCTACGGTTTCTAATCAACTTCCCCTTTTTCTTAAGGTCCCGTATACGCCCAAGATTATCTCTGCAACGAGACCTGCAACCACCAGAGAGACGCCACTCCAACCAAAAGTTGCATCATAGTAATTGCTACCATACAGGAACACAACAGCCCCAACAATTACGGTAACCAGACACACAAGGTCTCTCCAAGGCATCAAAACCACATCCAAATAGAGTTCATGCCAATCACAATCAAGTATATAGGCTTATTGATGACAACACTAACGCATCAAAACCCCCAAATAAATCTTTACACAGATCACACCCCACAGAGTCCGACACGCCGCACAGGAGTTCTACAAGCAACTGCGGCGCGGATCCGGAATCATGGCTCTTATCCGACAATGCGATGCAAAACAGAGATTCACACGTGGCCATGCTCGAACCAATTCCGACAATCTTATATACATGAGCCATAATCAAATATCTAATCGTGAAGAAAAATGTCGGAAAATGTCGCAAAGAAGCCTGAGACAAGAGAAGAGTTCGTCACGATGATATCGGAAGCCGCGAAGAGAGCTATTGAAATTCCGAGAGTGCCAAGAAACAGACCGACAGTGTCAGCAACAGCAGAAGTCATGAACATACACAGAGACACACTCCACACGTGGCTCAAAGAGTTCAATGTCGACTTCAAGGAGATAACAGGAAGCATACCGACAACATACAATGAAGAGACTGTCGAATTACCCCGAAAAACATACTTAATCGGCGAAGCACTCGTCGGAGAAGGCAACGAAGTGGCACATATTGATCTGCTAATAGGTGACAAGAGCGGTCCCGTAGGAGAGGCTTTCGCCGCCGGCATGACCAGTCTTTCCGTCGGGCACACTCCACTGTTAGCAGTCATAAGACCAAACCTTCCACCAAAACCGCACACACTCATCGTGCCAAAGGTTACTATAAAGAATTTCGAAGACGTTGGCAAGATCTTTGGACCCGCTCAAGCTGCAGTCGCAAAAGCCGTCGCTGACGCCATTGAAGAAGACATAATCCCAAGGGACAAAGCGGATGATTGGGTCATAGTATGCAGTGTCTTCATCCATCCACAAGCAAGCGACTTCCGCAAAATATACCACTACAACTACAGCGCAACCAAACTAGCACTAAAGAGAGCATTAACAAAATACCCCACACTTGAAAAGATATTCTACGACAAGGATAGAGCCAAACACCCAATAATGGGCTTCAAAGTCCCGCGATTGTGGAGACCACCGTATCTGCAGATCTCGCTTGACGCGCCGGATCTGGAGAGATCAAAGAAGATCATAGAACAGCTACCAGGAAGTGACAGGATAATATTGGAAGTCGGAACCCCACTCATCAAGAGATACGGAGCAAGAGTGATAAACGACTTAAGACAAGTGGCCAAGGACATATTCGTCGTTGCAGATCTAAAAACACTGGATGTCGGAAAAGTTGAAGTGGACATAGCTTATGACGAGACTGCCGATGCGGTAGTAGCTGCCGGATTGGCACCTGCTGAAACGCTTGACTCCTTTGTCCATGAAGCAAAGAGACTAGGAATATATGCGGCAGTAGACATGCTAAACGTAGAAGACCCACTCAAAAAACTCAAATCGATCAAGGAATTCCCAGACATTGTAATCTTGCACAGAGGAATAGATCAAGAAACAGGAAAAACACTCGGTCTCGACTTAATACAAGAAATAAGACAGACTTTCAAAGACAAGAAGTTCCTTATCGCTGTAGCAGGAGGTATAGTCCCAGAAACAGCGAAGGAAGCGCTACAAAAGGGAGCAGACATAATTATAGTCGGAAGATATGTAACGCAGTCCAAGGATCTTGAGCGTTCAGTAAGAGACTTTCTGGAAGCAACGCCCCAAATGCGAGAAGATGTAGACTTGTTTAGAGTGCATGTGGAATAGACTAACATAAAAAGCCCGAATGAATTCGAGTGAAATTCCCTTTTTCCTCTTTTTGGCTCACATCAGAACCCGAAAGGCAACATACGACACAAGAAAAAGTGTGCCAGCGGTGACAAATACGTAGGTGAAGCCGAGTGACCCGAATGTCTGAGCAAGAAAGGGTCCGATAAGAGATCCACATGCACCACCTACACCTATCAGAGCATTAAACAAGCCTGTCTTGCCAGAAGGAATGAGCTCCATGGAGAGCGAAAGCACGTAGACGAGGAATATGGCATAGCCAAGTCCCATTAGAATCAGAATTGTTGTCACGAACATCACGTTGAATGCAGGAAATTGAAGAACCACGACTAAGAGAAAAGAAAGGAAACTGCGAAGTATTACAACTCGACCTATGGCAGCTTTTCCAGCTCTACCCTCTGAACGAGCGCCTGCCAAGAGATAGCCAAGCACACCGCCACCAGAGTTCAAAACAAATATCGCGAAGACGATGCTTGAAGGAAGAGCAGCGGCTCGAACAATATTGGACACAAAAATGGGCATTGGAGTAAATAGAATACTCGTAGCCAATGAGAAAAGAGCTAGACCAAAACAGAAAGCTCCCAGATTCTCCTTTCTCAGCTTTTCGCTTACTATTTCACCTCCCAGGAGCCTCGACGCCAGAAAGACACCATGGCATGCGAAATCTACAGACTTTTCCAAGTTTACCAAGCCTCTTTCAAAGACGAAAAGTGGGTCGGTCACTAGTATCAGAGATAGGCAAAAGGCGATCAGGTTCAGGACGCTGCATAGCAGTAGAGGAAGTGTCTTGACATCGAGAATCTGAAAACTGAACACTGCAGGATAAGCAGACGTCAAGAAACCTAAGACTAGCCCAATCAGCCACCCGGCTTCGGTGAACCCCTCGTAAAAGGCAAATGATCTTTTCCAATCCTTATGGGAATACAGCTCTGCTATCAGAACGTTTTTCGGAGGTTCGTGGGCTATGTGAAGGAATGACATTGCTGCGTACATAATAATCAGCAAGCCCAAGTTTGTTGTGAGAGTGAATAGATACAGAATAATGGTTGACGTAAGAAATGAGAGCAATACATAGCGCTTGTAATGCTTGGTTTTGTCACATACATATCCCCAGAGGAACGACGCGGGAATCGCCATGAACAGGGCAGAAGCAGTCATTATTCCTATCTCAGCCAACGATCCACCTATGGCTATCACATATAACGGAAGGAAAATTGACAGTAGACCAAACCCCATTTCATGAAAGAAGAATCCCAGTCGCCACATAGCCAGAAGACGACCTTAGAGCAGAATTAAAACTTTTACTTCCCCAAGTTCTGGTGATGTTTTTGGCTTCCCTTTGTTCTTCATAAATCCTTAATAGGGAAGTGCGGGTGAAACCGTTGTATCTCTTGGAATTGGAGAGCCTAACGCTTTAACCGTTACCTATAGAACCATGGAGAACCTAGGATTTAAGGAATATGTCGAAAGCGTAGAATAGAAAAACACTCATCTCATAAAGCCTATTAGACACACCGCAATAGAGGCAAATCGAGAGACTGAAAATGTCAAGAAGAATTGTTGAAAAAATCAAGAAAGCAAAGTTGGCTGACAAACTGAGTCTAGCCGCTTTGTTGGTTACCATGGTAGTCGCATTCGGCATAAATGTGCCTTTAGCATATTGGAACCTTCAACAGATTAATAGGTCAAATGAGATTCAGAAGGAAAATCTCGAAATCATGAACATGATGAACAATTTCAATTGTGACATTACTGCGGCGGAATCGCAAGCGGGAATTCTTTATTCGAACGGTTTCTTCTCTTCAAACGGAACAATAGAAAGCATAGACGGCTTTGGTGAGTTGAACATCATCCTTAAAGTAGTAACACCACATTATTCGCACATAGCCATCGAAGTCGGGAATTTTATCGATTTAGATCAATATGGATACCGATATTGGATGAACGAAGAGAAGAAAAATCAAACGACCATTTCGTATGTTTTTGAGAATGAGAAATTTGAAGATATTATTGGTTCAGGTTTAACCCAAGTGAATGCGACTCTCCGACTCCAAGCGACAGTCTATCCAGACCCTCAACAATTGCCACCCAAAGGTAATTGGGCACGACTTCCTTTGGGTCGTTTGCTTCTTAGAGCAGAGTTGTACGACATTCAAACTCAAAAGAACTTCACGAAAGAATTCACAGAACCAATGATGATTCAAATTTCCATGCCTTGATTCATAAGAAACGATTCAAAAAAGCTACGGCAAAACCTCAAAGACAGAAATCTTAAATCTGCACAGCAACAGAAGACGAATTAGAGGTTCAAAAATGGCAACACAGGGAAAGGCTCAGGATTTTGTTTATGGTATCTTCGTAGCAATAATAGGAAGTCTGCTTGTCTCTTCCATCATTGAAATTGATGATAACATTTTCGGAAATGGGTCTCGCCTAGCCCTTGGTTATTGGGGTTTCATGTTCATTGTGTCCTCAATCGCATTCTTTCAAGTTAGCAAGAGAATTCTGAAAGGTTATAGCGTTCAGAAATCATCTCTGAAAGGCTTTGATTGGGCGACAATCATCTGTATTCTTCTAGGAATCATTGTGATAGTTGTCGCAATAGCTCGCTAACTCAAGACCGAGACAGAAAGACAGAAATCTTAAATCGGCATTGCAAAAGAAGGCAGAACCTAGAGGTCTAAGTGAATTCGACTCTTTCCTTTTCTGCACACTTTCGAAGAACAAGAGCGAATAGTTTTATATCGTTGTGGAAAAAGACTATTTTCCCGTTCTCACCTTTCGCCTTAGTTACTTGAAAGCATGTTTGAGCGTTTACTTTCTCACAAAAGTCTACAATGCCGTTTGAACTTTTCCAGATTTTTTAAAGGGTTTACGGTCAAAGCGTGAAATCTCCAATCAGAGAGACAACGGTTGAACACGCAATTCTTAATAGAGAGATACTCGACTTTCATACCACTACTGGAGCGTTCATCGTTAATGGCCAAATTCAAAATCATCGTATCGGACCCCGGAGACGGAACATCGAAAGTTGTTGAGCTGGCAGAGACACGCGCAATGCCTTTGATCGGCAGAAGAATAGGCGAGATAGTAGACGGGTCAATAGTTGATACGCCTGGGCAAAAAGTCCAGATAATGGGCGGGTCAGACAAGGATGGTTTTCCGATGAGACCAAGCGTTCACGGCGGTGTTCGCCGAAGAATAATACTCAGTGGAGGAGTAGGCTTCAACCCGCAAAATGAAGGCGCACGAAAGAGAAAGACAGTCCGCGGAAACGTGATAACTGATGAGATCGTGCAAGTAAACCTCAAGATCACCGAGAAAACAAAGAAACCGAAAGAAAACAAGAAACCTAAGAAGAAGAGAGAGCCCACAGAAAAGGAAGCCGAGAAGGAAACTGCAGCCACAAACAGCACTGCATGAGGTAAAGCTTAAGACTTACTAGTTTACAAGAAGAGATTCTTTAGGATTCACATAAATTAATGGGAAAATTAAGAATGAGCAGCGAAAAAAGCAAAGCATTACCAAAGCAACCAGAGATTAACATTGGCACCATGGGTCATGTTGACCATGGCAAAACCACACTAGTGCAGGCATTAACAGGCGTCTGGGCTTCAAGGCACAGCGAGGAACTGAAAAGAGGCATTACAATAAAACTAGGATACGCTGACATGCCAATCTACAAATGCCCAAAATGTGAACCACCCAAGAACTACACCACGCAATCAACCTGCCCAAACTGCAGCTCAAAAGCAACCTTCATTCGAGCAATCAGTTTCGTCGATGCACCAGGGCATGAAGCATTAATGGCCACTATGCTCTCAGGAGCCGCAATAATGGATGGAGCAATACTCGTGATAGCGGCCGACGAACCATGTCCTCAACCGCAAACAAGAGAGCATTTGGCAGCTGCAGACGTCATTGGAATAAAGAGGATCATTATTGTCCAAAACAAGATCGACATAGTTGATGAAAAGAGAGCACATAAGAGTTACGACGAGATCAAAAATTTTGTCAAAGGAACGGTAGCTGAGGATGCACCTATAATCCCAATTTCGGCCCAACGTGGTGTGAATACTGACATTCTTCTTCAAGCGATGGAAGAGTTTATGCCAACTCCAAAAAGGGATGAGGAGAAGCCGCCACTAATGTATATTATTCGATCATTCGATGTGAACAAGCCAGGCACGCAAATCGAGAAGCTGGAAGGCGGAATCGCCGGTGGCACTATATCGCAGGGGAAGTTTGCGGTTGGAGATGAAATCGAGATTCGACCTGGGATAGTCAGAGAGAAGGAAGAAAGAGACAGCTATAGCCCTTTATTCAGCGAAATCACAAGCCTACATGCAGGAGGCAAGCACGTAAGTGAGGCAACTTGCGGCGGGCTAGTAGGCGTGGGGACACTGTTGGATCCGTCATGTTCCAAAGCAGATGGCCTGACAGGCAACATTGTCGGAAAAACAGGTATGCTTCCTCCGACATTATCAGAACTAGCAATGGAAACACAGATTCTCGAGCGAGCAGTTGGAACAAAGGAACTGGCAGAGATCGAGGAAGTCAGCATGAACGAAACTCTACTATTACATGTGGGTGCTGCAATAACCGTTGGAAAAGTTACGTCAGTCAGAAAGGACACGGTTCTCGTAAAGCTCACTCGACCAGTGTGCACGCAGACCGGTTCAAGGGTGGCGATAAGCAGGAAGATAGCAGGCAGATGGAGACTCATAGGATACGGAATGATAAAGTAGACATGCCAGTTTCGCCTAAACATGCAAAACAGGTTTTGAGAGTTATTATGGACTCGAATGCCCTATTTGTTCCCACTCAGTTTCGAATTGACATTTTCGAAGAACTAGGAGTGCTACTAAATAGGAATTTTGAGCCAATTCTGCTTACACCAATCCGGCGAGAAATACAGAAACTTGCAGAGGATGGCCCACTTAACGCACGGAAAGACGCTTCTTATGCACTGAAACTAGCTGAAAAATGCAAGCTGACCGAAATAGACGAGGCAGGACTATCTCCGGATGACATTGTCATTGAAGCGGCTCGCAAATTCGGTTGTCCAGTCTTCACAAATGACAGAGCACTTAAGAAGAGGCTAAGAGATATAAACGTGCCAGTTATTTATGTGAGACAAAAATCGCGGTTGGAGATTGTCGGGAGGTTATGACTTCTGTTCAAACTTGTCACAAGGGAAGATACGATACGCATTCCACCAGACACTTTCGGCAACCCCTTAGAAGCCGTTGGGCATCAACAGGTCAAAGTGAAATACGAAGGGGTAGTTAACGAGGAATTAGGTTATGTGATAGCGGTAGCAAACGTTAAGGTAAGCCCAACCGGAAAGATTATTCCCGGTGACGGTGCTACGTATCACAAGGTGTCTTTTTCTCTGTTGACGTTTTATCCCAGAATTCAAGAAGTCATAGAAGGCGAAGTAGTGGAGATTGCTGACTTCGGCGCTTTTGTGCGCATAGGACCTATTGACGCGTTGCTTCACGTCTCTCAACTCATGGATGACTTCATCTCGTACGACGAAAAACAAGGCGTTCTATTAGGAAAAGAAACGAAAAGAAAACTAATGAGCGGAGATCAAGTTCGTGTCCGAATCACTGCAGTCTCGCTAGGTAGAGCCGGAAGTTCAGGCAAGATCGGCGTGACGGCAAGACAACCGTTTCTGGGAAAACTGGAATGGATTGATTATGATACTCAGAAACTGAGAGAATCTACTGAAAAGAAACCTGCAGAAAAGGAAGATACGTCACGGAAGAGAGGTGCCTAGCAACGAGTGAAAAAGCTTGTTCTGAATGCCGCTTCTTAACCAAAGAAGACATCTGCCCGAAATGTAGAACCAAAGCTTTAAGCGACGATTTTAGCGGCTTAGTAGTAGTATTCGATCCTCAAGGTTCAGCCATAGCTAAAGCCATGAATATAAGAGAGAAAGGTCGCTATGCACTAAAGGTCAGATGAGATGACCATTGCATACAGCCTTACGCCAGAATTGTGCAAAGAGCTTAAGAAACCCTTAGGCTTATTGGTTCGAGGTTCATTTGACGAAACGGCTAGCAGACTTAGAGACATCTTGGAAAAAGAGAAGCCGCCTTTCATCATTTCCGTCGGGGACACTGTCTCAAGAAATCTTGAAAGGAACCGAATATTCCCACGAATCTCGATAATAGACAACATAGTCATGAGAAGAAGCGCTCAACCCTTTCCGCATACGGCTGAAAAAACAATCTACGCTAAGAACCCCCAAGCAACGATAACGGATGAGGCCATAGGAGCAATCCAAGGGTCACTCAAGGTCAGTAAACGCACTAGAATCGTTGTGGATGGAGAGGAAGATTTGTTGACACTTATCGCAGTCGCATTTGCACCCGAGAACACTCTTGTGGTTTATGGTCAACCGCATGAAGGCATCGTCGTCGTTAAAGCTACAGAGACTAAGAAGGCAGAGATTGCCCGAATCCTAGAGACTATGGGAAAAGCTCGAAAAGCTAAATAAGAAGGCACTCTATCAAGTCAACACCACTGCGAGGAGGACCCATGGAAATCAAAGTGTTATCTGAAAAACAAAATCCAATGCTGAAACGGAAAGAGATCCATTTCGAAATTGAACATGGATCGACAGGAAGCACACCATCGAGACTGGAAATCAGAAAAGCAGTTGCGGCCACATTAAAAACACACGAAAGCAACGTTTTCATCGAAGGATTCAAAACAAAGACGGGAACACACACCGCAGTTGGACTGGCAAACATATACGACACGATTGAACAGGCAAAGCTTATTGAACCCGATTACATCGTTAAGAGAAATATCCCTCCAGAACCGAAATCCAAAGAAGAAGAGGTAAAGGGATAAGCATATGCCTAGGAAAGCCGAAGAGACGCCGAAAGAAGCAAAGAAAGAGGCGCTGAAGAAAGAGGAGCCAAAGAAAGCCCCGGAAGAAAAAGAAGCAGTAAAACCTGAGAAGCCGGAGAAAGCTGCGAAGCCTGAAAAGAAAAAAAAGAAGGAAAAAGGTGTCTTCAAATTGTATAAGGTTGAAAAGGAAAAAATAACAAGATTACGCCCGACTTGTGAACGCTGCGGAACAGGGTTCTTCATGGCTGATCACGGCAACAGATACACTTGCGGACATTGCGGTTTCACACGGTACAAACCTTCTGGAAATGGGCACACCTAAGTCACATGATACTCGTGATGGTTGATATGATAAGGGTGAACGTTTCAATAACCAACATTTCTGCTGATCGCTTCTGGGACATTAGAAAACCTATCCCACCGATTCAGATAAACACGAACCTAAACTTGATAGGTATGGAAAAGGGATCTGAAGGTTCATTAGAAGTTCCTTTTGTGTTGACAATCAACTATAACCCATCCATAGCACAACTAAGCCTGAAAGGGAAGGCATATGTAGTCGGCGATAAAGACGAGCTTGACAAGGTCTACAAGGAATTCGAAGAGAAGAAGCCACCGCCACCAGTCATAGTTCAATCCATATCGAATATTGTTTTCGTGGAGTCGATAGTGATCTCGAGAGCACTGAATGTCCCACCACCTATTCCTTTGCCACAGATACCTGAGGCTAAACAGCCCACCGAGAAAACAGCTAGAATGGATTACAGCGCCTAAAATGGGCAATTAGTCACTTTAGTGGTACGTACATTGATGAACGAGAGGCACCTATGCCTGGTGTACCATGCCTTACAGGTTTATTTGTGATCGCGAACTCGCCGAAGTAGTGCCCAATCATCTCCGATCGAATCTCAACTGGGACAAATTCTTTGCCGTTGTGAACCGCAACTGTTGCTCCAACCATTTCAGGCAGAATAATCATGTCACGCAGGTGTGTTTTGATCGTTACACCGCTGCCTTGTCTGAGAGCTTCTCTTGTTTTCCTGATTTTCTCAAGCAGTATCCTGTGTTCAGGGGCAAAACCGTGATGGAGGCTTCTTCTCTGTCTTGAAGGAAGCAGGTTGATAAACTCATCCATCGATAGTCCCTGGAGTTGATTAAGACTGTATCCGCGATATGTGAACTCTTTCGGCATTGTCCTTCATCCTCACGCTGGTTCCAAGTTTTATAAACCTTCTGCAATAGCAGCAGCACGTCTACTCTTCCCTTTTCGTCCAGTACCTCTCGCTGCAATCAGTCCAACCTTCTGTCCTGGAGGAGCACCATGGGAGGTTGTTGTGCATATTCTTGCACTTCGCTTACTGCTACCGAAGGGGTGCACTGCAGGAATCATTGCTCTTCCACGTGTTCTTGGATACTTGTGGCCCTTGGCCTTCATCAAATGAAATTTCGATCCAGCCTTCAGGAAAGGTTTTTCTGGTCTACCAGCGCCTGAAACTATGCCGATTGTGGCCCTACAGTGGTCATCTATATACTTTGCTTTCCCTGACGGAAGTTTGATTATCGTTCCCTGGGGAGTATGTGTTACGACTGTCGCATATGTGCCCGAAGACTTGGTGATTTTGCCACCGTCTCCTGGGCGGAGCTCTATGTTGCATATCATGGTTCCTTCTGGAATCTTGCCCATTGGAAGTATGTTGCCGATCTCGATCGTCGCTTTTCCGCCAATCTGGATTTGTTGACCTGTGTGAATACCCTCAGGGATTACAGTGTAGCATTTTTCTCCATTCTCAAATCTTACCAGAGCAAGTGGAGTGCCTCTCCCGGGATCGTGAACAAGTGATTCGACAACCCCATTAGTCGCTGTTTCAAGACACTCTTTCGCTTTGATTGTAAAAGGGTACCGTGCAGGGGCAATCCTCTTGTGAGTTGAAGCTCTAAAAGTTGGTGCACCACGCCCACGTCTTTGGACACGAATTCTCTTTCCCACGTTCAATCCCCCAAATGCTTCTACAATATCCCAAGTTTGATTGCAACGTCAGCTGCCTTGTATTCAGGTTTAAGTTTGATGAATGCTTTCTTTTCACCTTGAGGGGTAATCTGCGTGTTTATTTCCTTGACTCTGACTTCATACAGTACTTCAACTGCCCTCTTGATGTCAGCTTTGCCGGCCTTCAGGTTGACGACGAAAACTAGCTTATTTTCTTTCTCAACCATGAGACTCGCGGATTCGGTCATCATTGGATAAAGTATAACATCGTAAGGATCCATTACGCTTCTTCCCCTCCACCATAAAGCGCAGCTAGCTTCCCTATCGCGCTATTTGTCCATATTGTGAACCTTCCGGGATGTGTGCCTGGTGCTAGTAGCTCGGCGTTCAAATCGTTTACGACAACGACGTCTATGCCTGTAATGTTTCCTGCAGCCTCCACTATTCCTTTATTGCCAGACACGACCAGAAGTGGGCCCACTGCTTGCTTCATTTTCCTACCTCGACGTTTGCCTTTTCCAGCGCGGATTTTTCTACTCTCTCTCACCCGATAAATGTCCGACAAAGCGCCTAAGCGTGCAAGAGTCGCCTCAACTTCCTTTGTTTTCTTCAGCTCCTCCAGATCGTCTGTCACTATCAACGGAATTTCAAGAACATCTTCAATTGAGTGACCTCTAGAGGTCACGCGTTCCTTAGAAGCTGTAGCGGCTATTGCTGACCGCAAAGCTAAACGCTTTTCCTTTCTAGGAATTCGCTTGACAATCTTCTTTTCCGAAGTCGGTGGGTGCCCTGCTCTTCCACCAACTGTGCCTGGGGCAAAAGCCGCTCTTCCTGAAGACCCTTTTTTCCTTGGTATCCTTGCTATACCGAAACCTGTGCCCCTAGATTCTGCTGTAGTTCTCTTCCCGGCCATAGGATCTCTGCCTTGCGGTTGAAACCTGCGAGACTGGATTGCCAGAACAGCACGCTTTATGACGTCAGGTCTAAATGGTGTTCCAAAAACCGGTGGGAGATCCACTTTCCCGACAGGTTCCCCCTCAAGATTAAAAAGCTTAGCCGTTCTTTTGACCAAAGTATTCTCACCGTTATCTTCCTTGTGGAGATTCTAGCGATATGTGTGTGATTTGAGGCGGTTCTTCGGCGACGTTTCTTGGTGGACGTGCTGGATAGCGCAGTCTGATAGGGCGCTTTTCCGTGCCAGCGATGGCTCCTTCTAGTAACATGTATGCACCGCGAACTAAGCCATATCTTAGGAAACCGCCTTTGGGCGTGACTTCCTTTCCGTCTGATCCAATCTTGAGAATACGTTTATTGTATTCGGTTCTTTGGTGAAACCCCATTTGGCCAGCTCTCGGGACGCTGTACATGACGTGGTGCGGGTTCCATGGTCCTAGGGTTGCAACGCCTCTTTTTGTCTTTCGTCCCTTGGCTTGCAGTATGGTCACACCCCAACGTTTTACTGGCCCTTGGAAACCTTTGCCTATCGAGATTGCCGCTACATCCACATATTGGCCATCTTTGAATAGCTCTGATGGGGTTATTGTTTTCCCAAGTAGAGTTTTCGCATATTCAAAACGCTGTTGGATTGCTGCTCCGCCTACTTCTATTTCCGCTATGTCTGGTTTCTTCTTTGGCACACTAGTTTGCTTGGGTTGAGTTATGGCGAAAACACGGATCCTTGACACTTCAGGCAGCTTTTCTTCGATTTTCTTCAAACTCTCTTCAGTCTTGGCGTTCTCTGGAACGGTGATTACCCTTTCGAGATCATCGGGCGGATCTGTCATCCAAGCCTCTGAAAATGTGTGCAAACCGTAAAGATCCTTCGTGTAGGCTCTCACGGCACATATAAGTATAGGTGGTGTCTCTAAAACAGTTGCTGAGCTCATTACTTCCTTCCCAAAGTTGGGTGAACGCTTTCTGTCCTCTATCTTAAAAACATGAGTCATCCCAGCCTTGTAACCTGTAAAACCAAGAAGCCTAGGCGTCTCAGACACAAGCTCTGGCCAGAAGCGTATTCTAGCCACCAAGCGTTTGGCACGGTGTCTAGGCAAATAAGCGAGTGAACCGTGTCTAGGCGCATGTGTCTTTCTATGTCCCATTGTTTTTCCGCTTCGCGTCTTCTAGGAATGAGAACATCGAGTTATAAACGTTACCGTTATGTTTCATATTTGCTGCGATGTTCCATTCTAGTGGCGTGAATCTGACAACATGCCGTGTATTCCGTGCATAAGAACATGCAATTCGAAATGTCCTAGTCAGAGGACGAGACCAGCATTCTAAGATGCATACAATGAGTTGTCACGAGTTGCGAGTGCGTCTTTGACTCTCTTGAAGTGATCAAGTAACTGTTAAATCTCAAAGGGCATAGTCATTCTGGGACTTAGCATGTCGAACACAGCATCCTCGGTTGCTGGCGCTCTCTATCATTCAGGTTGCTTGAAGTTTGGCAGCTTCAAAATCAAATCGGGAATCTCAAGTCCGTATTATGTGGACCTTTCATGTTTGCTCTCTTCTCCAAGAGAATTATGTAACATCGCGAAAATCGCGGCTGACGAAATTAGGAAGATTATAGACTTTGACAGAGTGGACAAGCTGGCCTCAATTGAGCTTAAAGGAGCGCTGATTCTACCCAGCATAGCCTGCGAATTGAAACTACCGTGCACAGTGATCAGAAAGGAAGAGAAGGGATACGGTGTAACTGGGAGAATGGCTGGAGCCGGAATCAACAATGGAGATCATATACTGTTCTTTGATGACGTCTTAAGTGAAGACTTGTCGAAACCCGAAGGAATTAGACCCTTGGAGTCACTTGGAGCGTTGGTGAAGCATCTACTAGTCGTCGTTGACAGACAACAAGGGGGCAGAGAAAGCCTTGAAAAGCTAGGTTACAGTGTTCATGCCTTGGCAAAGATCAACGAGTTTGTTAAGCATCTTCTTGAATCAAAGCAGATCACGGTAGAACAGACGAACGCTGTTCTTAGATATGTTAAGCAGGAGTAAGGTCTACGAGTAGAGCTGAAGAATCTTCTCCAATATTCTCTGTGCGCATTCCCCTTGTGAGTATCTAGTAGTGTCTACAGTAATTTCCGGTTTCAGTGGCGGTTCATATGGCTGACCGACACCTGGTACTGTCGACGCCTCGCCTTTGTTGGCGCGTTCATAAATATGTGTTGGCGCGTGGAACGTCCGATAACGTTCAGCTTCGCGCTTCATGCAGACTTTCAATGGGCAGTTTAGATATGCCTCCATGAACCGTGGAATCTGTTCTCTTGCCTTAACCCTATAGCGTCTCAGGTTTCCTGTTGAGTCTATGATAACGTTTACACCATTGTGGGTCAGCAATTCTGCAATGTGAACAAGCGTAGCGTAGACTATGTCCCGCTCCTTCAGCGAATAGGATGGCCTGGGAGTCAAGATCTTGCGTAAGTCATCTGAAGCTATCAACTGAGTACGAATGTCCTCCTTGGTGAGAAGCGAAAGTAATGCTTCAGAAATGGCGGATTTGCCGCTTCCTGGCAAACCAGTAATCCAGACACACCAACCGCTCTCCAATGGCCGACCACCTAAACTACATAGCCAGCTCTTGCATGAATCTTCTCGGGAATTTGCTTTGAAGCTTGAACAGATGACTAACGCAATGGCAATCAGAAGAGCCAAAACTCTTTACTGGGACATGGTCGACGCTTAGTTGTTTCGCGATTTTGCATTCCTCAGGTTTCCCCATCTCCCTGTAGAGCACCTTACAGATTCTTGCGTTATCATCGTGAAGCAGATAATCAATATGCCAGAACTTCGGTTTGTTCTCTCTAAGATGGCGCTCTACACGGTGCTTCAGGTCGTTTTGGGCAGATCCAACGTAGGCATACGAGCCTTTCTTAAAATCCACTTTGCCAAGGGTACCAACGTCTAGTGCAGTAGTCCTATTGACTGAAATCAAGAGAACATAGACGCTTCTCATAACGTTGAGTTGATTCAAGGTTCTCCTAGCTCAAACCATTTCAGAATCTCAACGATCGCCTCGTCAGAATAGCCTATGTTAAGAAGTATTCTCTTCAAGCCGTCGACAGATTCAACGTCCAAGAATACACGCCACAAACATCAGAGTTAGGCGCTAAACCTATTTATCATTTAGCCCAGCCCGAGGCGAAGCTCCACTCAGATAGGTGTTCACATGATCAAGATCGAATTTTTCGCACCCTAAAACACTCTTGACAAAATTCAGCAGCTTGATTCGAACGTCACTCTTAAGTTGCGGATACCAAACAGGTGAAGCCACAACCAGACCACGCCAAGCGTAAAAGGGCGGAATAGCTTCCAGAATGCCAAGATCGCCTGTTTTCTCCAAGTAGTTCTCCCAAAAGAGTTTAAACAAACGCTGAAAAACGCCAGTCAACTCTCCATATTCTTGCAGGGAATAGAAAACGTAGTTGACAGTCATGGCAGCAACGTCATCGGCAGGCTCGCCCCATTCACCTCTACTTCTGTCCAAAACAGTAAAATCATCTCCTTCACGAAAGAGAACGTTCCACGGGTGAAAATCGCCATGAACCTGGCTTAGCCTATGCACCATTCGTTTGAGCCTCCACCTCCAAACAACGCTATCGCGTTCAATATCTATTAAGCATGGTTCACTGACAAAACCAAGATTAGATGGATAGCTATCCAACAGACCCATTATACACTCACCATGCCCAACCAGCTCTCGAGCCCGCCTAACGTATAACCACGGTGCCTCACGTTTGATCTTATGGATCTCTGCAAGATAGTTTGATAAGGCCAGACAGCGTCGCTCATCTAATCCTTCCAGCCGTCCAGTCTCCTTGATGCGATCCAAGTCAAGGTGGTAAAGTCTGCCATTCGCGAATTCTGTTACAATGAAGTGTTCACTGCACTTACCCAAAGACAGCAAACGTTCATTATTAGAGGTGAATGCTCCCACATCTACAGAACGCACATGTCGGGGCAATCGGTTAAATGACGAATGCTGCCATAGTAGGACTTGGGCCCTATCAGAAAAATGGTCGTGACCGAACCCCTCATGTCGCATCGTCTCCAACACAACCCGCCGCAACATACCGTCAACGGCGAACTCGACAACATATGGAAAACCGTAACCAAATCCCTTCAAATCCTTAGAGAGTACAGACCTCTCTTCACCGAGTCTCCAAACAGAACATATCCTCAATTTTCCATCATACAATGACTGCAAATACTCTTGAAGTGCCTCCTTGGAGATTGCTGCAAAGTCTTCGTTATTCACTTTCTCAACCATTCGACTTCACGTAGACATGAAAACACGCAAGAAGGCTTTAAGCGTTGAGAACGATTAGAACTTGAAAGATCCATACAAAAATCTGTTCCACATTAGTGCGTGAAGACATGAACCTGACATACATGACACCATCCAGTGTCGCCTCCAGAAAAAGACAATCCGAGAAGCCGCCATCGCAGTCGAAGACAATATTATAGTAGAGGCTGAAAAGTCCAAGGAAAAAGGTCTAAATGAATCATACATCAACGTTAAATAGACTATGCAAAGACCAATAGCATGGAGATCTCGAAATGGCAGATTTCAGAGTCAAGGACATGTCCTTATCGACTAGCGGCCAACTACAAGTAGAATGGGCTGCAGAACATATGCCTGTCATGAACCAGATCAAAAAAAGATTCGCTAGAGAAAAGCCGCTAAGAAACCTTACACTGGGCGCATGTCTACATGTGACAAAAGAAACAGCAGTTCTTGTTGACACTTTCCTTGCAGGTGGAGCCCATGTGGCATTATGCGGCTCTAACCCACTCTCATCCCAAAACGATGTTGCGGCAAATCTGGCAGAGAGAGGTGTTCACGTTTTCGCATGGCGAGAACAAACAGCAGAGGAATATTACTGGTGCGTTGAGAAAGTAATAGACTATAACCCTACGATAACGCTAGATGATGGCGCTGATCTTGTAGGAACAATCCATACAAAGAGGAAGGAAGCACTGTCAAACATCAAGGGTGGAACAGAAGAGACAACGACAGGTGTCTTGCGGCTAAGAGCTATGGAAAGCAGAAACGAACTCAAGTATCCGATAATCGCAGTGAATGACGCATATACGAAGTACTTATTTGACAATCGCTATGGAACAGGACAAAGCACCATAGATGGAATTCTAAGGGCGACCAATACTCTTTTGGCGGGGAAAAACTTCGTCGTCTGCGGCTATGGATGGTGCGGCAGAGGAATTGCCATGAGGGCACAAGGAATGGGCGCAAATGTAATTGTGACAGAAGTCAACCCGCTCAGAGCACTTGAAGCAGCAATGAACGGATTCCGAATATTGCCTATAGCTAAAGCTGCAGCAGTTGGCGACATATTTGTGACAGCAACAGGCAACACCAGTATAATAAGAAAAGAACACATGCAAATAATGAAAGACTGTGCAATACTGGCGAACAGCGGTCACTTCAACGTAGAAGTAAACACGAAGGAGTTAAGCGATTTAGCTGTCTCTCGAAGAAGCATAAGGCCTAACCTAGAGGAATTCAACCTCAAAGATGGACGAAGATTGTACCTCTTGGCTGAAGGAAGACTTGTAAACCTGGCTGCTGCGGAGGGCCACCCATCAGAAGTCATGGATATGTCATTTGCAAATCAAGCCCTCAGTGTAGAGCATTTAGCCAAAACTGAAAGGATGCCGCCTAAAGTCTACGACGTACCAAGAGACATAGACAATAAGATCGCGGAGCTGAAACTCGCTACTATGGGAATTGAAATAGACGAGTTGACAAATGAACAGGAAAGATACTTGAGAAGTTGGGAACAGGGAACGATCTAACAACGATTACGAGGTCATGGCAAACTTTAAAAGGCGTGAGGAGGTAAACATGGCCTCATACGGTGAAACAAGAATGGTTAGTAAGGATCAAGCAATAGGTGGAGTAATCTTCATAATATGCGCTGTGGTGGCTGTCTTCTATGTTGTCACGCTGTTCTGGCCGAATTGGATTGTGAATTACGTATGGTCATCAGCGACAACTGAAGGCGTACAATTCTGGATCATCGCAATACCGGTTCTGATTGCGTTCATAGCAATAATGGGTATAGGCGCATGGATTGGTTGGACTATGGCTACGACACCTCCGCCAAAACCCATAGAAGAGATCACGAGCGAGATCGAAGAGAAAAAGGAAGAGCCAGTTACAGAAGCCAAACCAGCAGAAGAGGAACCTAAAGAAGAGAAGAAACCGGAAAAGAAGAAGAAAAGCTAACACCGACTTTTCTCTTAAAGACCATTTTCCGTCAAAACACGTTATTCTGTTTGGAGCACATGTGTTTTCAAGAGGTAGGCATCAGCGTAGTATAGCTTTTCTCTTCGGGTCGTGTCTGGCGCATTCTCTCAGCTGTCACAACAGCAGGCTACTCCAAGCAAGTCTCCAAAGCAGTTACTAACGGGGGACTTGATCATGATCTAAGCTTCTAGGGTGAATGTAAAACATCTGCTCCTAGTTTCTAGAGACCCAAAAACTTAGGCGAAATCGTTATTCGAGATTCATAATAGTTTTAACTACTGAAATCATAAACTCCCTCTGAAGCAAATGGTGGAGAAGTTGTATAACATATTGATGAAAATCGATGATACGTTGCCATGGATTGAACTGAAAGGAACATATCAAACGCAAAAGGAAGCAAGGGAAGCCGCTCAAGGTTTCTTGAATAGCGTGCAGATAAAGGTTGTAGAAGTCTCAGAAAGAAACAAGACTGTAAAGGCCTTAACGTCATTGAAGATTGCACACTAAGTGCACCCCATATTTGCTCCATCAGAATACGTTTAATGTCAACATAGCAATTTCTGTATTCCTACCACATGCCGGCATTGCTCCAGATCCATACCCCGGTTCATTATACTCATTCCAGAGTTGGCTTCAAGCCTGAGTTGAACTCTTTTCCTATCTAACAGAACCCTAACGATACATAAACAAGTTCTGGCTCGTAAAATGGCGCCGGGGAAGGGATTCGAACCCCCGCGAGCCCAAAGGCCCACTGGCTGACCTGTACCATTATTCTAGGCCCTGCTTCTGCCTTAGGATCTCGAGGCCAGCGCGATAACCACTCCGCCACCCCGGCGCTACATTGAGTCTTCGGGATTGTGCCTTTTAGCTTTATCCCAAGGCGTAACTGAAATCTGGAACTACATCGAGACCTGATCCAAGAACAGCTCGACTTGTTCAGCCTTCATGAATGTGCCTATGTCATTCGCAAGCCGTTTTAGGTCTATCAGACTTTCTTTATCGATTCTTTCAAAAGGATTCATGAAAATTGTGATTTTCCTTTTTGTTTTCTTGTAGTTCCACGTTCCAGCAACTCTTCCGTTGATTAGCACTGAGGCGGCTACGTCACCAGCTTTGCGATAAACTTGCTTCTGAAACGCCGGCTCGATCGTTCTCAATCTGTTCTTGTGACCCAGTAGAAGTGGATCAAATCTTGGCAAGAGATATGGCAGAGTTTTTTCCTCGGCATCTATTCTTTCTAGTTTCTTTAAGTCTGTTTTCAGTATCCAAAGATTCTTTTCGAACGGCTGCACATGAACTTGCGCAAGTTCGAACAGTATATCCCCTGCAGCCTTTTTTGCTTCATCCGCTAACAGCCCACTCCAACACATGAAGTCTTGCGCGGAAGCTGGACCATAGCCCTGCAAATACTTCAACAACAGTCTTGCCTAGCTTGATCTTCATCAACTTCGTGAAGATCTATGTTTGGTAGCCATTGATCAAGTCTTGCGAAACAAGTTTCATTGCCAATTGGTTCAGCATGAACAGCTAAACCTAGATAACTTGTCTCCTTCAGGATGCCACCCCATGCTGAAAATAGCCTCTTGTAGGAATTAGGTGGATTTTTAAACATTGACAGAACCTTGCTACTTATCTCTTTTCTTCGCAAGGGTTTCTCAGCAAGAGCCTCTGTAATCATTGGATAGAGAAACTCCCTTCGTTCTTCCTTTGAAGGCCACTCAGGTGGCCGCATGTATCTTCCGTGATGCTCGAACCACATTCTCTCCAATGCGTTGTGATAAATTGAAAAATCGCCGGATGGAATGATGTGAAGTGCTCCCCGTACACACCACGTTTTCACCAGACTCTTCTCTCTATACAGCACGTCTTCTAGCATCTCAGGTTCGAAGTTCTTTATCCTGTTAAAAAGCGAAAGATATGGCGTCAAAGCTGCTTGTGCGTGCAAACCGCACAGAGCACCAGCAACGGTCACAACATCCTTCTCTCTTGCAGCCGATGATAGAAACTGTTTGAACAAATAGAGTTTGGTTAGATGCTCCGGTGTTACCGTCATCACGTCTTTCTCATTCAATTAACGTCACGCTTGATGTTAGATGTTGTGTACGGATCATACACAGTCATAGCATATATCTTTGCATCGTAATACATCCTAGTTAGGCAATGCCATGGCAGCCTGTCCAAAGCTCCGATAGCATTTTTATTATGCAGACCATTTCCTGAATGTCTCGCTTCCATAAGCCAGTTGCGAACGCAATCTACATTAAGCGCACTTTCATAAGCAAACCAAGTTTCGCCAGTCTAAGATTATTGTGCATTCATAACCAAAATCAAGATTAAGGGTATTCTTATCTAGTAACAATAGAACCTGGGAGAACAATACCCTTGTCTGATGAACGGAGAAGGACAAAGTACGACATTTACGCTGATGTAATAGAAATGATTGCCAGAAAAGGGCTGTGCTCATTAACGCGGGTTTCCTATGGAGCTAACATGCCTGTGGATCGAACAAAGAAGGTTCTGAGTTTTCTGGTTTCACATGGATTCGTAACAGAAGTATTGCTGGATGAAGCAAGAAAGTATAGAGCAACAAAATGGGGGTTGGAGTATCTAGAAACGTTCAAGCGAATGCGAAAGTTCTTTGCTGCACTTGAAGAGTAGACCAATCACTACTTGTGACTACTTAACGTGTTTTCTAGACGTGCGCCACCTTTTAAGGGCTCAACCGCTTATTTCTTTTTCAATAAAAGAGTGAGGTGGTAGATAATGGCAAGTCGAATAATGGATTCTTGGATTTTGAAACTTAGAGGAGTTAAGCCAGATGTGGACATGATAAGGGCAACTGGAACGGTTGCAGATACGCAATCAAGAATCGGAAGCATTATGCCGATACAGAATTCATCGGCTAACGGCATTACCGCAGAAATAATAAGTCAGTATATAAAAGCTGATCAATGGAAAACTGAAGCAATTCAACAATTGCTCAGAGCACGCACTACATTCCACTAACCAGTCACCAGACGTGAGTCCCCCTTTTAAATAAGCATTGTAAGAGCATGTTGAGGGAATAAAAACGAAGAACGAGACATCGGTTCCATCAAACTGTACGATGACATTAGACGTTGTTGATACAGATCTAGTAGTGGGAGAACACTCTATTGTAAGAGGCACAGGTTCACCATCTACCGTAAAGGTAGCGGGCACAGTCTACTGCGAAGGGCATGATACTTTCGAATGCAACCTTGAAGCAGAGAATCTGGAAACAGAAGACACCGTTACTATCCAGGGAACTCTAGAAATAAGGAACAGAATCAGAGCTGAAGACGGTAAACTAGTCGTTCATGGGAAAACAACCGCAATACAAATTGACGTGGAAGAAGCCCTTTACATCTCCAAAGATCTAACGGCCAGAGAAGTAGATGTAGGCGGCCATCTGGAAGTTGACGGAAACACGAAAGTAGAAAGTATAGAGGTGGGAGGGAGCTTCGTAGCCAAAGGAGAGGTGACCGCCAGAGACATAGACGTGGGAGGAAGCCTGAAAATTGAATCGAGTGTAACAATAGACAAATTGGATGTAGGTGGCACAGCAAGAGTCAACGGCGGGAGAATCAAGAAGATAGATGTCGGCGGAAGTTTTGAATCAGACGCTCCCTTGGAATTTGAGGACATAGATGTAGGCGGAACGGTTCGCCTGGCTGACAAGAGCAAGGGCAGAAACGTAGACGTCGGAGGTTCATTCGAGGTCAAAGGTGACTTGGAATTTGGTGACATTGACGTAGGAGGTAAGGTGAAGATAACGGGTTCAGCTGAAGGTATTGGGATAGACGTGGGAGGAACCGTTGAAGTCAACGGATCCTTAAAACTGTCCGGAACCCTAGAAGTGGGAGGAAAAGCGGAAGTCGGCAAAGAAGTTATAGCTGGAAAGATCGAAGTAGGCGGAGTATTGCGTGCTCACAAGGCCATGGTAGAGAGACTTGTTGAAGTTGGTGGATCAATACATACTGCTGAAGGCGTGACAACGTCCTTCTTCGAAATTGGAAGAAGAGGAGAAGTCACAGGCCCCATAAGAGCAGAAGAGGTTATAATAGGCAAGGATGCACGCGCTGAAACCATTTATGGAAAGAAGATCCTGCTGAGAAAGGGAGCATACGCACGGAACGTCTATGGAGAAAACGTCACAATCGAACCTCACTGCCACGTAGACGGTGAAATATTATATACAGGAGAACTAAGAATGGCCGAAACCTCACTTGCCAAACCACCACGCAAGGTAGACACACTTCCATCCTGAGAGAGAGTATAAACTCATTCTTTCCGTGGCATAACCAGATCAGCTATATCGACGCTATGTTCGTAGATCTGTCTTAAGCTGGAAGTTACAGATAGGATATGCGGAAGCAAATCTAGAGGTTGTGCTCTAGCCACCTTCTCAATCTCGGTGGAGGCTTGCTCATTCTTGTCTCTCATGTTACGAACGTCCTCAGCAGACCTCATGTCGCCGGCCAAGAACGCATTTACAGCTTTCTCATGCGCCTCAAAGCAATCTGCATGGAAAGAAAGGAGCACTTTCTGAAGCGCTTCAGCCAATTTAGCCTCTCCCAATTCATCGATTTTTCCAGCCATGTGTACACACTCATCGCCTATGGCTTCCACCAAGCTTGCGGCAAGACGAAAATCAAGGCATTCAATTTGCCGAACACCTAGCTTATGACTTAGACTCGGGTTTTGCACTATTGTGCGCAGAATGCGAACCAAGAGAAAATATAGCCTATTAACCTCATCGTCGCGATCTATAATGCTCTTTGCCAAACGAAAATCTGCATCAACCAAAGCCTTGACAACATCATGATGCATACCTGCTACAATCGCATACTCTCTGCGAAGAATCTTCTCAGGCGAAAACCCTGAAGGCTCTAACAAGCACTGCAGAACAATACTCGAATAGCCTTCCTCAATGATTTCCAAACCAATCAAATGCCTAACAGTTTTCTTGACAGTATCTCGCACCTCAAATCTGGCACAGTCCTTCGCCTCGACCCGGATAATATCAAACCCAAGAAGATAGTCTCCAATTATCTCCCGCCCCAAGAATGGTCCCGGCACTAAAGTGGCAGTATGAATCGAAGGTTCCACACCATATTTGGGATCTATCAGGAGTTTACCATCCTCAGTCTCGCTGAAGGCTAAAACAGATCCTCTATCCACCCCATATCGTTCAGCCCAAATCTTTGGCAAACAGACAAATACTGTACCCCCCGGTGTACGTTGAACCTTGCGTATGACACTCACATACATCACCAATGGCATAGCCATGTTCGAACCTAGAGTAATAACAAATCTAGATAATTCGCTGAGATATAAACTTGGGCGCGCTTGTTATAATCGCAAGCCATGACGTGGCGAACCATAAGCGACATGAAAGTCAATGCCTTAATAATAGAAAGAAGCATTAGACAACAGAAACGCAACACAATCCATCAGAGCAACCAGCGTCAAGAATCCAAATAGATAATGGAGAACAAGCGCGGATGAGTGAAACAGAGAGACTAAAGCAAGCAGTCAATTCAGCAATTGCAGCGGGGTATCAACTTGACAAAGGAGCCTTCGAGTTACTGACAATGGTAGCCACAACCGGGAATCCACTAGAGATTGTAAACAAGGCGATAAGAAAACTTCATGACTCGAGTGAAAGGCCGTTTTTTATAGAAAGAAGCTTTCTTGAACAGGTACTAAAAGAAATAGAGAGCGTAGGGGGAGTTATGACCAACGAGCATGGTGGTTCAAATGAGAACACTACATCGCCGCAGATCTCGCAAGTCACCGAGGGCAAAACTCTCTTTTATTCATACGCAAAAGACATTGATAGCGACGTTAAGATACTCGAAGATCCTAGCACGAAACTACGTTCTGGGGGTGCAATCGAGGATTTCCTAGAATATTTTCACGACAGATTCAAGCGGATGGAGAAGATTCTAAGACAAAGAATAGACGTGAAGAATGCAGCATCAGTAATGGATGCTCTAAGAGCACAACCAAGCGCGAAGCTCAAGATAATCGGTATGATAACTGAGAAAAGAGAATCAAAGAGAAGAATCATACTCACTGTTGAAGATTTGCAGACCAGCGTTACAGTGCTTGTACCTCAAAACGCTCCAGAAGAAGTCCAGAAGAAGGCACGGATGCTTCTACTTGACCAAGTTGTATGCATGGCCGTCATCAAAACAAGGAGCACTCTTCTCATCGTTGAAGACATCATCTTACCTGAGATAGGTCAAAGATCTCAGCACAGAGCAGCGGTACCTGCGTATGCCGTGTTAACTTCAGACATTCATGTGGGAAGCATGAAATTCCAAAGGGAGGCATTCAACCGTTTCATATTATGGCTGAACGGTAAACATGGAAACGAGAGAATGAGAGAAATGGCCAGCCACGTCAAGTATGTGTTGATAGCAGGCGACATAGTTGACGGCGTAGGGATCTACCCCAATCAAGTCAGAGAGCTTGCATTAAAGGATGTTCACAAACAATATCATCTCGCCGCAAAATACATTGAACAGATACCTGACTACATTGAGGTCGTCGTCATACCGGGTAATCATGATGCCACAAGGAAAGCCGCACCTCAGCCTGCAATCGCGGATGCTTTTCTAGAAACACTCCAAGAATCAAGGAAGGTATACTCTCTCGGAAACCCTTGTCTGGTAAGCATTCATAATGTGGAAGTCTTGATGGATCATGGACGTAGCCTAGATGACGTAATATCCACAGTCCCCGGTATGAGCCACAACAACCCCGAAAGAGCCATGCGACTACTGCTGCAAGGTCGCCACTTGGCGCCAGTATATGGTGGAAAGACTATGCTAGCACCCGGAAACAGAGACTTCCTTGTCATAGAGCACATCCCAGATATCTTCCATTCCGGCCACGTCCATACTCTGGGTTACACCAATTATCGCGGAGTCTTACTCGTGAATTCTGGGGGTTGGCAGACACAAACAGAATACATGCGAAGGCTTGGGCTTGTTCCGACTCCTGGGAGGGTACCAGTGATAAACCTTCAGACATTGGAAGTTAATGTTGCCGCATTTGACTAGACTCCAAAGTTTGTTCGGCTTAAAGCAATGCCTCTCATCTGGCCTTTGCTAGAAAGTCATCATCTATTCTCATTTCTTGTCAGATATTTCGGCTCATAGCCAACCAAATGCCCAAGCCTAGTATCACCGGCGAAGACTTCCTTAATTATAGTGCGGGCTATTTCCAGTCCGATTTTCTTTGAGCGTCCGTATCTGCCCATACTAACAACCTTTGCATTTAACAATCCCATTGAGTCGAGTTCGTTCACTAATGAGCTCAACCGGCGCTGTGTGAGAGGAGCGACACCCATCTCGTAACAGAGCTCGTTGTAGATCTCGAAGATTTCACCTGTGATGGCTCTGTGGGTATCGCCCTTGCTCAGATGGTAGATGCTCAGAACTACGAGCTTGGAATGCAGTGTCAAGTTGCTAAGGGCCTCAAAAACCCGGTTATGCTCTATGTGTTTCTCTGCTTCTCGGACATGATCCTCAACCACAGTGGTGGCACCTGCTCGTTCAGCGACTTCGCCTGCCACTCGAAGCAAATCCAGAGCTCGCCGAGCGTCGCCATGTTCCGCTGCAGCCAAAGCAGAACAAAGGCTTAATGCCGCATCACTCAATGCGCCTGAACAAAATGCTGACGGCGCACGCTCAGAGAGAATATTCCTTAACTCGCTTGCATCATAGGGTCTGAAGACAATCTCTTCCTCGCTAAGTGAACTCAAGACACGAGGGTCAAGAAATTCTTTTAACCGTAGATCATTAGAGATGCCGATCATCGATATCTTGCTCTTGGTTAAGGCTTCATTAATCCTCGTTAACTCGTAAAGGAGACTGTCACCTCGGCCCTTTATGAGGGCATCTGCCTCATCTAATACCACAATGAAAATCACCCCCAGGGCGTCCACCCCCGCCTTGAATCTGTCAAAAACCTCGCCAGCTGACAAGCCGGTGAAGGGGACAAGGAGACCTATGCTTTGGCATAAAGTGGCGAAAACCCGGTATTCAGACCCAACCATACGACAGTTCACATAGCAAAAACGGAGTGGAGCATGAAACTCCTTTGCCTTTGTTTCAAGATGGTTTAATACGTATTTCGTCACGGCAGTTTTTCCGGTTCCAGTCTTGCCATAAATGAATACGTTGGAGCCCCTTGAGCTTTTAAGGGTAGGAGCCAGTATCTCACCTAATTGCCTGACTTGCTCCTCTCGATGTGGTAACCGATCAGGCAAATAGTCATGTCTCAAAACCTCTCTATCGCAAAAAACCCTTGTGTTACTAACAAACTTTTCAAACACTTTATCAAGGATACTTGTGTCTACCATTACTCCCCCTCGCTTCGACTTCAGAAGTAATGCCTCTATTTCTTATGGAAAGATAAACTCTGCCGTACACAAAAGTAATGCGAATACACAACGATTCTAAAGAGGAGCAACAAAAGGTCGTGACACTTTCTTTCTAGCGGACAGACACACCCCTGCTCTTCTAGTGGAAATCTGTTAATTCAAATGTTTTTGTTGATTTCCTTCTTCTGTAGAAGAAATACTCTGAGGAATAAGTTCAGTACTTAAGTTATAGTACCTCTCATTTAGTATTTTGTACAAACGTTTAAATTTTTGTTAAGAAAAGTCGCTCACTGTGAATCTAATGCTCCACACGAAATAGGGGGGTGCCTCCTTTTCAGCACGAACAGGAAATAATTCGCTTAACTACTCTCCTAAGTACAGGCGTGCGCCAGACTTTTCTTCATAATAACCAATCGTTACACTCAACTCAACTCAAGCTGTGCAATGATCAGACCGTTTCACTTTTTGTGAATATATTGTGAAGTTGACTTCATAACGGCTCTTTTGTCGTCTATTTTTCACAATTATTGACCTTTTTATGCTTCTTTTATGTGAAACGGCCCCCCGCATCTTTCTACTGGAACAAGCAGACTAACCCTGATCTTTCCTCGTATTTGTTTGTTAACAAACTGTGAGGGGTGTAGAACCATTTACGCTGCAAATTTTCGAGATTTACCGTTTTTCGCTGTGATTATGACTCTTTTTCTCTTGTTGTTTTCACCATAACACCTATAACATGTGAACTGTAAAACTGTGAACGCCGCAAATGGTGTAGCTCTCAATGCCTGCAAGAAAAATACGGGTCGAGCTATTCGATAACGATGGTAATCGCTATACTGTAGCCTTTGAAGGGCAAATCACTAGGGACAAAGCTGTTCGTCTACTGGATCTTGTAGAGCTGCTAGGCGGAGTATCCAATGATGGTGATTCTGTTTCATCAAACGTGGGCGCCTTGAGTATGAACTCAAAATATGATAAAGTTCGTATGATCATTCAACGAAGTTTTCCCATAGTCTTTTTTTCCTCAAGGGAAGTCCAGACTGCTTACGAACAAGAATTCAAGGAACCCATAAGCATAAGCACAATAGCCACTTATCTTTCGAGACTAACTAACAAAGGAATCTTGGCGAAGAGTGGGGCTTCTAACAACCTTAGATATAGGCTGGCACCCAGTTTTCCGCAGGCTCTGCTTAAGCAGTCAATAACATAGTGAAGCATGTTGTTGGACTGAAATGAGAAGGATTATTCTCACTGATTGAATTATCATTGTCCGATGCAATCAGATCTTTTTGGCTTTTTTATTGGCGGTATGATCTATACTGATTCAGATTCTGTCTTTTTCAGGAGTTTCTCCATTTCCGTCTTAACGCTGTAAACAAAGGGTATTCCCGTGGTGCTTCTCTCAACATAACCGCTCTCATATAGTTTTTTCATCAGCCTCGCCGCGTGTTCGCGACTGAGCTTGATTTTTTCCTTTATTTCAGGTGCTGTTTTAGGACCTTCTGAGGCAAGAAATTCCAAGGCGGTTATCTCTGTTTCAGTTAGCGGAGCAACTGCTCTATCCCGCTTTATGGGAATCACCGCTTCAATGTTTACTTCCGGTGCACTTGGAAGCTGCTTGGCTTGCTTCTCCACTTCTGTGATTTTTGTCGTCAACATCTCCTGCGAAGCAACAGCATTTCGCAGTTTTCTTTCCATTTCATCAAGTCTTATATACACTCCATCGTCGCTTTCTGGTATGCTTGCTATTTTCGCGTTTAGGGTGACAATTTTTTCTTCGATTTGATTAGCTTTGTCAGTAACGGTATCGGTTCTAGATCCAAGTCCCTCCACCTTGTATGCAACAAGTTCTAACCTATTACTCTCACGTTTAAGTTGTCTGTCAAAACTCAGAACGATGTCCTCAATTGTCTCTTTTGCATGCTCATACTCTCTGTGAGCTTTCCGAATTAACCTGTAATATTCGATTGATGCTCCGATTGCTCCAGCGAATAATGCGACCGTAAGGATTACTAAAGGATCAAGCATGTGATTCCTTCCTGTGATTCAACTGTGATTGTTAGCAACCCTTTCACGTTGCGTCACAGATCACATTCTATCCATGGAGAATTTAAGTATTATGGTCCTGTCGGTTCATGACGTCACACATCACGTTGTGTTTTGATCTTGAGCATTGCACTTGAGTTTTTGAACTGCTTCAAATCGGGCTTCTTTCAACATTTCAGCCCCCTGACGTGCCCTACAAATTATGCTTTCGGGAGCCGTATTTCATTCGCGTACTTCCTTTGTGATTTGTGACGTCACGTCATGCCCTCAGATGGATTTGAAAGCTGTTTTAGGCTTGTTTCTAGTTCTTCTTTGATGATTGCTATGATTTTCAGTTGTTCTTCTGCATTGTTGCCATTGCCCAAAGCGCTCTTATAGGCTTCTGTATATTGTCGCAACTTATTTGCAATTTCCAGATAAGGATCTAGGGTCGTGTTCTCAAAGACACCTAAGTACCCCAGCAGTAGTACGGTGTAGATGGACTTTATGACGTTTTCTTTCGACTGTCTTAGCGTTCTATTGAAGGCACCGCGGCTTATTTGTGCCTTTGTTAGCCTTAATTTGGCTTTTTCGTCGTATTTTAACTGTTTACCTGCGAGATTTTCTGATAAAACGTCTATTAAGAGCGTTTCAAGCTGTGTTTTTGTTAAATGACTGTTTTTGGCGAGTATATTAACAATGGGGTCTTTTAGTGAGCCTATTAAGTATGCTTGAACACCTTCTTTTAGCTTCACTGCACTGTTCTCCTAGATTAGCTCGAATGGATACAACTTTGTATACTGGCTTCACTCTTAAGATTATTGTTTCTTTCGAAGTGATTTCGAGTTTACGAACGGAAGTGATTTATGCTGAATTAAGCAATCCGTTTTGAGGAGCGACTCTTGGTTTCAAACTTTTGGCCTGCAGAACGTCTTAAACACATTAAAACCTCTGGAATAAGGCATTTTTTTGCTTTGGCCACTGAAATGCCTGATTCTATCAATTTAAGCGTTGGAGAACCCGATTTTTCTCCACCCCGTCGCATTTTGGCTGCGGGCTCACAAGCAGCGAGAAATGGGAAGACCCACTATGAACCAACAAACGGAGTCGATGAATTACGTGAAGCACTTGTGCAAAAAGCTTTTCACGATTATGGATTAGTCTATAATGTGAATTCTGAAGTCTTAGTCACTGTTGGTGGTACTGAGGCTATCTTTCTGGCGTTGTTTGGTTTAGTGAACCCGGGTGACGAGGTTTTGATTCCGAATCCTGGTTTTGTGGTTTATGAGCCGGGTGTTCGATTGGCTGGCGGGGTTCCTGTTTCCATGCCTTTGCTGGAGGGGCGTGATTTCAAGGTTTCAGTTGGTGACGTGACGTCACTCATCACAGACAAGTCACGTGTGATAATTCTTAACTATCCAAATAACCCTACAGGCGGCGTTCTTTCCTTTGATGAGCTTGCAGCACTGGCAGAAGTTGCAGTGGAACGTGATCTGATCGTGATTTCAGATGAGGTCTACGAGAAGATAATTTACGATACTGCGAAACACTATTGCCTTGCAAGTTTTAGGGGAATGCGTGAGCGTACGCTGGTTATCAATTCCTTCTCTAAAACCTATGCGATGACAGGCTTGCGGATTGGATATGTTTATGGTCCGAGAGAGCTTCTTTCTATTCTTTGGCTTGTTCACCAATATACGGTCGCTTGTGTGAACAGTCTTTCCCAGTATATTGCTCTCAGTGCGTTAAAGGGTTCGCAAGGTTTCACAAGTTGTATGGTTAAAGAATTCGACAGGCGACGCCATTTGGTTCATGCAAGGCTTAACGAGATTGGCGGTTTTAGCTGTGCACTCCCACAAGGCGCCTTCTATGCTTTCCCGAATATCAAGGCTTTCGGCATGCCCTCAGAAGAGTTCTCAGAATTCTTGGTGAGAAATGCTCGTGTCATAACTGTCCCGGGTTCTGCTTTTGGAAGCTATGGCGAGGGCTACATTAGAATATCTTATGCTGCGACCTACGAGCTATTGGAGGAGGCTTTGAACCGTATAGAGAAAGCCGTAGGAAAGCTGAAATAGGTTCCTCTCATAGTTTCTCAGCGCTTTCTTTCAGCTTGTCAAAAAGATCTGGCCGCAAATCTCTTAATGTTGGAACGAAGGCTTCAGCAGATCTCATGTCCGAGTAGTCGACTTCACCTATCACAAAGTCATCTTCATCATATTTCGCTTTTGCCAGAATCTTGCCTTGCGGCCCAACGAGTCTGCTTCCTCCCCAAAACTGTAGGCCGTCTTCGATGCCGACTAGGTTTACATATGCTAGAAAGACCGTGTTTTCCATTGCCCTTGCGACTGTTAGGGTTTCGAAGAAGGCTCGTCTGACTGCGGGCGAGGCAGAGATACAGACGATCAACTGTGCTCCTTCTAGGCGCGTCAACCGGCACACTTCCGGAAAGAAAATATCGTAGCATATAATCAGTCCCATTCTCCCAAGTCCTGTGTCGAAAACTGCGGACTGAAATCCGGGACGGAAGTATCTTTTCTCCTCAAAGATGCTGTGTGTTGGAAGATACATTTTTCGGTACTTTCCTATGAGACCCTCAGGACCCATAAGAACGGAAGTGTTGTAAAGGGTCGCCTGTGTCTTTTCACTACATTCAGGCATACCAAAGACTATGTACATTCCAGTTTCTCGTGCTATTCTTCCCACGATTTCCGTTGATGGTCCTGGGATCGTTTCAGCCAATTCGTAGATCTCGTCTCTGACTTTGTAGCCTGTCAGAGAGAGTTCCGGGAAGATTACAAGTTTTGCTGATTCTCTTTGGGCTTTTCTAGTGGCTTTCTCGATCTTTCTAATGTTTTCGGTTTTCTCTCCTCGCCCACAGCTGATCTGTGCAAGGGCTATTTTGAATTTTCGTTCCATGTGTCACCCTCTTTTAAGTCTAAAGTCTGCTCCCACTGTCCGATATTCAAGTTTCGTCGTTAGTAACATTCGTCTCTTATGTTCTGTTGACAGCCATCTTTGCTTAATTTTGTCAACAAGCTCCTTCTTGAGGTTCATTCGCTCGGCTATTTCCCATGTTGTCATGAAATGCTCCAAACCATACAGAATGCAATCGAGAACGTCATACTTTACTCCCAGTTCTCCTTCCGCGGTTTGACCTAACCACAAGGCAGGTGATGATGGTTTAACGATTATCTCCTCAGGTATTCCCATGTGTTGTGCAAGTCTTCTGACTTGTGTCTTGTATAAGTCCATGATTGGTGAAATGTCTGCCGCGACATCCCCCCATTTTGTGAAGTAGCCTGCCATTGTCTCAGACTTGTCTGAGCTTCCGCAAACTAAAAAGTCAAGCTTGTTAGCAAAATAATAGATAAGGATCATTCGTGTACGCGCCTTTATGTTACCCTTACAAACTCTTTCCGATAAATCAAAGGTAGGTATAGTTTCATAGAAAGCTTCCAAGATCGATGTGATGTCACATGTTTGCGTCTTAAGCTTGAATTTCCCTGCTACAAGTTTCGCGTGTTCAAGATCTTGTTTGCTGCACGTTTCTTTCTCTGGGAGCATGAGTCCAAGAACTTTACGTCCCCCTATAGCCCGGGCTGAAAGTGCTGCTATAGTACAGCTATCGATTCCACCGGATAGTCCCAATACTATGCCTTTCGCTTTGGTTTTGGCTATATAATCTTTGATAAATCTCGTTATCTTGGCTTCTACATCCGACCAATTCAAATCCAAGACAGATGTCAGCAATTCCAAATAACCCACTCTCCTCGTCTTACGGTTGTAGGCAACTATTTAAGGACAAACATAAATATCAAGAGGCATCGGTTTTGAGCGTAGAAGGCTTAGAGAAATGGGGCGGAGAAGAAGGAAAGTTGTCCACATTCCTAAGAAACGGTTACCTAAACTCTTCTCTTGTCCGAAATGTGGGAAAGAGACAATTCGAGTTGAGATTTATCGTGATGAAGATCGTGCTGTGGTAGGGTGTGGCAGTTGTGGCGTCAAAGACGAGTTCCCAGTCAAACATGCCCAAGGCGAGATTGATGTGTATTGTATGTTTACTGACAAATTCTATGGGCATCCTAGGAAATCATCAGTATCTGAGGCAAAGGGCGTGTAACAAAGGCGAACTTCATGACGGGCGTCGTTGAGAAGTGTCTTCTTGAACGAATCGAAGCTGAAGGCTCAATTCACCTGACCCTAATCGATCCTGAGAAGGTGACCCCGCCTCAAGCTTCAAGAATCGCAAGAAAGGCAAGAACAAGTGGTACTGTAGCTATAATGATCGGTGGTTCCACATTTGTTTCTGCAGCCCATCTTGATGATGTTGTTAGAGTTGTTAGGCGCACTGTGAAGATTCCGATAATTCTCTTTCCTAATAATGTAACGGGCATAAGTCGCCATGCAGATGCCATATGGTTCATGTCGCTTTTGAACTCAGCCGACCCCTACTTCTTAATTGGGGCTCAAGTTCTGGGTGCTCCTCTCGTGAAGAAATACGGATTGGAGCCGATCCCTATGGGTTACATAATTGTCGGTGAAGGAGGTACCGCTGGAGTGGTGGGTAAAGCAATTGCTGTTCCATACGATAAACCTGAACTTGCTGCCGCGCACGCTTTGGCAGGTCAATACTTAGGTATGCGTTTCATATATTTGGAGGCAGGATCAGGTGCAAAGAATCCTGTTCCCCCTGAAATGATTCGTGCTGTCAAACATTATATTGACGTTCCTCTTATCGTAGGGGGAGGTATACGCGGTCGCGGGCAAGCATTGGCTGTTGCCTCTGCTGGTGCGGATATAATAGTGACTGGTAATGTTGTAGAAGACACTGGTGTGAGACGTAAGGTTTCAGAGATTATCGAAGGACTAAGACATCGGAGACAGTAAGACATTTTTCCTCGGGATTCCTTCTGATAAGCTGAACAAGGATATATCTGCTCTGAATTGAACTTTGGAGCCATGGTAGGATCAAGCGTGATGACGAAGGAGACTGATAGTTGGCGATTAGCTGGAGAAACGCTTCGCGTCGTTCTTGTATAGAATCAATAGAATGAGCCTTTGCACTAGTTGTGGTTTTTGATTTCTTCTTGTCAGAGAATGAAGATAAGCCCAATTGAACACAAGTCTGTGAGGCGCGACATTTGGATGACCATATGAGTGCTGCGTATAGGCAATACACGGAAGCTTTGGAAAGCAAACTCCAAGAGTTGTATGCAGTTTGCTCAAAGGCTAGACAAAAGGGGGTTGATCCTTCGCTAGAAGCGGAGTGTAAACTGGCGAAAGACTTGGCTGATTTGGTGGAGGGTCTTGTGGGACCCAAAGGTGTGGCTGCAAGTGTTAGAGATTTGAGCGTGAAGCTTCCAAGAGAAGAGATAGCCTTCAAGATCGCTGAAGAGATTGTTCATGGCAAATTTGGGCATGTGGAGCCTGAAGCAGCAGCGAATCAGGCTATACGTACTGCGCTTGCGATTTTCACAGAAGGGCTTACGGCAGCGCCGCTACAAGGAATAGCCAAAGTTACGATCAAGACGAACCCTGATAGGACACGTTACTTAGCCATCTATTTTGCGGGACCGATGCGTTCGGCTGGAGGAACAGATCAAGCTCTGACTCTGGTTGTTGGAGACTTCATACGGCGGCTCCTTGGACTTGAATGCTATAAACCTACTGAAGAGGAGATCTCGCGTTTTATCGAGGAAGCGAGACTGTATGAACGGTCAGTGTCGCGTTTTCAATATCACGTTTCAGATGACGAACTGCGGAAAGCGCTTCAATGGATCCCTGTCGAAGTCACAGGCACTGAATCTAATCCTGTTGAGGTTTCTTCATATCGTAATCTTGCTCGAGTAGAGACTAACTGTGTAAGAGGAGGGGCACTTAGAGTTGTAAATGACGGTATAGTTGGACGAGCCGCAAAAGTTCTAACGATTGTTGAAAAACTCGGTTTTCAAGGGTGGGATTGGCTTGGCGAAATCCAAAAAAAGTCTGAAAAGAAGTCTTCAGGTTTCATGGATGACGTAATTGCAGGCCGCCCAGTTTTCTCTTTCCCATCGCGACGCGGGGGTTTCCGCCTAAGGTATGGTAGATCGCGAAACACAGGACTGTCAGCCGTCGGCATCCATCCAGCAACTATGTTTGTTCTTCAGAGTTTTCTGGCAGGGGGTACACAATTACGGTTGGAGCTTCCAGGAAAGGGTGGCATTGTTGCCCCTGTCGACGCGCTTGAACCGCCTACCGTATTACTGAAAAATGGATCCGTGGTTCGAGTATCTACTGACAACATCAGTGAGTTAGTAACCGACATCGACAAAATCCTTTTTCTAGGCGACATTTTGATCAGTTTTGGAGACTTCCTTTACAATGGCAAGTTTCTCATGCCTTCCGGATATGTCGAGGAATGGTGGGTTGAAGACCTTGAGAAGGCTATTGCAGAGAGAGTTAATGAAAAACCTGAGCAGATGGTGAACCTTACGAAAATTCCATTGGAAAAACTGGACGAATATGTGAAGGGCCCGTTCACATACAGGCCTAGTGTAAAAGAGGCTTTGACCCTATCTCTAATATTGCACATCCCTTTGCACCCTCATTTTACTTTTTGCTGGTCCAATCTCTCATCAATTGAAGATGTTAGATCACTAAGAGATTGGCTCCTTCATTCCGAAGTATTCCGCAAGGAAGAGCTTTTCAGAATTGAGGGGAGGACTGATGCATCTATCAAGCGACTTCTGGAGATTATCTACTTGCCGCACAAGGTTTCTGAAAACAAAATCGTTATTGAAGGCGAGAATGCTCATGCCTTTGCGTTTTGTTTAGGCTATGAGAAAACAGACGATATGGATCTTTCATCGACAAAATCTCCTTTGGAAGCTCTTTGCCTGCTTTCTGGTTTGCAAATCAGAGAAAAGGCACCGACCTTTGTAGGTGCACGGATGGGCAGGCCTGAGAAAGCGAAAAGACGCGAGATGACTCCTCTTGTTCACGTTCTCTTTCCAGTTGGCTTGGCCGGAGGCTCGAAAAGAGACATTGTTAATGCTGCGGGGACCGGTCCAGTTTTTGTCGAAGTCGTTAAACGTAAGTGCCCAAATTGCAAATCCTTCACTTTTAGGATTAAGTGCCCCGAGTGTGGCTCTGAGACTATTTCTGAGAAAACGTGCCCTCAGTGTGGAAAAACTTTGAGAGAGAACACTTGTTCAGTGTGCAAGACAGCTGCGACACAATATCAGAAGCAGGTTATCAACTTCGGCGAGTTGCTTAGCAATACTTGTCGCGCTCTCAGTGTAGCTACTCCGAGGATTCTGAAGGGTGTCAGGGGTTTAACAAATGATTCAAAGACGCCAGAAATTCTTGAAAAGGGCGTGTTGCGAGCTAAATATGACTTGTCTGTATACAAGGATGGGACAATTCGCTTTGACGCTACAAACGCGCCTCTAACTCATTTTAAGCCTCAGGAGATAGGTGTTTCGGTTGAAAGACTAAGACAGCTAGGTTATATTTGCGCCATTGATGGTTCATATTTGACTGACAAATCACAAATATGTGAGCTGAAACTGCAAGATGTCGTTATCCCCAGAAAGGCTGCAGAATATTTCTTGAGGATTGCAAACTTCATCGATGAGCTCTTGGCGAAAGTGTACAAGATTCCACCTTACTATAATGTCAAACGATTGGACGATCTCGTCGGTCATTTGATTGTTGGATTGGCTCCGCATACTTGTGCAGGCATTTTGGGTCGAATAATTGGGTTCACCGATCTGAACCTTTGTTATGCGCATCCTATCTGGCATTCCGCGAAACGGAGAGATTGCGATGGAGATGAAGACACTTTGATGCTTGCGCTGGATACCTTAATCAACTTTTCCCGTGAATACTTACCCGCACAGATTGGCGGCATAATGGATGCACCGCTTCTCCTCATTCCGGTTATCAATACGAAAGAGGTACAGAGGCAAGCCCATGACTTTGACGTCGCCAACGTTTATCCACGCGAATTCTATGAGAAGACTTGGAAAGAAACCGAATCCAAACACGTTGGCTCGATCATAGACTTGATTGGATCTAGGCTTGGAACTGAAGGACAGTTTGAAGGCTTCAGCTTCACGACACCCGTTTCAAACATAAACATGGGGCCTCCTGAAAGTGCGTACAAGACACTTAAATCAATGGTGGAGAAATTAGACAGCCAACTTGAACTTGCCCAGAAGATTGAGGCAGTAGATGCCAGAAAAGTTGCGCTAAAAGTCTTCAATACTCACCTCATCCGTGACATCGCTGGGAATCTTCGGGCTTTCTCAACTCAAGCCTTTAGATGTAAGTTGTGTAACAAGCGTTATCGCCGATTGCCCCTTAGAGGGAAATGCCCTAAATGTGGTGGGCAATTGGCATTAACCGTTTACCGAGGCGGCATAGAAAAATATCTGGAGATAGCACAGCATCTGGTTGAAAAATACTCATTACCCAAATATTATGCACAGAGAATATCACTAATAAAAGAAGAAATCGCTGCCATGTTTGAAAGTAAGAAAACAAAGCAGATCAGCATAACTGATTTTTCCTAAAGAAGGTTTTTGTATGAAAACACCATTAGGTACTCTTTGAGAGGTATGGAGAGGTGTGTCTAGAGAAGCTTATCATCCCAAAGCATATCTGTCCAAAATAAGAAACGTCAAGCTAGGTTTGAGAGCTAGGACTCGCATTCTAAGCATTCTTGACAGACACTCAGTTGATACTAAAGGTTTAGCGAGGGAAGCTATAATGGGTTACGGCGTTGCTTTGCACCATCTGAAGCTCTTGGAGGCAGAAGCAGTGGTTGAACGTAAGGGCAATAAGCCACATGTTTGGGCGCCTACGGGCGTTGGACAGAGGCGCCTAGTGGATTCACTCTAGAAGGCGCATTGACAAGGCGAGAGCCGGCACTTTGGGCATTTGTTGTCATACTTGTTAAGAGCTGCTCTCTCAAGGTCAATGTCCACAATGTTCGCGAGTGATGCTAACCATGCAAAGGCATCTGCAAACTCGTTCTCCAATGCCTGCTTGTCATCCATACTCAACGCTTCTCTCAATTCCTCTATTTCGTCTACAAGCCACTCATAGGTTCCCGTCACGCCTCGTTTTGAGTCCCTACGGAAGTACAATCGGCGCATCATTTCTTGGAATTGGCGTACCTGCATCTTCTCCATGTCTCCTCAATCAGTCACTATGTAAGGGGTTACATTCACAATTGAAAGATCGTTTAGGTCAAAATCGATCTTTGCGTCTGGTGGCTGTTTTGTGGCAAATGAGAATCGCAAGATTCAGCGTATTTTTATGTATTTATAGGCATCTGTTGCGTCTTCGAAACAGTAGTGGGTTTTCTGATAGTCGTTCCTGAATTCTTCCACGTCTGCTTTCACTTGCTCCAGTGGTTCTTTGTTAATCATAACGCGTTTGATGAAGTCGGCTATTTCGCTCATCTCAGACTCCTTCATGCCTAGTCTTGTAACTTCTGACACACCTATTCTTATGCCGCCTGGGTGCATGAAGTGCCTGCCTTCTTTAATATCCCATGGAAGCAGGTTTCTGTTTATTATTATGTTTGTCTTTTCCAATGTTTCTTCGACAGTGCCGCCATCGCCGTACGTCGTTATATCTATTAGGATCACGTGGGACTGTGTGAATCCTTTGTGTTCTGCTAAGACGTTAAATCCCTTTTCATAGAGCGCTTGAGCAAGCGCCTTCGCATTCTTTACTATTTGGCTTGCATATTCTCTTCCGAATTCAAGCATTTCTGCACATGCAATTGTGAGACCAGCAACTTCGTGTAGATGATGATTGCTTACCATACCAGGAAAGGTCGCTTTCTTAATCTTCTCGGCATTTCTTTCCCACGATAGGATTCCGCCGTGCTGAGGTCCAAAGAAAGTCTTATGTGTACTCAAGCTGACGACATCGGCGCCTTCTCTAAGCGGATCTTGGAACTGTTGTCCTGCGATAAGCCCGGCTACGTGTGCGGCGTCATATCCTACGGTGGCATTCACGGAGTGAATGGCATCAGCTAAATCTTTGATTGGATGCGGAAATGGGAAAACACTTGCCCCGAACATAACAAATTTGGGTGGCTTTCCTTTGACTGCCAGTTCCTGAATTTTGTTCTTCGCCTTATCCACGTCTATGTTGAGTTCCTTGTAATCCAGAGGTAAATATTCAACGTTCAATCCCTTAACTGCACCTGCTGTACCGCCCAGCTCCTTTTTTCCTGAGGTGATGTGGCCGCCACATGGTATGGATAACGCCATAAGGGTGTCACCTGGTTCAGTGAAGGCTGTGTAGACTGCTAGATTGGCTACGACTCCTGATATTGGTCTGACATCCACGAATTCAGCGTTGAAGAGTTTTTTCATGAGTTCTATGCATTTAAATTCGACTTGATCTATGAAACGGCAACCAGCGTAGACGCGTTCTCCAGGCCATCCCTCTGCGTAGCGATTCCCGAAATCAGTTACGATGGCTTCACGTACGGCTGGACTTGGGATATTTTCGCTTGCTATGAGAGGGATACTCTTCTGAAACCATTCATGATGTTGTTGAAGTAGATTGAAGACATGATCATATTCGTCCTTTGGAGTAGCCATTTCGAACACCTTTCCTCTTTCAATATCTTGTGTTCAAAAATAAAAACTCTTTCGAGACAACATAACCTTAATAATGAAGAAGATGGTAGGGATTCGTGTCCGGATACAAGGGGATCTCAAGTGAGCAAGAAGAAGAAAGAAAAGACGGGACCGATGCCGGCGGCAAGTGCAGGACTATTGCGGTTCTTTGAAGAAGAAACTGAGGGTGTTAAAGTAAGGCCTGAGCTGCTTGTGGTTTCTGCGATAGCATTGATAGTGGTATGTGTTCTAGCGCAAATATTCTTTGCTGGGTGATAGGTCACCGCCGTGAGGGCGTGTGCAAAACTTCTATTCTCTGAACAGAGTTCAGGTGAACAAATATCTCGCTTCGCTCTTCTCTTCCCGCAACTTGGGGTATGGGTTGAGCAATAGTGGCACGTAGAATGACTGCCTCCGCATCTGATAACCATATTCCTGCAGGTTCGCGGGTCACAGCTACCAAAGATCCCTCAAAACCATATGCAGGATCCAGAATGACCCGTATCTGGTTTCCCACATTTTTCTCCAACATATGGAATATCGTTAGCGGGATGTTCTGTTCTGGCATATGATTGACAAAACCTGGCAACTAGTAATTCACATAGAGCAGTAGTTCCTTTTAAGGTATTTGGCTCGTAGCACAGCAGTTGCGTCTATACTGCGTGAGATTGATTTGCCTCTTTTTGGGTTTATGTTAGTGCCAGTTCATCGCAGCACGCATCGATTGCTTTGCATAGCCTTAGCTTGATACGCGACTCCATCAAAGTTTCATTCACGACACTTTAATATGGCAGTTGGCATCCTAGGAAGCTCGCTTAAGAGGATTGGGAATGAGTACTAGAGGCTCTCTTGATCAGTCTATGGAAAAAGCAGTCAAACACTATGCATCTTTGTTTAGACTTCCATCGTACAAGCGAGTTGTTTTACTTCAAGCTCTGGTTTGTATGGCTAGTGGGCTTTCAAGCGTAGCGATTCTCTTTCGCTCATCTGAAAAGCTAGTTAATGGGTTGTTGCTTGGGCTTGCTCTATTCTCAATCAGTCTCCTCTCTGATTACTTGGCAAGCAAGTTTGCCTTGAGAAATGATCCGATCTACGATCTGAGAAGAACCGCCACCCTGTCGCTTTTCTGTTTGGGTGTGTGGTCTCTTCTGATCTTCCTAGGCGTTTTGGTAGGGTTGTTGTTTGGTGTATTCTGGTGGCTCAGGCTTTGTCTCTTGGGATTTTCAGCAGTATCCATCTTGCGCCTAATAACTCTTGGTGCGTCATCTTCATTGAACTACAGATCGATTCTGGCATCCTCTTTTCTGCAGTCCTTCTTCTGCTTATTGCCCTTTTTGGTGTTCTGGATAGAAACAGGCTACTCCGTCACACTTGGTCTGTTCTTGTTTCTTATCCTTTCGCCTATAGTGAGCCTCATTTCAACTCACGTATTCCTTTCTCTCTTGGATAGTCTAGGTGAACAAACACTTGGCATTCCTTCATTAGCCCTTTTGAGAGCGTTTCTACTGAATTGGATAACCGATTCAAACACTCCTTTTGAGAATCTGCTTGAAAAGCTGGGGGAGGAGCACGACGTTGACGTCGCGTTAGTCAAGTTTGGTACATCTAAAACCAAAGCCGCCATGGTTGTTCCTTCAATCCACCCAGGACCTTTCAAGAACGTTGGAAGCAGTCCTCTTCCATCTTTGCTCAAAGATTCTATTGAAAAAAGGTTTGACTGCACTGCGTGTATTCCTCTAGGTCTGCAAGGCCACGAACTGGACTTGGTCTCTCAACTTCAAAACCAGAAGGTGATTAGCCATATTGCCGAGGCAATGAATTTTGAGGTGCAGCAATCACAAGCGTCGCCATTCGTCAAAGTCAATTCTGACTCGGCGACTGCTAGTTGTCAAGTTTTCGGTGATTTCGCCTTGCTCTCACTCACTCTTGCACCTAATACGACGGAGGATTTACCGCAGGAACTTGGCTTGTTTGTTCAAGAAGAAGCACGAAAGCTCGGATTGACTTGTTGCGTCGCCATTAACACACATAATAGCATTGATGGACCAACGGATATGTCCAAGGCTCTGGACTCGTTGAAAAGAGTCGCAAAAGATTGTCTGGGAAAAGCGATCTCTATGGAAAAGTGGACCTTTGAAATTGGCGCAGCCACCGTGAGACCTGAAGAGTTCGGTCTTAGAGACGGTATGGGAACTGGTGGCATCACCGCAATCATAGTCAAAGTGAACAACCAGAGGACAGCATACGTAGTGATTGACGGCAACAACATGGTTACTGGATTACGTGAGAAAATCCTTTCTGCCTTCGGTTCTGTAAATATTGATGAAGGCGAGATCTTCACAACCGATGTTCATTCAGTTAGCGCGACAGTATTGGGTAAGCGAGGATACAATCCAATAGGCCAAGCTATGGATCATGAACGACTTATCACCTACATCAAAGAGACAACCCTCATCGCGTCAAGAAAATTGGAGCGTGCCAATGCGGCTTGTCGTTGCGTAACTATTCCCCGCGTGAAGGTGATCGGCGAGAAACATCTGAGCGCGTTGTCTCTTCTCATCGACAGAGCTTTTCAAAGAGCAAAAAAAACCGTTATACCGATATTCTTCATCAGCGGTCTTCTTCTAATGTTGTTTTTGACTTTCATTTAGCCTAATGCTAATATGGCTGAACTCTTAGACCTATCCTTTGAGTCAAAGCAATGGCCTGAAGTCTTTGCTTAGAGCGCAAGGCAAGAAGTCAACTAATAAAGGAATAGTTGGGGCGAATATGGGCAAAATCAGGATAGATGAAGAGTTCTGTAAGGGTTGTATGCTTTGCGTTAACTTCTGTCCGCAGAAGCTTATTCAAGTCTCCAATCATGTTAGTAAGAAGGGCTATCACCCGGCTGAATTCAGCGACCCTCAAAGCAAATGCTCAGGATGTACCCTGTGTGCTTTGGTTTGCCCAGACGCAGCAATTACAGTTTACAAGGAAAGAAAAACGGACGTGGTGAAGAAGTGACAGAGAAGAAGTTTATGGCTGGAAATGAAGCAATAGCTGAAGCCGCTGTCCAAGCAGGATGTAGATATTATTTCGGGTACCCGATAACCCCACAGAACGAAATCGGCGAATACATGGCGTGGAGGCTTCCAGAAGTCGGTGGGTGTTTTCTGCAGGCAGAAAGCGAAGTGGCTGCGATCTACATGGTTTTCGGTGCAGCAGGTGCAGGTGCAAGAGTGATGACTTCTTCCTCAAGTCCGGGAATCAGCCTTATGCAAGAGGGAATCTCTTACATTGCAGCAGCAGAACTCCCTTGTGTTCTGGTGAACATGATGCGAGGTGGGCCAGGTCTAGGTGGTATACATCCTTCACAATCTGACTATTTCCAAGCAACCAAAGGAGGCGGCCATGGTGATTACCATTTGCTTGTGCTGGCTCCGTCCACAGGTCAAGAAGCAGCAAGTCTTACCGCGCTGGCTTTTGATCTTGCCGACAAATATCGCAATCCTGTCATGATATTGGGAGACGGAAATATCGGACAGATGATGGAGCCAGTTGAGTTCAAGCTGTCAGAAAAACCAATAGCCGCTCCAAGAAAGGACTGGGCCATAACGGGGAGCAATAGTAGGTCTCGGAATCTGATCAAAACCCTATATCTTGACCCGGTGATTCTAGAGAAGCGCAACCTCGAGATTGCGCGAAAGCTCCGCGAAGCAGTAAGACAAGAGGCGCGCTTCGAATCTTACCTGACTGAAGACGCCGACGTTGTGATAGCAGCCTACGGAACCGTCGCAAGGATCACAAAAACAGCAATCAAGATCCTGCGCGAAAAAGGCTTCAAGGTGGGTTTGTTAAGGCCAATATCACTCTATCCGTTTCCTTATCAGCAGTTTGCTCAGGTGGCGGAAAAAGTGAAGCATTTCTTGGTTGTAGAAATGAGTATGGGTCAAATGATTGAGGACGTAAGGCTTGCAGTTTGTGGCAAGAGCAAGATACACTTCTACGGTAGGGTAGGTGGTATGGTTCCAAGTTATGATGAGATTGTTGCTGAAGTGGAGAAGCTCCTTGGGGGACCTAGATAAGATGGAAGTTGCCTTTGAGAGATCTAGAACGCTTACCTCCGCAAGCACACATTATTGCCCAGGATGCGGTCATGGCATTATTCATAGATTGGTGGCTGAAGTGATAGACGAACTGGGAATCCACAGCAGAACAGTTGTGGTAGCGCCAGTAGGTTGCGCTGTATTACTTTACAACTATTTCCACTTGGATTCATACGAAGCAGCACATGGTCGTGCACCTGCCATAGCAACAGGATGCAAACGTGTGCATCCGGAGCTTGTTGTTTTTACCTATCAGGGTGATGGAGATCTTGCGGCCATAGGAACCGCGGAGGCGATCCATGCGGCAGCGCGTGGAGAGAAAATCACCACGATTTTCGTCAACAATGCCATTTATGGAATGACTGCCGGGCAAATGGCTCCCACTACGCTTATTGGACAAAAAACAACAACAACTCCTACTGGAAGGGTAGCAGAGAAGGCAGGATATCCGCTTCGAGTATGTGAAATGCTGGCAACGATTGAGGGTGTCGCTTATGTTGCAAGAGTAAGTGTGAGTAGCCCAAGAAACATAGTTCAGGCTAAGAAAGCTATCAAGAAGGCTTTTGAAACACAAATCAATGGCTTGGGATATTCACTTGTAGAGGTCTTGTCTCAATGCCCTACTAATTGGCACATGACTCCGGTTGAATCCTTGAGATTTGTGGACGAGAAAATGGCTGCCCACTTTCCATTAGGCGAGTTTAAGACTCCAAAGGAGGCGTAAGAGTGGCAAAAACTGGAGAAAAACCTCTCTATGAGGACATCGTGATGGCTGGTTTTGGAGGTCAAGGCTTAATGTTCATTGGGAAGCTTTTGGCTTTCAGCGCTATGAAGGAAGGCAGGCATGTGACGTGGATTCCATCCTATGGCCCTGAAATGCGTGGTGGAACTGCCAACTGCACGATCGTGATTTCAAGCGAAGAGATCGGTTCTCCAGTCACAGCTCATCCTCACACAGTCCTTGTAATGAACAACCCTTCTATGGAAACATTCGAGCCACGATTGAAGAGTGGCGGATTACTACTCCTTAGTAGTTCGCTTGTCACCCATCCAGTTACCAGAAAAGACATCAAGACGTTGGCTATTCCAGCAAGTGAAGTTGCCACTTCGGCTGGTACTGAGAAATCTGCGAACATGGTAATGCTTGGTGCCTATGTTGCACTCACAAAGACTGTTGCCAAAGAAAGTATTATTGAAGGTTTGAAGGAACTGTTTGGAAAGAAGATTGATCTTTTTCAGACAAATGTGCGTGCTTTCGAAGAGGGGATGCGCTTTGCTGATCAACAATGTGCACAGCCGGCAAGCGACATCGCACATCAGTAGTGAGAATGCATGAGCCTTCAGATAACGCGCTTGCGGTGGTTCCGCACGGAAAGATATAAGAAGCTAAACTCGTTGACATATAGTACTTCACCTCGACTATGCTCTAGTAAAGAAAGCGGTGTGTGATGTGACAGAGAAGAAACCAAAACGAAAAGTCAACAAGAAAGACAAGCAAACAAAGGAGCCAGCACCTCCACGAGTTGCGGAAGAACCGCAAGTCAAGGAAACCGTTGTGTTTGTCGGCCAGAAACCAGTGAAGAACTATGTAATCGCTTGTCTGACGCACTTCAGCTCTGGTTCAAAGAGAATCGTGGTCAAAGCCAGAGGACGAGCAATCTGTAGAGCAGTTGACTCCGTTGAGTTGCTGAGGCGAGTTTTTCTGAAGGATGTGCGGCTTCAAGGCATAAGCATTCGCACCGAGGAACTTGCTCGAGAGGATGGCAGGAAAGCAAACGTCTCAACCATCGAGATAATACTGGCCAAGTAGCAGCTTATTTCTCACTTCATGAGACAGAGAAGCACTCGATGGATTAGTCTTGTCTAACGGTGTGTTCTTAACCTAGACTCTTTGTGTATTTCTTGGGAGAAGTATCGGTAGCTATATAAAACCCTCCTTTCTAAACGTAAAGTTCACCTTGGTGACGTTTGATGAGCAAATATCCCAGAATCGTTGCTAGTCCGCCAGGACCGAAAGCAAGAGAACTAGTTAAGAAGGATGAGCGTCTGATTTCGCCTTCATATGGGCGGTTTTACCCGCTTGTTGTTCAGAGTGGCAGAGGCTGCATCGTGACAGATGTTGACGGTAATGAGTACATAGACTTCAACTCTGGCTTGGTTTGTCTTAATGTTGGCCACAATCATCCAAAGGTCATATCAGCCATAAAGAGTCAATGCGACCGTTTCCTACATTATTCCAATACAGACTTCTACTACAAGGAAGTCCTCGACCTTGCAGAGAATCTAACAAAGATCACGCCTGGAAACTTTGAGAAGAAGGCTTATTTTGGTAACAGTGGTGCTGAATCCGTTGAAGCCGCTGTCAAGATCGCCAAGTGGCATACTCGTAAACAGTTGTTCATAGGCTTCATAAGTGCTTTTCACGGACGCACAATTGGTGCTTTGTCACTTACTGCCAGCAAACCTGCACAAAGGCGATATTTCTTTCCGTTAATGCCTGGTGTTACTCATGTACCATATGCTTACTGCTATCGCTGTCCGTTCAAGCTGACGTATCCAGACTGCCACTATTGGTGCGTAGATTTCATTGACGAACACGTTTTGCAGAAATTCGTACCTCCTGAGGACGTTGCTGCCATAGTTGTTGAGCCAATTCAAGGTGAGGGCGGGTATGTTGTGCCACCTCCGGATTATCATCAGAAGCTGAAGAAGCTTGCAGAGAAATATGGAATATTGTTTATAGTTGATGAAGTGCAGTCTGGCATGGGAAGAACAGGCAAATGGTTTGCGATAGAGCATTGGGGTGTCGAACCTGACATCTTGTGTACTTCAAAAGCACTAGCGTCAGGTCTTCCATTGGGTGCAACTATCGCTAACGCAAAGATCATGGATTGGAGTCCCGGTGCTCATGCAAGTACCTTTGGCGGCAACCCAGTTTCATGCGTCGCAGCGCTTGCAGTAATAGACGTTATAAAAGAGGAACACCTTCTGGAGAATGCGGCAAAACAAGGCGCCTACATCCTGAAGAGGCTCGGGGAGCTTCAGGCAGAAAGTGAGATTGTTGGCGACGTAAGAGGTAAGGGTCTAATGATAGGCATGGAGCTTGTTGAGGACAAGGAAAGCAAGAAACCCGCAACGAAGAAGGTCAACGAAATCATGATGCGCTCATGGAAGCGTGGAGTCAACATCATAACCTGCGGAGCCTCGACGATCAGAATAGCCCCACCGATGATCATAACTCGAGAACTTGTAGATGCGGCCTTGGACATAGTAATAGACGTGACGAAAGAAGTTGAAAAAGAGAAGTAATCTAAAAGCTTCTCTTTGAAGTGCTTGCATGGAAATTCGAAGACTAACAATAGAGAACTACGACCAGATAATCAGGCTTTGGATTAAGGCAGAGTTATCCTTTGAGGAAAAAGGACGTGACTGCAAAACGGCAATGGCCGTGCAGATGAAATCTTCCCCTGACTTCTTTCTAGGAGCATATGATGGTAGCGAACTTGTCGGCGTTGCTATCGCAAGCAATGATGGGAGGAAAGGCTGGATCAACCGCCTAGCCGTGGATCCGGATCACAGGGGTCTTGGTGTGGCCAAGGCTTTGATTTCGGAATCAGAAAAAGTGCTTAGAAAACTTGATATCAAGATATTCTGCGTTTTGGTCGACGACTTTAACGTCGCTTCGAAGGCGCTTTTTGAGAAATGTGGTTACATTGAACGCCGTGACATAATCTACTTCAGCAAACGAGACAATGCAGAAGCATAATCCCAATTGAAGAAACGTGACAAAGCCTAATGCTTTTGCTTCCGGCGTTCCAGTCCTTCATTGGATATGTTTGTAGGGCAATTGAGGTTTAGTCTGTACTTCTTCAATGGTTTCCTCTTTAGCTTTGTTCCACATATTTCACATATTCCAGTTTTGCTGTCTGCTGGGTATCTTCTGTAGCATGCAGGGCAATATCTTAACCATTGGAGGCGAAGTCGAATGCCGAAAGTCGCTAGTGAAGCGAACTCTATTCCAATTTGGTTTGCGACGTTTTGCATTGAGTAGTCATCTGTGACAATTAGTGGAGAACTACCTCTAGTTCTGAGTTCTAGGGCTAATGCCAGAACTTGAATGTCAGTTTCCGAGAGGAGATGTTTGTCGCCAATAACTGTTGCTGAACTCTTTGTTCTATCAATGAATGCTTCACTTGGCATCTTGACTTTTAGCTTGCCGCTTTCTACGGCTGTTCTGAACCTGACTCCAGACATAGAGTTTTCCACTATTTCCTCTTTGACTGCGGGAGAAGTGAACAGTTCACCTTCGATTGAAAATGGATCGAAACCAGCAACGAATGCAGAAGTATCTAAGACCACTACTTTCTTGTCTGTAGCAGTCGTTGGTGCGTTCACCTCATTCCTTTGAAAAGAAGTCTGCTTCTCAAACGATGGTAGAAGTTCTCGCCAAACCTTATGAAAGAGGTCTCATGTTTAGAACGGGTTACAGTCACACTTGGAAGTTCAGAAGATATGACCTGGCTATATTGTCCGTCTATTAGCATAAGCATCCTTTTTGGTCTTTCAACCTCGATTGTTAGGCTTGAGTCTGCTGGAAAGACAATCGGTCGGAAATCTGTCAACGGACATATAGGTGTCAGAACAAACGAGTCCACGCCAGGATCCAGAACAGGTCCCCCAGCTGAGAGCGAATAGCCGGTTGAGCCAGTTTGCGTAGAGATGATCAGAGTATCTGATTGGCAAGTCAGAATAGGCTTCTTATCTTTCAAAATCCGCATGTAGAGCAGCTTCGCCGGCTCATTATGTGTAACGACAACTTCATTAAGAGCATCTGGAAAGGCTTTGCCGTTTGCGCTTGCAGCAAGCTTCATGCATTTTTCAACAATGTATTCACCTTTCAGGCATTTGTCCACAGCCTCAAAAGCTAGTCTTGGCTCAACTTCTGTCAAAAAACCTCGGATTCCCATGTTTATCGCAAGTATTGGTGGTTCTGGCTTCGGAACCGAAACGCAGGTTCTAAGGATCGTGCCATCTCCGCCAATAGTCACTATGAAGTCGGTTTTCATTTGTACCAGTGGGATGGTTTCTTCTTTTCTCTTAGTCTTTCCAGCCAATGTTTCTTCAATACAGACTTGTAGTCCCTTGGTTGTCAGATACTCTGCCAAGTCCTCTGCAAGCTTTATTGCTTGCTTCTTGTCGAAACGGGCAACCAAACCGACACTATTGAACAAGGGTCTCTCCTTTTCGACTATTAGCGGCACCTTAATCTATATATGGGTGTTGTTGAGAAATGCACTTAGCAGAGAGTCATAGAAAGCTGGTGGGGAATTGACTAGACCAATTGACGTTGGGAGTTTACGTGTTGGCGGCTATATGATCATTGAGGGTGAACCCTGCCACATACTTGACATAACGAAGTCAAAGCCAGGGAAACACGGATCTGCCAAAGCCCGAATAGTGGCCATAGGCGTTTTTGACAATGTGAAGAGGCAATTCGTGAAACCAGTTGACCTAAACACTGAAGTACCGATAATTGACAAGAGGATGGGGCAGATCTTTGCAGTCAACCCTACAGGCGTCCAAATCATGGACTTGGAAACTTACGAATATTTGGACGCTCCCTACCCGACAGAAGAAGAGCTGAAAGCGAAAATCGTCGCTGGCGTTGAGATTGAATACTGGAAAATAATGGGTAAAATGAAAATCATTAGAATAAAATAGGAACGAGAGCGGGTTCTTGCCGAGAACCTAGTGACTCAAGCTTCACCAAAACATTCTCTTTTTGCAGATCTAGGACAAGCGGGAAGCAAGACACTTGTTATTATAGGATATTTCAATATACCATAACGGAGTGTCAACCACGAATCAACAAGAGTGTTTCCAAGCGGCACTGAGTCTAATCTACTTACTGAACTCACCGAAATGCTCGAACAAGATATGTTTTAACAGGGATCATCCCATTTGCTTCGATTGTTCATCTCCACCAGTTCCAATCTAGTGCCTTGAAACTGACGTAGAGGACAAGAAGTATCAATCCCCAGCTCAGTGCAATGCTGGAGATCTCCAGAATCAGAGTTTCACGAAGATATTCATAGCTCGCCCAAGCGCTTAGTGAACATAAACCCACTAACGTGAGCACAAAAATGCCTATATGAATCGCTCTTTCTCCTGGCATTGCCTCCACCTATTAGGTTCTTCAAACCAAATTGCTACGTCTTGTTAAAAGACTTTCCATCAAAGCTTATTTCAGTATCTTGCATAGGAGTTCTTGGAGCCAATGATGCGAGAAGAGCCGTCTGATTCATGATGAGTTTACTCATAGGGCTGAGGCTTCAATCCTTATTCTTGCGTGGGATGCGAATCTCAAGCATCCCCTTCTTGAATTTGATTTTCATCCTGGACATGTTTACAGGTACTGACACACGTGCATGACAATACAATTTATGGAATTCGGCTTTGTGATAGGTTATCCCCAATTCCTCAAGTCGTATTTTTCGTTTCATTTTTGCCGATATTTCAAGGGTTCTTTCATCGAGGGGGTTGACCTGCACAGCTCTCTCTTCAGTCAAGGGTAAGTCTACAGTTACGACGACTTCTGTGGGTGTCACTTTAGTGTTATGCAGCGGTTCTATCGTAGAATTTTTCTTGCTCCAGCTTGGTTTCTCTATGATTGCTTCTCTCCATCTTTCAAATTCCTTTTCCAAATCCCCAAAGTAGTTGTCAACCGGATCCAAGAATGAATGTTTTCTCTTTATTGACACTGTCTAGGCCCTCCTTTAAGATACATATACTGGTGAGTCGTATTCCTGCGTTTTCTTGACCTTAGACATTTCTTCCCGAGTTCGTTTCATCACGTCTCTTGCTTTCAAACGAATCTCCTCACCCTTTTCCAGAAGTTTGGCGATGTCTACTTTCACTCCCACCAGAATGGTTAGGCTCTTCAGAATCTCCGCTGCTGCTTCCGGATCTGGATAGTTAAGAAAACATTGTGCAAGCAGTGTTATTGCAGGCAAGTCAACCTGAGAACAACGCATCAACATGATTGCTTGAGGGCCGACCATGTATCCCTCCATCAATACTTCGATGCCTTTGTCTTGAATCATTTTCAAGGTTTCGGGCTTGGATGCGGCTGAGAAAACTTTCAGTTCCTGTGTCTCTTGTCTGTCTTCGACCGGAATACCGCTTAGCGAGATCATCATCTTGACTTTCTTGTTCTTTCCCCATTCAATCAGCGCATCCATCACTGGATAGATAGTTTCTGCAGGTATAGGCGTTTCAGACACGGTCAAGAGAAAATCGTCGTTGCCGAAAATCCTTATCGATGAATGTGGGAGTCCATCATGCAAGACTATTACTGGTGGCAACAATGTTGAATCCAAGTATGCCACTTCAGTCAGGTTCAGTTCTTCAATCAGGTGTGAAGCTGCTATGACGCCTACCAAACCAACGTCCGGAAAACCGAAGAGCATCGTGGCGTTGGTTGGGATTTGTGTTCTTTCTATGACTTTAACTTCGTTCAAAGCCTGTTCCCCAATTACCTAGAAACCCGTGAAGTGTAAAAAGCTTATGGAGAGTAAGATTAAAGAGTGAAGTGTCCGTTTAAAGACTCAATCAACTTGAGACTTGGAGAAAACCATGGCCCTAGATCGATTAGGCTCTTCACTTTATGATGCTCTCAGAAAGGTTTTCAAAGCATCCGTCATAGATGAGGCTACAGTTAAAGAGCTCGTGCATGATATTCAAAAAGCTCTGCTTCAATCAGACGTGAATGTTAAACTAGTGCTTGACATATCAAAGCGAATAGAGGAAAGGGCACTAAAAGAAAGGGGTCCCCCAGGAATTTCGAGACGTGAACACCTGATAAAAGTGGTTTATGAAGAGCTAACGCATTTTCTTGGAGAAAAACCAGTTCCGCTGAAAATGGAACCGGGGAAAAGAAAGACTGTGATGCTGGTGGGAATACAATGCTCTGGAAAGACAACAAATGGGGCCAAGCTTGCGAGATACTTCCAGAAAAGAGGATTGAAGCCAGCATTGATCTGCGCAGACACTTTCCGACCAGGCGCATACGCGCAGCTTCAGCAACTAGCTAGCCGAATAAACGTCCCCATATATGGCGACTCGAAAGCTAAGGACGCCATCAAGGTAGTCAATGAAGGATTGAAGCAATTCGCGGACAAAGATTTGATTCTTGTGGACACTTCTGGTCGTCACAAAGAAGAACAGGAACTGATCAAGGAAATGAAGATGCTTGAGAAGAGTATCAAACCGGATGAGGTCATGTTGGTGATTGATGGAACAATAGGCCAGCAAGCGCTAATTCAAGCAAAAGCATTCAACGAAGCTACCCCAATAGGCTCCATCTTTGTCACCAAATTGGATGGTTCGGCAAGGGGTGGTGGTGCACTCTCCGCAGTCGCAGCAACTGGTGCACCGATAAAGTTCATTGGCACAGGCGAAAAGGTGGAAGATATAGAGCAATTTATTCCTTCAAGGTTTGTTGGCAGGCTCTTGGGAATGGGTGACTTAGAGACTCTGCTTGACAAAGTTCGTGATGCAGAGATCAAGGTTCCAGCGAAGAAAGCCAAGGCCATCCTAAGTGGCAAGTTCACGTTAACAGACATGTATGAGCAATTTGAAGCCATCAAAGGAATGGGTACCTTCAAGAAGCTTTTGAAGATGCTGCCTGGTATGTCATACAATATACCTGAAGACATGCTTAACACGGCTGAAGGTCGCCTTGAGAAATGGCGTGTGATGATTCAGTCTATGACTTCTCAGGAAAAGGAAAACCCAAAGATTTTCAACGCTTCAAGAATCAGAAGAGTAGCGAGAGGTTCAGGAACGAGCGAGAAAGAAATGAAGGAACTCTTGAAACAATACATCGTGATGCGGCGAATGCTTAAGACTTTGCGAAGGAAAAAGAAACTGCCTTTCTTTGGAAGAGGAATGCCTTTCGACCTCAAACAATCTTAGACAGAAAGCCGGGGGATGGATTCACGGATATTTTGCAGCAAGCTTTGAGGATGCTTGAGGAGTATCCGCTATGTGATCACTGTCTTGGAAGACAATTTGCCTTGCTTGGACATGGAATAGAAAATGATGCACGCGGTAAATCAATGAAACTGGCCTTGGTACTCAGCGCACATGCAGACTCACTTTCAAGAATCAAGGGAGGAAAAAGAATCCTCGAGATCCTCGCATCAAATGGGTTTTCGAAGGAGGCTCAAGAAATATTGCAGATAATGAAGAAGCACACTTCAAGCAAGAATGCTGAGCAGGCTTGTTTCTTATGTAAAGGCAAATTCAACAACATAGAATCTTTGGTGGAAAGAGCTTTGCATCTTCTTGAAGCTTATGAATATGGCACCTTCCTTGTTGGGATCGAGTTGCCGACAGCATCAGAGGAATGTGAAGATGAATTCAAAGCTAGATTCGAAGTGCACTATGGCGAGAGTATGCGAAACGAGTTTGGAAGATTGACTGGAAAGAGGATTGTTGAACATAACAAGAAAGCAGTGGAGTTTTTGAAGCCTGAGATTGTCGTGCTTGTAAATCCATTTGCTGAGACTGTGAAGCTTCAAGTAAATCCCCTCTTTGTCGCTGGTCGATACAGGAAACTCGCTAGAGGTATACCTCAGTCAAAATGGTTTTGCTCAAACTGCCGGGGGAGAGGATGTGAAAAATGCTCTTGGACAGGAAAAATGTATTCAGAGTCAGTTGAGGAACTCATTGGAAAGATTCTCTTGGACGCAACAGGCGGCTTGAAAACGTCTTTCCACGCGTCAGGAAGAGAAGATATCGATGCTCGCATGCTAGGCACAGGAAGACCTTTTGTAATCGAAGTCACGAGACCACAAAAGAGGTTCTTAGATCTTGCGAAACTGAAACAAAACGTAAATTCCTACGGCAAAGGCAAGATTGAAGTTTCAAACCTGAAATTCGCAGACAAAGATCTCGTTCGAAGACTGAAGAAAGGAGAATCCACGCAGAAAGAGTATCGCGTGCTCATAGAGTTCGAGAACAGAATAGTAGCAAAGGATCTGAAGCTTTTGAAAGAGAGACTTGCCAACGGTGTGATTAGCCAGAAGACGCCGGTTCGCGTTTTGCATAGACGGGCTGATTTAACCCGGGAAAGGTACATATATGAGGTGGGCGTTAAGAAGTTGTCGCCTAAAAAGGCTGAGCTGATATTACGTTGCCAAGGAGGGCTATACGTCAAAGAATTGGTGACGGGCGATGAAGGAAGAACAACACCTAGCGTCTCGGGGATTCTTGAAAACAAAGCGAAGCCTATGAAGCTCGATGTTTTGAGTGTGAATATGGGAGATTAGAGAGGTGGAAAAATGAGGGGATCAAAGGGCTATCGTTCAGGTACACGGCGGCTGCTAACGAAAGAGCCTAGAGAACATGGAAAACTTAGACTGAGTAAGCTATTGCATGAGTATCAACCTGGAAACCGTGTGATTGTTCTGATTGACTCAAGTGTCCAGAAGGGAATGCCCCACAGACGTTTCCATGGCAGGATTGGCACCATACTTGAGAAACGTGGAAGAAGCTATGTTGTGACAGTCTCGCAAGGCGACGCAATTAAGGAAATCGTTGTCAGACCTGAACATTTGGAACCTTTTGAAAGTGATTAAAATGTCAGCGAAAGATGTTACCGAGAAGAAACTCACTCTTCCGCAAGTTAAAAGCTTACTGGAATCTATAGGTGAAGCGAACTTGGACCAGTTGCAGCGCCGTGCTTTTGATTACGTCTCCAAATTCTCCAGAGCAGACTCTGAAGTTGCTGAGAAACTTGTGGGGAGACTCGTAACTGAACATGGGATAGATGAAGATGAGGCTGTCCAGATAGTCAATTGTATGCCCAAGAGTGTTGAAGAGTTAAGGGTTTTTCTGACCGGTGGGCGAAAGATCATTGATGTTTCAATGCTGAAGGCTATAGTCAGCCTTTTGGATGAAAATCGAAAACTGAAATGAGCAGAGTTGTGACTTAGTAACTGTTTTTTAAGCAATAACGTGTAAGATAAGGGTTAATATGGCTATGATGGAGAAGCGATACGAAGAGTACGCTTATGTCTTAGATTTCCTTCCACACGGCCGCCCAGGGATACGCCCTCAAGGCAGAGCTGGTTATAGAGCTGGGGCTCTGGTTCAATTGATTGGGGAAGAGTTTTTCACTCTGCTTGAAGCGCTCGTAAAAGACGGTGTGATGCTTACGGCCCACGACCGCGTCTACGTTGGGAAAGAGCCACGCGAGGAGATCACATACATCATAGGGCGTATAGGCTACGAAGAGTTAACCGCTGCGGGAAAGATGGAGCTCTCGCCAGTGATAAGCAGAATAGTGCTGAGCCGTGAGAATTGGTTTATCACTTTTTTCAATACCGCGAGAGCTGTGACACCAAGAATGCATGCTTTGGAGCTGATTCCGGGCATAGGAAAGAAGTACATGTGGCAGGTCATAAATGAGCGAGAGAAGCAGCCATTCCAGAACTATGACGATCTTCAGAAACGTACCGAATTGCCTAATCCAGTCAAGTTGATAACCAAGAGGGTTTTGGAAGAACTGGCTGGCGATAGTAAGTATCGGTTGTTTACAAGGATCCAATAGCATTTTGAACTGACTATCGGGATAGCATTGAATCTCCTTGAAAGAACGAAACTTCTGCTTCAACAATTTCGATTATCCCCGAATAAGCTTCTAGGCCAGAACTTCATGATTGACTCCTCAGTCTTTCAAAGTATGAGTGACTATGCTTCGCTCGGCCAAAATGATGCTGTGCTGGACATTGGTGCAGGCTTGGGTTTCCTGACCAACTTCTTGTCAAACAAATGCAAGAAGGTTTTAGCCGTTGAACTTGATGACAAGCTGGCAAAAATCTTGTGTGAACAATTTGATATGCCTAACGTAGAGGTAGTGAGAGGCAATGTGCTTAAGGTTAAGCTTTCTGGGTTCAACAAAGTGGTCTCAATTCCACCTTACCACATTTCTTCACGCCTAATCGTTTGGCTTTTCAGCAAGAGTTTCGATAGAGCGGTTCTGGTATTTCAGAAGGAATTCGCACGACGCCTCGTGGCCATCGTGGGCGCTGAAGACTATGGCTGGCAAGCGGTTCTTGCCTACTATCACACAGAATGCGAGCTTCTCGATGATATTCCAAGATCAATGTTTTATCCTCAACCTGAAGTTGATTCTGTTATTCTGAGGCTAACCCCGAAACAAACATTGCCTTTTAACTTGAAAGATGAAATACTATTCATGAAGATGCTGAAGTCTGCTTTTACCCAACGTAACCGGAAAATTAGGAATGCCCTCGTGCCATTCTTGGAAAATACTTATGGAAAGAGCAAGCAGGACGCCATCAAAATAGCCAGTACTCTTCCTTTTCGCGAAAAACGCGTGAGAGAGATGGCGCCCGAGGATTTCGGAGCGTTAGTCAATGCCCTCGAGAACTAAACGTGTATTCTTTGGAGATCACGTTTTCAATGTCTGGGAAGATGTCTATGAACCAGCAGAAGACACATTCCTTTTCGCTGAGAATTTGGCTGTTCAAGAAGGCAATTATATCCTTGATATGGGTACTGGTTGCGGAATATTGGCTGTAATCGCAGCAAAGAACGCATCTGAAGTTGTGGCTATAGACATAAACCCACATGCTGTTCGTTGCGCAAGACAAAATGGTGAACTGAATGGCACTTTGAATAATCTCTGCTTCATTCAGGGAGATATGTTCACTCCTCTGAGAGCAGAGAGATTTGACTTGATACTTTTCAATACTCCGTATCTACCCATGGATCCTGAGGAAGACTCTTGGCTTGAGAGAGCATGGATCGGTGGAGTTTCTGGACGACAGGTCATAGATCGCTTTATCTGTGATTCCCCAAGCCATCTCAGACGGAATGGTCAGATTTTCTTGGTGCAATCAACATTGTCTGACGTTGATGAAACTAGGCTGAAATTCAAGCAGCATGGTCTGAGAACAGAGATTGTTGCGAAGCGTGACTTACCTTTTTTCGAGACAATAGTGCTAATCAAAGCGGAGCATTGAATCAGAGGAGAATCAAGGGGATAAGTGGAGGCCGCCCTCTTGCAACGGATGCCCACCTGTGTCGTCACTTTGGATTTCACTCTGACGTAACGCGAAAGAGCCTTAGCGCCCGTTAGGCGACAGTGTCTATTGAAGAATCTTTCTCATTCTTAACTCGTCTCTCACTGGCAGGCCACATATTCCCTTCACGATTTCCCCGTGTTTCTTGGCTATAACGTTCGGTTTTACCTCAAAAATCTGGAAATCAAGGAACTGGTAGAATGCTACGGCGGGTAAGTCATCGTTCGAAGTTGAGACTAACAATTTCCTTTTTCCAAGTCTCTTAGCGTAACCTTCAACTTCCTTAATCAAGGCTCTTCCAGCGCCAGAATTTTGGTATTCAGGCAGAACCCCTAAAGCTACTATGATTATATTGTCATCTGTTTCTGCAAAGGAAACAAATCCAGCAATGGCATCCTTTGTTTTTGCAACGTATGCTGGCAGAGTAGCGACTTTGAACTTTCTGTCGAAGGTCCATTGTTCCGGTTCTCCCCAAAATCGCTTAACAAGTTCTTGGATCTCCTTCCGTTCCTCGTCTGTTATGTCTCCCGTGATGACATATCTCAGCGTGTTCTTTTTGGTGCAAGTGGAACAAATCATTCTTAGCTTGACGTGTTTTCCACAGATCATTCTACTGCAAGTGCCGCATCTATAGATTGCCTGTTCTTTGCAGCATTCACATTTCACTGGCTTCTTCTCCTATTTGTGCTGATGTGTTGAAAAACTATATAATACGAGGGCTCTGTATTGCTAGAAAAGCGCTGGGAGGAAATCGTGATGTGTGTGCTGGGAAAGGACAAATTAAAGGAGCTTATTGAGAATTACAAGTGCATATACCCTTATGATTATGCTCTGCTTGATGGGGATGGGTACATTTTGACTGTCAAGGAGGAAACGACACTTCATTATTTGGAGCACAAAAACCTAATATCGTATGAAGTGGTTTTTATCCCGCCAGATTTCGTCGCCCATCTAACTGCGAAAAGCAAGTACGGGCGAATGGGCCTATCTTTTCTAAATGCCGCCAAAATCCACAGCGGCTTTGTCGGAAGACTAGCGCTTGAGCTCGTAAACTTGAGCAATGACCGCCGCCCGATCACCATCAAACGCGGCGACCCATTCATGCACGTGGAATTCGTCAAGAGAGAAGGTCAGCCGGCTCCCTATGATGGCGAATATCAGTTTCAATACTTGACTGACGAGGAAATGCAAATGTATGTTCCAATCATGAAGAAAGTCTTCGCAAACTATGACGAGCTCGCCAAGAAGTGGTTCAGGAATCGGCGGCTTTCAGCGTAAGATGCCCAAGTGAGTCATTCCAGTTTTCTGGTTTTCAGATCTCATTTCTGGAAGACATGTATTTCGCGGCCTATCTTATGTCTCTGTCCTATTTCGATGAGAGACAATGATTTTGTCAAATCCTCAATCAGCGGGGTAGTGCTAGCAAAAAACTCCTTGTTGAAAGGGAAAACTGGTTTGAAGCCCATGGTCGCGTCATCTTCCTTTATGCTCGAAGAAACAAATGATCCGTTTCTTGTCCTGATGTAGGGAGTAGTTAAGACCATGTTTCTCCCGTCCCTAAGTATTATGTGCGCTTCTTTCAAGAAATCGTGGTACAGTGGCCTCAATTTCCTCTGGATCTTCCTTGCGCCTTCTTCTGTCGGCAAATGGCGTAGTGCTGGCCCAAGATCTGGTTCCGTTGCTATGCAATCGATCGTTTCCTTCTCTATTCGGATTGCTAGATGCCTTGCGTCTCCGAGTAGAATCGTATAGTCTGCGTCCTGCAGTTGGTATTCTCTTTTGGCCCATTCAAGATTAGTACAGGAGGCTTTTATGCACCAAGGGTCTATGTCCATCCCTCTAACTCGTGCTCTCGCGAGTAGAGCTTCTTGAAGAATTGTCCCAGTCCCACAAAAGGGATCGAGAAAAACTTTTCCCTGCGAGCAAGAGGATAGATTTACCATGATCTTGGCCAGTCTTGGAGGTATTGAGAAAATCTCTCGCTGAATAGGTCTCTCCATGTCTCTTTTCTGAAATTCGAAGGGATTGTGAACGGCTAAAGTGGTCGCTACTATGCCTTCATCTCTGCCCAAGCAGAAAAGTATCTCGAAACTTTTCGAGATCAACTCTTTTTTCAACACTTCAACATGCGTTAGTTGTGGCAATCGTCGGCTTCTTGGGAAGCCCATGAATCTTGCTCTTGTTCCGCTTGATGCTAGTTTCTCTTTGAAGTAGCTTCCTATGAATCTCTGGATTCTTGCTGAGAATCGAAAGAGGTCATAGTCTTCAATGTAAAGGCTGACCCCGAAAACACACTCTTTTAGTGGCGTCGCTGAGGTTTGATTAGGCGCGCATTCTGAGAGGTTCGCTCTGAACGCTACTTGTGCTGATTTAGTCTTATGAATGAAGGCATCTTTCACTGTTTTCATGGAGATGCTTGAGATTACTCTTCCGATTTTTATTGTACCACCGAGGTCGTCAATGATTGTGGGGTCCAAGGTTCTCTCGGTTGTGATAGTGAAGAAGGATTTTGAAAGGCTAGTTACCTTGAATCGGTAGTTTCTGGTCTTGGATAATGATAAGAGCTCAGCTAGAGAGAGTTTCCAGTTCTTGCCGGGGATGAACGTATACGTTATTTTTTCAGGGTTTGTCATTCTACTTCATGGAGGTTGGCCGACGGCATGTTTTAGGGATGAGACGTAATACCCTGACGCTGATATTTAATGTTGTATGCATTTATCTCGAACTCTGCCACTGGAGAATCAGTTATAGCATACAGCGATAAGAAAACGAATTTTCAGTTCTACAATATGGGTTTTCAGCGTTGCGCATTTAATCTCTTTCGCTTCGTGTTCCTTTGTGGCTGCAAGTTGCAACTCTGGTCGACTTCAGCCACTCGGAGGAATCAGACTTGGGACAGGTTTTCAATTTTCAAAGTGCTACAGCATGCGAGCCGCGCATCAATGCATTATCATGTCTCTTTAGCAGTCATTTTGACTCTTCCCTGCCCTTCCTAATCATAAGATCTAAGGCTAGTTTTAGGAGGGATATTGCAATGATCAATGCTTCTGGAAAGCCTTTTCCAGCCCAATTCCGACCCTACTCCTTCCCCCATGCATCTCGGAAAACGCTGGCTTGAATTGACGTACCTGTTTTTCGCATAATTCCAAACAAGCAATCTATACCTTTGTCCTCTAGGGCCTAAAGCTGTTTTTCAGTTTCTTCCTGACCGTCTTTACCATGCGTCAAAAGCCAGCAGACTTAACCCGTCAAACATGGCTTTAAGGTCAACCTTTCAATTTCCTCTACGCGAGATCTTTCCACAGATCCAATTGTGCAGCTATTCGTGCTTTGGTGATTCTCTGTTTTGAGTCGTGAGATCAATTCGATTACTAGACGATTCGGCGATGTGTAAAGAGTATTCTGGGCTTAGAGCGGTGAATGTTGGTTACGTCTTATGTGAATACTGAATGTGTATTATTAAACCGGAAAGTACATCAACGATTCTGAAAGTATACCTTGGTTTGCGCGTAGAATGCTTAAATATCACGGTCATGGTATGCAGAAGGGGAACTAGAAATGCATGCTAAAAATTACAGACCTGTTAAGGGTCAATCCTACACGAGAAGAGAATTCGTGAAAGGATTTCCACCTTCAAAAATAACCAAGTTCACAATGGGGGATACGAAGACCGAGTTTGCATATGAGGCAAAGCTTATTGCTTTGGAGCATGCGCAAATTCGTCATAACTCTTTGGAAGCTGCTCGTGTGGCGTCAAACCGTATTTTGATGGATAAGCTTGTAAATAGCTATCGTTTGGATGTTCATCCTTACCCGCATAACATCCTTAGGGAGAATAAAATGATTTTTGGTGCGCATGCTGATCGTCTTCAACAAGGCATGCGTGGATCTTTTGGAAGACCGATTGGAACTGCTGCGAGAGTGAAGGCTGATCAAACGATAATCACTGTTCATGTCAATGCAGAAGGCGTTGAAACCGCGAAAGTGGCTTTGAAACGCGGAAGCGCTAAACTTTGCATTCCATGTCGGATAACCGTTGATAAAGTGCAAAGTGAAGAGGCGAAAGTAGTTGGCTGAGATGCGCAAGGATATTGTCATATGGTTTGAAGACTTGAGAAAGACGGATATACCTTCTGTTGGCGGCAAGAATGCGAACTTGGGTGAATTGATAGCCGCTGGAATACCTGTTCCACCAGGATTCGCTATAACTGCATACTCCTATAAGAGGTTCATTGAAGAGACAGGTATATCGTCAAAAATCTATGAAATCATAAGGAAAACAGTAACTAATCCGAACGACCCTAAACAGTACGAGATTGCTTCAAAGAAGATCCGCGAATTGATTGAAGCAACACCAATGCCTAAGGACATCGAGAACACCATAAAGTCAACATATGAGCAACTATGCAAGAAACTCAACCTGAGTGATGTTTTCGTCGCCGTAAGATCAAGTGCAACAGCCGAGGACTTGGCGGACGCATCCTTCGCTGGACAACAAGAAACTTTTCTGAACATCAGAGGCGCCAATGAAGTGCTTGAAAATACTGTCAAATGCTGGTCTAGCCTCTTTACCCCACGCGCAATATTCTATCGTACAGAAAAGGGCTTCGCCCATGAAAAAGTCTTCATAAGCGTTGGAGTTCAGAAAATGGTGAACTCCAGAACCGCCGGAGTAATGTTTACAATAAACCCAGTGACTGGTGACGACAGTCAGATTGTTATTGAAGGCAACCATGGTTTAGGCGAAGCTGTCGTTTCTGGATCAGTAACGCCTGATAATTTTGTCGTCAACAAGAAAACCATGACGATAGTGGAGCGCCGCTTAGCGAAAAAGACGGTGCAGTATATTCGTGATCCAACTACTGGGAAAACTGTTCATGCAGAAGTACCTATTGAGAAACAAGAGCAGCCCTGCATAACTGATGAAGAAATTACTAGGCTTGCAGAACTTGCCAGACACATCGAACAACACTACGGAAAGGCGCAGGATATAGAGTGGGCAATAGACAGAGATCTCGAGTTGCCGGCCAGCATGTTCATAGTGCAATCAAGGCCCGAAACAGTCTGGAGTCAAAAGGCTACTGAAGCTCCACCGAAAAGCGAAGTTGAAGGAATTAAGCCCGCAGAGATGCTGAACGTCATTGTTAGAGGAATCGCGGCAGGAAGGAGAAGCTATGGTATAGGCACTGCGAAAGTCGTCTTGAACCCAGAAGAAGCTGGCAGACTGATGCAGAAAGGCAACGTACTTGTTACAGACATGACTAACCCTGACTATGTGCCTTTTATGAGGCTCGCAGGCGCCATAGTTACGAACAAGGGCGGCGTGACATGTCATGCAGCTATTGTAAGCCGTGAATTTGGCATACCCTGCGTTGTTGGAACAGAGAATGCTACAAAGGTAATGTTTACTGGGAAAGAGTATACGGTTGATTCGAGAAGCGGCATCGTATACGAGGGCGTGTTGCAGGCATTGACCCAGCAGCTTTCCTCCGCGTCTGGAAATGCCGCACCTAGCTCTACAGTTCTGGGGAGTATGTTCCAGTCGGTACCTGTGACCGCGACAAAAATCTACATGAACCTTGGTGTCCCTGAAAAAGTGGAAGACTACAAGGACCTGCCTTTTGAGGGCATAGGGCTGATGCGTATGGAGTTCATTTTGGCTAGCTACATAGGTGAGCATCCAATGTCTTTCGTCGAGACTGGCCGATCACAGATTTTCGTGGATAAGCTGGCTGAAGGGATTGCAACTGTTGCAAGAGCGATAATGCCACGCCCAGTCGTTGTCCGATTTAGCGACTTCAAAACTAACGAATACCGTGAACTGAAAGGCGGCGACAAATACGAGATAGTTGAAGCCAACCCTATGCTAGGTTGGAGAGGATGCAGCCGTTACATAAGCCAATGGTACGAAAAAGCTTACAGGCTCGAATGTCAAGCAATCCAGAAATGCCGCAGAGAGTGGGGGCTGAAGAACGTGTGGGTCATGCTTCCAGTTGTGCGTACTGTCTGGGAAGCAAAGAAAGTGCTGGAGATCATGCGACAAGAAGGCTTGGAAAGATCAAAAGACTTCAAAATATGGTTCATGGCAGAGACACCGTCAATTGCAATTATGGCAGATGAATTCTCAAAACTTTGCGACGGCTTCTCTATTGGTTCAAATGACCTGACTCAGGGCATCCTGATGATCGACAGAGACTCGGAGCGTCTGGGACAAATGGGCTACTTCGATGAAAGAGAGCCGGCAGTGGAAAGAATAATCGCTCACTTGATCAAGATTGCTCACGGGAATGGCGCAACAGTATCAATATGCGGCGAGGGGCCTTCAAACCTGCCCGATTTCGCAGAGTTTCTCGTAAGAGTTGGAATTGACAGCATATCAGTAAACAACGACGCAGTGATTTCCACCAAGAGACTTGTCGCAAGTATAGAGCGGAGAATAATGCTTGAGCAACTTGCCGAACAACATGAGAGAGCTGTACACCATCAACTTACAAAGTCAAAGCAAGACTTAGAATGGGCACTAGAATAGTAGTCGTTACGCTCTCTTTTCTCTACCTTGATATTCAAACAGAATTGCCCACATCTAGGGTGTGTCTGAGTGAAGAGTTTTGACTTGGAAGAAGAAAGAGTTAAACACGAAATACTCAAACTTGGAGCCAAACGCGTTCTCCTCCAGTTTCCAGAAGGCCTGAAATCTGAAGCGCCACGTTTGGCGAAGATCGTCGAAAAGACGGGAGCCGTACCGATTATCTCTGCTGATCCGTGTTATGGTGCATGTGATCTGCCGACCGCTGAAGCTGAGAGTCTAGGGGTAGACATGACTATTCATTATGGGCATTCAAAGCTGATGAAACATGAACGTGTGCCCACAATCTATGTTGAAGCCAGAGCAGCTGTCAATGTTGATGGCACTGTCGAGAAAGCTTTGTCTATGATGGAACACTGGCACAACATAGGGCTAGCTACGACAGTGCAACATGTGCAAACACTTGATGTCGTCCGAGAGATATTGATTCGCGCTGGGAAAACCGTTATGATAGGTGATGCTGGCCGGTTAAGTTATGCTGGGCAAGTGATCGGTTGCGACTACAGCAACGTACACTCCATAGCCAAGGATGTTGAAGCTTTCCTATTTGTGGGAGGCGGTTTGTTTCATGCATTGGGCGTGGCGCTGTCAACTATGAAGCCAACGATAGTTGCTGAACCTTATGAGGGACGAGCGTTCTCAGTTGAAAAGGAAGCTGAGAGGGTTATGAAGCAAAGGTGGGCAAACATAGAAGAAGCTCGAGGAGGGAAGGAATTTGCCGTTTTGGTTGGATTGAAGGCTGGGCAGATGAGGTTGGAGCAAGCTTTGCAGACAAAGAGGAGGCTTGAGGAGAAAGATAAGTCAGTTTGTCTTCTTGCGATCAACGAGATCACGCCTGAGGCACTTATGGAATTTCCGACAATAGACGTCTACGTCAATACAGCTTGTCCGAGAATAGCGATCGATGATACTGCTAGATTCAGAAGGCCAATGCTGACTACTAATGAGGCATTAGTGGTTGTTGGCGAATTATCTTGGGAGGAGCTATGCAAAAAAGGCTTGTTAGAAAGCTAGATCTGGAGATGCTGCTTTCAAGGGTTCCGCCGAATCCATCTCCTAAACCAAACCTTGAACAGTACACGATCCCAGCAAATGTCGCGTCAACGATGCTTTACATCGCAGCATACGTAAACAACGACATAGTAGGTAAGGCTGTTTTGGATTTGGGGTGCGGCACTGGTAGGCTAGCCTTGGGCGCTGCCTTCTTGGGAGCAGAATGGGTTGTAGGTGTGGATCTAGATAGAAACGCGGTGAGCGAGGCGCACAGAGTCTCGCAAGAAATAAATCTGGGAAAGAAATTGCAGTGGGTCGTCGCGGACATAGGTATCGTACATGGGCGTTTTGATACTGTTCTGCAGAATCCGCCATATGGGGTACAGAAACGTGGTTCCGACGTAGCGTTCCTAGAGAGAGCCTTGAAGTTGGGCAAAACTGTTTATTCTCTCCACAAGAGTCCGCATAGCGGGAAAACTCGAGTAAAGCGCCTCAAAGCCAGCTCACCCAGCGTCATGACGACTGCTCCGTCTCCTTTCCTCGAAGAATTCATCGAGAGCAATGGTGGGAAGATCAAAGCCGTCTATGCGATGGTTATGACGGTTCCACACATGTTCGATTTTCACAATGAAACTAAGCATGAGTTTGTAGTCGATCTTTACGCCATTGAAGGAAAACGAGAAACGTAGACTAGGCTATCAGGAAGCACGCCCTTCCCGGGCGGCAACATCAAAAGGTTTATTGAGAGGCATGGATGAGTAGAGTTGTGTCGTTAGCGAACGATTGCGTCAAATGATGCATATGCGTTTGCAGTCATAAGCTTAAACGATGATTTGAGGTGTATGTTACAATGGCTTCAAAATCTGCTGAGCAGAAATGTGGTCAACTTGTATTGCCAGGCGATCGTCTAGGTGTAATCGAGGAATTTGTTCCGGATGCTGGCACGTTTGTGCAAGACGGCGTCATATACTCCATGATTGTTGGTCGTGCTCTAGTCGACATGGCGAACAAGCGCGTTTCGATTTACCGTTTAGTTCACGCGATTATGGTTCCGAAAGTCGGTGACACTGTCGTAGGGCAAGTTTCAAGCGTTCAGCCTGAAAATGCAGCGGTGCGAATCTCTCAGATAGGAGAGAAGCAGCTTACAGGCGTCTTCATGGGTGTTCTGCACATCTCTGACGTGCACATGAGGTACGTTGAAACCATGTTCGAGATCTGCAAGGTCGGAGACACAATCAGGGCTAAAGTGATCAGCGAGAAGAATCACGTCTTTCACTTGACTACGAAGGAGAAGGAATTGGGTGTGACATATGCGTTCTGTTCTAACTGCGGAGGTGCTTTGGAATCGAAGCGGCAAGGTATGCACTGTGCCAAATGTGGAAGAGTCGAGCAGCGCAAGACCGCTTTTGATTATGGTAAGGACTTAGTTTAGTGCGAAAAGGAGATTTTGGAAATGAAGATAAAAGTATTGAAGAAAACGTCAGACGAGCTTAAAATAGAGGTTGAAGATGTCGGACATACTCTCTGCAATCTATTACAGAAAAGGATCTTGGAGGAGGAAAATGTGGACTTGGCAGGCTACGATGTTCCTCATCCTCTGTCATCAAGCGCCATAATTTACGTGCGAGCCAAGGGCAAGACTAAGCCTGAGGACGTATTGAAACAGGCTGTTGGAAGGGCACGTGAACTGAACAAGGAATTTGGCAAAGAGTTTGAAAAAGCCCTTAAGAATGCTTGATTCTGGTTTTTATTTTTTCAAGCAGTCTGCTCAGATTATCTACTGGATCGTCGTTTTGTTCAAGTATTGCCACAGTTTCTTCTAGTGAGAATAAACCAAGTAGCCATACATATACGATCAGTGCTTCTGCTGCGTCTGCAAGTATGTGAGTTGTCATTCTAGCTGGAAGATATTCTCTTAGTCCTGCCCTTCTCAGTGCTTCGGCAAGCAAGCTTCCTTTAACTTTTATGCCTAAAGGCGAACCCTTCTTGCTTGACAAGGCTAACGAGTAAGCGAAGTTTATGAATGAGTCACCAGGAGAGGCTAACTTATGATCTGTTAATACGCCTCTCAGTTCTCTATTAGGTTGTATGGAGAGGAGCTTTCTGGGTTTATTGGTCATGCGCGTATACACTCACTCCTTCTATCACTTCCGAATCTTGAGAACGAAGCGACCTGTTTTCTTCTGATATTCCCTGTATTCTTTGCCGAATCTTTTGGCTAAGAGTTGCTCTTCCCTAGCTGCAATGTGAAAGTAACATGGGATTGCAACCAGTGGAACTAGAGTAAACGGGTTTGGCCATAAAGCAAAGAGCCCGATGAACATCAGGAAATAGGCTAGATAAGAGGGATGGCGCACACAACGATATGGTCCCCAAGTGACAAGGACTTGGTTGTTTCGCATTTCCCAAGAAACCGCGTATCTTCCACGAGCAATAACACTCCAAATAGAGATGACGTATCCGACTCCCAATAAGAAGAGACCCAGAGATTGTGTATACGACATGAACGGCATCAAATTGTAGGCGAAGTTCTCCAACAAGGAAGACAAACTAGCGAATATGAGAATCGGGTAAAGCAACATTTCTATAAAGCAGATCAAGGTTCCAAGAGCAGCTGTGCTCATCATGAAACCTGATGGAGGTTCGATCTCCGCATAGGATTCTGCTTCTTTTCCTTGTTTGTGTTTTCTGAGAATGCTGTCCAGATTGACCAAGAAGTAGCAGCTGAGACATACAATGAAAAAAACAGCTGTGAATTCTCCCATCAGCACCAAGTTAATTCACAATCTGCTGCTTTATAAGTCTAAATCCAATCATATTTCCTGTCGAAGCATGGTGTACTTGTTTGTCGAGTAAGGGATTTCGCGTTGTCAAGCCTGAAATCCGGGTCCTAGGAATCGATGATGGGGCATTCACTCCTCGCACAAAAGGTTTCGCGCCTATTGTGGGAGTTGTTTTCAGAGGAGGATACTGGCTGGATGGCGTGATGCACGCGAAGATTCGGATTGACGGGTTGGACGCGACAGAAGAGATAGGTTCCATGATAGTTAATTCGCCTCATTACAAGCAGTTGAGAGTCATAATGCTTAACGGTGTGACATTTGCAGGCTTCAACGTTGTCAACATCAAACTACTCAATGCAGAAACAAGTCTCCCCGTCATTGTTGTATCTCGTGACAGGCCGAGCTTTGCAGAAATTCACGCAGCTCTAAGGCATTTGCCTGACGCTGAAGAGCGTTGGAAAGCAGTTCAAGATGCTGGGGAACTATTTGAGGTTCACGTCAAAGGAAAACCTGTTGCAGCGTACATGGAAATTGCTGGGATCTCGGAAAAGGATGCGCGGAAGATTGTCACTTTGACTTCTACAAGGAGTAACATTCCTGAACCTTTGCGCGTTGCGCATCTAATTGCTTCGGGAATCAGCGTCTAGACCATTTACAGTTGTGTTGACCATCATAAGAAAAAGTTTAAAAGAGACTAAGCTAAGGGAAAAGAAACGGAAACATAGGGTTGTGTAATCATGGAATTTTGCCCAAAATGTGGTTCTCGCCTTGTGCCTAAGAAGACAAAGACAGGCAAAGACGCAACACTTGTGATGACTTGCCTGAAGTGCGGCTACACGAAAAGGGCGCCCGGGGAGAAAGTTGAACCGAAGGTTGTTAAGACAATCGAACCAAACCCTAGGCAATTTGTGGCAGTTATCGGCAAAGAAGAACAGAAGCTGCGAACGTTGCCCACAGTCAGAATGGAGTGCCCGAAGTGTGGGAACAATCTGGCTTATGTTTGGCAAGTGCAGACCAGAGGGGCAGACGAATCATCAACACAGTTCCTTCGATGCACAAAGTGCAGTTACACATTCAGAGAATACTCATAGACTTTCAGAATTTGCTAAGGGAAGGATCGTCAAGCTAGCTTTTGAGCTTAGAAACAGGGGCTACTCTGAGTCTTACTTGAAGACTCTGATTACTGCTTTGAATCATGCCGCTTCGAGAGTTGCGCGCGCTGCCAGTTTGTCCCACTCTCTGAGATTCAGAGCTGCCAGAATTGACCCCTAGAATGCCCTTGAGTCTCACTTTTTGCGGATTTGTCTTGTCATCAGCTTCCGCCAGCTTTTTGCTGGCTTGAAAAGGTTTGAACAGCAGATTGCTCTCTATAGTACACCGTACAATTCTGCGAGCGTGAGCTCCCAGCAACACCTAACCAAAACGTCACGATGATGCAGTAAATGGTAAACACGGCATTGCTTCCCAATAAACAGTGCTAATTCAAATCGGACAGCACGTTGTCACAAATTCAGCCTATAGAACTGGTATGCTTCTCAATAATACAGTACACAATTATCGTCTCTCGCCTTCCACCTTCTGACCGTCCAGCTCATAGAAAGTGGGCATCTTCTCAAGCTCTCTAATGATGGATTTGGGCCGTGACCAGCTGTAGCTTGCTGAGGGCAAGAATCTTCGCATATAACGACACTTCCTATTTGTGCACCTAGCGAAGATCTCCCAGTAATGCTCTCTCTCATCATCCACCTTTCTGTAAGTGTAAGAATATGCCCTATTTCCACAGATGCACTCCGGCGGTAATGGGATGACCTGTTTCACGAGACCCCATAGCTTGTCTAGCTTTGAAAGAAGGTCTCTTCTCCCTGTCTGCTCCAATTCAGTTTTCAACAGGTCTTTGATGGCAGACCAGTGTGCCCTAGGGTTCTGCGTCTTCAATTCAGTCGATAACCTGTGTGTTTCAATGATCTCTTCGTTCAGAACCCATTCTTGTGGCCGTCCGGGCCTTCTCGTCTGGCTCATCAAGATGAAATTGTCAGACCTCGGATTTAAGGTCTTCAAAGCAAGAGAGCAGAACAAGAGACTGCGCTCACGTTGTTAGCTTCATAGATAGCAACGTTTGCCTTGTGTTCGTTTCTATATACTTCCTGTGGTTGCTTTGTCGTGCATGCTTGTCTAAAGCTATGGGCTTGTCTCGCCGAAGTGTCTTGCAACTATAGCGATGTCTTTGATATCAATCTTCAGATCATAATTGACATCGCAATTCGCATCATAGCGAAGCTCGGGATAGGTCACGCTAAAAAGCGCGCGCATAAGCTGAGCACGCGTTAAGGAGGAGGTGCAAGTCGTGTGTCTTTCGCATAGTCCCTTCTTGGTATCTTTGAGGTCTGAAACACTATCATCGCGAGAATCATGCCCACAAGGAACATTATCATGCCAACAAAAGCTAGTAGTAGGGAAGCAGTAAACGCCCCTGAAATGATAAGTATTATTCCAGCTGACATTCCAAGTCCGCCATTTCCGGTGTATTTCCGAGAGTTAATGTGAGCGACTCCCCAGAGAATCTGCGTCGCAGCAAACAACTCCAACGCTATCATGGCAATTATGGGAGGGGCAAGGTACCATGGGTTGTAGGAGTAATAATAGTAATTAGAAGAACGTGCTATAATGACGAGCGCATTTTCAATTAGAAAGAACACGCAAGACACAATACCCAGAGCAAAACCTGCGGTTCCTATACTTAGACCATAGTTGGTCTTGATTCCTTTGTATCCTATGCCCGCCAAAATCAAGCCAACAGCCAGTAACACACCACTTATCATGCTGAAAAATACAATCGAGGAGTATAAACCGTAGAACCCGAACAGCCAGAGTGATCCGATTCCTCCAAAGATCGAGAGAACCGCTGCGACTCCGCTTATGATTGCCCCAACACCGCCAATGATGAACGGTGTCTTGCTCGGAACCCCTGCTGGCTTTGGAATCGCAGTTTGGGCCATCTGGTTTGCGATACCACGCGTTTCAACGCATGTTCTGCAGTGGCTATTTCCTTCGACAAGGACTGTGCACTGTTGACATATCCCCTTTCCACACGACATGCAGAGGGCTACAGCTTCCTCTTTTGGGTGATAGTAACATCTCATTCCTTGCACCACTCTGGTTGTTCTCTTCAGTTGTCTCTGAATTTATCATTTGTGGAAGAAGTTTAGTCCCGCGGGTATTGCAGCTTGAAGCTGGAGAGAAACATTTTTAAGCCAAATTATGCCCTAAATGTGCCGTAGAGGTTCAGGAAATGACTGAAATTAGAAAAGAGGCTGAAAGCCTCGGCGATGCACGAAGTGCAACTACCCATTCAGAGAATACTCATAGAACTATGCACTAATGTAATCAAGTGTGTCTTCAGCAATCTTGTTACGACTGCCAACTAGTTCTTCTTGGATTCTAGCTACGGTCTAGACATGAACTCCCAAGCAATCATTGTTTGAAACCTATTTGGTATTTCACTGTTGTTCAGATACGGTACAAAGAGAGCTAATGGTAATCGTATTTCGTTCATGGTCTGAAAGCTAATATGTAACGTCTTTTATAGACTACTGAACATATCCACTAGAAAGGTGATCTCAATGTTCAAACTCAAGGTCGCGGATGCCAAGCTCCTGAGAGACATGATTGCATCCATCTCAATCCTCGTTGACGAAGGAACATTCAAGCTCGATCAAGAAGGCCTAAAACTCCGAGCAATGGATCCCTCACGTGTCGCCATGATAGACTTCGAGTGGTCTAAAACCGTTTTCGAGGAATACGAGTGTACAGCGCCGACAAAAATGTGCATAAACATAACCGAACTGCTGAAGCTGCTTAAGAGGGCAACCAAAGATGAAATAGTGGAACTCTCTCTCGACGAAAAAACTGCACGCCTACAGGTAAGAATAACGGGGAAATACGAGCGAAACTTTACGATGCCGACTCTTGAAGCATCAGAGGAAGAAGTGCCTACACCCAAACTCACATTCAACGTCAAGGCCAAAGCCACAACAGACGGGCTAAGCCGGGCAATTGAAGACGCTCAACTTGTAAGTGACCATGTCCGACTTGAGGCAGATCCTGAAAAGCTTGTTTTCACCGCGGCAGGCGACCTCATGGGTGCCACGATAACAATCCAGAAAGGAAGCGACACTCTACTGGACTTGGAAGTGAAAGAACCATCCAAAGCAACCTTCAGCCTAAGCTACCTAACAGAAATCATCAAATCAGCATCCGCGACATCCGACATAGCCACGCTAGAATTCTCATCCGACATGCCTGTAAAGCTTGACTTTCCACAACCGAAAGAAGGGCGCCTCGTATTCTACTTGGCTCCAAGAATCGAAACAGAATAACGTGAAACACAAGATGCCAATGGCTGGCAGCAGGTTTACAAAGAACGACCTGGCGAAATATCCTTTCCTCAAAGAAACCACAGACTACGTGAAAAAACTAGACTTAAGAATTGACGACTTGCTAGATCCAAGCTTCGCCAACATCATTGAACGTGCCCAAGAAAGAGTCGAAGACTCAATCCTCTATGCCCTAGTCAGCAGAACACAGCAGAATGATGAAGTTGAAATCCTGTCTTTTCCAATTGCAGTGATATTGGCCATCGCCACCAAAAGCTCGTTCATCAAGAAAAGATATGCTCTTGCAGAAGCAAAACAAGTCTACGAAGACCTGAAGCTTGAATCAGAGGAAAGACTCAAAACGATTGCACAAACTTTCGACTGGAAACTCGTAACAAATGACAGCTCGCAAGGACCACAGAGATTTTCACTAGGTTTCATAGATTATGTTCGAAACACTACGCACTTGCGGGACAAGAGATGGAAGCTCGTTAATCGCCTCTTGGCAAATGGAAACGTTTCCCTAAACAAAGGCGAAATTGCGAGACTGCTAAGCGAGGAAGTCCGCAAATACATTGAAAAGCGACTAGAAGCAGGCGATCTCCCAACCTTTCCTGCGAAGATAGCTGAAATCGCAGAGAAATTGAAGAGCCTTTCAGTTGAAAAGATTGGCGAAATCGATGCTGAGGAGTTTCATGGAGCAGTAAAGCAAGAGGTTTTTCCTCCATGTATCCAAACGCTGTTTCAATCATTTTCGTCAGGGCATCACCTGTCACATATAGGACGGTTCACATTAACTTCGTTCCTAGTAGGCATTGGAATGCCGTCTGAAACTGTTGTGGAATTGTTTAAGAGTTTCTCAGACTACAGCGAAAGAATGACTCGTTACCAAGTTGAACATATAGCGGGCGAAAGAGGCTCCAGAACACGGTATATTCCGCCAAAATGTGACACTTTGAAAACTCACGGTGTGTGCTTGAACCCTGACAGAACCTGTCAAAGGATACGTCACCCTTTGGCTTACTATAGATCACTATATAAAGCCTAGACGGACTGTGCTCTTTCGTGTTTCTTGAGCCTAAATCTGATTCGTTGGGCAAGCCTTGCCAGTTCCTCTTTAAACCATACTTCACACATGATTGCGAAAGTCACAGCCACGACGACTGAATAGATAACCCCCAGAATGGCGTAGAGCCAATTCATGAGGTCGCGCGGGTCTATTGGATAATTTACTTCGAATATTCGAAGTATATATGTGAGGAAGTCATATAACAGGCCGATCCGCGATAATGAATTGAGAGTATAGAAGATTCCTGCTGCGATGCATGTCGAGAGGAAGATGGCAAAGAATTTTCTGTTTTGATACAAGATGTAAGATACAAGCATTAGCCCGGCGACCCATACTACGAATTGTTCAAAGACTAAGGGAAAAGTCAACTGGAAAAGACAAACGACTCCAAGCATGAACGTTCCGACGTGAACACACCTTTGTATACCTTTCTTACAGGCCTCTCGCGTCTTGTAAATGAAGGCGGCGACAAAAGCCAACAGGATCAGCCCTGCCGTGAACGGGTAGTACCACGGGCCGAGCCAGTCAACATCCGATAGCCAGCCGAGGCCTACCGCTACCTCTATCGAGAATCTGAAGGTCAAACCGTAACCAATTGATGAAGAAACCTGCGTTCCATAAGCGAGGAAATCTATCTTGTTGCTGTAGAACCTTTCTCCGGGTACTGAGCCGATTAGTCTTTCAAGGCTTGTTAAGATAACTGGCGAGTTTGACTCAAAAAAGAACGGTGCGATTGATATGCCAAAGATTCCTCCGATCAGAAGCAGGCCTTTGGCTACTGCTTTCCAATCTTTCTTAAGTGAAACAGCTGACAGGAAGGGAATGATGGTTGCAAGGCCGACAGGATTCAGAACAGCTGAGAATCCTGAGAACAAACTGGCCTTGATGGCATTATAGTCGGCAACTAAGTAATAGGTAAACGCTATCAATGTGAAGGTGAAGATCGAATCAAACTGGCCAAGGGTTCCAGATATGTACACTGTGAGAGGGTTTAGCAAATACAGTCCGGCAATTAGCGCTTTGTTGCGTTGCTGGCATCTGTCTGCAATTTTCAGTATGAAGTAGAAGGAGCCAATATCACTGAGGATAGCAGGTATCTTTGTGAAAAGCAATTCAACAGGATAAACATCCAGCGACAAGAATGGAGCCTCTCGAAAACCTATCGTTCTCAACAAAGCATAAGGAAAGTAGGCAGCAGTTTCCAAATAGACAAAACCAGGCAAGCTGACCCACTGTGCCCCCAGCACTCCCGAACCTTTCTGGAAATACAATGCACCGATTTCAGAAAATATTTGTGTGTCATCCAAATGCGCCGAGATCGGTGCCAAAATCAAACGTAAACCTAAGCCAATAAGAACTAAGTATGTGATTGTCCGCTTGCTATTGCTTACTGTCCTATTTTTGTACAAGTAACATAAAGCAAACATCAGTACAGTCGGCACAACAAATGCGAATATTATGACGGCGTAGTCTGGCAGTGGGTCCAGGTCGTTGGGGTATATGTAAAGAAGCTCCGAAAAGGTCAGTGCAACACTGGTTATGTTGACACTGTGAACTTCACTGTGAACTCTATCGTTTCGCACTGGAGTGAAGATGATGGCGTAATCTGCCTCGTTCATTACGCTGTTGAGCGTCCCTAGAGGCTCGAAATCAGAGTCAAGTTCAATAGAAATCCTTCTCCAATCAATGTATGTGCCAACTTCGTTCAAGAGACTTGTGTGTGTGAAAACAAAGCCTGAGCGGCCATACTCCAAGTGTGTGGCGTCTTTCTTATACACCAGAAAGGCGGTGTAAAGAGAATCCTGGGGCGCATCCATCTTGTATAACACGTACGCTCTTTGGAGGAAAGGCCATAGGGTGGCATTGTTCGGGGGTGTCACGTTCCCAATTATGTGAGCTATTGATCCATCAGGAAGGGCGATGCTGTTTCCTCCCGAATTCTCGGCGTAATAAGGTGGATCTTCGATCAGACCAATAGACTCAATCGTAGTCGAGTAATTCTTGTAAAGAGGGGGGGATCCAATTAAGTACTGTCTGATCTGCAGCCCCACGAAAACCTGACCGCTTAAACCTAGTTCGCCAAAACCTAGTTTCGCCAGCCTGTCAGCAACATCAATAGTCACATAGCTGGTGTTGTTATCCAATTTCCCCCCACCATGCGGGTTCGATACGTTTATCCACATGAGCTCATTCGCGTCATCTGTCTCGGTGATTCCGTCAGGGTATCTCCCCCGTAATCCCGCCGTGAGGTTTCGCTCTGAGTTGTTCCGTCCCACCAGAAAACCTATTTGGGAATCTGGCTGGCTTGAGAGAATGACGTGAAGATAATGGTGGTTGGCTGAAAAGTCTAACTCAAGCCCAGTTTGTTGCGCGGAAAAAAAAGGCTCAGTCTGGTTCGAGTGCAATGCTTCATTTGTAGCATCATAGCTCCCTGAGAAAATCAAGTTTCCATCAACATTAGATTTCAACACGTTTTCTCCCTGAGTGACTTGCCACTTTTCATTTCCAAGTGATAAGTTTACAGAGGTCGAGTTCTCGTTTGGTACCAATGATAAAGTCTGTTCACCTTTGATGGTTACAATGTTGGCGTCTTGGTTGGGTAGTTGCCCTTTGAGGAGTGCGATAAAGCTTCCATAGATCAAAATAGCAATCAGAATTGTTGCTATCTTTGTATGGCGTTTCATATGTGTTACCACTGTTTGTGGGGTGTCTGCTTCAGCACTTTTTGAAGAACCTCTTTAAATGTTTTGGCAGAAGAATTCCACGAAAATCGGTGTGAGCTTTCTATCGAGTTTGCTGACAGCTTTTCTCGTAGGGCATCATCGTGCAACATCTTGGACATTGCATTGGCAAGGTTTTCTATGTCGCCAAACCTGTATTTTATTCCATTGAATCCATTCGCAATGACCTCGTTTGGGACACCGTTTGTGGCGATGACCGGTACGCCAAGAGAATTTGCCTCCACTGATACTATGCTAAATCCTTCGATTGGCGAAGTCACGATCAAAGCACGCGCATTTGACAGTAGCGTTGCCTTCTCATTTTCGTTAACATTCGGTTTTATAATGACAGAGTCTTGCAGATTACACTTGGCGATCAGTTTCTCCAGTTCTTTACAGTACTTCTCTTCCCCTCTTCTTCCCGCAATAACCAAAATGCAGTTCTCATGTTCATCTCTTAATAGTTTTAACGCTCTTACTGCATGATGATAAGCTTTGTATCTCCTTAATTTGCCCAGAATCAAGAAATACGGTTTGTCAAACGTTTTCTCTCCGCCGTGGTTAGCGTCTTTTCTTAGAGCGAAAGCCGGTGATACGACGTTCACTTTTTCCTTTGGGAAGCCAATGTTGATAAACTCAAAGGCTCTTTCATTGGAGGGGACTATTATCTGGCACTTGCGAGCGAGCGCAACATAGATTTTCTCCATGACAAGTAGACTAACGGCGATAGGGTATGAAAACTGGTTAAAATAGATGGTCCTTCCAAGCTGGTGCCACATTATCACAACAGGCTCTTTCGCATAAAGGAAGGCAAATAGTGGTCCTGCTGGGCCTTCTGCTTCTTCCACGATTATGTCTTGCCCTCTCTTCAAATACTTGCGGTAAAAGAGAAAATTCGACAAAGCCCGAAGAATACCCCCTCTGATCCTGATAATCTGGATACCATCTATTTTCTCTTGGTCTCGGCATCCATCGTACCTACTGCAAAGCATAGTAACGCAGTTGCCATCATGAGCCAATCTCCTGGAGACTTCAAAATGATAAACGTCTCCGCCTGCCCATTCAGGATGTGTGATGTCTCTGCTCGTCATAAATAGTATCTTCATGGTCTCATTTCCGTTTTCGTTGGGAATTAATACCCTTTGCGTTTGAGTTTTATGAACTCCACCAGACTTATCGTCGCCAGATACGGTAATCGTGAAATCTTCATAAACTTTGATTTCCTTCGTTCATATACAACAAAGGGGACCTCAGCCACGCGCAAGCCGACCTTTCTTGCCTTGACCAGTATCCAGAGATTGCACAGATGCGCTTTGGTCTCAATGTCAGCGACAATGGTTCGAATCTTCTTGGTATTGTATCCATGGTAACCTTCGACGTCGGAGTACTTTAATCCAAATAGCAATCTTACTAGGGCGTTATAGTAACGATTTGTTAGTCTGCTCAGGAGCGACCGTTGGTCTAGTCCCTTATTCTTGGAGCATATGACTACGTCAGAGTCTTTCAATGCACGGAAGCATCGACCTAGAACGCCGAGATCAACGTAGTCAATCCCCGTGACGATGCTAAAATCACCATTTGCCGCCTTAACACCTTCAATAACCGCAGTTGAGTAGTCGGCTCTTTCAAGTCTCTTGACGCGAATAGTACTGAACCTTTCTTGCAATTTCCTTGCTATGTTCACCGTGTTATCTGTGCTTCCGTTCTCCAAAAGTAGTATCTCGAATTCGTCTGTGAGTTGTCGCGCGTAAGCGACGAGTTTCGATGCTTGTTCTTCTAGGATCTCTTCTTCATTATGAATTGGAACTATGATAGACAGAGTGCGATGCTTCGTTGGGGTTAAGCGGTCCTCGGCAATTATCGTCACGGTCCTCTTCTCATCTTGTAATCTTGAATGGTTCTAATCTTGTTGAGGTTAGGCTCATGTCAACAGTAAGCGGCGGGCCATCATAATCCGCAAGACACATGGGCTTGACCTCTGGTGTGGTGATTCTTGCCAGCTCAAACATGGAGATCTTGTCTTTCCCACATACGTGCAACACACCTGTCACGTCTTTGTCTATCACCTTCTTGATTCCCTTCGCTAAGTCATCAGCGAACAAGTATGTTCCATATCTGTCCACGAACGCTTTCGCGTATGGCCATCTTTCTCTCGCCACAAAATTGGTTCTTACTATCAACCAATTCTTCAGGGCGGAGTACTTGACGACGAATTCCCCCAGAAGCTTTGTCAATGAATAGTAATTTTTCGGACAAGGTACGTCCGTTTCAACGTAATTGCCTCTGTCGCCGGAGAAGACACATGCAGTAGACACATACACAAAGTAGCAGTCGTTAGCTACACTTTCACATGCTTTGACAAGATTCTCTGTGCCGCCAACATTGACCACCCAAGCATTCTCCTTGTTGTCTTCGCATTCTCTGATGCCTGTCAAGGCAGCGCAGTGAATGATGATCTTTGGCTTCTTTTCTCCTATATAGTCAAGAACTGCTTCTTTATCCGCTACATCCAATTCCCTGTGAGGAGGCGCAAGTGCGTCAGGAAAAATTCTAACAAGTGCATTTCCCAATTTTCCTGTCGAGCCAGTGATCAACACTCTTGACGCCATAGCTCTTCAACCATTCTTCATTGTTGAAGATGCTTTCTCTGTAGTCCCTAATTACCTTTCTTGCATATGCGTCCTTTGTCTCGTCTACTGCGTACTCAACTCTCTTTATGTCCTTAAACCCAAAAACCTTTTCTGCAAGAGAGGAATCTACCGCGTAATCTCTCGGGTCTTTCATGCCATTGAGCACAGTAACGTTGCATCCAGTTTGCTGTTTTATGACTTCAGCAGCCTCTTGGATTCTATAGTTGGTTCCTCCCAGGATGTACGTGCCTTTCACATCGCTGGTCAAAGCTTTGACAAAAGTGTCAGACACGTCTTGCACATGGACAAAGGGTCTGCGCTGAAGACCTCCATACACCGTTATTTTCGCATCTTGGATTGCTTGAGCAATGAACTTGTTTATTACTAGGTCAAATCGCATCCGAGGAGACAGTCCAAATAAGGTTCCAAGTCTGAAAATGACATAGTTATCGCAACGTTTCATGATAGATTCTTCTGCTATCAGCTTGGACATCGCATAAAGCGATAATGGTGCAATTTGAGAGTTTTCCCTGATTACCTCGTTTGGTCGGGCTCCATAAACGGAGCAAGTTGAGGAGAAAAGGAACCTCAATCCTTTCCTACTGCATAACTCAGCCAAACGTTTAGTTGCCAAACAGTTAGCTCTTATGGTCAACTCCTTGTCCAAATTCGCTGCAGCATCACCTATGATGCCTGCCAAATGAATGATGGCGTCAACATCTGACGTAGCGTTAAGTAATTGCCTGCGATCTCTTATGTCTCCTTCTACTAGTTCAACCTGTTTTCCGGCCAAGCCAAGGAAGTTGCCGTATATCGATGAGTCCAGAACCCTCACCTTGTGGCCTTTGTCTAGCAGCTTTCCTATCATGACAGATCCTAGGTAGCCCAATCCGCCTGTGATTAGCACTTTCATCTTGCTTTCACATTCCATACTTCTCTTCCATAAGTGAAAGGATCAGTTCTTATATCATCCTTAAGAGACTCTTCCAGACTCTTATTCGAGATCCCTATCAGCACCGTGTTCTCCTCTAAAGAAATCCATCCTTGATCGTACCTAGGAGGAATTATCAACACTGTCGGGTTCTTAGAACTCAATACGTAGGTCGACAAATTCCTGTCTTCATCTGCGACAACAAACTTAGCTGAGCCGTTAGTCACGAAATATCCTTTCCATTCTTCCTCATGTCTATGAAAGCCTCTTATTGTCCCTCTACCAAAATTTCCAACGACGTAAATCCTTTTCAATTCCGGAAACTTGTAACTGCCATATATCTGATAGAGAACTCCTCTATCGTCAGTGTGGCAAGTTATGTTGACTTGTTCCGGTTTCATGCAGTTTCATACCCTTTAGGTCGTATATGTGTCTCAGAGATTTGTTTAAATCCTTTTCGTGAGTCAGGCTAGAACTCCTTAATAACTCTGTCAAGTTAAAAGGCCTTTGTCTTGAAACGACAAGACTCATGGTCCGAGTTCGAAATGAATCTAGATAATCAAGGAAACACTTCTTTGCAGTATGTCTACGATAACTTCTCTCAGTATTACAAGACGGTTGCTAAGATCTTTGAACCGCCAAGTGCCATGGAAAAGCGCGAATTCGCCTTCTCACTGTTTAAAGAGCGGATAATGCTAAGACACAAGGGTTTCAAGAATCAAGATGAGCTGATTCGATACTTAGGATACACCGTTCCTTTAGACGCTTATCACTCTTGCGCTTACTATGCAGACCCAACGGCAGATATGGATAAGAAAGGTTGGCAGGGCGCCGACTTGATATTTGACATCGATGCCGATCACATTCCCACTCCGTGCAACAAGATCCATGATGAATGGTCTTGTATAACCTGCGGTTTTATTGGAAAAGGTATACCTGAAAAGTGTCCCATATGTGGTGGGGAGAGATTTGACATTAAGACTTGGCCATGTGAAGAATGTCTGAATTCAGCGAGAAATGAGACAGCCAAACTGTTGAATATGTTGATGCACGATTTTGGTTTTTCTGGCAATGAAATACGTGTATTCTTCTCCGGCCACAGAGGCTACCATGTTTATGTTGAGAGCGAAATCATTAGAACGCTTGATGCCGTCGCACGTAGCGAGATCGTAAGTTACGTTTCTGGACTGGGTTTGGATCTAAGCTTTTTCGGTTTGGATGAGAAAAAAGCAGGTAAAACCCGCTTTCCAAGAACACCTCACTTGACTGATCCAGGCTGGCGTGGGCGCCTTGCGAAGGCTATTTGTAACTTCATTCTCAACGCGCGACAAGAAGATTACATAAGAATAGGACTGAAGAAACACATAGTTGAGAAAATCATGCAGAACAAGAATGTGCTCCTGAAAAGTTGGGAAGATGTAGGGCCATTTCTTGCCGTCAAAGGAGTAGGAGTCGAGACGTGGAGAAAAATCATTGATTTACATGTCGCATCTCTGTTTTCTAAGATAGACACTGTTGTTACCACGGACATTCACCGTCTGATCAGAATGAATGGCACATTACATGGGAAGACTGGTTTGAAGAAGGTTGAATTTCCAGTGTCGGATGTTGAGGTATTCGATCCATTTAAGAGTGCGATAGCTTTTAGAAAAGGAACTGCAGTAGTTTACGCTTCCGACGCGCCTAGATTCAGACTTGGTGGCGAAGAATTTGGCCCTTATAGAAATCAGAAAGTGGAGTTACCAACAGCCGCGGCCATATTACTTGTTTGCAAGAAAAGAGCGGAGGTAATAGCTGGAGATGTATCACGAACTGTATGAAACATGGGAACGCGAATTTCAAAGTGTCAAACTTGAGAAGCTTCCTACGGACTTCTACTCTAGAGCTGCTGAATACATGCAGAAGCTTAAAGAAGAAGGTCGAATGCTCGACAAAAGGACAGCAAAAGCGCAGCTCCTCAAGAGTGAGGTTCGAAACGCGAGACGTATGCTTCATGAGTTAGTTCGGGTGCGTTATAGAAAACTAGTCAAGATAGCGACTCAGGGTGAAAAGGCTTCAATCGAAACTCTGACAATTGAGGAAGAAAAGCTTCAAACGACGATCTTACCTATATCTGAGGCTTATCAGGCTTTCACTAGAAATCTTCTTGAAGGGCATTTGAAACCTGTGAATGTTGAATGCAAGCGTAAGAATGTCGTCGTTCGCTTTCTCAAGGATGTTCCGGAGATTATTGGCGCAGATATGAACCCTTATGGTCCATTCAAAGTTGAGGACGTGGCTTCCTTACCTGCTGAGAACGCCACGGTTTTATGCAAACAAGGTTTGACCGAGACTGTCGAGGCCAACTAGGCGATGGAAATAGGTGTCAATTAGAGTTTCTTTGAATCCTTGTGGTCTTTTGAAGGTTTTGTAATCTTGCTCCACAAGAGTTGACTTCCGATCATGATCAATGGGTAGGACAATATCCAAGAAATGGAATAAAGTTGACCATAGTAATCATGAAATGGACCAATATCACCACCTTGTACTGAGATTATGAACAAAGTGGCAATTCTTAGGATATTGATAAAATAGGTAATGACGGCTCCAATCACGAAGTAAATTGCTCTGGCTGCATATGAGAAGGTGCTTCTTCTAAGGAACAGCAATATCGTAATTGTATATATTATGAGGCTTTCAACACCGGAGCAAGCCCAGGCAATTCCAAGAGGCTGTGAGATCTGCCCTTGTGCGTTCGAAGCGATAAAATAAGGCACTTTAGCATCTATTGGCAATGCAACCGTGTGGTACCCCATTAGGTTCAGAACACCCATTGCTAGAAACGCGGTCGTGGGGACTATGAGTTGAAATGGGGTGAAATTTCCATACGGGTATAGGTTATCAATCGTATATATTGCTCCTATCGTTCCCAAGAAGAATATTGAAATCGGAAAATCCACAAGATTACTGATCCCGTAGCTCAGAGAGACTATTGATACAAAAAGCACCGCGAAGACTAGATACTCCGTCGAAAGAGGCATTAAGCTTGGCCAACCGACACCAAGCCTTCCAGCCTCATTTACAATCATCGTGTTGAGTCCAAGATAGTTGGCAGTGACAACACATATGGTAGGAAGAAGCAGCGAAAGAGCAAAAATGGCTTTCAGAAACCACCGTTTCTTTTCCATGTGTTCGGGCTTCGCTGAACTCATTATCATTTCTAGCAAGAATAACCATAGAAAGAAAAGATAGTACGTTCTGCCTTTCCATGTAGCTTCAAAAGAGCTTGGGTACAATAGGTACAGCATAATGAATGGTATGGCAAAGGCTAGAAATGGTAAGGTTCTCCTGATAATTTCGATGTATCTGGTTTTCTGTGTATCTTTCATTGCTTAACGATTCCTGCTCTGCATTTCCAGTGTGTTTGATGTATGTATCAGTTCAGCATGAGGCGATATTTATGAGTAGCCGTTTTTTTGCCCAAGGGTGGTAGATCAGGTTTCGGAGACACCGACTGCGCTAGGTATGTTTTGGAGAATAGCGAAAAAGTATAAGAACGTGTGTGTTTTCTTTATGGAAAGCCGGTAGTGTTTAGAGTGAACGTTAAGAAAGAAGTTACGACTTATTGCCCTAAATGCAGGAAGCATCAGGTTCATTCGGTTTCTCTTTACAAGCCCGGAAAGAGGAGAGCCCTAGCTAAAGGTGAACGTCATCATGATAGAGAAAAGCGTGGTTACGGTGGACAGAAGTACCCTCTTCAAAGGGAGTTTTCCAAAACAACTAAGAAGCAGACTCTTAAACTGAAATGCAAGGTCTGCGGTTATGCAAGACATAAGGATGGCATTCGATTAAGAAAACTGGTGATTGCCTAAACTGGAGGTTGATGTTATGTCCGAATGGGAAAGACTCATACCAAGACCAAGAAGCAGTTTTATCAGCGTGAAATGTCTAAAATGTGGAAATGAACAAACAATCTTTGGAAACGCTACAAACAAGGTCAACTGCAACGTGTGTGGAACCGAGCTTGCTGCACCGTCAGGTGGAAAAGCAAAGATCAAAGGCGAAATAGTAGCGGTCTTTGAATAGAGATGACTACGGCAATGGCGACACGAAAACAGGAGTGGCCAGAAGCCGGCGACTTGGTAATCGCAACAATACAAAACGTCACCGATTATGGCGCATATGCAAAACTGGATGAATACGACCAGCAAGGGCTTTTGCACATCTCTGAAATCTCTTCTTCTTGGATTCGGAACATCCGTGACTTTGTACGGGAAGGACAAAAAGCCGTTTTGAAGGTCCTGCGAGTAGACACAGAAAAGAGACACATAGACCTGTCGCTTCGAAGAGTCACGAAAAGGGAAAAAATCGAAAAGATGCTATCTTGGAAGAAGGAGCGAAAAGCTGAAGCTTTACTTCGAAGTGTCGCTGAAAAAACGGGCCTACAACTCGACGAAATCTACGAAAAAGCCGTTGGAGCCATAGACAAAGAATACGGATTGTATGAAGGCTTCGAAAGAGCAGTGAAGGAAGGCCCAGAAATCCTGACGAAGATCGGAGTGCCTGAGAACATTGCAGGGGCTTTCGCCGAGGTCGCTCGAGAAAGAATACATGTACCGATGGTCAAAGTAAAAGGCGTGGTTGAAGTAAGTTGCAGCAAACCGGATGGTGTCAAAGTAATCAAGGAAGCTTTCATGAATGCGAAAAAAGCGGAGAAATATCGAGACGCGAAATTCCGATTCTACGTCATCGCCGCACCCAAATACTGCATCGAGGTGCTAGCGGACAATTACAAACGTGCTGAAGACGTCCTACAAAAAGTCACACAAAACGTTGTTTCAAGCATCGAAAAGGCCGGCGGGCACGGCGTCTTCAGAAGGGAGAAGTAGAATGGTTTGGCTCCTAAGAAAATGCGAGAAATGCTTGAAGTACACCTTGAAGAGTGACATATGTGGATGTTGTGCCGGGAGAGTTCGAGTGCCACATCCACCAAGGTTTTCGCCAGATGACAAATACCTCAAGTACAGAATGGCTTTAAAGCAGAAGAGGCAGACGACGTGAAAGAAACCGTCATCAAGGAAAACTTGAAGATCGAGTTAAGCGATCCTGTGCTAATAGAAGGCCTTCCAGGCCTAGGACTGGTTGGCAAGATTGCCGTACGCCACCTGATCAAACAACTAGGAGCGAAAAGATTCGCAACTCTCTATTCACCACACTTCCCATATTTCGTCCTTGTCAGCAAGAAAGGAGCTGTCAGGTTACTGAACGGGTCATTCTACTTCTGGAAAAGCAAGAATGGGAAAAACGATCTTATGCTTTTCACCGGCGACAATCAGGCACAAACGGCTGAAGGGCAATACGAGCTTTCTGATTGCCTGCTAGATTTCGCCAAGAATCATAACGTAAGACTAATCATCACAGTAGGTGGCTATCGAATGGAAGCCAAGGAAAAGCCAAAAGTCATAGCGGCATCAACACATCAAGAAGTATTAGACACAGCGTTGAAAGCTGGCGCCTTAGTCAGCTCTACCGCAAGCCCGATAGTCGGCACTGCCGGTCTGATCTTAGGCATGGCTCGCTTCAAGAAGATTCGAGCCATGTGCCTCTTGGGCGAGACGCGAGGATATCTGCCAGATCCTGAAGCTGCCAAGAGCGTCTTAGAAGTACTGCAGACAATGCTCAAACTGGACGTTAACTTGGCTGCTCTTAATGAGGAAATCGGCAAGGCAGAGAAAATGGTTACGCGCCTGCAGAAAATCGAGGAAAGAAGAGCATTGCAAGCAGAAGAGACTAGGAAAGAAGAAGACAAGAAAACCACGTACATTTCGTAAAACTTGCGAACAAGCTTCTTACTTGATTATTCCAACTATTCTCTCAGCCGCTTTCCTCTATGGCTTCATTGATAAGTTGCGTTCAAACATTCAGTCTTAGCGGAACATTCTTCTCAACGCTTAAGGGTTCAAGATTGCTGTGTCGCTAAGTCTTTTTCAGGTACCCTTCTCTAGGTTCGTAGATTGTTCCTTCACGCAGTAGCTGTCCGATCAGTCGTTCTGCTTCTCCTCTTGAAACCTTGTATTTGGTGTCTAACTCGTTTAGTAGCGTTGTCTTCTCGACTAACCCCGTTTCCCTTTCCAACGCCATTAGTGTTGAAAGAATGATTTGTAGCCTGTCTCTCATGCTCTTGGGCTTTCCAGTCATTATTATGTCTATGTCTCTCTTGTATGAGGACATATCTATTCCGACTTCTTCGAGCGACTTGTCCATTATGGCGATGGCTGCCTCTGCATCTTCGGCCGTCACTTCTTTTCTAAGACATGAACGGGCTCTTGCTTCCGCCACACGAACGAGTGATTCAAGTTGTCGTGCAGTTATTGCTACGGGGGAACCCTCAGTTTCACTTGCTGACCGCATTGCCAAGTAGAAATCTTTAAGGCGCTGTATTGCTTCCGTGGTCAATGCGGGTTTGACTCCTTTTGCATATGTAATGTATTTTCGCAGTAGTTCCATCTGGATTGGTGGCTCCACAGGGGTTGATCCCCTTCTATGAATCTCGAGAATATGTTCGGCCATTTTGCTGTCTGAATCTTTGTTCGGCACATCTCTCAGAATGAAGATTAAATCAAACCTAGAAAGTATGGTGACGGGTAACGAGATATTTTCTGCTACTGTACGATGCGGTTCATATCTTCCCAGAGTCGGGTTGGAGGCTGCTAGTATCGCGGTTCTCGCGTTGAGCGTCGCGACGATGCCGCCTTTCGCAACTGAAACCGTGTGTTGCTCCATGGCCTCGTGAATTGCCACTCTATCATCTGGTCTCATTTTGTCCATTTCGTCAATACATGCTATTCCTTTGTCCGCCAAGACGAGTGCTCCAGCTTCAAGAGTCATTCCACCTCCCCTTTCTCGTATGACTGCCGCCGTCAAGCCGGCCGCAGTTGTGCCACGGCCTGAAGTGTAAAGTCCACGCGGCGCAATTCTCGCTACATACTGCAGGAGCTGAGATTTTGCAGTTCCTGGATCCCCAACTAGCAGGGAGTTTATCTCTCCTCTTACAGTAATGTCTGGTAAAATTTTCTGAACACCTCCAAAAAGAAGGTACATAATTGCTTCTTTGATGTGGTCGTATCCATAGATTGATGGTGCAATCGAAGTCGTGATTTTCCTGTGAATCCACGGATCTTTCGCAAGTTCGAGAATCTGCTTTTCTTCTTCTGGTGATGGCATTGATGTCTCTGGTTCTTTGCCTAAGACTTCGATTGAATTGACATCCAGAAATAAGATAAAAGTGCGTAACTTTCCAACTCCAGGGCGGGCGGGGGCAAAGGCGCGGACAATGCCAGTCACGGAAACATGATCGCCTGGTCTAGCGACGTCAACGATCTCTCTTCCCACAAGTTTTGCGTTAAGCGTTCGGGGAAGTTGCCCGGGTGGCAAGTCTTCAGGTCTTTCTTGGAGTCGAAGGTCTTGGGAGTCTATGAATGTGGATTCTTCTTGAACGAAGTCGAAGGGCCCTTTGGCGCTGCAGGAGGGGTTGCTGCACACGAAAGGTGCCTTGAGGAATTGGCCTGTTTGGTTAACTGGAGTGATTTCACCACATCTTTTGCATTTGAATGCCGCTTGCATAACCATTGGACGAACTGGTGTTGAACGGACAACGATGCCTTCAACCATGACTAGCCTTCCGATATGGTCTGAGCCAAGTTTCCGCAGTTGTGCAGCTTCTAGCAGACTTACAATTCCCACTGTCACTCTTTCTGCTTCTATTTTCTCGGCATATTCCGGATCTTCTATTCGCAGTTGCTCAAGAGCCGCATTGTTGGCATATCTCAAGTACTCATCAGGCTTCTCCAACAACCCTTCTGCAAGTTTTTGATCGAATGTTAGAAGATCCTCGAAATCAATCATCACCGACGTTTTGCCAGACACTGCCAACTGCGATATTCTTTGGCGATATTTCTCTGTCTTCAGAAATTCCTGAATCTGCTCTTGCGGATCTGCTGCTTCTAGTTCTTCTGTCATTTTTCTACCTCTTCATACTCCAATATACTCGTTCGCCATTCACTGATGAGCACATAAAGTTGATCGTAAAGGAGCCTCTCCTCTTTTGAGAAGTTCTTTAGCACTTGCTCCGTTTGAGCCGGCGCTGAAGCTATAGAGACAATTTTCCTCAGTCTTGAATTTATTATATCCCTCGTTAAGTGCATGGCCTTCTCATATTCCAGCATTTTCTCTGGAATCTTCGCAGAGTTCCTTTTTGACTCCGAAAGGCATCTTCGAAGTTTCGGGTAGAACTCATCAGGTAATCTGGGTATCTGACCAGTTGCTTGGACACGTTCCGTCCATTGAGTTTTGCTGAGCTTGGAAATGTTCATGCTCTCGCCTTCGCGAAAGTGGGCAATTCCAGATCTATCTAACTCGAAAGCGACCCAATAATACGTCTCGTATTCATTTCCTTCTTCAAAAGGTCCAACACTTAATCCTGCAAGCTTGATTTCAGGGCAGCTTCTATTTGCGATTATTCTGGCAGTTGAGTTTTCAAAGCTGAAATCCAAGTTCTTGATTGCTGTCAAAGTCTTCATTTGTATTCCACTTCTCCCCATTTCGTATTGCTAGCTAGTGCGCAGGAGATATAAAAACTGTAATTGGACAAATGTGATCGAGAACTGGGAGGGATTTCGACCAGAATAGCTGGTCTATATTTGACTTATTGAAAAAACGATTTGCATGAGGTATTCCTGAAGCATTGGAAGCAACGCTTAAAAGCTAGTGCTGTTTTTCTCCACTTCAATTAGTTTACAAATGTAAAGGTGAAGGAAAAATGTCTGAAAAGAAAACAAGTCTCTTTGAAGAATCACTGAAACCACTCAAAAATGCAGCAGCAATATTGAAACTGAGTTCAGATGTCGTGGAAGTCCTGAGCAGCCATGAAAGGATTTTGACTGTTACGATTCCAGTAAAGATGGACAACGGCAAGATCAAGGTTTTCACAGGATACCGCGCACAACACAATACTGCAAGAGGACCAGCAAAAGGCGGCATTCGTTATCATCCCAGCGTATGCTTGGACGAAGTCAAATCACTATCGTACTGGATGAGCATCAAGAACGCAGTTGTCGGCATTCCTTATGGCGGTGGCAAAGGTGGGATCACATGCAATCCAAAGGAGCTGTCAATAGGCGAACTCGAACGATTGACAAGAGGCTACGCAGCCCGAATAGCGCGGTTCATAGGTGTCGACAAAGACGTTCCAGCACCAGACGTCAACACAACCGCTCAAATTATGGGTTGGATAGCTGACGAATACTACAAGATTATGGGCGAATACCTCCCAGGTGTTATCACTTCGAAGTCACTCAGCATAGGAGGTTCAAAAGGGCGGGATACAGCAACTGGCCGAGGAGCATATTTCGCAACCCTAGAAGCTGTAAAGGCTTTGAACATTTCCCTGAAAGGCGCTCGTGTTTCCATTCAAGGATTTGGCAACGCGGCCCAACCCATGGCTCAATACCTTCATGAACTAGGCAGCAAAATAGTCGCAGTAAGTGATTCCACAGCGGGTGTGTATAATGCAAATGGCATTAATCCAATAGCTCTAATAGAGCACAAGAACAAAACAAAGAGCGTTAAGGGATTCCCTGGAACCAAGGCAATAACCACTGAAGACCCGATTACTTTGGATTGCGACATACTTATCCCTGCAGCTCTAGAGACTCAGATAACTTTGAAGAATGCGGACAAGGTCAAAGCGAAGCTTGTGGTTGAAGAGGCAAATGGGCCTACGACCCCGGAGGCAGACAAAATCCTGCATGATAGAGGGGTTTTTGTGATCCCAGACGTCTTAGCCAACGCTGGAGGAGTCACAGTAAGCTATTTCGAATGGGTTCAGAACCGCATGGGATACTACTGGAGCAACGAGGAAGTTGATGAGAAATTGAAGCGTGTTATGAACGAAGCTTTCCATGACGTTTACCAGACTTACTTGCAATGCAAAGTAGACATGAGAACTGCCGCCTATGTTACAGCAGTTAGGAAAATCGTTGATGCTATGAGTGCATTGGGTCGCATCTAACTTCCCTTTCATTTTTTCAGCGATTCCAGCCAAATCGCCTCCTTCTTAAGGCAGCTTAGATTGCGTGCTTCCCACTGTAAGAGTTTATTAGCGAACCTGTCAGTAGAGTAATCAGGGGAATCGTTCATTGGGCTTTGAAATGTGGTCAGAGAAGTATCGACCAAGATCACTGGAAGAACTCGTTGACCAAAGAGAAATCGTTGAACGTCTAAGAAGCTTTGTTAAGTCCAAGAACGTTCCACACTGCATTTTTGCGGGCCCGCCTGGAACTGGAAAAACCACTGCCGCGCTTTGCTTGTCAAGAGATCTCTATGGAGACACGTACAGGGAACACACTTTGGAACTGAATGCTAGCGACGAAAGAGGGATTGATGTGGTTCGAGAGACTGTGAAAACTTTCGCAAGGGCAAAATCCATTGGTGGAATCCCGTATAGAGTAATGATTCTAGATGAAGCGGACAATATGACTTCTGATGCTCAACAAGCCTTGAGGCGAACGATGGAAAGATACACCGGAACATGCCGATTCATTATGTGTGCCAACTACAGTGGAAGAATAATAGAGCCAATTCAATCTAGATGCGCACCTTTCCGCTTCACACATTTGCCCAGAAAAGACCACGACGCCTATCTAAGTCATATAGGCGAAAAGGAACGGTTCAAGATAATGGATGATGGCTTGGACGCGATTTATGAAGTGTGTAACGGAGACCTGAGAAAAGCCATCAACACTCTGCAGGCAGCAGCATCGCTAGGCAAACCAATAGATGCGAAATCAGTCTTTTCGATTGCTGGAAAAGCCAGCCCTGCCGACGTGCAAAAAACGCTCAAAACTGCTATAGAAGGCAACTTCATGGAATCGAGGAAGCAGTTACGCGAGATGATCCAGAAGTATGGAGTGGCTGGTAGTGACATTATTCGCCAAATTCACTCAGAAATATTCAAAGCGGAAATGCCGGAGCCGCTAAGAATAAGATTGGCTGGCATTGTGGGCGAGGTGGATTTTAGGCTCATAGAAGGCGCAGATGAAGAGGTTCAACTAAGTGCACTGTTAGCTAGACTTGTTGAAGCTGGTAACGAACTGAAGAAGACGAATTAGGTGTGTGTATTGCTAGCCGCTTGGGCTGTCAAATACAGGCCGAAATCCCTGGCCAAAGTCATCGGCAACAAAGAAACCATACAGAAACTTGTTGATTGGGTCAAGTCTTGGGATCAGGGAGTGCCAAAGAAAAAAGCTGCGTTTCTCTATGGCCCGCCAGGGGTTGGAAAAACATCCACTGTTGAAGCTTTGGCTCAAGACTTTCAGATGGAGCTTGTCGAGAAAAATGCAAGCGATTACCGAACAGAGGATGCTATAAACCGTTTTGCAGGTCTGGCCTCACAGTTCGGATCATTATTCGGCGGAAAGAGAATAGTGTTACTTGATGAGATAGACGGGCTAACAGGAACTGCAGATAGGGGCGGAGTAAAGGCAATAACTGATGTTCTGAAGACCGCTCAATGCCCAATAATACTAACGGCCAATAGCGCCTATGATCCAAAGTTTACAAATCTTCGCAATTATTGTCTTCTTTTGGAGTTCAAGAAACTTCCCGTTGGAGAGATTGCAGAACATCTGAAGGGTATCAGCGAAAACGAGAGAATCCAGGCTGACGAGACCACGCTGAAATTCATTGCTCAACGCTCTCAAGGCGATGTTCGATCTGCTGTGACGGATCTTCAAGCGCTAGCCCAAGGTAAAGAGAAACTGAAGTACGAGGATGTTTCTTGGTTGGGCTACCGAGACAGGCAGGACACTGTTTTCAACGTGCTGAGGATGATCATCTATGGTAAGACCTGTAATAGTGCAAGACAGGCAGCGAACATGTCGGATGTAGATGTTGACATGCTTTTCGAGTGGATATACGAAAACATTCCTGATCATCTTACAGATCAGCATGACTTGGCCATGGCATTAGATGCGCTTTCAATAGCTGACATCTATCGGGGCAGGATTAGAGTTACCCGAGACTGGAGTTTGATGCGTTATGTGGTCGACTATATGACCGCGGGTGTGGCAATGGCGAGGCAGAACTCGGAAGTATCTGGTTGGATACCGTTCAAGTTTCCAAGTCGCATTCAAATGCTATCACGATCTAGGGCTGAGCGTGCAACTCGACTGAACATAGGAAAGAAGATCAAGCACAGATGCCACGTTTCAGCAGTGAGAGCTTCAAAAGAGGTTCTTCCATATTTGAGAATCATTTTTGAGAATAATACTGAAATGGCTGTTGGTCTTGCAAAGTGGCTTGACTTGGATCCAGAAATGATCGAATACATTGCTGGGAGCGAGGACAAAGCTGAAGCTATAACTAGACTATTGTGTTAGAAGCTGAAAGCAAGAGTTTAGTGTATTCTGCTTCCTTTAGCAACATCTCTTTCTGGCTGTAAGATCACAACGTTGCCTTTATCGTCTTCCGCAGCGAAAATCATACACTGGCTCTCTATGCCCATCAGTTTCCGTCTTTGGAGATTAAGGATAAAGGCACATTTCCTGCCTACAAGACTTTCAGGCGTGTAGTACTGCAATAAGCCTGCAACAGCCTGCCTCTTTTCAGTTCCAAAATCTACAATCATACGAATGAGATTTCGAGAGCCAGATATTTGATTTGCCTCCAAAATCTTTCCAATGCGCAAATCCAGCTTCTGAAACTCTTCAAATGGTATTTCCATAATCGACGCACCGTTTCTTCAATTCGCGTCGGATAACTATTAAGCTTTCCAAGACTCCTTTTCGACGCTCTGCCAGTTGGCGATCTGTTTTCGTACCTCGGCTGTTGCTATCTTATGCGCTTCTAGAATAGGTTCTGGTATTCTCGTATTATGCGTGCATTGTTTAACGATCCTGATTGCAGTTTTCAACGAGATCATATGTCCGACACTAACATAGACAGGCTTGCTTCTAGGTTTCGTCACTACTTCTGCCCCGAGGATCTCACGTTCATGCCTGAGAAGGCGGTCGCCGATTTTCTCTATCTCAACTTCACAAACAACTTGCTTTTTGCAACGCCAATGATTGGCTTGCCTCGCATTAGACCTAGATGGTTTGCGAGTCCGCAGCGATAGGGATCTGCAAAACCTTGACCGTCAACTAGGAAAAGATTCGGTTGCACCTGTAATTTCTTGATGCTTCGTATTATTGGCGGTATTTCTCTGAAAGAAAGCAATGTGGACATGTATGACAGACGCGTGGTGCAAAGTGCCGTTTGTGATTCCACAAGCTTTAGAGAATTAGTAGCCAGTGCTGCTACTACACCAACAGAAGTAGCCTCGTGGTAGGCGACGTCAACGCCAGCGACTAAGTGAATCTTCTTTGTGTTCCATGGGCCTTATTGATGAAAGAAGTGGGCTTGCAAGAGGATTCCATGGCACGCTACTCAGCGAGCACGGTTGTCCTGCGATTTGTTCTTAATTGATCTTTCGAAATGCTCTAGCTGCTTCTCAAGAGAGCTTCTCCTGATTTCCTGAGTCACGTCCCCACGCGTGATTTCAATGATTTTCCTGGCAACGTCACACTTTCTTCGAAGTCCGGAAACCAGCATGTAAGCTTCATCCAAAGCCATAAGCTCGGTGTAGATCTCATCCATCATACGCAAGCATTTCTCCCCTCTCTCTGCGTCTCCCTCACGCAGGGCGTCCAGCGTCAAACGTCTGTACTCACCTATCACATCTGCCAATCCTAGTATGTAATCAGCTGAGGGCACTCCGATTTCGTGAGGTGTTACGAACTCTGACCTCTCAACAAGCCTAAAGAATATGTTTGCCTCAGAATACTCTTGAAGTGCAGCACTAAACATACCACCATAGACTATTTCTGGGTGTGCCCTAGAAGCCTCATATAGTTCCTGAATGAGTTCTTTCGCGTTCTCGATGAGTTTCTCAGCTTCTTTGACCTTCTTTTGGTGCATAAGAAGTATCGCTTGTTTAGCCAGTCTAGTAGCCTTTCGTTCCTTGTCCTGACTGCTTTCCCGCACTTTTTCTCTCTCTTCAAGTTCTTTTCTTATTTTCAGCAAGATCGATTTCAAGGTCAGCATATACGTACGCCTGCGTCATTCTAGGATATTGAGGGATAAGTGTCTTGTCATGCATGAAAAACAGAAAGGCGATCGGCTGATCTATGGTCTCTCCTTTTGAGATCTGTGTTTGCTCAATAGTACAACTCGACTCTCGATTGCCTCGTCAACGATGCTATAGTTAGTTTCCTTTGCTAGTTGCTGGGTGAATCTGCGTATGTCTTCATGGCTTGGCATGTTTCCGAAACCTAAACGGCGTCTGGAGAATCCAACATGCATGTACGCTTTGGGTTCAACGTAGACAGGGTTTGATCTTTCGATAATCTTGGCGTATCATTTTATGTCGTCCATGTTTAGACCGTTGACTAACGTTATGCGGATGACAGTTGGGCATTTGTAACTTGGCAAGAGCGCAAGGGTTTCGCTTAATCTTTCCCATGCCTTCGGAATCTGCGGACGGCATATCCGATCGTAAGTCTTTCTGTTTGGAGCGCAAGCTGAAATGTAGAGCTGTGTTGGTTCCTCACTCCGTTTTGCTAAGGTAGAGGGTACGGTGCCATTGGATACTAGAAACGTTGTGAACCTGTTTCTGTGAAATGTGTGGATTAGTTCTCCTATCTGATCGTAGAGAGTTGGTTCGCCTGTAAGGCTTATTGCTGCCTGTTTAGGGGTAAGAGCTTCTTCGAGTTTTTGAGAGTCTGTTTTAGGGTTAGCTTTGTACCCTGTTAATATTGCTAATTCTGTTTTGATGCATTCTTCAACAATGTCTTCAGGTGAGTCCCATGTTGGTAATCTCAGTTCGTCCCAAGTCAATTGGAGGTCACCGCTCTGGGCTCTCCAACAGAACGTACATTGTTGTGCACAGCAAAAGAGAGCTGGGGTCATTTAGATGCATTGACGCGTTTTGATTCCGTAGAATTTCTGCTTGTAGCACGGTCTATCATGCACTAATGTCTCATGTAGCCATCTGCATCTTTTGACAGCTGAGTGACGGCCAATGAGATGATACTTCTGTTTTTTCAACGTTTCTATTAGCGATGATGGGACAAGGTTTTCCATTTGGCTTGCTTCCACGCGTCAAATCTACATCAGTGAGCAAATGTTAAGAACTGTTGACTTAGTTTATTCTGCAAAGCAATATTCAATCTTCTGGAATTCAGAGCCTAGTCTAGTCACTTCCTTTCTAACCATGTTAGGTTGTTCTTCGTCAACAACTAACCTTTTGAGAAATTCGGCTATTCTTAGCATTTCGTTTTCTTTCATTCCGCGTCTGGTAACCTCACAAGTACCTATCCTAACCACGCAATCAACAATTATGTTTGCACGTTGGACTCTTTCAGCGATAGCTCTACCTCTATCGTAGTCGCCCCAATCTACAATTACCTGATGTGAACGAGTGAATCCCCTAGGTTGGCAAATAACGGGAAAGTTATAATCACTTAAGGCTTTAGCTAATGCTTGTGAGTTTCGGACGATCTGAGTTGCATAGGCTTTGCCGAACTGTTTTATCTCTGCCAACGCCAAGGCTAACGCTGCTATACGATTCCAATGAGCATTGTCGACAAACGCAGGGTAAATCCTTTCTTTAAGAAATTCGCCATGCTCCTTGTCTGCCAATATTATACCTCCTTGTGGTCCGAAAAATGACTTGTGGGTTGAGCCAAAGAGGGCATGTGCACCCTCCCTTAGTGGGTCTTGGAACTGTTCTCCAGCAATGAGACCCATGACGTGTGAGCCGTCGAATCCTACGAAGGCACCGTTTTCACGTGCAACTTTTGCCAGTTCCTTCACTGGGTGGGGGAAAACAATCAGGCTTGCACCAAAGATTACAGCTTTGGGTTTGACGTTCATTATGATCTCTTCGGCGTCTTCAGGTTTGATGTTCCAATTTTGCTTTGAGAAGGGGAAGGCATTGGTCTTGAGTTTGAGAAGTCCAGCTAGGCCTTCATTCCACATTCCCGGGTAACCTCCGTCTTGAGGAGAGACGCACATAAGTGTGTCACCGGGTTTTGTGTAGTTGGCTAGGATGATGAGGTCCGCTATGTGTCCAGAGAGTGGGCGCAGGTCTGCAGCTTCCGTTTTGAATACTTCCCTTGCCAATTTTTCTCCGTATTGTTCGATTTCGTCAGTGAATCGTGTCCCCATATAGAATCTGTCTCTAGCGGTGTACCGATGCGCAAGGTCAGAAGAAAGGAGTCTTCGGACTGCAGGACTCATAATGTTTTCAGAAGGAATTAGGTTCAAGCATTCTGTTCCACGCCATTCCTCGTGCTTTGTAACCAAGGCCATAAGTTCATTGATCATTCTTCAACACGGCCGTGCCTTGAGCAGTACTTCGCACTCACACTTAAGTCGCTTTTCTTTGGAAGGAGAGAATCTGCAATGTTGTCAAAGTGGCGCAAAACGTTCTTTTATTGCTTCTAAACCCAACCGTCTCTGTACAACAAATGGTAAAGTTTAAAATGCCCCCAGCGTTAGATGTGTTCACAATCTTCATGCTAGTTGCGAGGGAAAATGTTTGACGGAGTTTCCATTTAGAAAGGTCAAATCGGTAGGGTGTGTCATCCTAATTCTGGCATCAGCATTGTTTGCTCTATCATTCTTACCTCATGCGAAAGCGGTGACTGTGATAATCTATGTTGATCCCACATCAGGAAACGTCGGGTCAACTGTCAATGTGAGAGCCAACATAACCAGCGTGAACGGATCTTATGCACTCAATTTTGATGAGACAAGCTTGCCAGGAGGCGTTGCTGTTGGCAATGACGTGAACGCTTCATTCACGATTGTTGATAGTGCCGCGGGCAGTCATAATGTTACAATAATCGATGTTGCTACAGGGGAAAATGCTACATCAGTCTTTACGGTTGTTCCCTCTTTCTACTTGGATGTTGGTGGACCTACACTGCCTCAGCAGCTTCAAGAAGGTGATTCTGTTCCAATTAACGTAACCGTAAAGGGTGGTGATCCGACAATAACCTATGTTGCCAACATTACGGTTCAAACTCCAAGTAACGCATCTCATGCTGGTCTGCCAAGCATCAACGTCTCTAGCGTTGGAAACGGCAACGCAACCATCAACTATGCCGGGAGTTTCCAAACTGGCGCCAGCACTAATCTTACAGGCAAGTATAGCGTGCTCTTTAACACCACACTTGCTACAAAATCCTTCACCGTGGGATTGACAAATTCCACTGAATATCATAGGAACGACACGTTGGATGTCAGAACAGCAGGTTATGCACCTGAAGAGAATCTGACCCTAACGATAACCGGAAACAACCTAAACTATTCAGTGAACTTGACAGCGGAAGCTACAGGCACGATTCACTATACAAATCAAGGCGTCCTGTCAAACGCTTCGATAGGCGTTTATACGTTGAACGTGACCTCTCTATCAAACGTAACCAAGAAAGAGTTGCCGGATACACAAACGTTTAGCATTCCTGGTTTCAGCGTTAATATTACAGCGAAAAACCTTGCTGGGGAACCCGTTTCGAACGTCCTTCTCAAAACTTTCCAAGATAACAATACCGCTGCAAGCGGAACTGCAGACTCCAATGGGACAGTGTATTTCACGCTTGAACTCGGCACTTATTTCTGCAATGCGTCTTTGGCAATTGTGTCTGATCAGAGAATTGGCGAGAAGTGGATTGAGGTCACCAATGCGTCATCCTTTGATCTTATGTGCAACCTCACGAATTTGCGAATTCTCGTCGTAGGGTTCAAAGATGAAGTCGAGGTACGCATTCCGGATGTCGGAATACAGTTGGTTTCCCAACCGCTGAATCAATCGGTTACTACAGATATTAATGGGACAGCGATCTTTCATTCAATGCTGCCGAATTTTTCTTATTCATTCAATGCTTCGCGTTACGGCTCATTGTTTGACACTACCACCTTCCCAAGTTTGCTGGACAACACGGTTCCAAAAGACTGGTTTGATGTCAAGATTATCTGTCCAGCATTCACGCTCAAGGTCTTTGTGAACAATCCAAATGCAAACGGCCAACCTATCAACAACGCGTCAGTGACAGTTCAGGAAGTGATTGGTGGGCTATACTATGGAAATTCCACGATTGACGGTGTTGCGACATTCAACTGCATTCTTGGCAACTATAGTGTGAGAGTATACGACTCGATCGGGAGGAAGCTTAACGAGACTACGGTGATCTTGAACACGACAATCGTGGAAGTTACCATTAGTTGCAAGCTCTACGATTTGAATATTTCAGTTAGAATCAGCGACTATTTCGATCAACCAATACGTGACACTAACGTAACACTACAGCGAGACGAACTGCAGGCGTCGGGTGTTACGGGGGCAGACGGCACAATAACGTTCACTAATATCGTCGGCGGAAGCTTCGTGGTTACCGTTCGTTTGCCTGGGCAGTCGGAGCCTTGCGTCGCCACAATGGTGTTTGCAGACAATTCAACTACGATACCAGTCAAGATCGAAAAATACGTCCTTCTGGTCGGCATGCTTGTTGAAACTAGCCAATTGTTAACAGTCATGGTGATCGTGATAACCGCGATTTTCATTCTTGGACTTGAAACTCTGAGAAGGAGACGGCTTAGGCAACCGAAGAGTAAGATAGACTTGAAATAAAGAGTTTGAGGGAAAAAAGCTTATATCACGTTTCGTCAAGATAGTAAGCATAAGCATTGCCTGCAATAGTTGGATTTTGTGGACACAAGAAGATCAAGGTCGTGCATATATTGGATCAAGTAAAAACTTGCTCTCCAGGATGTCAATCCTTTAAGTGCACAGAAAGTGCCGTCGTTTACCGTGGAGACGGAGTATGGTGTAAGTGGACTGATGAATTGTGTGGCGTCGCAAACTGCACGTGCGCCATCTGTGTGAAGCGGCGACTGTTGCCAAAGGGAATATGCGGCGAAACCATAAAGAGAAAGACTGTTGAGAAACAGCCTGACGAAGTCATTGGGCCAACGGTAAAGCTCCGAGGAAGAACTCTCCGCAAGGTTGGGGAAAAAGAAATCTTCTAGCAGCCACTATGTGTCTCGATTCCCGAACAACAAAGGATTATTGGATTGACTGGTTTACCCTTTTTTCCGTTACTATCTGGCAGGTATACGCTTGACGACCGGCGGTTTTATCTTTTTCAGTATTCTGTAACCGCAGATTATGCATTTTATTTCCCCACCGCGCATCTCCAGCTCCTCAGAAGGCACTTTCGCTCCGCATCTTACGCATTCATAGACGATTCCAGAAGATGCTTTTTCCATTTGACTGTCCTCTTCATACAGAGGAAAACCATTTCGCATTTAAATGTTTCCGGGAATTGTTATGCTTTGTACCGGTTGGGTGTGGTTTGAAAAAGCGACTAAAGGGAATCATTGCAGAGGTCTTGTCGCTGTCTTCGTCATCGTACGTCTGCAACTCTTATAAGGTCATTGGAGACATCGTGTTCATCCGTTTGCATGAAATGCCCAAAAAACACGACAAAGTACTCGCAGAGGCAATAATGAGCATTCACAGAAATGCTAGAACGGTGCTAGTTCCGGCGGGTCCTGTTTATGGGGATTTCCGAGTCCGTGGACTGAAGCACATAGCTGGCGAGCGCAAGACTGTCACGACTCATGTGGAATCAGGTTGCTCATTCTCCGTATATCTTGACGCCTGCTATTTCTCACCTAGACTTTCATATGAGCGAACCCGCATTGCGAAGCAAGTCAAGGATGGAGAGACGGTTCTGAACATGTTCGCTGGAGTAGGTTGTCTCTCCTTGATTATTGCCAAACACTCAAACGCCTCGCGAACATATTCGATTGACGTTAATCCATTAGCTTTTCAATTTATGCAGGAAAACATCAGGGCTAATGGATCTTACGGGAGGATTTTCCCTGTTCTTGGTGACGCAAAGGAGATCATTGAGAAGAGACTTTGCCATGTTGCACACAGGGTTCTTATGCCCCTGCCGCAAAAAGCACTGGAGTATTTGTCACTTGCTTTACTTGCCTTAAAGAGTGGTGAGGGTTGGATCCATTACTATGATATTGAGCACGCTGGCAGAAGTGGGAATGCTGTTGAGAAAACCATGCTTAAAGTGGCTGAGAAGCTTGCGACCATGAACATAGATAACAAGGTTTCCTTCGGTCGCGTCGTTAGATCAGTTGGTCCCAGATGGTTTCAGGTTGTCTTGGATATTGCTGTTAGATTGGTTTAACAAGTTTAATAAGCTGTCCTTCGATACTTGCTTTTGAGAAGTTGAAGGAATGAAGAAAAAACTGATGGACATACTGGCTTGCCCAATCGACAAACATCATCCACTTGAGTTGCATGTTTTCGAAGAGAAGGAAGAGATAGCAGAGGGCCTTATTGTCTGTCCAAAATGCTTGCGATGGTATCCGATTCGCGACGAAATCCCAGAGATGCTACCTGATGAACTGCGGAGAGAAGCAGAGGATTTGCCTTTTTTGAAGAAATGGAGAGAAAGAGTACCGGAGAAAATCTTGGTGGAAGGAAGACCATTCAGATTGGCAACTACCAGAGGCAAGGAGAACGGTAGTTTTCCTAGTCTCTAAGCTTCACAACTCTATTGGTTGCTGAGGATCTCAGGGCTGCTTCCGCTATCTGTAGGGCTCTCAAACCGTCCATTCCTGTGACCATTGGCTTCTCTTTTCTAGTGATACATTTCGCAAAGTGTTGAAGTTCAAGCTTGAGCGGTTCTTGTGGGATACATCTTGGCTGAACTGTTTCCTTGGCGTTCTCAATCGTTAGCTCCTGAGTAATATAGTCTAATTTCACTATAGCTTCGCTTCCCGTCATTATCAGCATTCGCGTCTTGTAAGGTGTCAGCCAGTTGGACTCGATGAAGGCGCTCTTGTCACCTTCAAACGTAAGCATGATCTGGGCGTAATCTTCGAATTTTCTGTTTCTCATGCTACCTGTTTTCGCATATACTGCTATGGGATCTTCATTGAAGATGTATCTCATTACGTCAAGATCATGAATTGCGGTGTCTTTAACTACTCCAACATCGCCTATTCTCTCAGGCCATTGAGCAACCCTTTTTGCAGTTGCGCACACTGGATTACCGACGTTTTTGTTTTCAACTGCATTTCTGATATACTGCACTCCCGGTATAAAGCGCATCAATAAACCAACTGTGAGATGCAATCCTTCTTTGTCTGCAGTTTCCAGCAGTTTTTTCGCCTGTGTAGTATTTGTCGCCATGGGTTTTTCCACCAGAACATGCTTCCCAGCTCTTAGAGCCTTTAATGCCTCTTTCGCTAAGCTTGTCGACCACGTACAAACGCTAACTGCTTCGATACTTTCATCTTTCAGCATTCTTCCAGCATCTTTAAACGGTTTCACCCCAAACTGATGGGCTGCAGCTTTTGCTCTCTCAGCATTTATGTCGCAGATAGCCAGAAGCTCCGTTTCCGGTAATTCCCTGAAGATTCGTGCATGGTTCTTGCCCCAGAAACCTGTTCCTATTACTGCTACGCCGAGTTTCTTCATTTTGTCCAAACGCCTCTGCCTAATCCTCGATATATGATGCCTTCCTTTTCAACTTTGTGAGGATCAAGAACTCCTTCCAGGTCGACAATCGCTGAAGGCGACCGCATCATGATTTTCAGTTTTCTCAAGTTTAGACGCTTAAACTGATCGTGTTTAGTTACTATTAATACGCAGTCGGCGCCATCGACAGCTTCGTTTAAGCTTCCTTTGAGGTGGTGCTGCATTTCAGTTGTTTCGTTGTTTGAAGAATGCGGATCGTAAAGGTTGAGTTTAGCGCCCCTTGCTTCCAGCATCCTTGCCAATTCCTTAAGCACTTTTCTTGGAGAGTTTTTTTCATTTAGTCTCTGTGATACTCCTAGCAGAGAGATCTTGGAACGTTTTAGTGTTTTTCCACAGTGGCCTAATGCGTCTCTAGTCAGGTTGACTGCATGTTTAACCATTTCTTCGTTTGTTTCTCTCGCCATCAAGGTAATTCTCAATTTTGCGTTCAGATTCTCAGCATTTTCCAGCAACAGATATGGTTCTTCTTGGGGGCTTCCCACTGCAATCGTGGGAGCTAAAGTTTCACATGAGGCGTTTTTATTCATGAATTCCTGGGCTTCCAAGTAATCTATGTTTGCTTTCTCGCAGAAAAGTGCGAGTTCGTTAGCAAGGGCGGCTCTTGTGTCTCGCTGCACCGTTTCGAAGAGGAAAACCGCTTCTGCTAATTTGACGTTGTTTGTCTTTTTTATTTCATTTCTTGAGATTGTCTTCAAGATTGTTGAAGCTGCGCTCAGACTGTTTTTGTCGGTTGCAGCGACGATTCTTTCCTGTGCCACTGCAGCTTCTAGTGTTTGCTCGTCGGAGATTCGCATTGGACTGTAGGCGAGGCCGATGTCGGTACCAATTTTGAGTCCTGACGTGTTTTCTACAATTGGCCTGAGAACATCTTCCATGGTGCCAAGCCCAGTGATTGCCATCATGATTATTAACGAGCCTTTTCGTATGTTTGAACCTACGAGTTTGCAGATCCTCTCTAGGTTTGAATGATTAGGCTTCCTTCTTTCGTCAATGTTTATGGGCGTCGATATTCCTATTACGTCGCTTTGAACCACCGCTGTCTTAATGTTGCCCGTAATGCTTAGGCGGCCGTTTCTTGTGTGCTTCCAAAACTTGGTATCAGTTTCGCGATTTGAGAAAAGCATTTTCTTCTTTGTTAGGAGATCTACCACCGTTTGATCAGGTTCTGCCCATATGACTTTGAAGCCGGCTTCGGCGAAGAGATACGCGTGAAGCACTCCGGTAGGTTCGCAGCCTACGATTGTGATTGTGTATATTCCTCTTTTTTCGCTGCTCTCAAGTTCTTCGGGTTTTATGTGAAGGATCGTTGACGTTGACATTAAGGGTCTCCGTGATAATGGGTTTGTTGACTTGCTTTACCTTGAAGTGGCGATGATTCTCTTCAGTTTAAGGCTGTATTCTTTAATCAGCTTTGCAGCCGTTTCTTCAGTTTTGGATTCTGCATATAATCGATAGATTGGCTCTGTGCCGCTGGGTCTTATCAAAATGGCGCTTCCGTCTTCGAACCAAATTTTGGCGCCATCGATGGTGTTTACGTTTAGGCCTCTGAGTTGCTGGATCAGTGTGCGTAGGACTTCTTCTTTGATTTCTTCTGGGCATTCTATTTTGCTCTTTTCGATGAAATACTTCGGCAGTTCCGCGAGCAGGTTTGAGAGTTTTTCGCCTGTTTCGGCAATTATGTTCAAGATCAGGGCGGTTGCCATAGCTCCGTCTCTTACTGCGTTGTGTGGTCCGTAGAATATTCCGCCGTTTTCTTCCCCGCCGAGTTTTGCATGTGTTTTCTTCATTGTGTGGGAGACTGTTACGCTTCCCACCTTTGTCCAGACGATTTCTCCGCCATGTGCGTCTGCTATGTCTTTTATCAATGTTGAGGAACTTACCGGTGTTACGATTATTTCGCCCCTGTTCTTTTTCAAGAAATGCTTTTCGACTAGGGCGAAGGTTTTGTCTCCCCAATGGACTGCGCCTTTTTCGTCGACGAAGACGGAGCGGTCGGCGTCTCCATCAAACGCCACGCCTATGTCTGCTTTGACTGCTCTTACGATTGAAGCTAATTCTTCAAGGTTCTCTGGGCGGGGCTCGGGAGGTCTACCAGGAAATGATCCATCAATGTTTGCGTTTACAGTTGTGACTTTGCAGCCTAGTTCTCTTAACAAAAATGGTGCTGCTAAGCCGCCGACACTGTTTGCAGCGTCAACCACGACATGGTATTTCTTTTTCTCTATCTGAGCGGTGTCCACGTGTTTCTTTATTGCTTGTATGTACTCGCTAATCGTTTCAAGGAGTTCGTGTTTCGTCCCTAGCTGATTCCATTCTGCATATTCTGTTTTTCCTTTGAAGTATATTCTTTCTACTTCCATTTCCTGTTCGTGGGAGAGTTCTATCCCGTCTTTCCATATGACTTTGATTCCATTATATTCTGGAGGATTGTGAGATGCTGTTATGATGACTGCTCCCGCCATCTTATGATTCTTCACGGCATACTGCAATGCCGGCGTGGGAGCCATTCCCGCGAAGTAAGTGTCACATCCGGTAGCGTTTATCCCAGAGATTACTGCCATTGCAAGCATGGGGCCACTTGTTCTGGCATCATATCCTACAATAAGCTTTTCACGTTTGAAGAAGGTTCCTATGGCGCTTCCGATGCTTGTGGCCATTTGCGGGGTTAGTTCCTTATTGACAACTCCGCGGATTCCGTTTGTCCCGAAAAGGCGCTCTTTGCTTGGCATACTACCACATCCTTCATTAGCATATATTTCCTCGTGTAAATACGCTTTCAGTTACCTCCTTGGCAGGGCAGATTGAGACCCCTTCCGCGAGCGTTACGTTGTCTCTTATTTTAACGTGGTCGCCAAGTATACACTTCTTTGCTATTTTCGCTTTTTCCCCTATTATGACGCTATCACCTAGTATGGCACCGTCTATTGATGAGGAGTCAGATATTGATGTTCCCGGGAGAATCACAGAGTGTTGTATGTGAACGTTATTGCCGACAGCCACGTTTCTTCCCAGTATCACATATGGTCCTATTACTGATTTTTCTCCTATCGAGACTCCAGTGTCGAATGCAACAGGTTCTCTGACTACACTATTCCTTCCGGTCTTGTTTTCTTGTCGGTATGCAAAGGAGTCTAGCAAAGTTTCGTTTATCTGCAGATAGTCTTCCGGTTTACCGATGTCGATCCACAAGCCGCCGTAGACGTACCCATAAAGGGCTTTTTCTTCTGCCAGCTTGGGGAAAACGTCGCGTTCAATCGAGACTTGCTGCCCTTTCGGAATGTATTCAAAAATCCCGGGACTGAGAACATACGTGCCTGCATTAATCAGGTTGGACTGGGCAGACTCTCGGGGAGGCTTCTCGATAAACCTGCTTATTCGGCCATTCTGCATTAATTCCGCTACTCCATATCTGCTTGGATCTTCAACGCAGTGAAGAGCAATCGTCGCTATGGCTTCCTTCTCATTGTGGGTTTTCAAGAGTTCTGTGTAGTTCACGTCAGAGAATATGTCTCCATTAAGTACAAGGAAAGGTTCACTGTGGCCGATTTGCTTTTCAGTTTTCTTTATCGGGCCGCCTGTTCCCAACGGCTTTTTCAACGGGTCTCTCGAATATGTCGTGTGTATACCGTACTTTGGGATTCTATGTTGTTTTATTGCAGCTTCAGTTTGATAGTTGACGGCAAGTATGACATCGCTTATTCCGTGTTTGGCAAGTCTCTCGAAAGTCCATTGCAGGAGGGGTTTGTTAACTATGGGGAAGAGGCTTTTCGGTCTTGTGCAACTCAGTGGTCTCAACCTTGTGCCAACGCCTCCTGCCAGAATCAAAGCCTTCAAAGATTTTCACTGTCTCCAAACTGTACGCTTCTATCTAATCAGGCTTGATAAAACGGTTTCGTGAATTCTGGGACTGTTGATGTTTAACAAAGGTTGACGCAAAGTCTCTGACCGAGGAATTACCTGCTGACTTCGCCAACAAGTCAAAAGGCGATTTGGCTTGGAACGAGTAGTTCCTGCAAGAGACCCATTGTTTAATGCAGGTGAGGTGTTTGCTGTGCGGAGAATCGGCGGATTCATCTAGAGCTTTATAAGCTAAATCGCCGAAATACTTGGATTTGACTGGTTGATTTGAAGGTGTTAATGTATGAATGTGAGAGCTAAGTCTCGTGGGAGTGTTTCTGGGAAACCGGAGAGGCTATGGTTCGATGAACTTAGCATGAAAGAAGTGGAAGAATACGCCAAAACAAGAAAAGTCGTTATAGTTCCTGTCGGAAGCGTTGAGGAGCATGGTAACCACCTTCCGCTTTGCACGGATAGCCTCCAACCTGAATATGTGGCACTGGAAGCAGCCAGAAAGACGAAATGTCTCGTTGCGCCTCCATTGAGATATGGCGTCTGCAATTCGACTCGTGGTTTTCCGGGCACGATTTCAATAGGGTTCAAATCGTTGTACAGGATTACGCTGGACATCCTTGAGGAGTTTGTTCGCAATGGATTTACCAGAATACTGGTGCTGAGTGGCCATGCTGGTCAGTCTCACATGGCCGCACTCAGACTAGCAGCTCAGGAAGTCGTTTGGCATCACGAGGGAGAAAACCCTGAGAAGAGGCCAAGAATAATGGTCTGCTCAGACTACGATTTTGCCTATGAACTGCGAGGGAAACACTTTAGCGATAGAGACGGTCATGCCGGCACGATTGAGACTTCTAGAGTGATGGCTATAAGACCAGATTTGGTGAAGACTAAGGGTAAGAAAAACTATCCGAAGCTGCCAAGATTCGAGATTGTCGCAAATCCAGAAAGCTTTTTCCTAAGTGGGATAATCGGCGATCCGACTATCGCTTCGGCCGAAAAGGGGCGGATGATAAACAGGTACATTCTGAAAGAAGTGATAAAACTGATTGAGGATTTGAAACACTGAGAATTGGCCTGCATGGTCGTGTCGATGCTGCCAGTCTGGGAACCGGGAGAGAACCAAGCGAGTTAATAAGGTGCCTTAGCCTGTTCTTGGCATAGAGAGAGCACATACACGATATTATGCCGCGAACATGAAGAGGACTTGTGCACAACGCGGGCAGCTATCTTATATCAAATCCTTTTGTTTTGGCATGGTAAGACTTAATTTCAACAATAGGTCAGAGAAATAGACGGGTGGCTTGTGGGCGGGGGTTGCCAAGCATGGCTAAAGGCGTAGGCCTGAGGCGCCTATCCTGTAGAGGTTCGTGGGTTCAAATCCCACCCCCCGCACCAATCGTGGTGTAATGCGTTTTTCAGTGGAGGCAAGTGTATGGCTGCCGTGTTTACTGAAAGCAGATCCTATCTTGGGTTCCGTCGGCCCAAGGGGTGATGTCCTCTTTCACTTGGCTTTCGTCGTCACGGTGGGCCGTGTGCGCGTGCTCGACAGGTAGCCGGTGACTGCAATTAGTACTGCCATCGCGAAAACGAAGATGTACGTCAAGCTACGGAGGTTCTGCTCGCTCCCATTAAACTCTAACAAGTGCTCTTGATAAGAGCTGTTCAATTCGCGGTAGTTCTCCTGAAGCCGATTATAGTCATCAAGAAGCGAAGTATAATTGCTCTTTAGGTCGTAGTATGTTACGTTGATGCTATGAACATCACTCTGTAGCTGTGTGAATTTATCAAGAAGCTCAACGTATAGACGCAGACTTTCTGATGACATTATTCTGACTGCCTGTTGACCATCCACATACGTGAAGTACAGGTGGGAGTAGGTTCTGTTTGAAATGGTTAGCAGCGTTGGTGTAATTTCCTCTTCACCTGTTAACACGGTGAACGGTCGATCCATCATTTCCGTTGGAATTCTTATCCTGCAAAAAGTGAAAGCGCTGCCTGTAGCAGTAGCATTGAGAAGAATGATTTTGTTTCCTGTTTCGGGATTGTACTCAAATCTGAAAGCCGCTATCGTGGCGTTGCTTATCACAGTGATGTCGTATGTTGTTTTGTTGAAGGAAGCATCGAAAATGGTGAATTTTCCCATTAGTGGGTAGTCGTCTTGATTATTTGCATCTATTAGGTAGGTGTTATCTCCTGTTCCGTCTTCATTCAGGTCTTTTCCGACGTAGTCATTCCAATTGTTGCCTTCTTGGTCATAGCTCCACGAGCAAGTGCTAGTTGCGTCGTTCCATACCTGCTGTTCATTATCGAAATTGTTGTGGTAGATAGTGTTATGATTGCTGTAAATCGAAAGAATCATACCGTTAACTTGGTTGTTTATGATGGAGTTCCCCGTGACTGTGTTATTATTTGATGAGTAGAAGCTAATGCCGTCAACGTAGTTGTTGGAGATCGTGTTGTTTGATATAGTGTTGTTTATCGACGAGTAGAAGCTAATGCCGTCCACTGAACTATATGAAATAACGTTGTTAGATATTGTGTTGTTGTAGGATGAGTAGAGGCTGATACCACAGTAGTTCAAGGTTATCTTGTTGCCGCTTACGGAAGTGTTGCTGGCATGTTCTATTCGTATCGCAGAATAGGATGGGTATATTCTGCTTCCCCTTATGGTGAACCCGTTGATCCTCGTGTTGTTAGCGGTTAAGTCTATGACGTTGCCTGTTCTGTTGCCGTCTAGGATCGTGGAGTCCACATCTTCTCCTATCAACAGAATGGGCTTGTTCAAATTGACGCTTTCGTAATATACTCCCTTAAGTACAAAGATCGTGTCTCCTGGGTTTGCAGCGTTTATGGCTTCTTGAATAGTGCTAAAGTTGCCTTTTCCGCCAGCATCTACAACCCACGTTGCTTGGTTCCCTTTAACAACGACTCGACCGCTCGCCAAGAAGGATACTACTAGCAAGAAAGCAATTATGAGTGAAGCTGAATTCGCTTTCTTCAAGTGAAACACCGTCTTTTCTATGCCAAATATGTGTATTAAGTGTTAAGGTGGGTCATGGTGCAACTGCCTTTGCGAAAGCACTCTTCCCAGTAAGAGAGTAGACAAGACAGATAGCGAAAACGCGATGAGGAAAACTATGGGTCCAGCAGTGGGTTCGATGACGGCCCATGCGCTTGCAACATATAGCATAATAGCTCCGGATGCAAAAACAAAGGCCTTGATTCTCACATCTTTCAGCTTGGATGTTGCTGTTTTCTGCCGTTTGGATGTAGAATGCAATAGGTTCTCTGATTGCTGTATTTCTTCCGGCGTAGCAAAGACCACAAGCTTGTTGTCCGCATCGAGAAACCTGAAACTTGAGAGCACATATTTCTGCATTTCCCACGGTTTTTTCTTTGGAAGAATCAAGACGATATTGCTCTTTTCCATTTTCTTTAAGATGGTCTGGATTTTCCGAACAAATGGGAGGTCGTTTGCCCTTTCCTCTCCGTACCTTCTCGTTGTCACATCTCTGACGTTCGGAAAGCGCAGTTCAAGCTGAAATGAGGCTATCGTCTTGGCAAGATCATACTGATACTCGCCTTCCCGCAGTCGGATTGCACCAATCTTGTGGTCTGCCCTCAACGTCTCCTGCAGGAATCTTGCTTCGCTTGTCGTCAGTTCGCTTTGAGACATTGTTTCGCCCGATTCAATATTTTCAATTGAAATCAGAATAATAAATGCTTCGGACAAGTACGTGGGTTTTCAATTATTTCAACTGTTAGATTTGCACAAAGTCTCTTTCTTCAACTGAGTCTACAGAAGAAACTCCTAAGTTATTCAAGAACCCATAATATGTCAAGGGAGAAGGCTATGGCAAGTTATTCCAGAGGGCTGTCTTCGATAGATGTACAAATACTGTGCGATTCGCCTTTGCACAAGAAGAATCGAAGTCATTTCGAGATAATTGCTTTAATCTTGAAATCCTTGACCAGTAGGAGTGTCTCTCCTTATCTGATTATGCGACACACAAACGTCAATCATACACAGCTTAAGAAATACTTGAGATTCTTGGTTGAGATGGGTATGGTTGAAATCGAACTAGGAGGTAATCAGATTCTGTATAGATCTGGAGAGAAGGGTCTGGCCTTTCTAAGGCAATATTATGTGTTGCAGGAGATTTTGTTGGGTCGTGACCAAAGAAAGCTTGAGAACACAGAGGACATACCCACAATCACGGTGGGTACGCATTTCACTCGACACTGATTGAATCATGCGTGTTTGTCGCGTTCAAAATTCCTTGCTATCGCTTTCACCTTTTCTCCCTTTTCCGGCCAGTTGAACATGCTTAGAACGAGACGTTTCTAGACGGAAGCTAACTCGTCCCGTTGCCCTTTTTCGCATTCACCTAGTGCTCAATCTTTTGATTGACCTCTGAATGGTTCTTGCATCTTTGTGTGCAGCATCCAAGAATCCCATGCTTTTTCTGTTCAGAATACATATTCAATAGATACTCCTCAACGGTAAGGCAAATAAGGTGTCCTTCATTCCTATACCAGCAATGTTCCAGAAAGAGGACAGTGTTAGATTCCTTCAATACTTTGTAGATCCTTGGTATGAATCCCTAAAGAATCCTCAGGCATCACAAAAACAAACTCTTGTAGATTTGGTTGGAGCATATGCGAAAACTGGCTATGGGCGAGATCACAATGTATCTGAAATTCAAGAAATCGCTGATTTCAGAACCCGTTTCCCGCTCTTGACCTACGAGAGAATGAGGCCTTATCTTGCTGAGATAAGCAACGGCAACCATAGCGTTCTTCTTCCTGAACCTCTTTTGTGTTGGGTAATGACCCGTGGTTCAACAGGTCCAGCGAAAGTGTTGCCTACGACGAAGACACATCTTGAGCAGATTCTCATGTGTGGCGCAAGGGCTCTCATAAACTATGCAATGAGGCATAGAGACTCAGGTTTCCTTGCAGGGAAAATTCTCAACCTGAATTTCCCGTCTAGCGTCCACACCATAGATAGAAACGGTCAAACCATAACATACGGCTACAGTTCTGGAACGTATGCGCGTCTTAATCCCGCTTTGAATAAGATTAGCCTTGTGCCTCAACAGGAATCAATAGATGCCTTAGGTTCAGGGATCACTAGACAAGACTGGGAAAAAAGGTTTGAACTGGCTTATCAGCAAGCGATTGAAGAGAACGTTGTTGCCACAATGGGGGTTACCCCAGTTATCCTATCTTTTGCTAGGTACATCAGCCAAATGCATGGGAAAAAACCGAAGGACCTTTGGAATTTCAGGGCTTTGTTTTGTACGAGTGTGCGTAAGATTCAGTTCAAATATGCGCCAGTGCTTAGGAAGTATTTCGGTCAGGTCCCAGTGGTCGAGATCTATAGTGCAACTGAGGGTGTTTTCGCCCAACAACTTGACGACTTACCGTATGTTTCGCCTAACTACGATAAGTACCTCTTTGAGGTTGTGACAAGCCACGGCGTAAAAATGCTGCATGAACTCAAGCGTGGTGAATGGGGCAAGCTAGTTGTATCCTCTTGCATGTTTCCCAGATATGACATTGGAGACATTATAGAATCAGCTGGCGAGAACTACTTTCGGGTAGTTGGGAGAAACAATCTTTCAACGCTTTTGGAACATCAGCTTTACAGGCTCTTCTTCGGCTGGTTGATCTAGGTTCTCGGATGTCGCCGCGAAGCTAGCAGCGCGCCATAAAGTGCCCCGATTATTATCGCCGCCCCAACAACGATGGCGAACATGGCTCCTGATAACGTATTATTCATGTATCCCATCCTCTTAAGGAGTGATGTCGTACCTAGAAAGATCAAGACGAGACCGCCAATTAATAGGGCACGTGTGCGAGCATGTTCGCCTTTCTCGTGTTTTTCTCTTTTTTCGTGTTTCTCTTCTTTCTCTGTCTTCTCATTCCTGTAGTGAGGAGGACTCGCGCGGCTTGATGAAACCTGTTCGTTTCTTAGAGAGGCTCCGCATTTCGGACAAAAGGCCATTTCTTCAGTTGTTTCATTGCCACATTTTGGACAGCGCAACACATTTTCCACCTTTGCGACTTGGTCTTATTTGAGTACATTTCGTATTTAAAACATCCGTGTTTGGCTGGTTTCTGTGAATCGCTTGGTGTTCGCAATCTGACAGATCATACTCGGCAAGCAGAAGAGGAAAGTCATCGTTACCTCGTGAATGAGATGTCTCAAGTCAGGTGTCTGTTCTGTGCCAGAGGGCAGCATCCAAGAAAAGCTTTGACGAGGATTCTAAACGTTTTTATATAAGAGTGTGGCCCTATTCCACTGTCACATTAACTCATGCTTGAATCGAGAAAGCTTCTGATGGCTTCTGTAGAGTCACGCGAATTTTTGTGGCAGGAGAAATGAAACATATGCAAATGCAATACTTTAAGGACTTACCTTTAAGTCCAGAAATCATGAAAGGTATCGAAGAGCTCGGATTCAGGGATCTCTTCCCAATTCAAGCTCAAGCAATAACTCCCTTGCTGGAAGGAAAAGACGTTATCGGACAAGCCCATACTGGAACAGGCAAAACGGCGGCTTTTGGGGTTCCACTGATCGAGCGCATAGATCCAAAAGTCTGCAGGGTTCAAGGTTTGATCTTGGAACCAACACGTGAACTTGCCGTACAAGTTGCAGAACACATAAGACGCCTTGGCAAGTACGCATCCATAAGGGTCCTACCTGTCTATGGCGGAGAATCTGTCCAGAAACAGATATACGAACTGAAAAACGTCCATGTCGTCGTAGGTACGCCCGGGCGCATAATTGATCACTTGGAACGCGGAACACTGAACCTTGCTTCTGTCAAAGTCGTTGTTCTCGACGAGGCAGATCGGATGCTTGACATGGGTTTCATAGATGACGTGAGTTACATCCTTTCGAGAGTACCAAGAAATAGACAGACCAGCCTTTTCTCAGCAACAATCGACAAGACCGTGATGGACTTGTGCAACAAATACATGAGAAATCCAGAAAAAATACTAGTGAGCAAGGACGAGATAACTCTCACCCAGATAAGCCAATACTACATGGTTGTGAATCCTGCAAACAAGCTGGAAGTTCTATGTAGCGTGTTGAATAAAAATCATGTTGGACGAGCCATCATATTCTGCAAAACGCGGTCAAGCGTAGACGTGTTGGCAAACAGGTTGAGAACCAGAGGGTACGATGCAAAACCATTGCACGCTGGTTTCACACAGGCACAAAGAGAACTTGTTGTTAAGTCCTTCAGGGAGGGAAGGCTGAAACTATTAGTGGCAACAGATGTTGCGGCAAGAGGGCTGGACATTGATGGAATAACCCACATAATAAACTATGATCTTCCATTAGACGCTTTGGTGTATTTCCATAGAATAGGGCGAACTGCCCGAATGGGTCGCGATGGAACAGCGATAACGCTTGTTGGTTATGGAGAAATGGGAGAACTAGATAACATAAAGGCGTTAACGCGGACAACGATGCAGGAATTGGAGTGGGACGAAGTCTTGGGTTGTTCACCCTATGAGGAACACCGTCCACTTTGATTGCGTTTATTAAGGACGATGTAAATTGGCTTAGCAGTAGCGTTGTCTCGCTGAGAGACGAATAGATGCAGCAACGTTACACAAGCCAATCAACAAGAAAAGGAGTGAAGAAAAATGGCGGAAAATTCAGGAATTGTTTTCGTTGGCAGGAAACCAGCAATGAGTTATGTTCTAGCGATAATCACAAGCCTCTCGTCATCCAACGCCAAAGAGATTACACTGAAAGCACGCGGACAAGCAATTACGACAGCTGTTGACGTAGCTGAAATAACAAGAAGCCGCTTCCTAAAGGATCTAAAAGTAGGCAAGATCACCATAGGGACAGAAGAGATACAACCGAGAGAGGGCGAGGGCGACAGGTCAAGAATGGTTTCTACAATGGAAATAATATTGACTAGATAGTGGAAAAACATTGCTGAGCAAAGTTTCAATGGCGAACTATTCGCCTTTCTTTTTATGAGAAATCGAATACAAGATCCTTCGTCAATTTTCATGTACCTGTTTTTGGGCAACAGTTGATATTATCACCGAATCAGGTGAGTGTTGTGCCAACCTCCTAGAAATGACTACCACCGATCAGCCTCAAAGCTTCACATTCATACTGTATAACAGGTTGTCAGGGCATGGTTGTACACCTTGCCATACATACTGCTCCAATCTGCTCTGCTTGTAGACTGGCAACTTGACTTTCGCCAATTGTGTTGCTTTGTATAACAAAAAATCTTAAATGTCATGCGGCAGCTATTACTAGCTGTTAGGCTAGGCGTGCATGAGTTTATGAGTAATTTCAAGAGCATGGTTGACAAGCTCAAAGCCTTGGAATCCGAGCGTAGGAACCTTTTGCTGGAGATTGAAGAGCTTAAGAAGATGGCTGATTCAAAAGCTGAAACGCTTGAGAACGAAGTGAGTATGTTGAGAGAAGAAGTCAAATCGCTGAGAATCCTCCTCGGTGCAGACATGCCTGAAATTGAGCCTGAGCCTAAGAAGAAGCGATTTCAGAAGTAAGCATTGTCCCTCTGCGAAGATTGTTAAATAGCAATTACGTTCAACTTGTTTAAGAGTACTTAAGGTGCTAGTGGCTATGCCGATCATCTACGTTGAGGCTCCTGACGTGAAGCTGCTTGCGGAGGAGATTATTGATTGTTTGAGTCTCTTCCACGTTGTTCCTCAATTCGTGCACTGTTACAGAAGCAAAGGCTCTTTGTCTTCGCGCACGATTGCCCGCATCCACGGGTTAGGCAGGATCTGGCAAGAAGCTCTCAGTCTTCCACCATCCTATGTGATAGAGGTCATTTCGGAAAGGTATGATCGGCTGAGTGAGACGGATAAAGAGAAAACCATTATTCACGAGCTTTTGCATATTCCGCATGGGTTCGCTGGCGGCTTCCGCCCTCATAAGGGCTATATTGACCGGGGAATTGTGGAACGATTATATAGAGCATTGCAGGAACAGAGAGCGGCTAGGAAAACAGGTGCGAGTGATCATAGTTAGATGAAGTACCGGATGCAAAGTCTGAGGCACAATGGGATTTATGTTCCTCCTTACGATTACAAGGGTTTCTCCGTGAAAATCCGGAATATTCCTATAAAGCTAGGCCTAGAGACTGAGCAGATGGCTGTTGCGTGGGTGAGAAAAGAACTGTCAAAGGCATCCCCTCCGGATAGGATCTTTCACAAGAATTTCATGGAAGATTTCATGGCTGCTCTGAAATCCGAAAACCCTTCCCTGAATCTGTTATCAAACGTGAAGATTAGGGATGACATTGACCCATTGGTCAATGGTAAACCCAGAGAGAATATGGAAGTCGATTTTTCAGAGATTAGACAGTACGTGCTGAAGGAGCAACAGAACAAACAGGCCACGTCTAAAGAGGAAAAGAAAAAACTTGCGCAGGAAAGGAAGATCAGAAGGGAAGCTCTTAAAGAGCATTATGGGTATGCTACGGTTGACGGAAAAAGAATAGAGATAGCCAACTGGACAGCGGAACCATCATGTATTTTTGCTGGAAGAGGAAATCATCCAAAACGCGGAAAGTGGAAGAAAGGACCAGCGGAAGAAGACATTATCCTGAATCTCACCGGCGCTCAGAACCCTCCAGGAAAGTGGATGGATGTTGTTTGGGAACCAGACAGAATGTATATCGCAAGCTGGCGAGACAAGCTTGCAGGCAAAATGAAGTATGTTTGGTTCTCTGACTCTGCTTTTCTAAAACAGAGTAGAGAGAAGGAGAAATTTGACAAAGCCGAGAAACTGGGCGATAAGATCCCAAAGATCACGGAACACATTATGAATAATCTTGAAAGTGACGATGGTGACAGAAAGAAGGTAGCCACAGTCAGTTGGCTCATTCTAGAAGTCAACATGAGAGTCGGCGATGAAAAAGATCCCGGCGAGGCTGACACGGTTGGAGCCATAACACTGAGACCTGAACACGTAAGAGTCGAGAATGACACCCTGCACTTCGACTTCTTAGGCAAAGATGCCGTAAGATGGATCAAACAGGTGAAAACTCCTTCCAATGTGATTGCAAACATCAGACATTTTTCTGCAACATGCAAAGAATATCTTTTTGAAGGAATTGATTCCAAAAAAGTATCGCGATTTCTCAATGAGAAGATGCCAGGACTAACCGCCAAAGTTTTCAGAACTTGGAGATGCAGCAAGACGGTGAAGGAGCGCTTGGCAAAAACTGAAGACAGAAAAGAGGATCCTGAACACGTGAAGTTGTACCATGCTAAGATGGCCAATTTGGAAGCGGCTCGCGTAGCAAATCATAAGCGCAAAATTCCCGAGAATTTTGACGAACGCTTGGCTAAGAAGGAGGCAAAACTCGAGGATCTTGATGCTCAGTTGAAAGAAAAAGTGAAGCAAGGAAAGAAAACCGATTCACTTCTCAAGAGACTGGAGAAAACGAGAATTGACTTAGAGTTGACGAAAGTGACAAAAGAGTACAACTTGGGTACTTCTCTTAAATCCTACATCGACCCAAGAGTGTACGTGAGATGGGCTGATAAAGTGGAGTTTTGTTTGGATAAGTTCTATCCGAAGGCTTTGAGAAACAAGTATAGCTGGGCCTTAAAAGGAAAATGTTGAGACCTGTACAAAGGTTTTGACTGCTGGAGCTTGGGAGAGAACGAGACGTGGGAAACGCGTCCTAGGTTCTAACACCCATTAGGTTCGCATCGAATTCCGTTAATGCGTCCTGAAAGACTGATTGGTAGGCATCTGACCCCGATGAGAGCACGGTACTGAAAACTCACAATGCAGATGGAGACTTTACACTTTTCTCATGCTGTGCATAATGGATTCATTGCCAAGAGTTCATTCGTCAGCAAGATGCGCCAAAGGCTATTCTCTCTCTAACGCGCAAGCGAATCGTTATGTTGTGATATGTCTGATGCTTGTAGGATCTCTCTTCTTTTTACGATCTCATCGAAGTCTACGCGGTCTCCGTTAACTATTTTCAGTTTTGCGTCGACGCGCGCGCTAAGCCGTTCTCTGTCAGATCGCCTGTGACCACTACCACGTCTGGACTTATCTTATTGATTTCCATGACTGCCGCTTCAAAGATCTCTCTGTTGAACATTGGACCGTAGTGGGCATCTGAAATATGTGCTAGGAGCATTTTCTATTCTCTGCTGGCAAGTATCACTATGTAGTCAGCAGTGTCGGCGCACATGTCTGCGGCCTGTTCGACGAATTCGATAAGGTCGTCAAATATAACCATGGCGCCACAGTTCATCTGTTCTCCGTATTTGATGAATGATGCTTTGGTTTTGAGGTATATGATGTCAATTTCATGTTCAATCACGTTGACTTTCTTCGCGTCTTCTACCGCTTGGATTGAGTTCAATGACAGTTTCTCAATGCTGCTGCGTAGGACTTGGGCGCAGTCGACAAGCATCGCTGTCATGCGCATAGTGTTTTCAGATAGCTCTTTGGGAAGCTGGGTGTGAGCAAGCATTTCTATACATCTGGCTGCATCCTTTACGTGGTCGGCTAGAGTATCAAGTCTTTTTACAAGGTGAAGTAAGTCTTCGCGGTAGTCGGCAAATAGGGCTGCGCCTTTGGACAGTTCCTTGAAAACCTCCATCCGCAATCTGTCTACTTCTTCTTCTGTTTTAAAGAGGATTTCAATACGCTGTGTTGCTTCCTTATCTTTGCCTTCCGATATGCTCTTGGTTGCTTGGTTAAGCAGGGTTACCGTGTCCAGGGCCTTTGTTATCTGCTCCTGAGCTAAGTCCAATGCTTTCGTTCTTCGTCTTCTTTCGAACCAAGTGTAGCTTCTCTTTTCCAACTTGCTATTCTCCTGTTAACATTATTTTAGATGGTGTTTACTTATAACTCTTAGATTTCAGAGCAGTTGTTGTGTTCCATAACCCAATGGGTCTTTGTCTCGCCTTTCCTTGTTGTCATTTGTTCTTTCTTGAAGATGGGTGCTTCTTTTTTGTATCTCTCCACAGCCTCTTCCAAGACTGGAAATACATTCTGGCGGTGGGAGCCTGCAACTGCGACGTATACAAGCTCTTCACCAGCGGTGAATTCGCCGAGTAGATGGTGGATTTGGACGTCAACTATGCCCTGTTTCTTCTTCAGATCGTCGCAAATTCGCGCTAATACCTCGTTAGCTTTCTCCTCATATGCTTCCAACGTTAGCTTTTGGATTTTTTCTCCGCTTTCATCTTCTCCACGAACGACGCCAATGAACGAGGCAATCGCGCCAGCCTTCTGGTAATCTTCCTTATTCTTTATGCTGTCTATCAAGTCAGACAGAGAGTATTTTCCTTTTTCGTGGACTCCTGCTTGAGTTACTATATTGGTCACCTGTAGGGTTTCATTCAGTGCGCGTGTTTGGGAATTCTGACTGGCCTCATTCTTTTCTTATAAGCATCTCGCTTAAATTGTTGAGCATTTTGCAGTATTCGAGTATTTTTGTATGCGCTTGTTGGACTGTAACTTGAGCGAATCTTATCGTGTTGCCCGGTTTCGCTTGTCCAAGTATGTCAATGTCAGGGGTGGTTACTACGGTAATCTTTGGGTATCCACCAGTCGTTTGCGCGTCTTGCATTAATACAATTGGTTTTCCATTTTTTGGAACTTGGATCGCTCCTGGTAGAAGTCCGTCCGAGACAATGTCAGTTTTACCTTTGTGCTCTATCTTGGGCCCGTCGAGGCGATATCCCATGCGGTCTGATTCTGGCGTGATCTTGTATTGGTTGGAGAAGAATGTGTTAATCCCTTCTTCTGTAAACATGTCGTATTGTGGACCTAATGTCACGTCTATTTCTACACTTTCAGTGAATCTTGGAATCAGATTGCATGGCATTAAGCACTCGGACTTGAGAGGTGAGACTTCAATCCCTTCAATTATATCACCGACTCTCAATTGCCTACCGCTTATTCCGCCAAAACCGCCACGAGTGTAGGTTGATCTGCTTCCAAGAACCATAGGCGTGTTCAATCCTCCTCTTATCGAAAGATAAGCTCTGCATCCACTTTCGACTTTTCCAAAGGAGACCACATCGTCTTTTTGTATGCTCAAAGTCCGCCACATTGGAACATCCTGTTCATTAATTGTCAAAGGGATGCTTCCACCAGTCACCGCGATCTGTGTCTTCGTCAATGCTTGGAGTTCCGGGCCGATGAGCGTCATTTCAAGCATGGCTTGACCCATTTCGTTTCCAACTAAGCTATTCGCTGCCACCAACGAGAACTTGTCCATGGCACCAGAGACTGGGACCCCATACTTGAGATAGCCGTGTCTTCCCATGTCTTGAACCGTTGTGAAAAGTCCCGATCTTAATACGTGGAATACTTTCATTTCTTCACTTTTCTTTGCGCATCATTTCGTATTCAGTCTCGGGAATTGGCTTGAATCTGACAGTGTCTCCAGGTCTGAGAAAAGCTGGCGGCTCCTGTAATGGATCGAACAGTTTGACAGGTGTTCTTCCTATTATTCGCCATCCGCCAGGTGCTTCGCACGGGTATATGCCGGTTTGGCTTTCAGCTATGCCTACTGAGCCGGCTGGTACCTTCAGGCGTGGTGTTTCAAGTCGTGACGTGGCGATTTCATCTGCGACCTTGCCTAGATAGGGGAAGCCGGCAACAAATCCGATCATGTAGACTCGATATTCTCTCTCTGAATGTAATCTAATTACTCGTTCTTCTGTCAGCCCATGGTATCTGGCGACATATTCGAGGTCTGGTCCATATGCTTCACCATAAACGACTGGTATGGTTACTTCTCTTCCTTCTGTTTTCTCAACCCATTCTTCCAGCGTTTTCTCGACATTCTCAAGACACGATGCAAGTTGCTCATAGCCGAGTTTCATTGGATTGTAACGTATGAGCAATGATCGGTAAGATGGAACGAGTTCTTCAATTCCCTGAATTCTCAACGTCGCGATTGCGTTGTCAAATGCGATAACTTTCTTATTAGTCTCCAAATCTATCGTGTTGCCAAACTCGACGAGCAAGGCGTTGTCGCCGAAGGATTTGTATCGTGCAGACATGTGCCGTTCGTTCTTCATAACTGGGACCCAGAACGTGGTTAGATGAATCTGCTTACGGGTTCAACCTTAATGTTTGCCGTTGCTAGACCTTTTCTTAATACTTCGACAAGTCTTGCGGCTGCAGGAGTATCTCCGTGTACACATATTGTATGCAGTTCTCCCAACTCCACAGTTTCGTTCTTGACAGACAAGACTTGCCCTTCTCTGACTGCCCTGATTGCCCGCTCAACGACTTTCCGTGGCTCTTGGATAATTGAGTCTGTTTGCGTTCTTGGCACGAGGCTTCCATCATTGTCATAGGCTCTGTCTGCGAAAAACTCGTTTGCCACCCGCAAGCCCGTCCTTATGCTAGCCTTGGCTAACGCTGATTTTGGCGGCGCGAAGATTATAAGATCATCTTTCAATATACGTGAGGCTTCCACTATCGCCTTGGAGAGCTTTTCATCTTTTGCTGCCATATTGTAGAGTGCTCCATGCGGTTTTACGTGTTGAAGGCTGACACCGGCTGCTTTGGCAAATCCTTGGATTGCGCTCACTTGATAGATCGTGTAGTTCGTGGCTTCTTCTGTTGTTACTTGCATTTCTCTTCTTCCGAAGCCCATTAGATCAGGGAGGCCTGGATGTGCACCGATGGCAACGTTGTGGCTCTTGGCTAGTTTGATTGTTTTCGATATTGTATTCGGGTCGCCAGCATGGTATCCGCAGGCGATGTTTGCGGAGGTTATGTGGGGCATTACTTTCGAGTCGTTTCCAACTGTGAACGGTCCGTAGCTTTCGCCTAGGTCACAGTTTATGTCGACTTGTGTTTTCAATGTGATCTCCTACTTTGCGGTTGGTTGTAGGCTGTGATGTATTTTCTCATGTCTCCGATTGTGGCTGATGGAACTGGCAAGTCTCTCATGGTAAGGAGGCCAGCAGGCGCGTTAATCACCTTTGGAATTGCGTTGACAACCATCGCTATCGTGCCGATGTCACCGTGAACACATGGTTGAATTTTTTGCCTGATGTTTGGGACGCCCATGATCGTGATGTCATCATATTCTTCCTCAGCACCAACGTATGCTTGAAAATCCAGAACTATGACCTCTCTACCTTTCATGATGCCTTCCGCCTTCTGCTGCAGGCCAGCAACATCTCCAGCCTTTGTTTTTAGGTATTCACTTTCAACATCCTTCTTGGCAACTACTGGTTTGGCCGGTTCAATTACTACCTTGTCAAGTCGCCAGGCCAAAGCATCAGCTATCATCGTGATGGACTGTTCAAGTCCAACATGTCCTGTGATTTCTTTGTTCTCGATTTTCTGTTTGAACTCTTTGATGCTTAGGCCTGCGCCTACTTTTTTCTGGAATGGTAATCGCCTCGTTGCAGCGTTCATGACTCTCGTTGCTTTGATTTTCTCTATCTTCTGGCAGGGTGCAGTCAGTGTTATTACGAGGGTGTCCATTAGGAAGCCAGGGTTTATGCCTGTGCCCAGCACCGTTACGTCGTGTTTCTTAGCTAATGTGTCTAGCTTCTTTGCGAGTTTGGGTCCTGTGGTTTTTGGGTACACGAGTTCCTCGCATGTGGATACAACGTTGACGTTGTTTTCGATGATGGAGGCTATTTGCGGGTATGTGTCTTTCAGAAAAGATGAGGTTGCGTGAATGGCTATGTCCGGATTTGTCTTTGACAGTTGTGAGTTTGCATCGGCTGAGACTTTTATTCCCAGTTGTTTTTCTAAGCCGAGAACTTCACCCAAGTCTTTGCCGACTTTGTGTTTGGCTACGTCAATTGCGCTTACAATGTCTGCTCCTTCTTTTTCCAGCAGGAACTTCGCAATCAGACTGCCAACAGCACCTACTCCATAGAGGGCTATCTTCACTTTTCTCATCTTAGTGATTCCTCTATTTCCACTGATTGGCATGTTTAGCTTTATAAAAGAGAACATGCTTGCGCCGTTTCGGTTTGCTTTGTTATCATCAGTGGTTTGCCGATCATGCTTTTATCATATGTACTCTGTTGACACTTGTCTGATGGCTGTGAAGAGTCTACTTCCAGTAGGCTCAGGTCGCTTCTTCTATGTATCTGTGATTCATATTCTCCCTTCATAACCATTATAATCGTAAATGCCTCATTTCTGAGACAAGGTGAATGATACATGAAGTTAAGGAAAATGATTACGTCAAAAGGGCGTTCTCTGCAGTCATTGCATCTTTGATTCTAATGCTCCTCGCAGTTGCTGCGGGAGTCGTGGTGTATGCTTACGTAATGGGATGGATCGGAGGGGCAACAACAAACCCAAGGCAGACGGGTCACTTGTCATTCGACAGTACATGGGCATCTGTTACTACCGGCAACATAAGCATTGCAGTTAGAAACGTAGGTGGAACCAATCTTCTAATTGACAAAGTGTATATTCAAGGAGTTGATTTGACAGCCAACTGTACAATACTTAACATTGCGATTCCAGGTACAGGCTACTCTCTTGCCACACAAGCGGTAGCTACCTTGGTTATCAAATACACCGGCATGACAACGGGTACTTTCTACACTGTGCAAGTAGCTTGCAAAGACGGTACAATAATAAGCCAAGCAGTTCAAGCCCAATAAGCGTCCGTCTCGCAGGTAAAGAGCGCCTTTGAACAGGGGAGGAATGATATTTGAAAACTAGCTCCTTTGTTCATGACAAGCGAGGAGTTAGCGAGATAATCTCTAGTGTGATAATGCTCCTGATTGTCTCGGTAGCAGGAGTCGCGGTATACTCTTACAGTACGGGTGCTCTTTCTTCTACTACCAGCTTTTTTCAATTGGACACAAACTCGAAAGAAAATCGAGTTCAAGAAAGATTCGCTGTTATCGCCGTCTGGTCAAATCAGCCAAACCGATTAAATCTGACCGTGTTGAACTACGGGCAAATAGACCTTACCATAGATGCAGTTTACATCAACTCGACGTCAGTCACAAGCTATCTGGGAGGAATAGATAGAGCCATTGGAAAAGGAGTACTGATTCAAGTATGCTTCACTTCGCCGATCACGATCCAATCAGGATCCATTTACAACATAGTTGTAGTCAGTAACAGGGGAAGCAGAAATGCCATTGATTGGAAAGCTTAAGACGCACGATCATGGAGTGGGTTCGATAATCGGAGCAGTATTTGTAACTTTGATCCTGTTGTCTGGTTTCGCCTTTTACGCCGTCAATCAAGACGTCACCCAACACTATAACAACACTATAAGTTCCATGAACGACAAGGATTGGGACCGCAGCCAAGAAAACATCGTAATCAAACAAGTGCAGATAACGAGCACAAACAAGCTGAACGTAACCACGGAGAATGATGGATCTGTTCAATCTCACCTAATTTGGCTGGGTCTATTCAACCAGACAGCAACTCCGGAGAATCAGACGTACCAAGCACTGAACGAATTCATCAAACCCGGTGAAATAGATGTAATAATCTCTAGCTTCACCGTCGCGTGGGGAAATAAATATGTTGTGCAGCTGGTAACGGAACTGGGGAATGCCGTAGAAAGCAAGTTCTACCCAGCTAGTTTTGTCAGCTGTGCACTCACTCTGATAGTGACACCGCCGACTGCTTATCAGGGCAACAATGTTACGGTGCTGTTCACAGTAACTCCTAATGACACGGGAGTAGACTCGGTTCAAAGCCTGACGGTGGCCCTCAACGCGACGCCATCTAATCTGGTGCAATTGGTTGGCAATTCACCACTTTCCGTGAGCGGCTTATCACAAGGAACAACCGCCTTCTTCTGGTGGCTCTACAATGCAACGAGTGTAGGCGCTGTTGTTTTTAACGGTACGTACAATCAGGCACCTATCGGCGCCTATGCCCTAGCAAGCCTGGATATTCTAGCAGGTAACGCAGGTCCTACTGGTCCAGCAGGACCGCAGGGACCACCAGGGTTCTCAACTAACGCGACTTACGTTAATCTAATACGCAATTATCCTTTCGGAGGCACGCCGACAACTTTGACTCCAACTACTTTAGGTGCTTCCACCTGTCTTGTTTATCCATTTGAAATTGACCGCAACATCACCGTAACCGCCATATACATCCGATCAAATGCAGCCATAAGCAATTGCCTGCGGGTCGGCATTTATGATAGTGCAGGAACAAGATTGTATGCAAGTAACGCTTTAAGTACTGTTGCCACAGGATGGATAACTGTAACCGGAATATCTATCACTCTCGCATCCGGAACGTATCATTTTGGAACAACAAACAACGGTGTGAGTAGTAGTACTGCCGCTTATACGGTGACTCCCGGTATTGGAGCAGCCACTCTGCCAAGCTGGGGATCTGTTTCAACGTCTGGCGGTGCCCTGCCAGCGAGCATAACCCCTTCATTGGTAACTAAGACTGTTGGAGGTTGGATGTGTTATGTGTTGCTTTCGTCAGTCACGTCCTAAATGTGATGGGTGTGTTCATGTTGTTTGACATAACAAATCAGCTTCTGTTTGGAGCCGGTGCGTGGATAGGCTTCCCTATTACGGTTGCTGTACCGTTCATTGCGACAACGATGAACAGGCATTTCGAGGCTGTCAGTGTGCGCTCTCTGTACATCGACGGACGACGGAGATTCTTTACGACTATGCCTTGTGGACGGCTGCAAGAACTGCAGTCCAACAAGAAGGTGACAACTCAGGTGGCGCAATAATGATCGAAGCACAGAAGATTCAGATCGTCGACCAAGAAGAAATCAGCAAGGAACAGCAGCTAAACTTCAAGGAGTTCTATCCCGTCAACGAACCCTTCGGCTACGTTGGAATCAGCATTGAAAGGGGAACAGGCAGACTTGGTTACTTGACTATCGAACCAACAATGACAGAGGAAGAGAAGCAAACACTAGCACGACTGAAATCTTTGCTGAAGGAAGAAGCTAACGTTCCATTATCCGTCCTTAGAGATGAGACTCTCTCTGATTCTTACTTAACTGACCAAGTCAGACGAGCTGTCAAAATCTATGGTCTCAAGATTACGAACGATTCGCTAGGGAAATTCAGTTACTATGTAAAGAGGGACTTTCTTGGGTATGGAATTCTTGACATCCTT
>JALHSQ010000126.1 GCA_022865885.1 Candidatus Bathyarchaeota archaeon | reverse complement strand
TACGACACCTCCACAAGCGTGGCACTAAATGCCCCGACGATCAGCGGCCACGCGTTCCTATACTGGGACGTTAGCGGAACATCCAAAGGAGGCGGAGTAAACCCAATAGCCGTGAACATGAACGCACCCTACAAGGCAGAAGCCCACTACTCGATCATATCACCATCCTCGGTGACGATAAGCCCAGCTTCAGCATCAGTAAACGTGGGCCAACCCGTGCACTTCACGTCCAGCATCACAGGAGGAACATCACCCTATACCTACCAGTGGTACTTGGACACAACCCCCGTGGCCGGAGCCACTTCAGACACGTGGACTTTCACACCGACAGCAAACGGCATATACTACGTGCACCTACGAGTGACTGACGCCAACAACAACACGGCACAATCCGCAACTTCACGAATCACAGCCATCCAACCTCCAACCGGGGGATACTCAATCTCATTAGCCAAACAAACTCCAACATCCTACTTGGTGGCATATGGTGCGCTCATTGCCTTGTTTGGCGCAACGTTGAGCCTCAAGAAGCGCAAAAGAAAATAGAGGCGCGCCTATCCTATTTCTTCTCTGAAGCCTGCAGATGTTACTATTGGGGGTTATTCATTAACGAGCAAAAAGGGAAAGGGAGTCACGCACGAAAAAAAGCATGGGCTTTCAAAGAGAGACTTAGCGATAGCTACAACAGTGCTTGTCCTGTTAATCGCCGTGGTCTCTTCAGTTTTCCTGTTGCTCATTCATCCGTTGCCAGTTTTGTTCTCGCTCAAGGCAGCCATAATCGACCAGTTAGGAGCGGAGCTTCCAAACCCCGCATTCGTGAACAATGCAACAACCACTCTTGAGGCTTACGGTTTTGAGGTCACCTACTACAACGAGACAATAGACGTTGGTTTTTTCAAGGAACTTGCCAAGCGTAACTATGGCATAATAATCTTGAGAACTCACTCTGCGTTAAGAGATGACAGCAAGACAGTGGATTTGTTCACGTCTGAGCGGTACGTGAGTTCGGCACACAGTTATGAGCGGGAAAATGGATTAGTCGTCAAGGGAACCTTGTACTATACAGGGGCTTCGCAAGAGTATTTCGCCGTTACGTCGAAGTTTATAGAAAACTTGGAAGGCGCTTTTCCCAAAAGCATAGTCATCGCCATGGGCTGTTGGGGGCTGAAGCCTGGTCTTGAGCAAACATTAGCAGGCGCGTTTGTGAGAAAGGGTGCCACAGCTTTCTTGGGGTGGACAAATCTGGTTGGGTATTTGCACTCGGATAACGAAACTTCGAAGTTGCTGACAAACCTCTTTGTCCATAATAAAACACTGGGCGAGGCCGTTAACGCGACAGAACTGGACTTTGATTATTGGAGTCAAATGAAGTATTACCCCATCGAGGTTAGCGCCCTGAGAATATCTGACCTTGTTGCAGAAGCGAACGCTCAAACAACATCTAAGCTGCAGTTGGCAACTCTGTCCTACGACTTAATGCAAACACTGACCACAACTGATTGCCAACCGAAGGTCTTTAAGATTGAGTTGAATAGGGCTGGCCTGTTAGACGTTTCACTCGTTTCGAAATGGTCATGCTCAACTGATTGCGGAGAGCATCGCCTGTTAGACTGATCTTCTGTAATTTCCTAATGTCTTCTGCTAACTCTTTGTCTTCCAAAGTTTCACCTATCCACTTTTCAAAGTCTCCGCGGTAAAGGTGAAACTCGAGGGACTTCACGTTCACTTCATTTATTCTTTCCACAAATTCCTTTAGGGATGCCGCACTTACGCCTGTGTAGTTTCCAATAGACGTGAAGAAATAGAATGCCTTTTCTCGGGGAAACGTTCTCAAGCTTTTCGGCATATTCTCCGTATTCATGGCGGTTCTGTTTCCTTATATTGCACGTTCCTCTTATAAATGTAACTTGTCTGCGTCATTAGTGATTGAAAACGGGGTTTCCTTGAACTTTTTGGTTACTATTGAAGTGCGGATTCTTAGAACTCCGGGCAGGGGGGCAACTGAATTGGCGATGAACGCGTGCAGACCTTCCTGATTCTCGGCAACCACCTTTGCCATTATCAGCAGTTCTTCTGAAAGGGAAGCGTAGACTTCTAAGACTTTGGGCGTCTTGCTCAGTTCTTCAGCAACTCTTTCGCTTTCCTTTGGATCCGTGTAAATC
>JALHSQ010000125.1 GCA_022865885.1 Candidatus Bathyarchaeota archaeon | reverse complement strand
AGGAAGCCAGTCCACATCATACTCGATACCAGAGCCGTCAGCGTGGTTGGTCCTGGTAAGCCCCTTGCGACTCGCATTGCTCGCTGGCTGCTGCAGCCCGTGGACGGAGTAGTCTGCTTTTCCCGGAACCATCAGGAATTGTGGGAAACGCAGCTGGGCTTCCGGCGAAAGGCCGTCTTCTGCCCATGGCCCATGGTGCAGGACCTTCGGCAGGTTTCTGTGACCGCTGGGGATTACATTTTCAGCGGTGGCAGCACCAGGCGGGATTGGCGTACTCTGATCTCGGCAGTCGAGAACATTGCCTCAAGTGTTACCATCGTAGCGGGCAAGGACTCAGCGACGGGCAACTATGGTTTGGAGGGCATCGGAATACCGCACAACGTGACGGTGCTTCGCAGCGTTCCGAGAGAGACGTACAGTGAGCTGCTATCTGGTAGTCGATTCGTGGTGATATCTGTGCACGATGTGGCCACGGACGTGGGATGGGACACGCTCTCTCAGTCCATGACGTTAGGCAAGGCTGTCGTGACTACCGCGATTCCCCCTCTGGTGGACTACGTGACTGATGGGGAAACAGCTATCCTCGTGCCCCCCAACGATGTGGCTCGACTTCGAGAGAAGGTCCTCTTCCTGCTGGCCCATCCGGAGGAGGCACGGAGAATCGGCGCGAACGCGAGGGAGGTCATGGAGGAGACCAAGTCAGGCAGGAAAGCCGCAGGAGAGCGAATCTGGTCAATGCTGGAGCAGGCGCTTGCCCTAGGCTAGCGCAGCAGTTCGTGATGCGATTCTTCGGACACAGGGTGAGAGGCGTCAGTGTGTAGATGAAAGTGGGCTTGACTACCGACGATGCCCTTTGCGGAGACGCCGCCGCCGTACAGTGGAAAACCACAGGTGTGGGGCGCTACACGCAGGAGCTGTACCGGGGTCTGACCGCGGAAGGTGTGTCGGTTGGACTCATCTACGCAACCGCCCCCAGTGTGCCTCTTGGAGAAGCGATGAAGCACGTTCTTGCCATGCCGCGCGCAGTGCTCAGGGAGGCAAGCCGGTTCGACCTGATCCACGCCTCAAGCCCCATTACTGCGCTTGCCTTTGCCGCGATACGGAAGCCGAAGGTGGTCACCTATCACGACCTGGTGCCGCTCTTGTGCACCAACGCGAGCAGCGCCTTTCACACGCGCCTTTTCGCGCCCGTCTTCCTGCGCGTAGGCATGCTAGCAGACAGGATCATCGCCATCTCCTCGCAGACCAAGGAGGAGATGGTGACCCATCTGGGCCTTCCAGCGGACAAGATCGCGGTCGTAAGCTATGGGATCAGCCAGATGTTCAGACCAATGAGGGAACTGAGCCGAGGGCAGAACGTCGTTGGCTATGTCGGCACGCTGGACCGAAGAAAGGCCGTCGACTGCCTGATAAGAGCCATCTCCCTATTCAAAGACAGATACCCTGGAACACCGATCAAGTTGGTCATATGCGGAGGCAAGAGCCAACAGTACGGCGCTTTGGTCAAGTTGGCAAGCGACCTCACCGTAGCTCAAGATCTAGAATTTAGGGGTGTCGTTGTTGGAGAGGAACTGGTCAAAGCCTACAACTCCTTCGACGTCTTTGTCCACCCCAGTGAATGGGAAGGGTTCGGTTTCCCCATCCTGGAGGCGCAAAGGTGCGGCGTGCCGGTGATCATCAGAGACGATGCGCATATCCCGCCGGAGGTATCGAAATGCTGCTTGAAGGCAGGTTCAGAGAAGGATATGGCCGACAAGGTCTATGAGCTTCTGACAAATGCGATCTTGAGGCAATCTACGATTGAGGAAGGATTGGAGTACAGCCAGCAGTTTACCTGGGAAAGAACTGTGCGGCAAACGGTGGAGGTTTACGAGCAGATCCTGTCTTGAATCTGTGATATTCTGGATTGTACAAGCTGGGGTTGATGTTGCGTGCTGTGCCTGCTATAACATGTTGTCGAGCGAAAGTCAGCGTGCCGTGTAGCCGCCGACAGAGGCATCTT
>JALHSQ010000124.1 GCA_022865885.1 Candidatus Bathyarchaeota archaeon | reverse complement strand
GTACGGACCATATAAACCCTTCCCGCGCACGATCTTCCTTTGCCCGGGTTACAGCTACATAGAAGAATCTTCTCTCTTCCTCTTTGTGAAACTCTGGCTTCTCGAATCGACCAGTGGCTATCGGGCCTTTGTTGCAGACCAGAACAAACGAAGGAGGATGCGGTGCACCTTATGGAACTCGGCTTCGAATGCGTGATAGGCAAATACAGTGACGGCGGAAAGCTGTTCAAGAAGAAAAAGCTGTTATATCTCGGCTCCCAAACCTCGGAAGGGTAACAGTTTAGGCCTAGGGCCCGTAGTCTAGGCTGGACTTGGACTTCAGTGGAGACATCTCCACTTGGGGTCGGGTGCAAATCCCAGCGACCCCGCCAAAAGCCTATTTTGCGAAAATAAGCCTACTTTGGGCATTTCTGACGGACTTGAACTGTTGCGGAAAAGTTATAGCTGAACCGAAATAGACTACATTGATTGACAGTCCGTCGGTGAGGGAAATGGTTGACATACAGACAGTTTCGATAGTTGTTGCATCTACTGGGGTGTTTGCAGCTGCTGTCTACTACATATTTCAGTTACGGCACCAGACCAAAGCAAGACAAACAGAGATTGAGACACGGCAAGCAAATTTGCTCATACAGATTTACAACTACTACTACAGGGAGGATTTCTTGAACACTGAAAATGAAATCCTCTTCCAGTGGAAATGGAAGGATTTTGATGACTTCTGGCAGAAGTATGGGCCAGAAACGAACGTTAAAGCCTTCAACAAGTGGGATTCAGTGGGAACTTACTTCAAGGGCGTAGGAGTGCTTGTGAAACTGAAACTGATTGACCTGAACTTAGTAGATGAGCTAATGGGCACCAGCATCAGGCTGCACTGGGAAAAATCTGGTTCTATTGTGAAAGAATTCAGAACACGCATGTGGCCCCATGCATATGAATGGTTCGAATATCTCTACAACGAACTAAAGAAGAGAGAACAGAAACTTCAGCAATCAATAGCTTAGATTTGTGTGTGTGGGATAAAACTTTACCCTTTTTTTGTTTTGTCTTCAACGTTTTTCAGTAACCATAAGAGTCTGAACATGCCCCATGATCCAACACAAACGTAGCGCGCGTGCTTTCTCCTAAGTTCTTTTACCATTTTCCTTTCGACCCTCCACCGCCTGAGCGTCCTCCACCGCCTTTTGGACGGCCAGACGATTCCTTTCTGCCCCCGTAAGCCTGACCTCCGGCTCTTTTTTCCCATTTAATCTTGCCTTTCTTTGACAGATACGCGACAATAGTAATCACTACTCCGACTATAGCAACTATCAAGATGATTATCCAAAGCGGAACCTCGTCCTGCAGAGGTGGATTTGTATTTTCATAGAAGTATCTTCCACGAACAGGTAGTTGTTCCATTGCAGTCGGTATTTTTTGGGAGATAGCGACAACCGCGTCATAGAGTCCCTCACCGTATTCTCCTTCCCTGAATTTCGGAACCAAGTTCTCTTGGGCAATCATATTGGTTTCTATGTCAGTTATGTAACCTTCCAGTCCATAGCCCGTTTCTATTCGCCATTCTCGTTCCTCTATAGCTACTAGAACTAGAACGCCGTTGTCTTTTCCCTTTTTGCCTATTCCGACAACGGTGCCCCCCGGCGTATCTAAGGGCAACTTGTTGAAGATAAACACGCCGAGCTTGACTATTTCGTTGATTTCGCTTCCTTCGTCTTTGATGCCGTGGCCGCGAAGGGACTGAACAACATACACAACTATCTCAGCGGTGGTATTAGCGTCAGCTTGACGAAGGTAGGTCTCAACGTTGTTCTTCCACTCCTCAGAAACCACTTGTGCATTCACTGGAATGCTCGAAATCAAAATAAGAGTCGCTAAGAATACGAAGGCAGTCTCCTTACCTGAAATGGCGACCATCCGGTTCCTTCCGTGAAAGGCAGACCTCAGTCTATCGGCACTGGCGGAGGCTCTTCTGCCCCTATCTTGGCTTCGAAATATTCTCTGCCTTCAAATCCCCATCCTGATGCCCAAAGGCTTCCGGGGAATGATCTGCGTGCACGGTTGTAGTCTCTGGTGGCTTCGTTGTATCTCATTCGTTCTGTTGAAATTCTGTTTTCTGTGCCTTCTAACGTTACCATCAGATCCTGTACAACTTGAGAGGCTTTCAGGTCAGGATACGCCTCGACAGAAACAATCAGATTAGATAACGCCGATTCCATTTGGTCTGTAGCATTGTCTACTGTTTCCATGTCCCCAGTTTGCAATGCGGAAGCCCACTGGCTTCTGAGACGGGTTATGTTCTCAAGTATTGATCCTTCGTATTGTATGTAGAGTTTCGATGCGTTCACTACTCTGGGTATCAAGTCATATCTCCTTTGAAGCTCCTGCTGAACCTCTGCCCATTTTTCGTCTACCGATTCCTCAAGAGCCACCAAATTGTTGAAGGTTCCATAGTACAGCAAAATCATGCCGCCAACGATAGCCAAGATAGCAACGACAGCGCCTATGGCTATCCATTTCCCGCTCATATGCGTCTCCATTGGTAATTGCGGGTTCAATAGATATATGATTATTGGAAAAATCTTTCAGGATAATACAGCCCAGCTGGCACATATGGATTCCAAGGCACACGAGGTTCTTGGGTTTGGTTTGTTTGGATAAAACTTTACCCCCAAACACAAAATAGAAAACAGCGCTTGACCGTTCTAATGCTTAGAACTATATGTTGCGGCTTGCGGATCTGTTAGGGTGGAAACTCATGAGTTCCAAGTTGTGGGCCATTTTGATGATTGGCGTAGCATTTGTGCTAATAGGAGCATTTGCCTTGTCAGCTCAGTTCACTGCTGACGATGGACAAGCAGAAATTCATGAGAAAGGAACGGTCACGTACCTGAGTTTTGAAGGAGGTTTCTACGGCATAGTGGGCGACGATGGCAAACACTATGACCCGATAAACATGCCTCAAGAGTTCAAAGTTGCTGGTTTGCGAGTTCGGTTCACAGCCAACTTCACGGATTACGTGTCTTATCATATGTGGGGGTACGTAGTCAGATTAGTTTCGATTGAAAGATTGTCATGAACAAGTGAACAGAGACATGCCTGAATGATTGGTTGGACAAAACTTTGCCCCAACCACCACCACCCAAAAAAGATGGATGCGGAAAAGTTATAGCTGGCTAACGTCAACTTGTTGGAATTGTGCATATGAATTGATTACCAAGAGAGCCAAAAATAGGTCATTGGCTTCTCTTTGTCATGCTAGGGGTGGTTCTTATGACCCAGATAAGCAATGAAGAATTAATCAAAAAGGCGAAATCCGTGCTCAAACCAAGAAAGATTAAACATGGATTTACAGTTGGGGATGTTGGATGTGCATTGATTACGGATAAAGGCAACGTCTATCTTGGTGTCTCTATCGATACTGGCTGTGGTATGGGCTTTTGTGCTGAACACAGTGCCATTGCGGCAATGGTTACACACGGCGAACACGTAATCAGAAAGATTGTGGCAGTTGTCGAAAACGGGATACCGATACCTCCATGCGGAAGATGCAGAGAATTCATGCATCAAATTCATGAAGAGAACATCGATGCGGAAGTCATTATCGGGAAAAACAAGTCGGTCAAGCTCAAAGATTTGCTTCCACTTCCTTGGGATGCCAAAGGCTGATTCCCACATATTTTCAAGCATTGAAAATCCCTTAGAACGCGCAAGAAATCTAGCTTTCAAATACCTAAGAGACTATTCGAGAGGGCTTAGCGCGCATGCTTGTTCCTGAATTGGTCTAAAATGGTTTTTGTTCGCCTTTTATGATTTGGGGACAGTTTTGGACTTCGCATTGTTCCTGAATTCCTTGCCGTAACCAGCCTTCTCGAACCAGCAGAAGTTTGCAGAACGGAATTAAAACCATTTTTAACCATTTATTTAATTCGCCCGCGCGCTATCACTCTATGCACACGCACAAAGAGAAGGTCATGCCAGCGCGGGAGAAAATGTTCAGATTAACCGAGTCGCTTTTGGCCCAGCGCCAGTTCTTCTTCCAGGTATTCTTGGTCCAGCATTCTCAAGATTCTTAGGAATCTTGCTGACTTTTTACCTGTTTCTTTCTCGTAGATGCTTATTTCTCCGTCGAAGATGTCCAGCACTGCGTGGATGTCTTTTGATAGGTGCATTTCAGGGTCTATTGCTGCCAGAACGGTGAAGCCTTTTGATTTCAGTTGTGGAATGAGTGCGTAGAGCCATCTTCGGGTGTGGAGCGCTTCGTGTTGCAGTAGTACGTCTGAGACGATTTCGATGCACGCTCTTCTGTGGTTATCAGGTGGCATAGATAGTCTGTTCAAAGCTGTGCTGAGAGCGATATTGATTTCTGTCAGGTTTTCGATGTCTTTGAGTTTGAAAACGTTGGGCATGTCTCCGACCACTGCGTCAGCCTGAGGGTTACATATGAACAGGTAGAAGCTTGTTTGGTGTTTCTCTGCCAGCGCTGTCAGACCACTTGCTTTCCTGGTTACATAGAAAATGGTTTGTTTCCTTTCTACACCGGTTTCGAGAAAGCTCGAGATCAATGAGGTTCTCTCATCGGCCAAAGCTGAAGTCAAGATGACCGCAGAATTCGCGGCAATGCCTCCGTACAGTAACCGATCAAGCTGTTCGAAGCCTGTGTCGACAAGGTTGCTTCGACCCTCAGAAGGTTCTGGAATAGACTCTCCAACTTTTAGTTTTATTGGGTCAGATACGCTTGCTCTGTATTTGCCGTCGTCGTCCAGGTAGAAAACCACAGGTTCCAGCGTAAAGGCTCCTTGTGCTTTCGGTCTGAGAACCAATCTGACCTCTTCGGTTTCCAGCGAATCGAGATTTCTACCCTTCAGGTTGAGAGAGCCATCCTCCATCCGAATGTGCTCAGGCTTTCCTATCAACTCGAAGCCTTCGGGAACAACTCCCTTGATTTTTGTCAATAGGGCATGTCCCCTTCCCGCGTTCACGAGCTCTATTTCCAAAACCAGGTTTTCACCTACCGCTAGCTGCCTCTTTCGCGCACTCACGTTTGCTCTTATCTCTGCATGCTCAAATCTTTCGAGACCAACCGGTTCTTCATACGTGGGTGTGGGGACAGTGAGTACAGTTCTTGTGGATGCGATCCGGGAAGCGCTCAGCAAGGGTGCCAGAGATGTCGCCAGTTCACGCACTTCCCCGACTCTTTTTCGGAGCCCAGCAACCTGTTCTTGCTTTTCAAAATGTCCGGCCTTCTTGAACGAGCCTGCAGATCCTTGTAGCACTTTCTCGGCCCTCAAGCAAAGCATGGCTTTTTTGTCGGGATTGCGCTCCTTTTTTGCCAAGCCGATGACCCAGTATGCGTCGAACAGTAGCTCTGTTGCTTTGGCATATTCTATGGCCTCGTGGAAACCGGCTTTTTGGTAGTAGCTAGCAGCGTTTTCCAGGAAGCTTTTAGCTCCGTTGTATGTGGTCTTATCCATATTGTTGGTGAGTTTCATCCCGGCCTCAAGCGCCCTGCACATTTGGCCGTGTCCTAGGACGAGCATTCCTGATTTCTCGTTTGAACTGAACTCATTGGCGTTTTCGAAGTGGGTGGCTGCTTCCCGGTAGAGACTTGGTGAGGCTTCAGCCTCTGCGCGCATCATTTTCTCCCAAGCTCGGGAGACAAGGATTAGAAATCTGAATTCTCTTCGGTCATGCTCGTATTCAAGTTCTCCCTCTATTTTTTCAAGGAATTTCACGGCTATTCCATACTTATCCGAGCTGGCTGAGTGGTCACCTTTCTTATCGAGAAGTCTTGCCTCTTCTAGGCGGGCTCTGGCTAGGCAGTATTGGTGTCTCTGATTTGACCCCTTGAGGACGTTGGTTGCCATTGT
>JALHSQ010000123.1 GCA_022865885.1 Candidatus Bathyarchaeota archaeon | reverse complement strand
CTACGAGGCTCAGACGCGCAGCAACGGCCAAAGCATCCTATCACTCGTCTGGGACGACCTGACATGCGGGCGCAACATCAGGTGGGGCGTCTCGCAGTGGATGTTCCGCACGGGCGGCGGCTTCCCAGTAATCAAGTTCCCCAAGGAAGTCGGCGGCGTGCCAACGACGAAGGAGAAGCTGCAGGAGTGGGCCAACGCCAAAGAATGGAGCGACATCTCGCACCGCACGTACATCTGCCTCATCAACGAGCTCATGGACTTCAAGTTTGAGGGAGCGCAGGGCTCAGCTCTTAACCCGGAGCCGTTCTTCGACACGAACACGAAGCAGATCGCCAAGGCCACGGGTATACCGAAAAGCATCCTTGAAGGCGCAGAGGCAGGAGCCCTGACCGGCAGCGAGAAGAACGATCAGCAGTACTACAAGAAGATAAGCGGGGTACAGGTCGCGTTTGAAGAGACTGTGCGCTGGGTCATTGACGCATGCCTAGAAACTGGATTAGTCAAGGGTGTGCGCACTTTCGCTGATCAGAATAGACCCCCCTCTGGGGGCGTGCTTAAACGCATATTACGCAGGGTCCTCGTTCAAGACGTGCAGGACGTTGACGAGGGCTTTGAGTACGTGATCGAGTGGAACAGCGCGTTTGAACTCAACGCCTTAGACGAAGCCAGAACCAACCTTATCGTCGAAGAGACAAACCGCGCAATGCTGCAGTACCGCACGATCGACGAGGTGCGAGAAAAGAACAATCTTAAAGCGCTGCCAAACGGCGAAGGCGCTAAACTCAAGGTGGCGAGCCAGCAGCAGCAGATGGGATTCGATCAAGTCGCAGGCGAGGAGAAGCCGCCGACACAGGGCAACGCGTCATTCACGGCCGTGCTCAAGGACTATGCGCGCAAAGTAATGAGCGGCGAGTTGGCACGTGACAAAGCGTTCCAGGAGGGCGCCGTAATAATCGAGAATTACAATCGCTTCGAGGAGCAGCAGGCAAAGATATGGGTCAGAAGCCGCACGGGCACAGAAGGCGAGATCTCGCTTAGCCCGGAGATGATGGGCGAGCTTGAGGACCAGAAAAAGAGGTTCCTGAAGGACTACGACAGGATCCTCGGTGACGCTGAGAAGCTGGCGAAGAAGCGTGTGGGCTAGTGGCTGAATACTGGCTCAGCGGAGAAGGCATACTCGAGCGGATAGGCCTACTGGCCGATGACATCCGACTTGGCACATTCAACAACGCGACGAAGGTTTACGGCACGGCTGTGGGCGTGACTGACTTCCGAGTCAGCGGCGACCTAATCCCGACAAGCTGCGGGTGGTGCCGCATGCACGTTGGCAACGTGTACCACTACGGCATGTTCATGCCAACGCTGCCTAAGCACCCCAACTGCTCTCACTATTACGATATTTATCGTGTGGGTTCCGAGCCGGCTAGCGAATATGTAACACTAAGCTGGCTGTTTTCAGAGTAATAAATTGATTTGGAGGAAAAAAGAGAAATGAGTAGAACAATCGTGCAGGATTATGGCGTTTTGGAAGACGCGAAGGTAGTGCAGGACGACGACAAGTATCTGGTGGTGAAAGCGGTGATTGCGAGCGAGATAGTGCATCAGTACGCGGACGGCTGGGCGTACAAGCCAGCTGACGAACTGGAGAAGGCAGCGTGGACGGCGGACGGCAGATGGGTCAAGGCTTTGAGTCACCCGCAGGGGCCATCAATAATCAACGTGCGTGACGTTCACGGCAGAATGGAGAACCCGGTGTTCAGGAAGGACCTGCTTGACCCGAAGACGAAGAGGACATGCAGGCGCGGAATCGAGGTTGACATACGTTTCTTCAAGGACCGCGCTGAGGCTGACGTGCTCGAGAAAGTCAGGAAAGGCGAGCTGCGGGACAACAGCATCGGCTTCAGCTGCGACAAGGATTGGACGGGCGGAGAGTTTCAGGGCAGGCACTATGACTACGTGCAGCGCAACATCCTCATTGACCACTTGGCGGCGCCAATCATCAAGGGCAGATGCCCAGCGCCTTACTGCGGCATCAACGTCGACTCAGTTGAGGCGGACGTGTGGGAGGAAACCGAGGACTCGATCCGCAGCGGCCACGGCGACAAAGGCAAGTTCGACAAGGACAGCTTCCGCACAATCGACATCACCGAAGGCGTAAAGGCAGTCGTGGCGTGCCCGAAAGGCAAGTACGAAAACGGCAAGTGCACTGTAGGCATGGAGAGCCAGAGCTTCATTTTTAGCAAGGACAAGTTCACGGTGGAGCAGGCGAAAGCATGGTTCGAGAAACACCACGCCAAAGACTCCGCTAGTCTGACTGAGTACTTTGATTGCCCGGTGTGCAGAAGCATCGACGACGTTGGCCCGCTGGAGGCTGGAAGGCGCTTGATGAAGCAGTACGGGGCAGACGTGATCAGCGTGATAGAAGGCAACAAAGCAGCAGCCGTGACTGTAGCAGACGATCTTTCGGTTCCAGAAATCAACGCGAAGATCCAAGGCCTCTACGAACGGAAAGACGAGGCAGCGAAGAAACAAAGAGGCCTCTGGGATAAGAGAGCAAAGGAAGTAGTCATGACGCCAGAGCAAGAGCAGCTGAGCAGAGAGCTCGAGGGCCTAGATGCGGAGATCAAAGCCTTCAGAGAGCTAATGGCCAAGAAAATCGTTGAGGGCGAGAACAGCGAAACAAGCCCTGCTGCTCCCGCCGCTGCAAGCGACTATGAGGCCGTGCTTGCCCACAACCGCAAAGCGCTCCAAGACATCAAAGTCTTCCTAGACGCTTTCTAGTTACCCGCATTATCGGCGTAACGCTTCTCCCTTCACCGGAAGGGTTCACCTTTTGCCTAAGTGACGAAACTGGGCT
>JALHSQ010000122.1 GCA_022865885.1 Candidatus Bathyarchaeota archaeon | reverse complement strand
CTCGTCTGATCCTGCTATGGAAGCCGTGTGGGATTTCGCTCTTTGTGCCGATTCCTGTGTTGCGCCGCCCTTTAAGACAACAATAGGCTTCTGCTTCACTGTTTTTCTTGCTTCTTCTATGAAGTCTCTCCCGTTCTTCATTCCTTCTATGTAAAGACAGATTACTTTCGTTTTGTCGTCTTCTCCGAAGTAGCGCAGTAAGTCAACGTCGTCAACGTCAATCTTGTCGCCTACGAAGGCGAACTTGCTTATTCCTATGTTGTAGAAGCATGCCCAGTCGAGAAGGCATGATCCAACGCCACCGCTTTGGGAAATGACCGCGATATTGCCTTTCTTGGGCATAGTGTTTCTTTCAAATGTCGTATTCAATCCGTTTGCTGTGTTTATTACGCCCATTATGGTGTTTGGACCCAAGATTTTCGCGCAGTATTTCTCTTTTAGTTCAAGAAGATACTCGCGCTGGCTATCCTTGAAACCTCCTGTAATTATGATCAGCGCTTTGATGCCTATTTTCATGCTTTCTTCGGCTAGTTCAATCGATTTATTTGGTGGAAGCATTATGACTGCAAGGTCAGGTGTTTTGGGCAAATCGTTTAGATTTTTTTGTCCAATTTTTCCCTCAAGATCCAACACATGTGTTTTGCCATGATAGAATTTTTTCATGTTGTGGATTACGTCTGAGAAAAGTTGGGGTGAAGCCATTCCCACTTTCTCTCGGAGCATGCTTGAGCCAATCAAGACTACATGGCGCGGTTCAAAGATGGCTTTGACTTCAACCATTCAAATTCGACCTTCAACTGATCTCGGCGAAAGGAAGAGGAAGAAACATAATCCATTCACATTCATAAATTTAACTGGGAAACTACTTTCTTTCTATTATCTTCATGTTTACTATTGCCCAATTCGCTTATCTGGCCTCTTAGCCTTCATAAGAATGGTATCGGTTATTCCCCTCATGTCTATCACCCTTGATTTCCCATAACGCCATGAAAATGAAGAATATGGAGGAAGTTTCTTAAAGCATTTGCGTTTTATATTCATAAAACGATTTAATTAAGTGCTAGTACTGAACAAATCAAATCTTAAGATTCTTCTCACGATTTCTTCGAGTTCGAAATCCAATATTTCAAGCGTTTGTGGCCGCGAGGAGAGATGGAATAGGCATACCTGGGACGTCCTCGACGTTTGATATTGATAGGGGTTCGAGTCACTAGACCCATCCTCTTTAAACGCAAAAGACAATCACATGCGTTCGTCAATTTGGCGCCAAGTGAAGCGGCTATTTCCCTGCTCGTTTGAGTCCTTCCCTTTTTCAGGAGCTCCAGGACCTGAGTTTTCAGAACATTGAAAGCTCGCCTATTCATGGAATAACACACGCTTTTGCAACCATCTTCTTTCCCTGGCGCCAGTAGACCTTGATGACCTCGCATCTTGGGTTTTTACATTCCAGGACACTCTTCAAGCCATCCTGACCGATCAACAGCCTTCTAAGGGGTCGCTGGCAGCCTGGACACACAATATCGGATCCGCGCCTCTTCATGGAACATCACACTCTTTGTACGTAGAAACGCCCTTGCCTTTCAACAAGATGAAGGGCCTCAGGGCATTTTGGGTTTTGGCAGTACCAGTGTCCTCCGCGGCTTTTCATTGGTTCCGAGCATCGAGAACAAAGCTCGGCGGCTTTTCGACAAACAAAAGAAACTGGCAACACAGGATTCTCAACCATTCACGGACCTCTCAGAATCCAATCGCGAGAACTTCAGCGCTTAGCGTTGTTCCGGCTAACGAGTCTATTTTTAAGCTGATGCCCACCACGTTACCTAAGTAGGTTTTGTCTTGCATGAGGCCAGCGGTCAGGATCCAGGTCTTTGGGCTGGTTGTTACTTCAATGTGCATTATCTGCTCGACTGTTCTAAGCTCTGGGAAGGTTACGGTGAGGTATAGTCCCTGTGCTCCGGCTTGAACTACTTGACTGACGGTGCTTTTGACTATTGTTCGTCCGTCGCGGTGAAGAGTACAGATTATTGGCAAACTCTATCACCTCCTACCACATCATCATCAACCTATCTCTTACAGGGGATGGCCTTTCGTTCAGTATTTGGTTGATGACACCGCCTGGTCGTCCTTGTGGCCACAGCCGAGTAAACGGCGGAAAATTCCACGAACTACCCAACTGGCTTTGTTGTCGAAACGGATTACGCCTTTGTGGGTGAACCGTCCTTTGGGGTCCTGAGACTACGCCGGCAACTGATGGTAAACGGCCGATGTCTCTCATGGCCGGCCAATGACCTGGACGTTCATAAGGGCGAGGAACGTTCTGAGCAAGAATGGGTAAGCTTCTGTCTTCCGCAATTGAGAGATCTGAATGCGAACGCATTAAAAATCTTTGAATCATTTTTTCACCCCCCTTCGGCTCCATTTCTGTACTTCATGTTCATGTGATACTTCAATCAAAGGCCGAGGGAATAAATCCAGAAATTCGAGCAAAATGGCTTTTCTAATCGGTTCGTTCTCCTGGAGCCAACTTATAGGTGCCTTGATGAATTCTCGTAATCTGGCTCGCGCCTCAGATCTCCTAGTTCTTGCAAAACTCAGAACCACCCCTCCAACTTCTTGCGCTTGTTCAGGCTTCCTTTCATAATTTTTTGGTTTGTACATCATTAACCTCCGGCGATGACTCCCATTCTGCTATTTCTCTCAAGTTTTTCCCTCTCAAATCCTTCTTTCAGCTGTCGACGTTTTTCCGCGCTGAAGTCGAAACCGCAACCGCTGCAGAAAGAGATATCCTCGACAAAACTCTGGCCGCATTTCGGACAAACGAGCTTAGGCACTTGTGGAGTCTGAAGCTGCTGCTGTGGGTTTGAACCCCCATTATGTTGAGGAAGGCGACTTGAGAGCTTGTTTAAGCGATCGAGAAGCCGGTCTTGCACAGGTTGGCCGAAAGAGGATCTAACCTCTTTTGCTCGATTCCCCAAGGTCTTAATTTTGTCGAGAAGTTCCTCGATCTTCTGATTTTGAGTTTCAACCATTCATCATCACCTTTGGACGATTTTCGTGACATAACCACGTTCCCTTAAGGCGTCGACGACGACGTTTCGAGCCTCTACCGGTTGCAAAGGTGGAGCGGTGCTACGTGCTTTGATGGCAATGTCGTCTGGCATAAGATACCGCCTCAAAACACCGTCGTGATTGATGACCTGGGAAAGTAGCTCCTTTGATTCCTTGACAATAACGGCCAAATCCGAGTTGGAATTCGTTGAGCTCCTCATATCTGCCCTCAATTCCACAATCTGGCCTTCCAGTTTGTCGCTCTGCTTTTGCAAGGCTTCGAAATCCTTCTTGTGCAACGCTTCTTTGAGATCGTCGATTTGACGTTGTAACCCTATCGTGGCCTGGCTGCTGGAGTCACCATTGTTTTGATGGGATTCTTGTTCTCGTAAAGTCTTGAGATATCGCGCAAATTCGATGTCGGTGAGAAGTTTCCCAAGATTCGTTTCCGCTTGTTCCGGGCCATGTAGATCTCGATACGCGCCGGGATCTAGGGATTTGAGCCTCTGTTTGCCTCGAGCTAGAACAACCATGTTGTTCGTGATTTGAGCCTCTTTTTTCAAATCAGTGTTCAAATCAGTCTCTTCCCCCAGGTTCTTAGAGGGCTCTCCCTCTGACCTTGATATCTTCTTAGCTTTTTTTCTTATAGCGCCGTACAAGCCGAGGACGGTCGGTCGATTCAAGCCGCTTTCTTCAATTACCTGCTCCAGGGAAGCACCTTGCAGCAGCGCGGTTCGCGCCTCGTCTTTAGCACCTTCCAGCTCGCTGGAACTTACTGCCGAGCGCCCTTCTTTAGCTTCAAGCAAAACATACACCACCCTCTAAAGTGTGCTCTGAAGCTAAAAAGCTTGTGCCTTGGAATAGGCCGCAAATCCTGAATAGAGTTTGCGTTTTATTGTTCTTTCGTTTTACTGGTATAAAACGAAATGGTCAAGTTAAAGAACCTTGAAAAAGGCTTATTAACCCTCAACTGCAATATGTAGATATATGGTGAGAAATTGACCAAGGCCTTAATCGTTCGACTCGATTTGAAACTCAAGCAAGATTTTGAGAAGCACTGCGCAGCCAACAACGTGAGCTGCAGCTCACTTCTGCGACATTTGATTTCGGAGGAGCTGCTCAAGAACGGAAAGATATCGCATGCCTTCAAGAGCATCGAAGAAGCCGGGGCGGTTAATGAAAAGTTCGCTGCTTTTGCAGAAATGAACAAGCACCAATTCGCCACTCTTGGAGAAAAACTAGGTGCCTTAGCATTCCTGGGCTTCCAGAACCTACAGGAAACGCTTTTGGCCGAGACGGCATCCATCGGAATCGCACAGGGTTTGGTTGCTTGGAAATGGGAAGGTAAAGTGAAGTCTGAGGAAGCAACGGCCGCTCTTGAAATACTCGGAAAGGCCCAGGAAGTGATTTCTGCAGATCTTGCAGCAGTGAAAAAGATTCTGACAGAATTCAGTAAGGCGTTCCAGTCGAAAAGCCTTTAAACGTGTCTCACCCATATTCTCTGTTTGTAAGAGTCTTCAGGTGCAGCTCAGAAACCTCGTTGATGTCCAAAGAGGAAGCAAGCATTTGAGGATCTTATCGCCGCCGGAGGAAAGTCCACAACGCTAACCTTCGGCGGTTAAACTTATTTATATTCTCATTTTTAACTCTAAAGTGTTGAAAAAGACCATTCCCTCTTCAACCAGGATAAAGAAAGGCAGATTTCCACAAATCGACCTGTTTTAGGCTTCATTTCGTTCGTTTTATAAAAACGAATTTAAAACCCTAATCAGCGTACGTTATGGTTAGGTGCGTTGTGGATGAGAATTTTAGAATTCCGCCTAGGAAAGGCCTTTTGAGTAAAGAGTTTTCCCAAAATTCAATCTTTGGCCTATTTAGCAGTCGCGTCCTTGAATTGGCAAACGAAACTTTCACCTCCATGTACGCGAGGATCTTCAAGGAATGTTGGCACGACAGCATGGATGCGAGAATGGCACAGAGCTACTGCATAACAAAATGGAGTGAAGGAATCTATGAAATGCACATTCCGACCTTTGCAAGGATTGATGGTGGAAACCTTGGCTTCTTTCGCGTAATCATTAAGGTGCTGCCTGAGATCGACAGTCAGGCTGCCCACGAGCAGGCCATAGAATGTTTTAAGCAGCATGTCAGCCCTTCAGGAGTAGTAGACAGTGAGCTGATCTGCCTGGTGGCTCCGAGAAAGAGCGCCAGAGCCTGGCGTCGGAAGGAAGGACTTATTCGAGGTTTCAAGCAAGCACGAAAGCCAGGGTATCTCACAGGCGTGTTCATTGGGCCTCCAGAGATCTGTATGTTTAGGGTTGGGAAGGTGATAGCGAATTTTCTCCAGAAAAGGATTAAGGCTCTCCTTCAAGTGCTGAACCTTGAACCCTGGCAATATGACTATAAAGGATATGAACACCTCTATTACACTAACGTATGTAACGTAATAGACAGCTTTTCCCACCTTATAGCGACCTCTCTTCGATGTCTCAGCCACTCACTGAACTGGATTATTATGAAAGTGAGGGGGTTAAAGCAAGAGATTGGGCGTCAAAACATGCTTAAAATGGCTATCCATAAGGTTTCTGAGCTTAAAACGATTCTGCAAAACGTGAAAATTAAGGAACCACAGATTCTAGCTGATTTAGAGGCCGTTTTGGTGAAAGCGACCAGTAGTAAGTGTTATCAAAGCTTCGTTAAAAAACAGTCGAAATTCGAGCCTTCGACTCAAAATAGGGCTGAGAAACCCTTGGAAGCTAGGTTAGACCCTTCAGCGCTTCTTGAAAGGCTGCGACACGCTGAACCTCTCGATGAGCCAGACAGGGGCAAGGTTAGGTGGCCAGAGACAGACAGGGCTAAGGTTAGGTGGCCAAATGGCTGAAGTCTACAACTGTCAAGTTGATAGGCCATGAGTGAGGATTATTCCGAGTCCTCAGTGAAGAGGGCTTACGACTCTATGGGTAGGCGACATGGCTGCCCACCAAACGTTGAGTCTTGCGATGAATGTCCAAAGTTGCGTAGGTGTATCCTGGCTTGTGAGATTGAACAGGGGTGAACAGGTTCGATGGTACGGTCAAACCTTTAAATAAGCCACCCTTAAACATAGTCTAATATTTGTGTGAAGAGAATGGAAGCAATCACAGACATTGTTGATGCATCTCCAACAAGAATTGTTCGCAGGGACTTGTCGCTTGTTTCAGGATTCAACTGTGAAGTGGTTGAAACATTCAAAGACTATAAGGCTGCAATATCAGAGACTGTGAGATACAATCTAGAACTACTTGAAGAAATTCCGTTACCGAAAAGCCTCTCCTTAGATGGATTGAAAGAATTTTTCAGGAAAGATATTCCGTCACAACTGTCTAAGGACACCATATTTGAGAAAACTGTTGAAGTGTCAAAATATGCAAGTAACATTTCCCAATATTTGGGTTCTTATTTTAGAGAGATTTTCGTTTTAAATAGGAAACTGATGGGAGAAATGGATAAAGGTTTGTTTCATTTCTCGAAAATCTTCCTCAATTCAGACCTTCCTATTTCATTCTTGAGAACGGTTGAACGTTCGATATTGGCCCACAAAGATTATGTTGCATTCTTCGATAAAGAAATACGAAAAGAACATCGAGACCTTATTATTTATCGCAGCAACAGACGGAAATTCGATAAAGTATGCGATGCTCACAACAAATGGGCTGCATTACTTGAGGAAAAAAGCGAGAGAATCGATTGTGAAAGAACGAAGCTGTTCTGGTACATTGATTTCAATAATTCCAATTGTATCGACGAGATATTTGCGGACAAATTCATTAAGATGGAACTTTTGGATAAGGAAGTTCTAGGAAAATATCTTGAAAATTTGCAGAAATTTACAACAGATTTGGAAGAACTTAATTATCCGCGAGTATCGGTTGAGCCTCTCCCAGCCACCAAAGTCAGCGATGGAGCAAAGGCAATACTTTCCTTGATGAAACTGGGCGGAGTAGGCTAGGAAGAAGTGGAATGTCCTTCGACCAAGTGGAAGGCTACTTTCTAGATTCTTGTGTTTTACTCCCTCAATCATCAGAATCAAGAACCGAAGCATGCTCCACCTTTCTGAGGGAGGCTTCAAGCAAATGTATTTTGAGTTCTTCAGTAAAGACAGAAGCCATCGACCTTATAGATCGCGCTTATAACGCAGTTATCAATGACTTCCGTCAGAATTTGAAGCCTTACTTAGAGCATAATGGAATAACAAGACTATCTAATCGGCATGGTAGAATACTTGCAACCTACTTTTACGAGCGCAGAGAAGCATTCAAACTGACACAACCTCAAAGGTCAAGTGTGCGTAATGAATTTATGGGTATAATCGAGAATTTCGTTGCTTCTCAGTTGCATTCTTTGAAAGGCGGTTCCACTGTAAAATATGATGCCTTCCTTGCGTTCCTGATAATGCAACTCTCCCTTGCTGAACACAGGTTAAAAGCCCCTTTCATGGGAATTAAGACCGAAGAGATAGTGCCTAATGAATCAGTAACATCAATGGCAGAGCTCAACGCATTGATTGCCAATCCTCATGACATTAAGCATCTGGCTTCAGCCTTGAAATATCAATATGAAAAGAACAAATGGGTAATATTCGTCACAAACGATGAATCAGAAATTCTCTCAAAACAACCTGATTTGTTATCGATATTCGGATTGCAGTGTTCAAAGCCAGAATGGGCTTTAGACTATTACAGTGACTTGACAAGGTTGAAGGCTCCACTCGAACATCTCCGTGAAAAACAAGGTTATTCAGAAGGGCAAAAGGCATTTGTAAAGACGCTAGAGAATACCATGAACGTAAAAATCATTAGCTGATTTGACTATTCTGCCAACTCACTGAATGAAGGCATTATCATCCTGTTATAGTAAAGAAGTATGCCTGCCGAGAGTGTCGGAGCGTGTCTGTCCGATCTTGCCTATTAATTCATTGTCTAGGGTCTTAACTACTCCGTCAGGAAGACTGACTAGAATTTTCTTCATTTACTTATCACCTTCAGACTGGGGTAAGGTTTATGTGCACCTGGCAACTCTGAGCGGAAAAAGCCTACCCTAACTGGCCACAAAATCACTAGCGTTCATGGAGAATTGGTTTTCCGTCCTTGCCGATTGTGGTGACTAGCCCAAATTTTCTCAGTTCTCGGATTATCGTGCTCTCGATTTTTTGGTCTACGGACCCAAATTTATCCTGCAGCCCCTTTATCCTCTCCCTCAGCTCCTTGATTTCGCTGTCCTTGTTTCTTAGCTCTTGAGTGAGACTCTCATCAACGACTGTCACGATCCTAGCTGGCTTAATGTTAACATACTCGTATGCCTTCGGATACTTGGTTTCTATCTCTTGTTGCAGAGTCTGCAGATACGTCATGTCGGTGAGTGGGATTGCTTTCCCTAGAACATACTTGATCTGGAACTCGTTGAATCCAGCCCTGGATAGACCGCTCATAACCCACTTGCGGATCAGGTGCGTGTGGATCCTTCCAGTCTTGGTGATGTGCGCTTCTCGCGCCAGTCGTTTAACCATGAAATTAACTCCCTCTTTGGTTGTGAATCTGAAAAGCCTTTCACCGCTTGACTGTTCAAGCCACTTGCTCAGCCACTCTATGGCCAGCGGATTTAGAACGCCGAGTCTGAGGGCTCCGGTCTTGGGTCGTTGGCTCTGGAAAAAAATGAATTCCTTGTTCTCCTCTTTGGCCTGTTTTATGTGGCTCTCGATGAAGGATCGTTTCAATTCCAATAGGCTTGAGACTTCCCAACCGAGAGAACAGAATGTTGCTAAGATCGCCTTTTCCTCTACGCTGCCTATGTCGAACAATCGGCTTAATTCGCCATTGGTGAAAACGTGACTTGAAAGGTCTATCCGAGTCCGTAGCCTTTTCCCATGCAAATTGAGAGTCTTATCATTGAACGTGCAAAAACTACCTAGAGCTGTCAACGCGCTAATTATAGAGTTTGCCGTCATCAACGCTTTTCTCTTGGTGAATCGTCCAGCTAGAAAACTCTGAAATTTCAAGGCTTCATGACGCATGGCTTTCGGATCCAGGTTGAGGAATGTTTCGAGAGGCTTGCGATACCATTCCTGAAAAAGTCTGATGTTGTGGCCATAAAGAATCCTGGTAGATTGAGTTCTGCATTCTTCAAGCCATTCTGTTACTAACTGTTCGTCCTTCATGCTTGGTCGAGGGTCTAATACGCTGTTTGTGCATATAAAGCTAACTCAGTGCTCGATAATCTTCATGTATGCAAAAGCTGCTCCGAAGGTGAATATGGCTGAAAAAGCCAAAACATTGAGGAGCGAACTGGGAAAGAAGGGTGGAGAGCCAAGCAGGAAATTGCGGATCATGTCTGATGCCGTACTTAACGGGTTAATTTCAGCCAAAGTCACGAGGAAAGCAGGAAATTTGCCTTCTCTTCCTAAATCCTGAATCAGGGAAAGAGGATAAAACACGCTGCTGCAAAAGAACAGTGTGTAGTAGACTAGTCCCCTTGCTGTGATGAACTTCTCGAGGCTTGACGTGGAAACCGCGATGGCGATGCTTAGCCCAGAAATGCCAATGGCCAAGAGGAACAGAACAGCCAATATCAAGAACAACTGCCAAATTGATGGAAACCCGACGAAAACGAAGCAGGTAACCAAAAGCGGAGTCATGTACAGCATGCCGCGCAGTCCACCTGACAGCACTCGCCCAATGGCCAATTCCAGCCTAGTCATCGGCAAGCTTAGCATGTAATGGTGAACTTCTCTTCGGCGCTCCATGTTTATTTCTCGGCCGATCATGAATGCTGAAGCAAACAAGCCTGTAACGGCTAG
>JALHSQ010000121.1 GCA_022865885.1 Candidatus Bathyarchaeota archaeon | reverse complement strand
TTCTTATTAACTCATTAACGAGTTTTGCAGCGCTCAGATAATTGTACACGAGGATTTTTGAGAACCACTGTATCCCACTACCCCATTTCTTTATGTCTTCTGCAACTACATCGGGCAACGAGTCAGAAATGTCAAGGTGCAGCGGCCGGTGGATTTCGATACCTCGCCAAATCTCACGCGTCGGTAGGCTACTTGCATCATCATTCATCGTGAAAACTGTAACGTCATTGTCCATGAGAACAAACTGGCGAGTTATTTCAGCCGAGTAGGTTCCCAAGCCACCGACGATCTTTGGGGGGGTATTCGTAGACCAGAACAGCAAGCTTCATTGTTTTCATCGTTGCTCGTTTCTTAATAGTCCCTCGCTGCAGTTGCGTGTGTGTTTCTTGAGGGTTCTCCTACTCTTTTGCAAGGGTTATTTCTATTGTTGAAACCATGCGTGTTCTGTTTTCGCCTTCTCTTGCTGGCATCTCCTCTGTTCCGATAGCGATTCTGCTTACTTTTAGGTCTTTTAGGAAGCGGTTTCTGGTTATTTCAGCTACGTCAACAGCTGTAGTGATCGCTTGCCCCCGTGCTTTCAAAACTACTTCCTTGGCATTGCTCGCCGATATTGTTGTCATGACTGCTAGAACATAGTCCATTGGTGTTTTGTTTCCAACGAAAACGATTCCCGATCTTTCCGCCATTTTCCATCACTCCTTTCATCATTGATTATAACGTGCAACGCTGCTTGTTCTTCTCGTCCTTCAACGACAGAACGCCGTTGCCCTTATACTACGCATACTTCCTTATAAAGCGATTAAACAGCGCGCGCGGATAAGTAGACTTACGATTATGTAAACATATTCTTTACCGATGAACGGATGCAGAGGTGGCACGCTATCCGTCGCTAAGAAGTATGGATAATGCGAAAAATAGCATCCTACATCCTCTGGAAGCCACTCTAGCATGCGCCAAAAATAGTCGTAAGACGTGGGCAGGTGTATTCTCTATCTTCATTGTTTTGCTTGAAGCATTCCCGTCCGCGTGACGGGCCGTGGTAAAGATTTATTTTGGTGAGGACTTTTGCCTTATTCGGACTAGTAAAATTCTAACCTTGAATGGAGGGTTTGTATGGCTTATTTGACAACAACTGCGACGGGCCAACCAGTTTTGATTCTTAAGGAAGATACGACCCGAAGCAGAGGAAAAGAAGCCTCGCGTCAAAAGATATGAACTCGCTTAACGTGAACTGCTTGCGATTGCAGATCAAGGAGTGTGCGTTCGAGCCTCAGGGTTCGCAATATAGAACGTTTTTATCCTGCCGAACCTTGAATAGCGCTAACATTGAATAATGAATGATCGTGCAGCATAATGCCATTACATCTGGAACAGTGCAATTTTCTTCTTACATACAAGTGCATTGCCAAATGCCGTCATTGCAGGTATCTGGCTTCACCCAATCGAAAGGGCGTGATGACTGTTAAGGACTTTCAAGCTTACATGACTGTGCTGGCCAGTGAGCAGTCATTGCGGCGGATAGTTTTTCGTGGTGGAGAGCCTTTTCTTTTCTATAAGACTCTAAAACGTTGCATCGAAATCGCGCACAGGCTCGGCCAGAAAAAGATAGCCGTAGTCACTAGTGGGCATTGGGGTGGAAACCAGACCAACGCGCAAAAGAAGCTTCTCGAATTGAAGACTGCTGGTTTATCCTCCATCTGGTTCAGCGTTGACGCGTTTCATCAGGAATTTGTTCCGTTTCACTCTGTTCACACGGCCATCAACGCTGCCCGAACGATAGGGTTTGACGAGATAGTTATCACAAGCCAATTCCTCGGCACAGTCAACGCTCGGAACACTTTCAACTCAAGAACTGAAGAATGCTTGGAACGATTGCGTCTGCCAGAAGACTTTACGATAGTTCGAAATCCGATAGTATTGGAAGGACGGGCTAGCCATCAACTAGCGAAATACTTGAACAGCAAACCGGCATCTCTGCATGAGAAGTGTGTTCTGCCCTCTTGGGCTGGCGAGACTCTGAAGGATCCAAGGACCATAGAGATTGACTTCGAAGGAAACGTTTCAATATGCCCTGGTCTGTGCATTGGCAACGCGAAGACTGAGTCGCTTTCCGAAATCATTCGAAACTACGACTACACCAAGCACCCAATCATGAGGCTTCTTGCTGAGAATGGACCTCATAAACTCACCGAAGTGGCCAATACAACAAGAAACTTTAACCTTAGGGAATTCGTGAACGAATGCCACATGTGTTACGAGCTAAGAAAGCAATTGAGGGGTTGCTATCCTGAATCACTAGCCCCACAAAGCTGCTACGCGGAATAGTAACGCAAACAAGTGCACCATTCCAGATTTTTTCCATAACACTTGGAGTAGAGCAACTCTCAATAAACGTGATATTCGTGCTCGGGGATCATTGCAGAATAGAGAACACGCTGAAATCCAGCAGCGCAGGAAATCTTCCCGAGATGAAACTGCGTAGTCTTAATGATGGCAAACAGATTCTAGTTTAGGACAATTGTCTTATTTGTTGTACTTTCAATTCCTGCTTATTGGGCTTTCTCCACGAATCTAACGGACTTTTGCGGATGAAAAATGACAAGATTACCTCCAATGTAACAATAGTCGATTCTGCTAAACATCTATGGCATTAACTCTTCACGCATGGTATGTAAACTAATAAATAGGCTAATAGCTCTGAAACAATATGGTGACATTCTCTGCAAAGGATTCTTGTTCTCTATTATAGCCGAACTGGAAATACTGAAAAGATGGCCAAGGCTGTGGCTGACGGAGCAAAATCAGTTCAAGGGATTGAAGTAGAACTAGACTACCACACATTGCCAGAAACGTTAGTAGACTTCAACGCCATATTGATTGGTATTCCAACATACCATCATGACATGGCTATCGACATGAAAAAGCTATTCGAAGAGGCCGCCACAAAGAACATCAACCTTAAAGGCAAAATTGGCGCGACATTTGGCTCATATGGATGGAGCGGAGAAGCGCCACGATTGATCCTTGAAATAATGAAAAACAAGTTTGAAATGCAGGTGACCGAACCACCACTCCTAGCCAAGTACACGCCTGACCAAACCACAATCGAAAAGTGTAAGGAACTCGGAAAGAAGATCGCCGAAAAACTTATGCACACCGCCTAAGACGTTCTAAGGAAAGGAGACAAAGCATCTTGACGTCCAAAGACGAGTTGGTAAGCTTCCTCAAGAAGCAAATTGAAGTGGAAAATGAAATTGTAAGATCATTGAACAAGTCACTGGATGATGTTGGAAACCCTACTGTCAAAGGAGTCTTAAAGGGAATATCTCTGGACTCTGTGAAACACGCGGAAATGTATTCTTCAGCCATTAGACTCTTGACCTCTATTTCTCAAGCACTCACGCAGGAGCAGTTGGATAAACAAAGAGACCTTGTTGAAAAACACATAGAACTAGAAGCAGAACTCATCGAAAAAATCGACCATATACTCCCAACTGTTGAGAACCAGAAAGTCACGCTTCTGTTGGATGCAATACTAATGGATGAAAAGAGACACCACGAACTCTTGAAGAAAATCCTAGAGATAATCGTTCATGGAGAAACAATAACAGAGGCAGACTGGTGGGATGTAATATGGAAGAACGTCCCGTTCCACGGCTCACCTGGCGGGTAAAACCTAGACAATAGCAGCAACAAGTATCACTAATCTTATTCAAGAGTAGACTAGGAAACGCGGTATCATGAGCATGAGTTCAAGCATGATTCTCTGAAAATACAAGGCAGATTTCCGGACTCCAGACATTAAGACGCGAAAAAGACGAAACTGCCCATTCTGTCTACTCGAAATGATTATAAGAAGTGGGTGTGCATTCAGCTTCTGGTAGAATTTATGGTATTCACCTCTGCAGATGCCGATTGTGGATAGTGAAAACAGTGGACAGTTCAGACGAGACAGCAGCGAAGAACGCTAAGAATCCAGAGGGTGCTGCACTATCAATGACGAATGAGGAGTTTTTGTGTTCACCGGTTGACAGCGTTCTTGCCAAGCTGCATACTTCCCAGACTGGTCTCACAACGGCACAAGCTGAGGAGTTGCTTGAAATCTACGGCCACAATGAGGTGGCAAGGAAAGAAAGAAAGGCAGCCATAATCCGATTCCTAACTAATTTCAGGAACCCACTCGTGATAATCCTGCTATTTGCAGGCACAATCTCAGGTTTGACTGGAGAGCTGTTGAACTCGCTGATTATCTTCGTAATTGTCTTAATGAGCGTAATTCTGACTTTTTTCCAAGAGTCCAAGGCTGAAAAGGCCGCAGATGACCTGAAGGAAAGAGTAGCAACGACCGTGACAGCGCTTAGAGAAAACACTAGAAAGGAAATCAGACTGTCAGAAACTGTTCCAGGAGACATCGTTTATCTTTCAGCCGGCGACATAGTCCCTGCAGATGCGAGACTAGTAAACAGCAAAGATTTCTTCGTCGACCAATCAGCGCTCACAGGAGAATCTTTTCCCGTTGAGAAAACGACACCCCCAGTTGAGCCCAGATGTGTTTCCACCGTAACCGATTGGAGCAACTATCTTTTCATGGGAACTTCGGTGGTGAGTGGCTCTGCTATGGCAGTCGTCGTGAGAACTGGAGGCCATACTGAATATGGAAAGATAGTTAAGAGAATCGTCGAAAGACGGCCTGAAACAGAGTTCGAAAAGGGCCTGCGACGATTTGGGTACATGATCATGCAGGTAACCTTTCTGCTTGTCATTTTTGTCTTCTTCATAAACGCTCTCAATGGCCGCAAAGTCATCGATTCTCTGCTTTTCTCAGTTGCGTTGGCTGTCGGTTTAACACCTGAGCTTCTGCCCATGATTCTTTCCATAAATCTCTCAAAAGGCGCCCTTGCGATGTCGAAAAAGGGCGTCATAGTGAAGCAGTTGGCATCGATCCAGAATTTCGGGAACATGGATGTTCTATGTACGGACAAGACGGGGACACTAACCGAAAACAAAGTCACGCTGATGCTGCACGTGGACGTGGAGGGAAAGAACGACGACAAAGTGCTGAATTACTCCTTCCTGAACAGCCATCATCAAACAGGTTTGAGAAGCCCACTTGACGAAGCTATATTGGCACACACGGAAGTTGACGTTACCGACTTTCAGAAGATCGACGAGGTTCCATTTGACTTCGTGAGGAGAAGAGTCTCTGTCGTTGTCCAACGTCTTGGCGAAAGATTCTTCATAACTAAGGGAGCTCCGGAAGAAATCATTAGGGCTTGCTCATTCTATGAGCTTTCTGGAAAAATCTTCGATTTGTCAGGCGAAGCCCAAAGAGGAGCTGAACAGCAATATTATGATCTCAGTTCTGAAGGCTTTAGAGTTCTCGGCATATCCTATAAGAAGGTTAAGGAAGAAAAAACCGTTTATTCGATTAATGATGAAAGCGACATGGTTTTTTTGGGATTCGTAGCTTTCATGGATCCACCAAAGGAAACCGCTAAGGAATCTCTCCAGCTGTTCAAGAAGAATGGGATAGAACTCAAGATTCTCACAGGAGACAATGAACTAGTCAGCAGGAAAGTCTGTGAGCAGTTGGACTTTGAAGTAAAAGGAGTAGTGCTAGGCGCCGACATAGCGAAGATGCATGATGACTCCCTTGCGAGAGTTGTTGAGGAGGCCAACATCTTTGCAAGAGTAAATCCTGCGCAGAAAGATCGAATAATCAACGCGTTGAAAAGCAACGGTCATGTTGTTGGCTTTCTCGGCGACGGCATAAACGATGCGCCTTCGATGAGAGTGGCGGACGTGAGCATCTCTGTCGAAAACGCGGTTGACGTTGCGAAGGAATCTGGAGACATTATTCTCTTGCACAAGGATTTGAGGGTGCTTGAAGAAGGAGTTTTGGAAGGCAGGAAGACTTTTGGCAACACAATGAAGTACATCATGATGGGTGTAAGCTCGAATTTCGGTAACATGTTCAGTGCAGCCGGCGCATCTCTGTTTTTGCCCTTCTTGCCGATGCTTCCAATTCAGATACTTCTAAACAACTTGCTGTATGATACTTCAGAGCTGGCTATCCCGACTGATAACGTTGATCCGGAATACATCGAAAGGCCAAAAAGACTTGACATCTCATTCGTGAGAAACTACATGATATATTTCGGTCCAATAAGCTCCATATTTGACTTCTTAACTTTCTTCATAATGCTATATGTCTTCCACGCTACGGAACCTGTATTCCAAACAGCATGGTTCATTGAATCGTTGTGTACACAAACCCTAGTCATATTCGCTATTCGGACAAGAAGAACGCCATTCTACAAGAGCAAACCAAGCAGGCTCCTGCTCCTTAGCAGTTTGGGAGTCGTTGGTTTTGCTTTGCTGCTTGCATTCACACGGCTTGGCTATTGGTTCAAGTTCACGGCGCCTCCAATCACCTTCTCCATAATCTTGGCCTTATTCATCGGCGCTTACTTGGCACTCATAGAGATTGTCAAAGTATTGTTTTACAGACGCCACGCACAAGGTCTTGAACAATCACGTGTTCCCCAAAAAGGGAAGCCCTACCTGACTCCAACAGCAGGTTCGGTCCAAAGTATGATTGCGATAATGAGTCTAAGAGTTGAGAACGAGATTTCAATAGACTCGCTGCTTAACGATCTCAAAGGAATCGTGATCTATCCGGTAGATTCAGATCAAGTAATACATGATCTTCACACGATCCGCCGTACAGGAATCGTAGAAATCGATTGGCGAAAGGGAATAATCAAACGTCAAGCAACCATGAGGAACTACGTGACAATGCTTGTCAAAGGGGAACTCTGGGCTAAGGTGAAAAGCGATTGGCTTGCGGCATGTTCTCTGGTCCAGGCAAAACATGGCAAAGTGAATCAAGAGTATCAAGAACTCTTGGCTATTGAGTGAGACACTCTGCTCTGGAAAACCTTGACTTAAGGAGCCGGCACATAGGGCTGATCTGAGCGAAAGACAAATCAAGGCAGTTGCCTGCTAAGAGCCTATTTTGTGACAAGATTTAAATCAGACTTCATGTCCCGTACAGATCAATGCTGGGTGAACCTACATGGAAGATAGGGAAAAACTGGTTAAGCTGATTGAGGAACACATAAAGATCGCAAATGAGGATGTTCATAGCCTCATTGAGCTGGAAAAGAGCGTCAACCTTTCTGCTGCAAAGCTGCTCGTAAATGAAATGAAGCTAGATTCAAGAAAACATGTTGGAATCCTGACAGCGATACTTGATGCTCTTCTCAGTTGTCCTCCATCAAAGACGCTGTGGGAGCACAAACTCGACAGTTACATAGATCCAATTCTGGTGAAGAAAGAACTCGAAAACCATGTGAAAATGGAGACTGACGTTCTAATGCATGTGGAAAGAGAAATCAACAGTACACAAGATGAAGGCTTGAAACTGCTCTTCCAACATATCGCTGAAGACGAAAAGAGACACCATAAGATAATGGAAACGATTATCAAGAATATGTATGAGCTCAATCGTTGAGTGCCGTCACCGTTCAATTCCCTGGATTAAGATATCGCATCGTGGTCGGCGGATCAGTTTCGTTCTCTTTCTCCAGCGGTCTAATACAGGTGCCACTTGGCATTTGCAGAATCTTTTCTCTTTCTTTCTCGTTGAACCGCGTGGTTTCGACAGCAGTTTCGGCAACGACGTAACGTATCTTCTCAAGAGTTTGAGCTATCTCGGTGCCCTTATCCGTTAACACGTAGTTCTTGGGTCGTTTCCGGGTGAAGACCAATTTCTTTCCTTTCAATCGTTTCAGGTACTTGTGTGTTCTCCTCAGTGAGATTCACAATAGGCATGTCGGAGATAGAGTGAGAATCACGGTTTTTCGTGGAGGCAGAGAGCATTCCCTTGAAGCCACATTGAGCAAGACTCCTTAGAAGCCCTGTGCGTAGACACAGATCATCAACCCTTTCCTATCTTTAGAAACTGCAAAAGCAAACCTGATTGTCGTGGATCTCTTCAAACCTGCTAGTGGACATTATTGGAAATAAACAAAGTTTAAGTGGTTTTTCTGCACGATTATCAAAGTTAGAAAGCGTGTCGCGAAATGGTTGAGCAAGAAGAAGTGGTAAGGCGACCTAATCTTTCAGTGTTAGCCATGGTTTCTTTCATAACTTCTTTTATGATTGCCAGAACCTTCACCACTCTGCGACCCAATATCGTTGTAATCGGCGGAGACTTTCACATTCATCATTTCTGGTACGGAATAGCTTTGCTCGCGGTAGGTGGGTGGCTAGGGATCAGTTATGAGAGTTATCGGATAAATCGGCTGGCTGCAATCCTCTTTGGTGCGGGGGGTGGCGTCATAGGGGATGAGTTTGGGTTGCTGCTCACGTTTGGTGACTATTGGACAGGTGTGACCTACACCCTCGTCATAATATTGTTGACTTCTGCAACTGCGCTGATTTTGGTAAACAAGTATTCAGGAGCCATCAGAGCAGAATTCAGTCAACTAATAGAGATTAACGCAAGTCTTTATCTTGGTGTTTTCCTCATGGCAGTCTCGATGGCACTTATTTTCCAAGCAGATAATCTTATGGTTATGACTATTTCTGGTCTGATCACTATTTTGGCCTTCGTGATTGTCTTGGGTTATTTGATTCAACGAATAAGGTTGAGGAAACATAACAACGAACTGCCTAAGTCTCAACGGAAACTCAAAAGACTGTTAACGTAGCAGTGTCATACTATGAGTCACCCGTTGAGTCGGATGTGAATGGTCGTGACCAACTACGTGGAAGCAGACGCAGATACTTGGAACAGAGAAGTCGAAAAGGCAGACATTCTCACAGTCGTCTATTTTTGGCATGATGAATGCCCATGGTGCCTAAGACTCAACCCCATATTCAACGAGGTTTCACAGGAATACGCAGGCAGAATCAAATTCGTCAAGCTAAACATCATGGTCAATCAGGCAAACAGAGAAATAGCCGCCAATCACGGAGTCATGAGCACCCCTACCCTAGTATTCTTCTGCCACAGAAGACCAGTCGGACAGTCAGTCGGCTTCATGCCAAAGGAACAGCTGGAAAAATCACTGGCCGACGTGCTTCAAAGATACAAAACCTGTCTTTCACAAAGCACTGAGTTGAGACCATTCTACATCGTTTGAAAACCGTGTGTAATGAGGTTAGACCTTGAATCAAGACACAATTAAAGAGATTTTGACGAAATACCGAACTGTCGCCGTTGTTGGACTTTCTAGTGATCCGTCAAAACCCAGTTACGGCGTTGCTGAGTATCTTAAGAATCACGGCTATCGAATCGTTCCAATCAATCCTTTCACTGATGAAATCTTGGGCGAAAAAAGCTATAAAACTCTTCTAGAAGTGCCAGATGAAATCCAGCAAACTATCGAGATCGTGGATATTTTCAGGCGACCTGAAGATGTTCCGCCTATTGTAGAGCAAGTTGTGCAAATGAGACGTTTTTATGGCGTGCCGTATGCCGTGTGGATGCAGCTTGGGATAGTTAACGGAGAAGCAGCTGAAACAGCCCGAAGGGCAGAATTGTCGGTTGTGATGAATATGTGCATTAGGCAAGAGCACATTCGGCTATTTGGAGGTTAGAACAAACCTGGTAGAGTCAATAACGTGTATTCTCAGCTTGTTTGGGTTTCTGTTTTATGCGGCGCCACCGATTATGAGCGAGGCAACAACTGCTATTACGACGATTACAACTGTTTCGAATAGTGTTATTTTCCAGTGCACTTTTGTCCTTCTTGAACGGTAGCGTACAAGGAACACGCCTACGATAGAGGTGACTATGGCCAATGAAAATACGATGTCAAATGGTTTTGGCAACATCAGATATGCTAGTATTGGTACAATACCTGCGACAAAGGTGGTCGTGCCACAGACTATTGCTGAGATAATGTTTGATCTGCTTATTTCTTTGTGCAAGACTGTAAACAAGTGTTTGACCAGCATCAGTGACTTGTCTCGGTCCTTGTGATCGGCAATGTCGCTCAAGCTGTAGTTCATTAGTGTCTGAAGCGTGAGCATATCGGCTAGATCCTCAGTTATTCCTCCTAACAGGAAGCTGGAGAAGTTCGTTATGGCAACGGCTGAAAGAGTTAGGAACGCTGCAAACGTTGCAGCTCTGGCAGTGAGCCCAGCGAAAAAAGCTGAAAGAATCACCACTAGACCAGTAACTGAGCCATCAACCAATCCGGCGACGATTTCGAAGATAGGCTCTTTCTTAAGCAGTAGGCTTCGCCATTCCCGGCCAAGCTTGATGCCTTGCTCAGTCAGTTGAATTGCTCCATTATTGTTTCTTGTCAATCCTTCAGAGGACATCTCGTTCAAGGTCTTGTCAAGATCACTCATTTCAATGCACGTGTATCCAGTGCAAACCTTGTCGATCCGATGCTTGAGCACAGACCTCTGCAACGTAGTTCCTTTGCCGAGATTCAATAATACAATTATCCTTATGATGTCTGGCAGTTCCTGTATTTCAAACGACAAACGGGTGAGTCACCAAACGGCAAATGAAACTCGGAAAGCGAACTAATAACCTTTACGTGAATCGGTTCTGTTAACTCTTAGGCGCTTAAGCGGGTTTTGGGGTGGTCTGTTAACCATCGGCGCTTTTTGGATTGTTTGAAGATTACTAAATCACTCTCGGTTCAGATTATCTTCTTATGTGGATGTCATAGTTTTTAACGGATGTGATTTCAGCCACATTCAATCCATAAATAACTCCTATCAAATCATCGATTTCATCTATTTCACATCGGCATTGAGCAGTTCTAAACTCTCCAACTCTTCCGCTATTGTCACGAGCATTATGCGCGATAAAACTGTTGTTCAAGCAATTCGAGACACGTATCTTCAAATCGCTAATTTCAGCTGAGTGCGAGTTCAACATTTCTAACGATGGAAACGGAAATTTCTTCAATAGGTTAGTGGAAAATCCCTCAAGTTGCTGTAAGTTGACCAATACAAGTAGAACAACGACGAATTGATTAGCAGAATGGAAAAGTCTCTTTCTAGTCGGTGTTCAAAAGACACTTTCTCGATCTTACTTGATCTATAAGGAAACGTCTCTAAAGCACTTAGCCAGTACCCACCCGTTTTTCTAAAATCTAGACTTTGATTAAATCCCTCTCCGTTGATCTTATCTCCAACCGCATTCCCGCAAACTCTCAATCATTTTTAGAAAAATGATTGGAACAACAGTTTCTTCGATTATAAATTCAACCAAATCATCAGGAGTATAATATGCCCCTTTCATTTTTTGTTGATTAGTCTCTCCAGTTCCAGAAATAAAGTTGATTGTCTTTTCGAATATGTATCCCAAAATATTGGGGTCAATCTCCCGACCTTGGCCAAAATCATAATGCTCTAACAGATTTTCCAGAACAAGTTCTATTCCATCATTTTCGACATTATAGTCTCTCTCGGCTTCTATTGTTTCTCTAAACAAGCCACCATTCAAATATGGGATATTATTGTAGATTGATATTGCTTGAATTGATGCTGTTCGGTTATTCCTGCCTTTGTTGAAAACTTCATAGAAAAGAGGTTGCAGATACATTTTATAAAAGCTCAACATTACACGAGAACTTCTATATTCATTGAATAAATCTTCTAAAAGGTTTCTGGGAACTATTTCTTTCTCTTCTAGAAATTTGATGAAAATCATCCTATTCATAAAAATAACAGCGAATGGTTTGGCGTCATTGTTGCTTCCATTGGTGGGACGAACTATTTTGTTCAGTAGACTTGCACCTTGCGTTAGGTCGCCTTCACTATCAAAACCAAACACGAACTTGACATAATCATTGTAAAACTCTTTGGAGATTTCTTCTTTTCTTCGATCTATGCTTTCAAGATAGTTATTGAGAAGAGGGAAACGTAGGCTACATCAAAGATAAGTAATTTCTTTTTTGTTTCTAGTAGAGTTTCATCCGTATCCAATGAACGCGGGTTAAGAAATCGTATAAATAATGGTCTTAGATTGACTTGGAAAATTTCGCTGCTCCTATTTGACACAGTATCATACTATCTCAACATCTCTAAGCGACTAGCTAAGAAGCATAACTTTCAAGCTTTCCTTGCTCTCCAGCGCCGTTTCAAAGGCTTTGGCTGCATCCTCAAGTCTGAAGCGATGAGTAATCAGCTTTTCACCATCAAGCTTGCCTGATGCCAACAGATCTAAAGCAGCTCTGGTTTCCAGATGTGAAGTTGAGTATGAAGAGATAATCTGAACTTCCGACAGAAACAGTTCTTTCGGGCTTACCTGCAAGTATTCACTCGGTCTAGTGGGAGCAAACACACAAAGCTTTCCACCTCTGCGACAAATACTTAGCCCTGTCCTGTACGCTTCCAAACTTGGCGCCGTGACAATTACCAGATCTGCCCCTCGTCCACTTGTTTCAGCTTTGGTGGCTTCAGCTAGGTTTTCTTCCTTGGGATTGACTGTGAGGTCTGCTCCGAATTTCTTTGCTGCGTTTAATCGATAGTCAAATAGGTCGCTGGTAATCGTTTTCGCGGCTCCGTAGATTTTCGCTAAGCTCGCATGGATAAGACCAGTTGCTCCGGCTCCTATTATCACTACGGTATCTCCTGATTGGATCTTGCATTTTTCAATAGCCCTTATACAGCAGCCTACGGGTTCAATTAGGGTGCCTTCCTCGAATGATACAGCATCAGGAAGCTTCAAAGTGTCTATCTGAATGTTTGGGGCTGGAACCCTGAAAAACTGCGAATCCGCCTGGTTTGATGTTTGTTTCATGGAATTTCTTGCATAAAGTGTAGTCTCCATGCAAGCAGTAATGACATTTCAAGCAAGCAACGTGGTGGTGAACAAAAACTCTATCACCGGCATCAAAGCCTTTCACCTTGTTTCCTTTCTTAACGATTATTCCAGTAGGTTCATGGCCGAGAACTAAGGGGGCACGGCTCTCAACGTACCAGTCCATAATATCTGAGCCGCACACTCCGCAAGCCTTCATCTCAACTAACGCTTCGTCATCGCCTATTGCCGGCGTTGGGATGTCCTCTATTCGAATGTCTTTCTGCTCATAATACATTGCGACTTTCATAACTGTTCATCAAATTTAGAGATCTAGTAGCTACAGTTTCTCGATTTCTTCCTTAACCTTTCTCAGAAACCCAGAAGCAGGGGCACCGTCTATGATTCTATGATCGTAGGAAAGACTCAACACCATTATTGATCTGATTTCCACTCTTCCATCAACAACGACTGGTTTATCATTCACTCTTCCAGCGCCGAGTATAGCTGCTTCAGGCGGGTTAATTATAGGTACGAAAAAGTCAACATCATACATACCCAAATTCGTCACCGTGAACGTCCCACCGCTCAACTCTTCCTTGCTCAGTTTTCCCTTTCTAGCCTTTTCTGTCAACTCCGAAGCTTCATTGCCTATTTCTTCAAGAGATTTCCCGTTCGCGTTGTGAATAACTGGAACAATCAAACCGTTCTCAGTAGCCACAGCTATTCCAACGTTCACCTCTTCGAAGATCTTTATTCTGTTTTCATCAAGTGAAGAGTTAACCATCTGGTGCTCAACCAGTGCACTGGCCACAGCCTTTACTAGAATAGCAGTGTACGATACCTGCGATTTCTCATGCAGCACGACGGCTTTCGAAACATCGACTTCCATGACCACTGTGCTGTGTGGAGCAGTTCTGAAACTCATAGAGAGTCGCTCAGCTGATGTCTTTCTCAATCCAGTCAAGGCAATAGTATCCTTGATTTTGGGCATTTTGCCACTTTTGTCTGCGACGAATCTTTCAACGTCTTCTTCAACAATCCGGCCTTCAGGACCAGTTCCTGTGATGAGTGACAAATCTACGCCCTGTTCTCTGGCCAAGCGCTTAGCCGCCGGCGAGGCCAAAACCACTGTCTCTTTCTCAGGAGCTGCTGAGAGAGGTTCTGAAGGCAAGTGTGTCTCCAAAAACTCTTCATCTTGATTTGTTATAACGGCTAAAACCTCATTAACTGGGACGTCTAAGCCTTCTTCAACTAGGATTTTTCGTAATATGCCTGACGCGGGCGCCTCAACGTCGTAGGTGGCTTTTTCTGAAACAACTTCAACTAGTGGTTCTTCTTTGTTGACAATGTCCCCTTCTTTCTTGTACCATTTGCCCACTGTGCCTTCCTTCATCGTCAGGCTAAGCTTAGGCATTACAACCTTTGTGACCGTCTTACACCACTTCCTTAACGGTTTTGATTATGCGCTTCTCATCTGGGATCACATATCGTTCAAGAGGCGGGCTAAATGGGATGGGAGTGTCTGGCTCAGCCACGCGTCGTATCGGGGCGTCCAGATAATCTATAGCTTCTTCGGCGAGTATAGCAGCTATCTCGGCGCTCACCCCTGCTGTCTTGCAGTCTTCCGTCACAATCACCGCTCTTCCTGTCTTCTTGACTGATCTGATTATCGTCTGCTTGTCTAAGGGTGTCAGAGTTCTGGGGTCGACTACCTCTACGCTTATGCCCTCGTTTTTCAATGCTCTCGCGGCGCTGAGAGCTTTGTGGACCATGTACGATGTGGCTACTACTGTTACGTCTGAACCTTCCTTCTTCACCTCTGCTGAACCAAAGGGAACAGTATATTCTTCCTCAGGAACCTCGCCTTCAATGGGATACAGCAGTTTATGTTCACAGAAAAAGACTGGATTGCTTCCGCGGATGGCTGTTTTCAAAAGCCCCTTCGCGTCATAAGGTGTTGAAGGTACAGCTACGAACAGGCCTGGAACGTGCATGAACCATGCTTCCAAGCTCTGGGAATGGTGAGATGCGATGTTGACACCAGCGCCAAAGGGCGTTCTGACCACAAGAGGGCATGTTGCTTGACCGCCAAACATGTAGCGTATCTTTGCTGCTTGGTTGGCGATTTGATCCATTGCCAAGGCAGTCAGATCACCAAACATGATCTCAGCCACGGGGCGCATGCCAGTTATCGCTGCGCCTACGGCGGTTCCAATTATCGCGGATTCAGATATTGGCGTGTCTCTCACTCTTTCATCGCCGAACTCTTCAGCCAGGCCTTCTGTTACCTTGAAGGCGCCTCCCCAGTATCTGCCAATATCTTCGCCAAGCAGAAAAACTGAAGGATCTCTACGCATCTCTTCTCTCAATGCTTCACGCAATGCATCGCGATAAGTCATTTTCCGCAAGTCCTCTTCCTCCTTAACCATAGACGTCTTCTAATGCTTCCTCCGGGGTTGGGTAAGGGCTTTCCATAGCAAACTTGACTGCATCTTCGATCCTCAATGCTGTTTCCTTTTCTGTTGCCAGAAGCTCCGCTTCTTTCAGTGTGCCTTCTTGGATGAGGTGTTCTTTAAAGCGTTTGATTGGGTCCCTGAGTAGCCAATCCTCAACTTCCTGCTTAGGCCTATACTTTGCTGGATCTGCTCGCGAATGCCCTCGGCGTCGATATGTCTTACACTCGATGAGAGATGGTCCTTCACCATTTCTGGCTTTCCCAACAGCTTCATCTGTTACTCTGAAGACTGACAAGACATCGTTTCCATCAGCAACAACACCTGGAATGCCGTAACCAGTGCCTCGATCAGCAACGTTCTCAACGTTCATGATTCGAGATTGCCTAGTTCCCATTGCATATAGATTGTTCTCGCAGATGAAAATGACGGGCAATTTCCACGCGGATGACATGTTAAGGCTTTCATGAAATGTTCCCTGATTTGAGGCGCCCTCCCCGAAGAAGCAGACAGCAATTTGATCTGTTTTCCTGAGCTTCGCGGAAAGCCCTGCACCGACAGCTATGGGTAATCCGGCCCCGACTACGGCAGTTGCGCCTAGCATGCCTATGTTGAAGTCTGCTATGTGCATTGAGCCTCCTTTGCCCTTGCAGTACCCATCTTTCTTTCCTAGGATCTCGGCCATCGTTCGGTTTAGATCTGCGCCCTTGGCTATACAGTGTCCATGTCCTCTATGTGTACTTGTAATGTAGTCGTCTTTCCTGAGCGCACTGCAGACCCCCACGGCCACTGCTTCTTCTCCAGCATAGAGGTGGATTGTGCCTGGAACCATGTTCTGACCGTATAATTCGAAGACTTTCTCTTCAAAAAGGCGAATCTCAACCATTTTCTGATACATCCCAAGCAGCTTTTCTCTCGACAAGCCAGACAATCAGTGCCACATCCATTATGAATCGAGTCAACCCATATAGACCATAGCACATTTATATTAGCTTATTTTCTGTGAAACTCCTTGGATAGTCTTACTATTGAAACATGAGCTATCGTCAATCATAGTTGTGGATAGGTCGTTGCAGTTGTTGATCTGGATTTTGAGCAGGTTTTTGCTCACCCGTAGCAAGAACCATATAGTACAATGAGGTTTTAGTCAGTGCGCAAAAGCACATTAGAAATGTAGCATTCAGGATGTTGGGGACTGCCGATGCAGAAATCATATTCGAAGTTGTTGGGTATAGTCGGAAAACCTAACACGGGCAAATCAACCTTTTTCAGTGCGTCGACGCTTGCAGCGGCTGAGATCGCAAACTATCCCTTCACGACGATTAAGCCAAACAGGGGAGTCGGATACGTGCGCACGCCATGCGTACATGAAGAGTTCAACGTCAAAGATACACCAAGCAACTCGCTTTGTCTAGATGGCGTGAGACTTATCCCGGTTGAGTTCATCGACTGTGCAGGACTCGTTCCGGGAGCGTGGGAAGGAAGAGGACTCGGCAATCAGTTCCTAGACGAAATCAGAAAAGCCGACGTTTTAATTCATATTATTGATGCTTCAGGGGGAACCGACAGCGAAGGAAGACTGTGCAAGCAAGGTGAGCATGACCCGCTGGAAGACGTGAAGTTTCTGGAACGCGAAATAACTATGTGGATGGCAAGCATACTCAGGAAAGATTGGCCGAAAATGGCAAGAACCGTCGAGGCCGAATCTAAGGATTTTTTCTCGATGCTGGAAGAACGGCTAAGTGGTCTCTCGATAAAGAGAAGCCACATTGCTGAAGCAATGAAAAAAACAGGGCTTAACACTGATAAGCTCACAAGCTGGCGTGAGGAGGAATTCATAAGATTCGTAGATGCGTTGAGACAGATTGCAAAGCCAATGATAATAGGAGCCAACAAGATGGACATTCCATGCGCTGAGGATAATCTTGAGAGGCTAAGAAAATCCAACTATATTGTTGTTCCTTGCTGTGCCGAAGCCGAGCTTGCACTGAGAAGAGCAGCGGAAAAACAGCTGATCGACTACAAGCCTGGGGACTGCAACTTCAAGATACTCAGACCAGATAAGCTGAACGAAAGTCAGATTAAGGCGCTTGAAACCATAAGGGAGAAAATCCTTCTCAAGAACGGGTCAACTGGTGTTCAGGAGGCTGTGAACACTGCTTTCTACAAGCTCTTGAGCATGGTTACAGTATATCCTGTTGAAGATCTTGAGCACTTGTCAGATCACAATGGCAGGATTCTTCCTGACGCTTACCTTGTGCCCTACGGAACGACGGCACGCCAACTCGCCTACATAATTCATACTGACCTCGGAGAAGGTTTCATCTACGCGGTCGAAGCAAGAGAAAGAAAGAGGGTTGGAGAAGACTACGTGGTCAAAGATAGAGACGTCCTATCGATAGTGAGTGCCAAGAAGAGAGCTTGATCTCATGCCCCAAAACGTCTCTTCCGGTTCCCGAAAGTTCTGACAGCTCTTAGCAAGTCTATTAACCGAAAATCAGGCCAATACGCATCCAGAAAACATAATTCGCTGTAGGCTGACTGCCAAAGCAGAAAGCCGCTCAATCTTTCCTCCCCAGATGTCCTAATAATCAGATCTGGGTCCTGCTTAGGCAGATGTGAAGTGTACAGCTGCTTTTCGAACATTTTCTCATCCACATCCTTTGGATCCAACTCGCCTGAATGCACTTTCTCAGCGATCTTTCTTGCGGCATCAACGATTTCTGCTCTTCCACCATAAGCAAAAGCGAAGTTCAGAAAGTGTTGGTCATAGTCTTGTGTTGCGTTTTCAACTTCGCGTATTATCTGTTGCATGCTCTCCGGCAGTAGGTGCACTCGACCAATGACTTTGACTCGCACCATGTCTTTGTGTATCCGTTCATCTGTGAGGATCTTCTGGAAGTTTTCTCCTGCAATGCGCATTATCTCTGCAACTTCGTTTCTTGAGCGGCCGAAATTTTCTGTCGAGAACGCGTATATGGTTATGGATTTTACGTCAAGTTTCAAGCACCAATCGATTAGCTGCTCAACTTTCTCAGCTCCTTTTTCATGTCCCAACCAAGGATTGAGTGCTTTGTCAGAAGCCCACCTTCTGTTTCCATCCAAGATTATGGCTATGTGCTCAGGCTTTGTGCCTCTTTTGACTTGGCGCCACAGCCATTTCTCGTATAGTTTGTATGCGCCGATGGTAGAAAGAACCGATTTCAGCACCGCATGAACCTCGCATCCTTCAGTGCGTTGTCACGATGACAGACGTCCTTACGTCTCAAAGGCAGAATTGCCATCACTTCAACCAAAATCTCCCCCACTTGGGTAAGAGAGAGCTTGAGAATTTCTTGCAGTTCAAGCATCGTGAGCAGATGCTGCAAGTATGCGGCGTGCAGATTAGCTTTGCCCAAATTCCTCAACCTGCTCTTCAGTTTCCCCGAAGAACTCCCTATATGACCTGTGAATGACGAAGATCACTAGAACAGAGGCTACGCCTATCAGGATACCAACGACAACGAAGAAGATGAGGTTAAGGCGTGCAGCTTCATAGACGCTCTCAGGTCCTATCAGCAGGTCAGAGGCCGCATCTAGAATCTGCCTAGACCATATGACAGACACTATGAGAGCTGCGTTACGCAGTAACCTCGAATCATGCTCAAGATACCAGTGTATAGCCCTACCAATCAGTGCCGCGCAGATACCGACCACTATGAGAATCACAGAGCCTTTCAGAAAATAGCCAGTCAGTTGCGGGAAAATGTTGAACCAGCCAGTCAGGTCACCTGGGGTTGACGTTGCGGCCACGAATGCTGCAGCGTTCGTCCATCCTAAGTAGACTCCCAATACGGTGCATATAGCACCTGCAATAGCAGAGGAGGTTGAGATTTGCACTCGGAGGGGTGGTGGAGAGTATTCCTTCATCCACTTGTAGAAGTTCCTAGCGGTCTTGTCAACACCGAAGCCTTTAACGACTAAGAATATGCTCAAGACAAAAACGAATGCGTACCAGTACACCATCGATGAAACTCCCGCGATTGAGAGTACTCCTAAAATGAGCAGCAAGACACCTGGCAAACCTAGAGCTATACGAGAGTACCGAGGGTTTTCAATGAGCAATTTCAGGTACCTTGCAAAAATGGCGGCGGTTTCTTCAATGGACTCGCTGTGCTTCACCACAATCCGCCTAACTGATATGACGGGTGCTCTTGACTGTATGAGTGGAATGACCGCCTCATCGGAGTAGCCGTCAGTGACAAGGATTGTCTCGTTTGCAGAGAATGAACCTAACACGCTGCTCAGCTCGGCAACGACCTCTCTGTCTGCACCAACGCCGCCGAACTCAGAGCCAGAGATTGTGGCAATCTCGAAGACTTCATCAGATTTGGCTTCTCCTTTCAGTTTATCGAAGGTTCGCACAGCTTCAAACATTGCATTTGCATCCGGTTCCTCAGGGTCTTTCAGAGCCAAGGCGACTGCTGCCTCAAGATTCTCCTCCCTTCCGATGACAGGCGTCTTGATGTTAGCTTTTGCTCCTAAGTCGCCATCTCTGTCTACACACAATATCAGGATTCTCTTTTGCTCTTTGCCCTCAGCTTCTTCCTTCGCCATCTAGATTCTCTATTCTCCTTAGTTGCACTTAATAGTGCGTCTATTTAGTAAAACTTGTGCTTCCTCAGCTTGATGGTTGCCGGGGTTTCCTGAATAGTAGCCGTCTAGCTAGGATTTTTGCATGTGCACTATGAGAAATGCGAGTGAAGCTGAAGGTGTCCTTGGCAGTTCGGTTATGGATATTCCTGATGTAATTCGCTTGGTTGGGGTACTCCGTCCATAGATAAGTCTGACCAGTGAAAGATGTAGTGGCTATTTGTGAAAGTGGTTATTTGGCCATGTAGGAAGTCGTGGAAATATATCCCTGCTGCCCAAGTGCCTTTCCAACTGAACCCGTAGAATATGTAGACAGTGTTGTTGTTGGTGTCTTGGAATGCTTCGATCACAAACATGTCCTCATGGTTGAAGTCGCTGGTTGCTGATAGAGAGGCCAGAAGATCCCCCGTTTGTGTGACAAAGTTGTACGTGCCTGCGGTTACGTTGTAATAGAATTTGACGGGTGACAAACCAGCAGTTTCATAATATGAGACGCACCAATGGGGCCAAGGTCCTCCAAAGAGTAGGATTGTTTTGTTGGATGTTATGATCTTGCCCTTTTCAATTCCCGTTTGCACCACGATGTCAGGGTTGGAGTCGAATCCTTGATTTTGCGGGTTCTCGAAAAGTCCATATAGAACTCCGCCGGAGGCAACATCATATGCGGAAATGGACGCCATACGTGTTGGATCTGCGAATATGAAATAAGCGCTGTTTTGGCTCTTGCTGAGTTTAGATCCAATTGAGGCTAGGGTTGGAAGCGACTCGTCAGCACTCACGTTGTAGGTGACATTCAACGTCTCCCAATAGAGACTGTAGTATCCCGGTGGATAGAGATCGTAGAAATAGCAGTCATAATTCATATTCATGTCGAGACGAAAGAGGTCATTAGGTCTTTCTCCGTATGCGGTGCCCCAGCTATTCACCATTATCCAGTAGGCGTTATTGGGGTCTTCGTCGTTATAGCCAACGCATAGGACTGCATGGCCTCCTCCCCCAGAATTCCAGACGTGTCCGCATGAGGAATCTGGGTTCCAGACTGTTTCTTCAGAGTGATAGTTCCAGAAATCAAAGAATTGATTCCAGTCGGTTTCAGTTGCCAGAAAGTATCCGAACCAAACTGCTTTGCCTTGATCGATGACGTTCTTGATGTTGTTGATTGCCACGCTTTGTCCTACTCCATGAGTTGTTATCGTATCTAGTGTGCATTGAGTTATGGTGTAGTTGGATACTGTGCTTATGGTTTGCCAAGGGACGCTGGTTCCTTCAGGGCCCGTTTGGTGGCCGTCGGCATAGTAAGCGTTTGTGTTGGACCAAGGTATAGCAAATCCCTCATTGGCGTAAAACTCCGCAAAATCCGACAGCCAACCTCCGTTGCCTGCCCAACTTGGTCCTGTTCCGCCATTGTATTTTGAGTTGAAATACTGAACAGAAAGACGATCAAGGACCCCTTCGTTGACGTCTAGAGCCACTTCCAAAACACCTGTGCCAGCCCAAACCCAGCAGTTGCCGCAGCTTCCTTGATCGCGTTCAACGGGGACGTAGCTTAAGTGACTGAGGAGATTGTACGATCCCCTTGGCAAGGGAGCTTTCGGGTTAGCGAAGACGCGTGGGGCAGCGTCGTAGTGTTCCAGCAATTTGTCGCGAGTCTCTAAGTTTGGATGCATTAGTGGATAATTACTAGTTGAGTGTTCGTAGCCATTTTCTGTCTTTTCGCTGCTTTCCATGGTGCTGACGATTGGCACGATTAGCACCGCGATAAGAACTGCGATTGGCAACACATATTTTATCTTCATTCTTTCACCGTGTACGCATGTTCTACACGCGTACAATATGTACGCAGTTGGACGTATCCACTCTAGATATATGGTATACTACGATATAAGAATTACTCAAAATCGAACATACCCAAATCTTGCGAGGTCATTACAAGAATCAGATTAGGCGCACGCTCTAATCTTCCGTATCCACTTCCTTTTCACCAAGCATTTGGAATTCCTCCCAAGTCAGCTTCTCTCCTTTCCTCAGTTTTTCTCTCGCCTGCCTCTCAAGCTTGTCTCTTAGAGTCGCTTCATTCTGCCTTCTCTTCTTGTCTTCTTCTCCTCTAATCTCTAGCTCCAGTTGCCTTGCTTTAGCGAGAAGACTATTCACCTCATCCCGAGTTTGCTTCGACTTTTCTCTTGTTTGTGTGAAGACTCGGTGTAGGCTGTCAGCCTCCGTTTTGGTTTTCTTGGATTCCTCAATTTTGAGAAGCATCTTCTCATGGAGCTCTTGGCTCCTCTTAGCGGTCCCCGACAGCCTACCATGACATTCCTTGCCTTCAGCATCAAGAGCCTTAAGTTCAGTTCGCAACTCAAGAATTCTTTGATTAGCCCGCGCAAGCTTCCTGTAAACGATCAGTTGAATCTCTATTTCTCTAACTTGCTCAATAATCTCGTTCTCTTCTTGAACCGTTAACGGTGTTGTTTGGATTCTCCATTCGAGCGTCTCGAACTCCTTCTGTAAAACTTGGTGGCTCCGTGGAGGCCTCTTCTCAGCCAAGGTTTTCGCTTCTTGTTTCACCTTGTTTAGCTCGTCGATTTTCCCATGGATTCTTGCTTTCAGCTCGCTGCGATTTGTTTTCAGATTCCTGACTACTTCATTTGCAGCGTCCCTTTCGGCACGGAGTTTGGACGTTTCTTCTCGAAGGTTTCTGAACCTTTCGTTGAGCTTGTCTCTTTTCTTGGCCCATTCGTCTGCTTCTGCGTCAATCTTGTCCTTCTGCTCTCTCAGAACCGAGAGTTTCTGCTCCAGTTCCCTGATTGTTTGCTGTCTCGACAAGTGTTATTTCCTCTTGCTTCTGTCTTGTGATGATTTTGTTGGGTGTTGGTTCCTTCTGTTCTCTGATTCTTAGTAGTTGGAGAAGTTAGGTTATTCAAGAATTATCCTTGCATCAACAGTCTTTGCACCTTTTTCATAAACCAATATTGGGTTCAAGTCGAGTTCTTTGATTTCTTGATGATCCATAACGAGTTTGGACGTGTTTATCAGAATTTGTGCTATGGCTTTCACGTCGGCTGGCGGTGAGTTTCTGTAACCTTTTAGAAGAGGGTAGGCTTTGACTTCTGTGATCATCTCGCAAGCTTCCTCTTCGGTTATTGGGGCAATTCTGAACGCTACGTCTTTTAGAACTTCAACGAAGATGCCGCCTAACCCGAACATCATGGCTGGGCCGAATTGAGGATCTTTTATCGCGCCGACTATGACTTCAGTTGATGACGGCGCCATCTCTTGGACGAGCAAACCAACTATCTTTGCATGTGCCTGTCGTTTCTTGACGTTTTCAACTATCTGCCTATAGGCGGCCTTTACTTCGCTTTGATCCTTCAGGTTAAGCATGACACCGCCGACGTCTGATTTGTGAATAATGTCTGGCGAAACTACTTTCAGAACTACAGGGTAGCCGATCTTGTCTGCGAATTTTGCAGCTTCGGCTTCACTCTTTGCAAGCTCAAACTTTGTGACTGGTATCCCATAGGCCATGCAAAGTGTCTTGGCTTCGGTCTCAAGCAAAACCTTTCTTCCTGCAGCGACAGCCCCGCTGATTATCTGGGACGTTTTCATGACTATGCCTCGATCGCTGAAAACCTAGTTTGATGTTTGAGTTATTTAAGGGCTTTTCCCGAAGACTTTTGGAGCCGCTGTAGAATGAGATGGCAGAGATTTGCTCTGGTTCGCTTGTCGTTTGGAGTCTCGAAGAGTCTAGGAATGCTGGAGTTACTGTGGCAGATGTGGGATGCTAACAGAATGTGGAGAATTGGGGTAAACAAAATAGAGTGCATGAACGCCTTTGTATCGCAGTCTCCTACATTAGCGCTAATAAGGCGTAAACCTTGGCATCGTTGACGATGTTGTCAATATGTGCATACTCATTTGATTGATGAGCAGTCTCGTCTATCGTGCTCCAAACAACGGCTGGGACAGGTATTTTTCTGAAGAAAGCTGCGCAAGTTCCTCCACCTATACCTCCAACTTTTGGTTCTATCTGCCTGACTTTCCTGATTGCTTCTCTTAGCATGTGCACTACTCTTGCATTAGCATCAGTCGGCGTTGGGGCGACACTTTTCTGGAGAGATTCGATTTTTATGATTGCCCCTGTGTTATTTTCAAATTCCTTGGCGTATCTTTGGATGTCACTTGCTATTTTGTCTAAGTCGTAGTTTGGCAAGATTCGGCAATCAAAGTATACGAGGTCTTCTCCTGGGAGTATGTTCACGGCGTCGACGTTCTTTTCCTTTTTTGTCGGTTCAATTGTGCTTTCAGGTGGGTCGAAACAAGGGTCTTTGGCAGGGTATTTCTCGTGCAACATTTTGTCGAGTGCTAAAGCAAATTCCATGCCTAGCCGATGGGCGTTCAGACCCATGTGTGGTCTGCTGGCATGTGCCTGTTTTCCGATTGTGCGTATCCTGAACCAGTATGCGCTTTTCTCAGCTATTTCTATGAAGCTGCCATTCTCATTGCCGCTGTCTGGCACAATTATCAAGTCTTCTTTCTTGAATAGTCCTTTCTTTATGAGATGTTGAATACCGTGTTCGCTTCCATGCTCCTCATCGGACACGAAAGCTAGGATCATTGTTCTCTTGGGTTTTATGTGCATTTCTTTTAAGACTTTGGCAGCAAAGATTGACGCAACCATTGATTGCATGTTGTCTTCGCTGCCTCGGCCGTAGATGCGTCCCTCTTTGATGATTGGTTCGAAAGGTTTTGTGACGGTCCACATGGATTCCTCTCCCGGTGGGACAATGTCTAAGTGTGTTATGATCCAGAGTCTCTCAGTGTCGGTTTCTCCGTTTAGGTAGGCTACTATGTTGGGTCTTTTTTTGGATTGCACTCTTTTGTCCTCTGCGTCATAGCGCTCTATCTTGTCGAATCCTATTGCGGTCAGTATTTGAGTCAGTTTTTCTGCTTTCGCTAATTCTCCTTCGCCGCCGTTTTCTGGTCCTATTGCGGGTATGCGGATAAGCTCCATGAGGGTTTGTGTGAGCTGGTTTCTTTGTTTCTCGATTTCAGAGAATACTTCCCGAGTTTGCATGAATACCACTTCGTTGTCTTTAATAGATTGTATCGTTCTATCTTTAACGATTTTGCTTGATTAGCTAGCCAAGTAATCCAGAACGGTCACGTGATCATAAATCATTGCTGTCTTAGGTCCTGCAAAGCTTTTAGTCGTTTGATTATGTTGGGGTGTGTTGAGAACACTTCTGTGATCTTGTCGGCGGTTGTCAGTTTTCGCGACAGGATCTCTTGCACCAGCCTTTCTTCGCCGGCCACCCCTGCAGCTGAGAGCGCAACTGAGTCTATTTCTGCGCGGTCCGGGTCGGCAATGAATAGCGCTCTGAAAGCGTTCAGGTTCTTTTTGTCTTTTCGGTTTCTTCCCATGTTCTTTGACGCTTGAACGATTTTTGCAAGCCCTGATGAGAGCTTCTGTGAGCCATTGTCAACTGTCTGTGCACTGTGTCTGTCTGCGTAGTATTCGCGTAGACGACTAAGGTAGAGTATGAACATGTTTAGGGTCCACGAGAACGCCATGAATCCTATGCCTATTAGTGCTCCATTGCTGCCTTCGCTTCTCTGTCTGCCATATCCTGAAAGCATAAGCGAATAGCCCAAGTAGTAGAAGACTGCGGGCAACAATGAGGCAAACATCATAATCTGCACATCCCTATGCTTCAAGTGTCCAAGTTCATGTCCAATAACAGCCTCAACTTCGCCAGCATCAAGCGTCTTCAGTATTCCATCTGTGACGGCCACTCGGCTGCCAGCCAATGGGGAACCATATGCAAACGCGTTTGGCATAGGGATTTGCGCAAGCATCAACTTGGGCGTCTTTATCCCGCTTTTCCTGCTAAGCTCTTCCACCATTTCATGAAGCTTCGGGTTTTCGTTCTCTCCTAATTGACGTGTGTGATAGAGAGCATCAATTATGTAGGGTGATATCAGCCATTGCCCGATGTTGAAAGCAACAACAAAGACTCCTAACGTTACCAGGTTGAAAGTGCTGAAAAGACTCAAAATCACTGTGAATATTAACGTGGATAATCCGATTATTATGGCTAATGTTGCAGCCATTGATAAGCGAAGCTTCCAAACATCCATAGAATGCACCAATTAACGTTCACGAAACATGCTGTTGCTTATATTTCTTACTCCCTTTTCTTGATTGTTTGCACCAATTCTCCTTGCTCTTCTAGCCAGCAAATCATTGTATGCATAGCTGAGTGAATCATGAAGAATAATCATGAGGTCCTATAATGCATGTCGATTCATAAACTATAAGTCGGACTGAAAGCCTCTTGCCTACCTGATAACATGAAAACCAATGCAGATAATCTCGTTGAGGTTCCTTGTTTCAAATGCCTATTTTGGAACCCCATCAAGGAAAGTCATCTTCACTGCAATCCTAACGAGTGCCCACAAATGACAGAGTGGCTAGTGCGACAAGCAGAACCCGAACAGATCCAAAAGGGCTTGACTGTAGTAAGCGTCATTCCGGAAAATCGAGCAAAGAAGGCCATGATAGAAACACCTTGACTTTTCCAAGTCACTCGCTAGTGAGCGAAGTATCGAACAGGAGGGTTCGCTTTCTCAAGAAGCGCGCGCGAGTTGAAACAAACGCGATGCTTGAGGTATCTCAAAGAACGAGGATTTGTCATGAATCACGCGTTTTGATTAGGAGCTTATGCTCCATGCGTGTGAGCATTTTGTGCATCTGAAGTGCTCTATAGTTACTTCTCTTCTGACTCCTGCATGTTCACCTGAGATTCCTGAGTACCAGTGGAATGCTTCCGTGTTTCCGCATTCTGGGCAGACTTGAGTGACTTTCGCATGCTCATTCGGCTCATCACTGACCACGTAGATCGAGTTGGGCTGTCCTGTTATTTTCACGTTCTTCTCTCGGGCTTCGCCTTTAGCGTGAACGACAATCCCGCATTTTGGGCACAGGAAGTCATTCCTCTCCTCCCTCATGCGCGAGCCGCATTTGTCGCAGAATCTCATAGCTTCACTCACGCAGTCATTGTATTATGATCAGAAACTTGCCTTCAAAGGTTTCCCTTTTTTGTTTAAGCTTGAAAGACTTCGTCAGATGTACCGTGGAGGGAAAGAACCGTTTCAAAGAGGAAAAAGCGCAAAGTGAGACGACGCATCTCGGAGTTCCCCATAGACGTATTGATGTGCCTCGCGGAGGCGCGCGCGGATTCAGTCGCTTCAATTTGCCATTAATGGGTTTCCGCTGTTAGTATGACATATTGCGGTCGGCATCGCCATGAAATATGATAAGATTAGCTGTTGTCAGTTTCTGTAACTCTCTCCGTCCACGCATTTTGAGTAACAGTTATTTGAAACCGAAGGCAACAACTGTCTGAAGGATGTTTATGTCTCTTGTTGATGTGGTCCTAAGCAGAAGAAGCATAAGAAGATATGAGCCAAAAGAGATTCCCAGTGATGTTTTAGACAAGATTCTTGAGGCTGGTAGACAAGCTCCTTCAGCGGCAAACAAGCAACCGTGGCACTTCATCGTGTTAACTGATTCTGGAATCAAGAAGGAATTGTCTAAAGGGATGTTTAACAGATTCATCAAAGACACTCCAATCACCGTTGTAGGATGTGCGCACAAGGATCTGACTGCCGGTAAATGGTCTATCGTTAGCACTACTATCGCGTTGCAGAACATGGTTGTTGTTGCTTGGGCCATGGGAATAGGTTCTTGCTGGGTAGGAGACTTCAGTGAAGAAAAAGTCAAGAAACTGCTCAGCATTCCTGAAAACTGGAATGTTGTAGCTCTTGTTTCATTTGGATATCCTGCTGAGAAACCTCAACCCCGGAAAAAGAAGACTATTAAAGAAATAGCAAGCTTCAACAAGTTTGAAGAAGCTTGAACTCAGCAAAGCGCGCGCCATTGTAGAGACACCGTAAGCATTCAAAGTCACTAGTCAGCCATTCTGCACTTAAAGTCAAACAGAGACGCTGCAATCAGCAATAAAGTTCAGGGACCAACTTGCATGTTACTGAGACCAACTCAGACGTTTCAATGCGCGCGCTTTAACGCTAAACTCTGATGACTATGCAAATCCAAAGAATGGAAGAAGAATAGGTATGCCTCGAACAGTTAAACTGAGATGTGTTTCTCCTTATGATTTTGATCTGAGCATGAGGCTTTTCTCTCGCGGAGACAAGCAAATTCGCAGATATGAAGAGGGAAAATTCCGGCAAGTTATCAGAATTGACGGAAAACTCGTCCTCGTCACTCTGAAGGCTACTGGAACTGTCGACATGCCGGAAGTGTCGGCAGATCTGGAATCAGATCAAGAAATCTCAGCAGAGGATGAAAAGAAGTGCAAGCATTTGCTTGGTATTCTCTTGGGAGCCGATTTTGAACTTCAGCCTTTCTACCATGAAGCGAAGAAGGACAAGATTATGGCAGGCATCGTGAAGAAGCTTGCAGGACTCAAGGTTCCGTCCACAGTGACTGTTTTTGAAGCCCTCGTCGATTCGATAGTTGAGCAGCAAATCTCGCTGACCGTCGCGCATGTTCTGCAGGTGAATCTTGTAAGAAGGTATGGCGACTCTCTCAAGTTGGAAACTGGAATTTACTATGCGTATCCGACGCCGCAGAAGTTGGCTCTGGCAAAGATAGAAGACATGCGAAAATGCGGTTTGTCAACAAGGAAAGCAGAATACATCAGAAACGTTTCAGAGATGATCGCTGAAGGCAAGTTGGACTTAGAGACTTTCAAACGATATGCCGATGTCGCCAAGATCATCACGGAACTGGATGAAATCAAAGGAATAGGAGTCTGGACGGCAGAGCTGACATGGTCAGGGGAATGCAGAAGTACAACGCGATTCCGCTGACGATCTGGGACTTAGGAGGGTCATCTCACACTTCTATCTTAACTGAAAGAAGATCACTTCGGTCGATGTTTACAAGATAGCCCAGAAATGGGGAAAGTGGAAAGGTCTGGCATCCTTCTATTTGGTAGTAGCCGAGACTCTCGAGGATTGATAACACGCGCGTCTAGTTGGATGCGACGTAGATGTATGAGTAAAATGCTGATTGTGAGGTTACTATTGTCAGATCAGAGGTCAAGATGTACGTCTGGAAGACGTGGTCAGAGTCGTTGAGTAGCCCTAAGGTGGTTGAGCCTGGTGAGACTGCCTTAAACTCCAGCTGGCAAAGGATGCCTGAGCCGTTGAAGGTCGTCTGATTCGTGCCTACGAGGCAATCGCCTGCGAGCACCCAGCCCTCGTCGATTTGGACATTCTGAAGTGGGACCTGTGGAAACTCCGTGGCATTATAGCCTTTCAACAAGCCGCTTGTGGTCAAGCTGTTGCTGAATATGCTGTTGAATGGGAGGGAAACTCCAAGACACTCTAGCACGTTCCGGTCAAAGCACGCGTAGACCTGCCACGCGTACAAGTCCGTGACGTTTTCAACAGTAGCCGTGACCACAAAAGTGTCTCCAACCGTCACACTCAGATTCCGTGGAAACAGATCCAAAACCATGCCCGGGTTCTGATCTAAGGCCAAGCTATCCACCGAACTGGATCTCTGAATTGATCCTGTCGCAGACAAGTTGGAGGTTAACTCCGCTGCAAGCGATCTGAAGGCTTCCGTCAACCCTGGTTCTGGTGTGGGAAGTGGCGTCGCTACAGCGTACACTGCGAAGGCAGACGTGAACACGATGATGATAAGTAAAGCGATTGCCGCACTGCCGAAATGACGATTATCAGACATTCCCGCTAAGCCTCCAAGATAGAATAACAAGCACTAGGTATTTAACCCTTGGTACCAATTGGACGCGCGCTAGAACTTGTTAACCCAGCCTCGTCCACCCTTCTTCTTCCGCAGGCACTCCGCCGAACCTGAGTTCACAGGCTCAGCAACTCTCCGTCTCCTAGACACAGATTGACCGGCGAAATGAGTCTTCACATACTTGCCCCAACCGCCCACAGAAGGGTTCTCGTATCCAGAAGGCCTCTCGACACCCAGACGCTTACGCTACTCCTCCACAATCTCATGGAAATCCGGCACCCTGTACTTCCTCGTCGCAACAACAACCGTCCCACGCCCCAGAGAAAGCAAAGAATAATCCTTCACTGCAGCACCTTCGGCAACAACCTTGTCATCAAACCGTTCAAGCCAAACAGCCTTCCACTCCCTCTTCAACTCCCTGAAAAGCTCATTCCAAACTTGCCCTTCCGAGTCTCTCTTCAACATGGTGACTCATGGAAAACCTAAGTGCAAGAACCATAAAAGACACCATGGAACGTCGTTCTATGCTAATCCTCTAGAACCGAAATCCTTGCATGACTTACTCGCGGCGCCAACTTGGAACGTGCCCAAAAATCATAAGAAGCTAAACAATAGGTGTAGCGCGCGTACATAGGTTTAATACTTGCTTGGTCTATCAGTATGTTTAGTGAGGCTACTGTTGTCAATATTTTTCTTCTTAACGCTATTCATCGCTATATTAGTAGTGCTTGTCGTGGTCATCATAATTCTGCTGTTCCTGCTCCTCAGAAAATCCAAGTCCCAGAAGGAAGATCAAAGCAGCATTCGCCCACCGACTCCACCCAAATCCTAACTGCACCTGCAGCCTCCTTAGCGCGTGCCAAATAGGAGCGGGCCCGACGGGAATTGAACCCGCGACCTACGGATTAAGAGTCCGCCGCTCTAACCTTACTGAGCTACGGGCCCACGCGCCTTTTTGAGAGAAGATTCATAAGGAAATATAGAGCTTGTGGTTCTGTTTTCGCCAAAACAGTTTTCCCGTTGTCCCAACAGCGGTTTTGGAGGGTCAATGTTTTAAGCGTTTGTTCCAGATTGATCGTTGAAGAGGGCGTTCATGAGTGGGCGAGATCGTATTCGTGGGTCTAGGTCTTCATGACGAGAGGGGAATAAGCCTGCGTGGCTTAGAAGAAATCAAAACAGCGGACAGCGTATTCATGGAACGCTACACAAGCCTAATGCCCGGCTTATCGATAAGACACCTCGAAGAGATGTCCGGTAAGAGACTTCGCATGGTTTCAAGAAGGGAGCTTGAAGAGGAAAACGGTAAAACTGTTCTTGAATCGGCGAAGCATGGCAAAACAGTGTTGCTGGTTCCAGGAGACCCGCTTATAGCAACGACCCATGTAACTCTGAGAATTGAAGCAGAAAGGCATGGCATAAAGACTCGCATCGTTCATGGAGCATCCATACTATCTGCGGTCATTGGTTTATCAGGTTTGCACAGTTACAAGTTTGGCAAGAATGTAACGGTTCCTTTCGAAGACGAAAACCCGTCTGAGACTCCGTATAATGTTATTGCAGAGAACAACAAAGCTGGAGTGCACACGCTTTGTCTGCTTGACATGAAAGAAGAGGAAAAGCGTTTCTTGAGCATTCACGAAGCGCTTGAAACACTCTTGAAGATTGAGGCAAAGAGAAAATGTGGAGCAGTCACAATGGATACACTTGCTATTGGCATAGGAAGGGCTGGAAGCGACAAACCAGAAGTAAAAGCTGATGTAATAAGAGACCTTTTGAACCACGACTTCGGAACGCCACCACACACCATAATCTTTCCCGCAAAGCTTCACTTCATGGAGGCGGAAGCGCTGATCTTCTTAGCTGGCGCTCCTGAGAAACTGAGGGATACAGCCACATGACCCTTGAAAAACTTGTCTCAAAATACATTAACTCTGCAGAATATGCCCTAAACACTATAAAAACCAATCTCACTGGCGTAAGCTTCGATAGAAACAACATCGAAAAAATCATCGAATCAGCAAAAGCATATCTAAATGACGCCAAGTACTATAGAAGTGAACGAAAGCTTGATGTAAGTCTGACTTCGGTTGCTTATTGTGAAGGATTGCTAGATGCCCTGAAACTGTTGGGAGCCGTAACGTTTGAATGGCAAACGAAAAAAAGAGAATAGTGCTAGCTTCAGGCGTCTTTGATCTTCTGCATCTTGGTCACGTAAGGTTCTTAGAAGAGGCGAAAAAAGCAGGTGGTCGGAAGGCTGAACTAGTCGTCATTGTGGCAAGAGACTCAACTGTTCAAAAGAGAAAAGGTGAGATGCCTATCATGCCTGAGAATCAAAGATGTGCTCTCGTAGAATCATTGAAGGTTGTTGATTGTGCCATATTGGGTTTTGAGGGTTTTGACATTGGAAGAGTCATCGAGAAGCTCAAGCCAGCCGTGATCGCTGTCGGATATGATCAGGAAAACATGGAAAAAACCGTCAAAAGGTATGTTGAGGAAAAAGGGTTAAGAATAGACATCGTTAGGATAGGCAAGTTCGGAGAGGATGAATTGAACAGTTCTTCAAAGATCAAGCAAAGAATTATAGAAGACTATGGAAGATAGAAACACATGTTCAGATTCCCTAGGAAACTCGGCATCACCTACATTATCATCGCACTAAACGTCGCCATGTACGTGTATACGTCGATCATTGGTGGAGACTTCATAACCACGGGCAACTTGCCGATTCATCTTTATCAGTCGAACTATGATGTCATGAATGGTTCGTACTGGCAACTGATTACAGCAATCTTTGTTCACGTGAACATCGTGCATTTGGTGAGCAACATGATTTTTCTGTTGATTTTCGGACTTAGGGCAGAGGAGCTTTTCAAGTCAGAAGAATACGTTGCCATTTACTTTCTGAGCGGATTGGCCGGTAACTTGCTGACACTTCTATTGGGGCCGCAAATGGTTTCTGCAGGGGCTTCGGGAGCGATTTTCGGCATGTTTGGAGCCGTGATAATTTACATCAAACGTCGCGTTGGCCAATCGATTGGTAGCGCGTTAATATACGCTTTCTTTATGCTCCTACTCAGCATGGGCATACAAGTGAATTTCATGGCCCATCTAGGAGGTTTAGCAGCCGGGTTGCTATTTGGTTACTGGTTAGCCACAACACGAAAGGCCAAGTCGATCTATCAGTTCAGATTCAACTACTCCACCTAGGACCAAGAAAACCTCTCAATGAGACAGCATTAGCTGATGAATCTATGGGAGTATTAGGACTTCAACTTTCACCTTGTTTCCGTCTTTAAGCTTGAGACGCTTTCTCAGTAGAACAGGAGCAATTATTTCCAGCACCGAGGCATCATAGTGACTCCTTAAGGCTGTGAGTAACGCACCCTTCTCCTTATTCTCAATTGTCAAAGGATAACATTTCACTGGTCCGAAAGTTCGATCTTCACTTGTGAAGCCTTCAACCTCAACTGCTGGGTAAGCTTCCAGTTCATTGCGTGTTCTTGTGTCGTATTCGGTAGTGAGTTTAAGATTCAGCGTTCCAGGATAAGGGTCAAAACCGAGTTTCTCAAGAAACTGTCTTCGATACTGCTCCTTCGCAATGTAATACGCTCCTTCGCCCAATCCAGTGAAAACCGTACCCTCTAACGTGATTGAAGGAGGATAAGCCGCTTCCATCAGGAAACGTAGGCTTGAATACAGCTTCTGAAGCTCCTTCGTGCCCAACTCGGTGATTCTTATTAGGCAGCCTTCAACCGTTATAGTTCGTTCAATCCATCCTTTCTTGTCTAATTCGATCAAGTAACGAGAAGCGGTTTGCTGAGACGCCCCCAGCTTCCCAGCTAGATATTCCGTTGAGATCCTCGCTGTCCTTCGATGTGCTCCCATCTCCGCTAGCTTCAAGAGCGTGAATAAGTGGCGACACACGTTCTTCTCAGTCATTCCATTCCCAGTTTGACACAGTCTAGAGAATGGTGAAATTCATATTTAAGAGGTTTGAAGAATTAACCCTCCCCATTCTGTGGTCTAGACAAACACTATTGGCTCTGTGATTTATACTCAAGGTCAAACTGGACAACACTGTAAATGGGTATAGGCTTCAAAGAGCTCTACGAAGTAGGGAGAATTGAGTTTAAACATGTTTAAACAATTCATACATAACCCTTATTTTCTCACTGCCGTCTATACTCTCTTCCAAGTGACGGTGTAACGTTTGAAAGCATTGGATATTGCTGCGTTAGCCTTGAATGCTGGTTTGTATGCGGCATTCGGCTACATATTCTACTACATCTTCCCACTAACCACGCCCGGTATTGGACTGGTAAGGTTCTGGCCGCAGGTCATAATCCCAGCAGTCTTCGCAGTCATTTTCGGACCATGGGTCGGCGGCTTCGGCGCCGCCATAGGCATCTTCATAAGCGACATGCTCATCCACGGCAACCCAATTCTAAGCTTGATGGCCGGTGTGACTTCAAACTTCGCAATGTTTGCACTCATTGGCTACATTGCCAAAAAGAAGGTTGACTGGAAAGTCTCGATGCTTGGCTTCGGTGCAATAAGTGCTTTGCTTGTTTGGATTTCATACACATATGAGGCCAGTGACATCGCGCTTCTATTTACAGGCATCATCATTGGAAGCTATATAGCGCTCCTAATTGTGGTTGGATTAACCCCAAAATGGAGAGGTTATGAAGTCGGATCAATGATTGGATTACTTGTAGGCAGCACAATAATAGGGACGATGGTTCCTGTTTTCAGCCAATTCTTCACAATGCCCGGCGCAACACAACTGACACCACTAACAGTAGCTGGCGGACTCACGTATATAGTCTGGACGTTCTGCACAGAGATTCCATTCCTGATAGCTCTTGGACCGCCAATAGTCCAAGCATGCCACCAAGCATTCCCCGCACTTGACGCAAACAAAAAGGGAGTAGACAGTGCAAGAAAGAGCTAAGGCTTTCGCACCGGCCGGTATTTCCAGCTTTTTCGAAATATGCGACACGACGAAAAAAGGAAGACCAATCTCCAAACCCGACAGAATCGGAGCTCGGGGCGGTGGATTCGTAATTGAAAAAGGAGTCCTAACCGAAATCAGCCTCCACAGAGCAGCAAAAACGAGCGTAAGAACATTCATAAACGGAAGGTTGGCCACTGAAGCTGAAACAACAAAAACCGTCGCAAGGACACTCCTAGAAAGAACAGACGAGAAATACGACGTAAGAATCGAGCACAAAATTGAAGTCCCGGTTGGAGCAGGTTTTGGCTCAAGCGCCGCGGGAGCATTAAGCACAGCCCTAGCTTTATCCAAAGCTCTAGACCTAACCTGCACGTACAATGAACTTGGCAAGATAGCTCACGCTGCAGAAGTTAAATGCAAGACAGGACTCGGTACAGTAGGAGCAATTATGCTTGGCGGATGCATCATAACAGTAGAACCAGGAGCACCCAGCATTGCCTTGATAGATCGCATACCAATACCGCATGACTATGTCATTGTAGCAGGGGTCCTTGACGGAATACGGACGAAGGATGTACTCGCTTCAACCGAAAGACGCCTTGCCGTCAACGCAGAAGGAAGGAAAACCCTCGCGAACATCCTTGCCAACCCTTCTTTAGAAAACTTCCTGGTTTGCTGTTTGGAATTTGCTGAAAGAACAGGCTTTATGACAGAACGACTGCGAAAACTCGTGAAGCTTGCCCAAAAAGCTGGTGCAATAGGTGCGTCCCAGAACATGGTTGGTGAGGCAATTCACGCAGTGACAACGTTGGAAAACGTTGAAAGGGTTGTTCAAGCTTTTAAGCATGTTTTGCCAGAGGAAAAAATAGTGGTAACGAAAATCGACTTTCAAGGCGCCAGACTAGTAGGATGAAGAGGACATGCCAAGAGAATTCAAGACAGTAGCTGTTGGAGGCACCTTCGACGAGCTCCACAGAGGGCACAAGACAATCCTATTGAAAGCTTTTGAAGTCGGCGAACATGCTCTGATTGGGTTGTGTACAGATAGATTCGTGAAAAAGATGAGCAAGGAACATGAAGTCGCCCCTTACTCGTACAGATTGGAGGACTTGAAGACTTTTCTGCAAGGCAAGGATCTTCTGGGAAGAGCTGAGATAATGCCATTAAACGATCCTTATGGGATAACCCTAAGCAAGAACGGCGTGGAAGCTCTCGTCGTAAGCACTGAGACAGCACCCATCGCCACAAAAATCAACGAAAGAAGAAACGCAACAGGATTGGCTCCCGTTCAGGTCGTTGTAATCGAAATGGTTCCTTCGGAGAATCACACTCCAATTTCTGCCACACGAATTCGCAGAGGAGAAATGGATCGCGAAGGACACCTCTTCAAAAAGGAGAAGAAAACAGTATAACTTCGCCTTGCTCACATACAAAGCGAGAGTGCTGTGTTGCAGAGAACGGGCATTGCGAGACTTCCACTTCACTGGGGTAAAGCACCGAGATGGCTCACTATTCGCATGCAAAGACTTGCCAAAGAAATGATGACCATAATAGTTGATGAATACGGCACAAAGAATCTTCTCAAGCGAATGTCTGACCCTTTCTGGTTTCAAGCATTAGGCTGTGTATTGGGCTACGATTGGCATTCATCAGGCGTAACAACGGTAGTCACTAGGACCCTAAAGGAAGTACTCAACCCAGAAGAACACGGACTAGTCGTATGCGGCGGAAAAGGTAAGGTCTCCAGACAGACACCGAACGAGATCGTGAACGCAGGAGAGAAGTTCGGCTTGACAAGCCGCAACATTGCAGATCTCCAATACGCAAGCAAAATGAGCGCCAAAGTCGACAACACAGCCATTCAGGCTGGTTACCAACTTTATCATCATGCTTTCTTTTTGGTTGCGGATGGCGATTGGGCAGTTGTGCAGCAAGGCATGTGCACGCAAGACCGCACAGCAAGGCGATACCATTGGGTTTCGGAAAACACGAAAAGCTTCATCGTTGAACCGCATAACGCTATCGTCGGAGACGTAAGGCGTGAACTTGTGTTGAACATGACAGCCAAGGAGAGCGAAGGCTGTAGAAAAGCTTCAGTTGACGTAGCAAAAGAACCGACAGAAAAAATCAGGCGAAGAGTAATCCCTGCTAAATTGGAACATCAAAAGCTGCTCAGTGAATGGATTCCAAAACCGGTTTCCAACCTGACAGGAGCAAATGAAATCGGCATGCTCTCCATGCCGAGAAGTATGAACTGGAAGGCTCTGAAGAAAGTCTACGAATTTCAACCAAGCAACTATGAAGAACTGCTATCATTCAAGGGAGTAGGACCATCAACAATTCGAGGCTTAGCCTTGATTGCAGAGTTAATCTATGGCGAAAAACCCAGCTGGAAAGACCCGGTAAAATACTCCTTCGCTTATGGAGGAAAAGACGGTGTTCCCTTTCCTGTAGATCGCAAAGCCATGGACCAATCAATCGAAATACTCAGCCAAGCCATTCAAGAAGCCAAGTTGAGTAGCAAAGAAAAAATGCATTCTTTGCAAAGACTCAGGCAATTCTCTCCGCGATGTTTTTAAACAAAAACTGACAATCATTAGCTCATGGAGGCCTTGTTTTGAGACATGAGGATAGAACTTGGCTCACAATCTCCGGAATTTGCGGCATAATCACACCAATCGTTGCATTCACGTGTATCATACTTGCCGTTTCATACTACCCACCGTTCAGTTGGACAGATAATGCCCTAAGTGATCTAGGGATCAAAGACTGGCCCACCGCAACACTGTTCAACGCAGGTCTAATTATCAGTGGGATTCTAGCTTTGGTTTTCGTATCAGGATTGCACATTTTCTTGAAAGAAAAAGCTCTAGGCAAGAGTGGCGTCTTCCTCTTCCTTCTTGCCGCTCTGGCGTTGATCGCAATAGGTTTTTTTCCCGAGGATCTTGGACCTATGCACTTCTACGCGTCAGTAGCATTCTTCCTGCTTTTCCCCATATCGATGCTCATTAACGCCACAGCTCTTTCACTCTCAGGCAAGACGAAAACCGGATTATTCACGTTGCTAGCAGCCCTCGTAGCGGCAAGCGCATGGATAATACAATGGACGGTAGAGTTTGGTCCAAATGTCGCCATTCCGGAAACAATCTCCGCAATATCAGCCTCAGCGTGGATGGTTGCCTTAAGCTGCATCATGATTAGGGAAGCTTCACATTCAAGCAAGAGACAAAACCCGCCGGACAGTTTGTGAAAAACTCAACCAAACACTAAACTTCGAAGCACTTCGAACAGAACAAATCAGCAACGTCGCGACTACAAGAAATCGTGCTCAATGTCTGAGTACACCTGAGAACAGCAAAAAGGAGAAAACGTCACTTCACGACCACGTTCTTCAGCGAAGTTTATCGCTTCTTCTGCTGGAAAAGCTATAGCGTCCACTCCTGCCTTAATTGCCAACAAGTCGGTTTCCCTCTGATGTCTACCTCTTGGCCGCATGCAACCCAAAACCAGCGGCGTATTTGGAAACATAAGCCTAGCGACCGCTGTCACTCGCACGATGTCGACAGGCCTTGGTGGTTCAGTCTTTTCCATCGCCGTCCCACGGATAGGCATGAACGCGATAATGACTAGCGCTGAGGGCGAATATTGCGAGATCATCTCTAAAGCTTTCAGTTCACCTTTGAGTCCTCCATGGTGAAGCCCAACGATCACGTGGGGTATGAAAGCTATGCCTGATTCATGTAATGCGCCCAGGGAATCATTGTAGTTCTTGATCGTCATGTTCAGCTTATAAATTTCCTTTATCGTTTCGTCTGACCCAATGATGTCTATTAATGCCGCGTCAACGCCACTTTTCCTGAGGGTCTGAGCTGCTCGTAAGTCCACTATACCGGTATGAACAAGGATCGTCAGGCCCAATTCACGCTTAATTCTTCCGATGACGTCTACAAAACCATTCAATGGAACAGAACCATTAGGCAAGCAACCACCACTTAGCAGGCAGCCCACTGCACCCTTACGCTTGAGCTCAGCACACAGCTCAAAAAGTTCTTCAGAAGTGGCGATTGGATGCATAGTATTCAGAACCTTCCCGCCACAGTGTTTGCATTTCAACGCACACTTTTTCCCTGTCACTGAAATTGTCGGAAAGTCTGCAGACGTTGAACTGTAGCGGCTCGTCTTGTAGCGCATGAAACTTGGGGCATAGAAACGGACTCTATTCGTCATTGACGAAAACACGCCAGTGTCAAGGATATTCACCAGTTCGTCGTCAGGCAAATGCCAAACCGCTTCGGGTGTTAGATTCAACATCGTGCTCCGTTGAAAATGATCTTGATTGCCATTCTTAACGGTTTTTGTCCCAAATTACAGATATGGAACAATTCTGAACCCCCTTACAGAAGAATACGTTTAATTCCGTTGACGTACACATATAGGTCTTAGGTGGATGGGTTATGAGTACTGCTTTTCCATCCAAGAGAAGAGAAAGCCTAATGATTTCTGTTTCTATTCTGAGGGCTGCAAGACACGGCATAAAACAGACAAACCTGATTAGAACGGTTTCTCTAAGTTATGAGCAGTTCACAAGATACGTCACGCTTCTCAAAGCTTGTGGTTTCATTGTGGAGGATGGGGCTTATTATCAGACCACTGAAAAGGGAAGGGAATTGATAAAGGAGTTTGAATCTTCACCATTGATACAATGCGTTCTAGCAACGTAAACGTCAAGCAACTCACTATTCATTGCCTCTCTTTTTTCTATGCCTTAACGACTGCTGCAAATCTGCAAACGTGCTTTGGTTTGCTGACATAGACTGAGCCGAAACCACGATAAGCGCCTTACTCTTCTTCTGTGATGAAATTCTCTATAGTTGCTTGACTCTTGTCAACTTTTACAGTTGCAAGTCTTCCCTCTTCAGCGGTAGTGCCATTCTGGTTAGGAGCAGCCTGCACTTCTATTCTGCTAAGAATACGCATGCAATCTGCCCAAGCTGAGAAATATCCACGGTCAAAGTCTCCGTGAAGCTTGCTCCCCACGTGTTCAAGGAACTCCCGCCTGTAGGCGTGTAAGGCAGCCTTGTCACTTAGGTCTAGCTTGGGGAAAAAGGCGTATGCGTCACCGTTTGTTCTGCGAGAAAGAAGCATGCCATATAAGGCTCTAAAGAAGCCACGGTTCCATTCTGTCTTCTGCATTTTCTGCTTGATTCTTTCCAGTTCGCGCTCTGCTTCTGTAAACTGTCTATTAGCCAGTAATTGAAAATAACGCGTAACCAATGCTGAAGGAACAGGCATCCTTAACGACCACGAGGCTTCGTTTTGTCCTCTTCGGAAGCATCCTCTACTCCGTTCTCAGTTATTTTAAATATTTCCTCTCCTTCTGGCAAATATGGACTTGAAACCAAGCGTGCTATGCGTATTGGACCATGTGAAGCTCTTCTCAAGTAAATGCGTGTATGACTCGTGTGACCCACGATGTGCCCTCCGATGGGATGGACGGCATCGCCAAAAAACACGTCCGGTTTGGCCATAACCTGGTTTGTGACAACAGCAACGGCGTTAAAAGCTCTTGCTAGACCAATGAGCTTGTGCATGTGTTTATTCAATCTCTGTTGTCTAGGAGCCAGCATTTCACGGCCAATATATTCGCTCCTAAAGTGTGCAGTCAAAGAATCAACAATAATCAGCTTAATGTTATTCTCCTTTATTACTTCGTCAGCATTATCAAGCAAGAACATCTGATGGTCGGAAGTATAAGCCTCAGCATAAATGATGTTTTTGGCAACTTGCTCAGGGTCAAGTCCCAAATGCTTGGACATAGAAACGATCCTTTCAGTTCTAAATGTGTTCTCAGTGTCTACGTACAACACTGCGCCGTTAAGGCCACCTCGTTCAGGAGGCAATTGAACGTTTACACATAGCTGGTGGCAAATCTGGCTTTTTCCAGTACCAAATTCGCCGTAAAATTCTGTTATCGTCTGTGTTTCCAACCCGCCATCAACAAGCCTATCCACCACTTTGCTCCCACTTGTTAAACGAAGGACGTTCTTGCGCATCTTAAGCAGTTCATCGGCCCTGATGAAAGAGACACCAATGGACGAACGCGCTGTCTCAATAATGCCCAAAGCCTTCTTCTCGCTTATACCTGCAGGTTCCAACTCACGGGCCGTAGTCATAGCTAAAGACTCAATCGTATGGTAACCCATCTCCTTCAGTTTTTGGGCCGTAGCTGGACCTACGCCAGGCAGATCCTCTAGTAATTCATACTTCTTCTTGCTGGAACTTTCCTTGATTTCATCCTCAGCCATCAAGCATTTCCCCAGTTGTCGCGTTGCATGGAAGAGTACAGCAGGCCATATTTAAAACACGCGAAGCAGCGTACAGTCTGTTCCATGGAGAGATAGGTTAAAGTGAACGGCGCTCACTCAGAGTTTCTGCATAACCTTCTCGTAGTCTTTCACTTTTGGAGGTTTCTTGTCTTGGGCTGGCAGGATGGCGTGTCCTTCCTTCTTCAAGCGTGCGGCTTGTGCTTCTGCTCCGCCTGGAAATTTCTCATTCAAGCTACCGTCATTCCTTATTATCCGCCAGTAGGGCGTCACCTCTTTTCGCCCAGCTTTCAGGTCTTCTTCAGCTGTTTCTGCAGCGATCCAAACGAAAATCCCGGTAGTCAGCGGACACGTATAGTCGGCGCAAAAATCCTTCGCCAATTTTGCTCTCAACTGATTCAACGTGATGATCTTTCCTTTCTCGATCCGTCGTAACATTGCGTCAACGTCCAAGGGCTTGGGAACCAGCATTTTCCCTTTTGGAGTTTCGACGACTTTCGGTTCTTGTGCTTTTTCCAGCTTTTCCCGCCAAGTCTTAGATTTCCTCATAAGCCCCAGTTGTCAAGAGGCTTCCTTAAGTTTTTCGGACACATGAGACAAAACATAAGTACACGTTTTTTTCATATTGAACAGAGAGGAAAGACTCTTGGAGACTGCAAAATTAGTGGAAAACGTCGCTTTCAACATTCTAAAACAAGCTGTCATCTATCTGCCGGAAGATGTGAAGCAAGTACTGAAAAAGGCTTATGCTGAAGAAACAGAGACAGGTAAGACACAACTGAAAGCAATCTTGGATAACATTGAACTCGCTGAGAAGTATCAAGCACCAGTATGCCAAGACACAGGCACCATCATCTTTTATGCACGAGCCGGTGCAAAAGTGAAAAACTTGGACAAAATTGAGGAAGCACTCTTGGGCGCGACGAAGAAAGCAACGGCTGAAATACCATTGCGACCCAACGCGGTGAACCCTTTCACAGGAAAGAACAGCGGAGACAACAGCGGAAGATACATACCGTATGTGAATTGGGAAATCACGTCTGGCGACAGCTTGGAACTGACCGTGATGACAAAAGGCGGTGGCTCTGAAAACGTGTGCACGACCGGAATGCTTGTCCCCGGCGAAGGGATAAAAGGATTGAAGAAATTCGCCATCGACGCCGTGATCAAGGCAGGGGCTCAACCTTGCCCACCTAATATCCTAGGCATTGCCATAGGGGGAGGAGCAGACATATCCATGAAACTGGCTAAGAAAACCCTTCTACGACCTTTGACTGAACACAACCCCGACCCAGAAATAGCAAAGCTTGAGAAAGAGATTCTGGAAGCCGCGAACATGACAGGCATTGGACCTATGGGTCTAGGCGGAAAAACAACTGTCCTAGGGGTACATATTGACTACGCCTTCAGGCATCCTGCATCTTTTCCTGCAGCAATAGCCTTCAACTGCTGGGCTGCCAGAAGAGCCTCGGCACGAATCAGCGCTGATGGAAACGTCGAGTACTTGACTCACAAACTGAAATGGTAGGGTGAAAAAAAATGGCCGTCTACAAGTTTAAAACACCTATTTCGGAGGAAGACGTCCGCAAGCTCAAAGTAAACGATGTCCTATACGTGACTGGAACGATAGTGACAGCAAGGGATCAAGCTCACAGAAGGGCTCTCGAATACTTTAAGGAATCAAAAAACTTGCCCATAAACCTGGAAGGCCTAGCCGTCTTCCATTGCGGGCCAGTGATGAGCAAACAAGGAGAAAAATGGATTGCAGTGGCTGCAGGTCCCACAACAAGCACTAGAATGGACATCTTCGAGGACGAGTTCATAAAGAACTTCAAAGTGCGCGTGATAATTGGCAAAGGCGGAATGGGAAAGAGGACAACAGACGCAATGGCCAAATATGGCGCCGTCTACGGTGCCTTCACAGGCGGAGCCGCAGTATTAGCTGCAAAAGCCATAAAAAACGTGAAAAGCGTTGAATGGCTTGATCTGGGCATGCCTGAAGCTATGTGGATTTTCGAAGCTGAGGATTTCGGGCCACTGGCAGTTGCTATTGACTCACACGGAAACAACCTGTTCACCGACGTCTCAAAGACTGTTGAAGAAAACAAGTTGAGAATCTATCAGAAACTGGGCATAACGCCATAGTTTCAACCACTGTTTTTTCTGTTCCATGCTGTGTTCCATTCTTCTAATCGGTAGTCCGGATTCAGTTTCAGATGTAAGAAGATTTAATATTTGATCCATGAGAATAGGAACGGGATCAAACCATGCTTGGCAACTCTAGAAGCAAGATAACTCTTTCAGGCATCACCATGCTTGCAATAGGCGTAGCTTTGCTCATATTCACCTTCGTGAGCGCTTACGGCTTTCTAACGCAAAGCTTAACAATAATAGCTTCAGGCGATCTCGTGCAGACGTTCGGTGACGCACTTTCTCCCCTCATAACAACGTCCATACGAATAATGTATCTGGGAGTCATGGGGTGGATAGCTTCAATCGTAACTGCCAGAGGCGTGACAATAGTCACAAATGTGCCCAAAATGGCGGAAACAACAGCGTTGAAGCCAACAGTATCTCAGTGCGGTCAAACGCCTCAAAAACCAAAGAAGGGACAGGCAATTGAGAAAGAAGGCCCTCCAGAACCGGAAATAGTTGCTATGCCTCCAGAAGAAATCCCTCAGTCACCAAGTGATTCCGGAAAAACGTAACGCTGCTCCTAACACATGCCTACAAGGCGATGTCAAGAAAAAGGTAATACAATGAAAGTGCCAATCCGGATGATAGGCATTGTGACTGTCATCCTCTGGATATTTCTAATCTTTTTCACCGCTTCTGCAGCATACTCTGTAACATACTTACACTTCGAATTCAAAGATCCGCAAATAGAAACAACACTGAACAAAAGAGTGATTCTTACCCTTCCCATAGATATCCTCAACAACGGTTACTATAACATAGGCTCGTTCAACGTGACAACGAGAGTCTCTGATGCAGAAGGTTCCATCATTTCCCAGGGTTCAACACTCGTAAGAGTAATCAGAAAAGGCGAAAACGTAACGATCCTTCACAATGTAACGTTGAATATGGATGATCTGCTCAGAAAAGACCAAAGCTACTTATTCAATGACACTTTGCTAGACGTTGCAGAATCGATTGGACTTAGAATTGCAGAAATCATTCCAGTTGAAGCTTCCGCAAACCTGTCCATTCCATGGGGAGCACCAATATACAACCTTACCGTGGAACAACCCCTCTACACGGTTCTCAACCTGACGCATCTCCAAGTGACCATACCAATAAGCTTCGAGAATCACTCCTTCTTCAACATCTCCGGACAACTACAACTAAAGATGCTGAACGAAGCCAAACTCACCATTGGCAGCAATGAAACCACAATCGAAGTCGCGCAACACTCACACTACAGGGAACACATCCAGTTTGACGTTCTCACAAGCTCGATGACCTCAAAAGGCTACTTTGAAATATACGTGTCAACTCCGCTCTTCAACTACGGACCACAGGTGACTACCTACGGCTAATACGAAGAGCAACTCAGTCAAACATGCATCTCGAAACATTATCCTCAAGGTCCTGAAAGCCACCATAAAAGCAACTCTACTCTACGCATTGTTCTTCATAATATGGACGATTGTGGCTCCGTTCTCAACACTTATTCCAAGTCTTAAGCAGACCCTCGAAACATTCGTCGCAGTATTCATCGCATTGATAGTAGTGGGAGAATTGACTTCAGGAACGATTTACGGCCAATTGTTCGGCATAGCCAGAGCATTGTTTGTGGTCTTCTATCTGATGCTCTCGCTGAATGATGGAATATTCAAAGCAACTTTTCAGAACATAGATCTGATGGTGGATTTCCGTTTCTTCCTTGTGTTTTCAATGCTTTTCGGCTTACTGGGACTTGCAAGGTCTGTGTTTCAAGCGATAAACTACGTAAATGAGAGAGTGGAATATGCACGCGTCTAGCCTTCGCCTATTTTTTCGATTGAAGGTCTAGGCTCATCACGCAAGCGTCTTCTCCATCAGCGTAATATCCACGAATCGTGCGAGTGATAGTGAACCCTAGTTTCCTGTAAAGGATAACCGCTGGCTCATTTGTTATCCTGACTTCCAAATAGCATTGTTTGGCATTGTAGAGCCGCATGGCCTCCATGGCCTTTGCGACCAAGGCATGCCCAATACCCTTCTTTCTATGATCATCAACGACAGCGATGGAGACAATGTGACCTTTCTTGACCAAGCCGCTTAGGCCGAAGTTGGACAAACCTACTTCGATGCGGCACATAATGTAGCCGACAACTTCCTTGCCTTCCTCAGCAACGACAAAAGTTTCTGGATACCTTCGGTACAGATCAATAAAGAAGAAGTCTGTGTAGTTCTCTGGGAGACAGACGCGGTTGATTTGCATGACGCTTTGCAGGTCGCTCAAAGCGAATTTCCGCAGATTATAGGTTTCCTGCAATGCTTCTGTCTCCTTTGATGCAAAGCATGAATTTCATCGTCGTTTAAACGTCTTTCCGTTTTCAACTGGCTACTGAAATGCCCTGCTCTTCTAGTGCCTTCACTTCGGGTAGAGTGAAGTTGCCATAAGGCATGGCCCAAACCCTAGCGTTCTTTCCAGCAATGTTGAAAGCCTCATTTACAGCGTCGTTAATCGCTCGTGCGGTTTTTAGCTTGAAAATACTCGATGCGTAATAGTCGGGCATTGATGAAACCAATATTATCTGGTGGTTCTGCAAAGCTCTCAGCAGATAATAGGCTTTGTGGCCGCCTAACACAAAATTCCGCTTGATCTCACGCTCAACTGTCTTTAACTCGCCAAACTTGACCATCCAATCATAGAAAACCGAGTTTCCATGCCCTTCAGGACACTCAGCAACTAGAACTATGACGCCGCCACGTTTCACCACTTCCAGGGCGTTGTCGACTCCCTTGTACGCTTGGAACAGGTTAAGATCAGCGGGGTTTCCACCAGGGCTCACTATGACTATGTCTGCTCTGCGATCCACTGTAGCACGGTACATTTCATCAACAGTCTTGACTCCTTCCATGAAAGCTTGTTCGACCTCACCAGCAAATGCCTTAACGATGTTACCTTTGCTGTTAGTCACGACGTCTAGGCTGAAGTTCACTTTGGCAAGCTTTGCTGCCTCAACCATGTCTTCATGAACAGGATTGCCCTCTAGAATGCCAGTTCTCGAATTTGAGTCCAGAAGCAGGGCATGGTTATGTTTTATGGTTTCCTCTCCTGCGACGCCGGGCATGACACTTTTTCTTCCTCCGCCATAACCTGCATAATAGTGGAAGCAGACATCGCCTGTCAAGATTCTGATGTCCGCCTCCGCAAAGATCCGATTCAGGTAAACCTTTGTTCCATGCTTCTGAGTAGTACCCACGTAGACGAGGTCCTGAGCCTTGCAGTCATGGCTGATTGTTTTCACTCGACGAAGTATCTCTTCACCCAGCAGTAAGGTTGCTTCTTTCGGTTCGACGGCTCTATGGGTGCCACATGCAAAAATCACCGTTACATTCTCATCTTTGATTCCGGCGGCGTTCAGTTCATTCAGTATGGGCATGACCATGGCGTGGCTTGAAACAGGTCGGGTCGCATCATCCACGACAATGGCCACTTTGTTTTCAGGTTTCAAGATAGTGTCCAGCTTGCTGGAACCCATAGGTTCTCTGAGTGCCCTTTCGATCTCTGCTTTGGGATCAGGGACACCGGGTTTCTCGTTTGGTTCAATAGATCCTAGGAAGTTGCGCGCTGGGATTCTTGCGCATATTTCGGTCTTTCCATATGGAAGCCACACGTCAACCATGAAACGCCACTCAGCTAGGAAGAACGCTGCCAGAAATTATTAAGTGTTGTCAAACAAGGGAGGCAAGCAGTTGAGCTGGAACACGTTCAAGATTCGAGACACGCAACGTCTGGAGTCCAAAACAGCAGAAGTTCTTTAAAAGAAGAATGCGATATTACTAGGCGTGAGGAGTTGAACGTGTCAATCGAGAAGTCGCCCGCCAAAAACGAAGTTCTATTTGTGTGGTTCAACCGTTACGCCGGAGTAACAGTAAAAACCCCGTCGAAAACACTAGTCATAGATCCTGTGGATGTTAAACCACGACATTTTCAGAAAGTTGACGCAATTCTGATAACCCATGAACACTATGATCACCTAGATCAGAACCTGGTGTCGGAAATACACAAGTTGACGCACTGCATCGTCCTTGCCGACCCCACATCTGCCAGAAGGCTACAAAACACAATTCCGGCAGAAAAACTGCAGGAAGTTCGTCCGGGCTCAGAAACAAAGCTGGGAGACGTGTCCGTGAAAACAGAGAAGTGCAATCACCCGCCAGCAACCACACCGGTCACTTTCGTGATCAGAAGTGAGGATGGGGTGAAACTCTTCCATACTGCGGACAGCCTGCCCTTCCCGGAAATGGTAGCTATAGGCGAGAAGGAGAAGCCTGACGTTGTGTTTTGCACGGTTGGGATTGCGCCTAACACATCGCCTGAGACGGCGGTGGATATTGCCAGATTGACGAAGCCCAAGGTTGCTGTGCCATATCACACGGGTGCGCCGGCAGACCAGAAGAGATTCGCCGAGCTGTTGAAGAAGGAATTGCCGAAAATCACCTGTCTAGTGCCGGAAGTCGGCAAGATATACGAAGTCTCCAAACGGGCGTGACAAAAATGCCATACGACCGAAACAATGAAAAAATCAAGACTGAGCTATGCAAGATTCTGGATAGGATAGGAGCTGTGCAATTTGGAGCCTTCAGATTAACAAGCGGAAAGATGAGTCCGTATTACATAGACTTGCGAATTGTCCCGAGCTTTCCAGATGCTTTCCAAAGAATCTGTCACCTCTATATGGATTTCATAAGAAACGAAATTGGCGATAAGAGCTTTGAGAGAGTAGTTGGAATTCCAATCGCAGGAATACCTTTTGCGGCTCTAGTGGCCTACAACACAAAGAAACCGTTTCTCTATATTCGCAAGGGCGTTCCCCTTCATGGAAGGCAAAAAAGGATAGAGGGTGTTCTTGCTCCTGGCGACCGCGTCTTGCTGATTGATGACTTGATAACGACTGGGCTATCTTTGGAGAAGGCCGAAAAGGCCATAAAGTCAGAGGGTGGAATCGTAACTGAAGCAGTTGTGCTCATAGATAGGCAGGAAGGCGGGAGAGAGAAGCTTCAGAAACACGGAATCAAACTACACGCACTCCTTAGCATCGACGAAATGGTTAACACACTGCACGAGCTCGGCACAATAGATGAGCAACAAGTGAAGACTATTTTACATCAGGTCAAAAAGAGATAGGAAAGAAACTGAGGCCAGCAAACAACCGTTTTCTACTCATAGAATATGAGGCTCTTCTCCTCCAATATTCCATGAAGCTTGTAAACAGCGTCATAAACGTCTTGTTCCCTTTTTGCACCTGTACAAACGAGTTTCCCACTTGCAAACAGCAGAATAACAACTTTCGGTTCATCCATCCTGTAGATCAATCCTGGGAACTGCTCTGGTTCATACATTGACTTTCCAAGAGTATATGCAGCCTTCTCTAAGTCAATCATTCCGCCCAAGCTTGCAGAAGCAACCATGTTCACAACCTTCAAGTCCGGCCTACTGATGATGATTATTCCGCCTTTCCTCAGTTCCTTAATGACTTTCATTACTGCCCGGCGCGCTTCCTTCTCAGATTTTGCGCCAGTGCAAACCATTTTCCCAGAGTTGAAGATCAGCGTGGCGGTTTTTGGTCGTTTAAGTCTAAAAACTAGGCCTGGGAACTGCTCTGGCCGATATTCCACGCCCGGGTATCCTTTGACAACGGCGTTTAGGTCGACTTTCTGGTTCAAAGTGGCAGAGGCAACGACGTTTTCGATTCTTATGATTGCTTTGCTTTTCGGCATAAGCATCACTTCTTATAGCGTAGTGAGTGCTTAAATACTCTTTATGAAGCCTTAGATAGCTACTTTTTCGTTTAGGTAGACTATCTTCATTTTCTTTTTCTGAACAGCTTGCCACCGTCGTTGTATTCGCCTGTGACGTATTCAAATCCTGCTTCCATTAGCTTTACGGCTTCATCAGGGTTCTTGCGACTGCAACATTAGTAGTCTAGGCATAACAAGAACCCAGAGACGATGGCAAGCTTCAGCCAACTTGATAAACCAGACTTGAGGCATCGCCAGAATAACCGTTTTTGACTCAGGAGTGTGCCTCTTCTTTCTTAACGTACATGTTTCGCGGCCAGTAACCTGCGAAGTTTCTCTGCGTCAGGGTGCCAATGACACAGGAAACACTGACTACATTTCTCCATAAAATCCAAACCTTTCTTAGTTGTTTTAGAATCGTGGTCCTCGTTTGCTTCTAGGAGGCCTTGCTCCAATAACAAACCCAGATACTGTTGCGCTTGAGCAAAAGACATACTGACACTGCTCATAAGCTCTGTCTTGCGTTTGCAAGATTTCGCCTTATCCAATATGGACATGACAATGTCATGTCTGTCTCTTCTAACCATCCATTAATCCCAAATAGAATACTACAAACAGCATCTAAATCTTTTCCTTTGCGATCGCCAAGGATATTTGAAGATTACTGTCTTTAGGAAGCGCACCTAGACGATGAAGTATAACGTCTCAGAAGGGGTTTCCTGACTTTCCTCCGGCTGACTCTCGGCCTTTCTGTTCCGAATCATTGGAACCGCAAACTCTATGGCTACTAGAATCAGTATCAGTATCACAACAATGTAGATTGCTGAGGACTCGCGCATGAAAAGCGCTAGGTGGCCGATCCAAGGGATTCGCATCACAACCTTACCGACCAGAAGCTTATCAGAAACCATCCCGTTCGATGAATAGTTGGTTCCTCGCCAATCTTGGTTCCAGATGTCGCCGTACGAGTTTGAGCTGCCGTCGCCTTTAGTTCTGAAATAGACTAGCCCATTGTCTCCAGTTACTTTCTCTATTGCCCTATGGACGATTAGCTCATCAGGGAAATCAGGGGAAGCATTCGGCTTGTGGAATACTATTATGTCACCTTCTGGATCTTGACCAGATTTGACTTCATTTGGATTCACACCCTGAATGATAATCAAGTCTCCTGTGTGCAGTGTTCTTTCAAATGGGTGAGACCAACCGTCGCAAGACATAAACTGCACTTTACACATGCTTCCTGATGCGACTGCTAATGCAGGATACTGTGTTCCCAGCACTGTTTGAGAGCCAAACCACAAACCAAAAACCACAACCAAAATCACTATTATCATCACGGCTGTTTGAACATAGTCTTTCTTCCAAAGCCGTTTAGTCGTGTCAGAAACCATTACTTCGCCTTCCGTCGAATTATTATGTTCCAGTTGACTTAGACACTCATGCTTTTAAAGCCTACCGCTTTGGAAGAATGAGAAATAGGGGGGAGGAGAAACTTGAGCTATAGCTGCAGACGTTTTGAGGGTTTATTGCGTGTCTAGATCTTCTTCTTGCTCAGCACTTCTCGGAAGGCTTTCTTGCACTTTGGACAGTCGAAAAGGCCTATTTCTAACTGTGTTCTTTTTCCAGCTTTGGATGGGCGTCCGGCCATTGTCCACTTCTTCTTAGGTGTTGCAACTACTGTTCCACATTTCGGACATTTAGCCATTTAATTTCCTCCAATATACTACGTAGTCCATGGTTTCTCAGTATGATGGATAAAAGACTTTCCATTGCTTTCAGGTAGAAAACCTTTCTTTGCACGTTTGGTTTAAGCAAGTTCAGTGCAAAGGATCATGACGACAAGTGCAGATTTTTTATGGTAAACCCCTAAAAAACTGCATGTATCCATGGCCGAGAATCAGAAGAAGACAGCTCGATGCAACGTAACCCGAGAGTCAACATGACAGAATTCATGCAAAGCCGCCGCAGTAGACTTCCAAAATGCTTTTACTTGTCGCTTCATGCTAATCTCTGGCATTGAGGTTTAGTCAAACTTGCAGGAACCCTCGAGTAATGCTTTTGGCCTACTTGTCAAGCCTATACGAAAGCTTGTTGAGCAGAAAGGCTTCTCGAAGCCAACAGAACCGCAGGAAAAGGCAATTCGACTAATACTCGAGGGAAAGAATGTTCTCCTCATCTCTCCCACGGCTTCAGGCAAAACTGAAGCGGCCTTTCTGCCTGTCTTAAGCATGCTTCTTCAAAGTCAGCAAGGAACCCCAGGTATCAACGCCTTGTATATTACACCGTTAAGAGCGCTGAACCGTGACATACTTGAAAGGCTCGAGTGGTGGTGCAACAATCTCGATATTAAGCTGGCTGTCAGACATGGCGATACTGAAACGAAAGAGCGGATAAGACAGTCTAGAAGCCCACCAGCCATTTTGATCACGACGCCGGAAACCTTGCAGGCAATATTGTCCGGATGGATAATGCGGCAACATCTGCAACAAGTCCGATGGGTGATAATTGATGAAGTACATGAAATGGCTGACAGCAAGCGAGGAAGTCAACTGAGCTTGGGTCTGGAACGACTAAGGATGATGATCGGCAAAGACTTTCAAATGATCGGTCTGTCTGCAACCATTGGCACACCGGAGAAAGTTGCCAAGTTTCTCGTAGGCAACAATCGAGACGTCGAAATCGCTCGAGTTCCAATTGGAAGAATGATGAAGCTTAGCGTCATTCTCCCAAGACCTAACGATACAGATGTTCAGCTTGCTTCACAGCTTTACACACACCCAGAAGTTGCAGCGAGACTTCGAATCATCCGCGACTACATAAGCAAGCACAAATCAGTGCTTCTATTCACGAACACCCGAGCCGAATCCGAAGTGCTAGCAAGCAGGTTCAAGGTCTGGGACATAGACTACCCCGTCTCAATTCATCATGGCTCACTTGCAAAACCCTCAAGGATCGCTGCAGAGAAGGGACTGAAAAGCGGCGAATTGAAGGGACTCGTATGCACAAGTTCACTGGAACTAGGAATAGACGTAGGGAGAATAGACCTAGTCATTCAATACATGAGTCCAAGGCAAGCATCTCGCCTCATCCAACGCGTTGGCAGAAGCGGACACAGCATCGGACGCACGGCAGAAGGAATCATCGTTGCACTGGATTCTGATGACGCTTTAGAAGCTCTCGCTGTAGCAAGAAAGGCCCTGAATGAGGATCTGGAGCCAGTTAGAATCCCACCCAAGCCCTATGACGTGCTATCCCACCAGATAGCCGGCCTACTGCTCAAACAGAGAAAACTCGCGTTTGAAGAAATATTGGAGCTTTTCAAGAAATCCTACGCATATGCAACTCTGACAATAGAGGACGTTGAAAAAATCCTCAAATACATGCATCAACGGTTCCCCCGCCTGGCATGGGTCTCGTTTGAAGACAAAGTGGTCTTGAAGCCGCGACAAGCAAAAGCACTGTTCGAGTACTACTTTGACAATCTATCCATGATCCCTGAAGAGAAACAGTTCCTAGTGATTGACGACTCAAGCGAGTCTGCAGTTGGAGTATTGGATGAAGCTTTTATGGCTGAGTATGGCAGACCAGGCACGAAATTCATCATTAGGGGAAGCCCATGGATAATCATGCACGTTTCAGACGACAAAGTGCATGTGAAACCTGTCGATGATCCATCAGGAGCTATACCAAGCTGGATTGGCGAAGAAATCCCTGTGCCCTTCGAAATCGCTCAAGAAGTAGGATCGATAAGAAAACTCGCTGAAGAACAGATGAAGAAGGGCATGCCGATTGAAGAGATCGCCACCAGACTGAGTGAGCGATACCCTGCTGATAGGAACACGATTCTGAACGCTTTGTCTGAAACATTCGAACAAGTGGCCTCTGGTTTTCCCGTTCCAACAGACAACCGAATAACAGTTGAAGAATGGGGAGAATTCGTTCTGATCCACATTCACTTCGGATTGCTGACGAATAGAGCAATGGCTCAACTGATGGGTCAACTACTATCAGAGAAACTCGGATTCGCCATTGTAGTCCAGCACGACGCGTACCGCATCTTTGTGCAAACAATGGGTGCTGCCAGCTCTGAACAAGTACGGACATTGTTCGACGAAATGAAAACAATACCCGACCAAACGGTAGAAGAGACGTTGAAAAGAGCAACGGTGAAAACTGGAATATTCAAAAGGCGAATAATTCATGTTGCAAGACGCTTTGGTGCTTTGAAAAAGTGGGCTGACTTCAGCAGCGTCAGCCTCCAGAAACTGGTCACAAGCTTTGAAGAAACACCAATCTTTGATGAAGCAATGAAAGAAGTGTTCACGAAAGACTTGGATCTAGAAAGACTGTGCATGGTTCTTGGGAAAATCAAAACTGGCGAAATAACGGTGCAAACCATTACAACTGGTGGGAACGCGACTCCCATTGCTCGCCTAGGCATTGAGCGAATCAACATGAAAACAGATCTGATTCCGCCCGAGCGCATGCGTGCAGTACTCATAGAATCGGCAAAAGCAAGGTTACTTAATGAAAAAGCGAATTTCGTGTGTACAAGTTGCTGGGATTATACAGAGTTGATTCGAGTTAAAGATCTGCCCGACAAGCCGAAGTGTCCAAGATGCGGCTCAACGGCTTTAGGACTCCTTAAGATTGAGGAGGAGAAGGCACTAATGCTGATCGAGAAGAAAGGTGAGAAGCCTTCGCAGAGCGAGGAGAAACTGCGAAAACAAGCAGTTCAAACGGGTCAATTGATAGCGAAATATGGCAGAGCCGCAGCAGTCGTTCTTTGTGGTCGAAGAATCCAACTGTCAGATGTCACAGAAGCTCTGGAAAAGGAGTCCAAGCTTACGGATGGACTCTATGAGTCAGTTCTTGAGGCTGAACGCCGAGCCATGAGCAGGAGATTCTGGTAGTTTATGACAAATCTTAAATGAATCTTTGCTCATGTGTGCGTAAGCGCCTCTTTGCTCGTTGTGTGAGGAAAAGAACGTGGAGATAAGTCGAAAGAAGCTTCGAGAGGAGATTCTGGAAAGAATCAAGTACGTTAGAACCTGTGTCTTGGCAAGAGAGATTTGCCTTCTTGTCAGGACAAACAGAGCTGTGCTAGATCCGAAAGATGTTCAGGAAATCTGCCTTTCAATTTCGAAACTCTGCAAGGAAGAGGGATGTCAAGAACCAAGCGAAATATGCTGCAAAGCCGCCGAAACAATGGGCTCTGGAGACGAGGCAAAGTATCTTGACCTCTGCACGCAGAGCTGCTTGAAATGCGGCGAGGCACGAAAACCCACATCAAAGGATAAATCCATTTATGTGGCTTAGTCATGGAAACTCTTAAAAGAACAACAAGACTCGTTGAGACAGAATAAGAATTATCCCCTCAAATGGAGGACAGGCGCCTTGTACATCGCACCTTATGTTCCGTCACCACCACAAGTGATCCAACGAATGCTGAATCTTGCAGAACTGAAGGCAGGAGAAGTGTTCTTCGACCTGGGTTCTGGAGATGGCAGAACCGTGATAATGGCCGCCAAGAGCTTCGGTGCAAGAGCGGTCGGAGTTGAACTGAGGGAAGATCTGGTGAAGAGAGCATTAAGCACGATTTACGAACAGAGCCTCCAAGATAGAACCACGATCGTGAATGGAGACATGTTCAACGTGGATCTGACTTCGGCAGACGTCATATTTCTGTATTTGACGACAAGTGCAAACGAAAAAGTCAAGCCGAAACTTGAGTCTGAACTTAAGCGTGGAGTCCGAATAGTCTCCCATGATTACGAGATCGTCGGGTGGAAACCATTCAAGGTCGAGAACTACTGTGAAAATGAGACGTTGGGTTACCCCTCGCACACATTGTACCTGTACAGGAAGCCTTGAGCAGTGGAACCATGCCTTAGACCGCTTTTAGAACCTGCTTCAGAGTGGTTTGGGCTGACACTGACGCTGCGCAAGTCGTGCACTACTCCAACTACTTTCGTTTCTTCGAAAGGGCTGAGGAGGAATTCTACAAGCAGCTTGGCTTCAACTTCACGGACACAGCAAAAAATGGGATTTGGTTCCCCAGAGTCGAAGCTTTTTGTCAATACAAGAAACCAGCAAGGTTCGATGATCTCCTTGAAGTAGAGTTGACCATTGAAGAACTAAAGGAAAAATCGTTGAAGCTAGGCTTCAAGATGCTTAACAAGGAAACAAGGATGCTTCTAGCACTTGGCTACGTCGTAATCGTGGCTGCCGACAAACTGCGTGGAAAAGCGACACGAATTCCAGACGACATTGTGCGGAAACTCGCAGGTTTCGCCAAACAAGTTATTAGGTGACAGATGACTCTGGTTGCCAGAAGTGTGACCCAAGAAAATGTCCATCACTCCATGGCGACACATTGCCAACTGGAATTGCACGTCATGCGGTGACTGCTGCAAGCTCTACAGTGTAGTTCTAAACTTCCAAGAATGGCTGAGAATCGTTAAGAGCTTTGGCGTTGAGCAGACTGTACCTGGTCTAGATAAGCTATTCATAAAGAGGAGAGAAGATGGCTCTTGCGCGTTCCTGAGCAGCTTTTCAAACACTTATGCGTGTAACCTGCAGTATATGAAGCCAAGAGCATGTCAAATTTGGCCATTCAAAATCCTGACCCGGCCAAGCTTCGGATATGGAACGGAAGCAGCATACCACTATGGTGAACACGGTCTGTATATCTACGTAGATTCTATGTGCAGTGGCCTCAAATACGGGACTCCGACACCAGAATTTGCTCACCAAACGTTAAAGGAATTCGTGGAGATCGCCACTGGATTCCGCAACAATCAACATAAAACTACTGGGAAAATCAGCTTGCCTAGGCCATATCTGAGTCTCTTGAGTCTGAGCACGAGAAGCCACTACTAAACACAAATGACTGGTTCTCAAGCCATATCTGTCGACTAAGAAGATCATGGGCGAAATCATGGAAGGGAGCAAGAGGTTTGAAAACGTCAGCAAGTTGTTGCCCGTAATTTCCAAGAATCCTGCACCTGAGGAAATACGAAGAACTGGACATCGTTCAAGATGCAATACAATAGGTAGAAGAATAGCAAAGTTTCAGTCGAATCTTATGAATTCTCACAAATCGGATTTTTCCCAGAATAGTGTCAACTGCTCTTTCGGCAAGAATAAGATGAAAGATCAGGTTCCTGACTCGATTGACGATGAACCTTCACGTTGTATTCGTTGGTTCTGTTACTCCTACTACTTGTACGAGTCTCGTTTCTTGCTGCAATGAAAGAAGGGGATATTTAGGTTCGTTACTTGTGAGCCACAGTTTTCTCTTCTTCTAATTCCTTTACTCGGGTTTCTATGAATTCTGTGACTTTCTCCTGATCGTACTTCTTTTCTTCCTGTTGTTTCTCCAATTGCTCCCGTATTGTTTTCAAAGCTTTTTCCATGTCGAATGGTTTTAGTATGTATGCGTTTGCTTCTCTGTTTACTGCTTCCACAGCATTCTGCAAAGATGGATAGCCAGTCACAATTATCTTTCTCATTTTTGGCGTTGTGTCTTTCATTCTCACCAACAGCTCTGTTCCTTCCATGTCAGGAAGGCGAATGTCTATTAATGCAAGGTTGTAGAAGTTCGTGTTTGTCTTTCGTATAGCCTCTTTTCCATTTTCTGCGGTGTCAACCCAGTAGCCTTCTTCTTCAAGAACGGCCGCGAATGTTTTCCTTATACTTTCATCGTCATCGACAACAAGGATTCTGGAACGTTCATCCATATTTTCTCACCTCCTACTGTCTTAGACACTGCTGAAAGGGTTACCTTGAACGTGGTGCCTTTTCCAACAGTGCTGTCTACCGTGACCCTGCCACCATGTGCTTCTGCGATGCGCTTGCAAATTGGCAAGCCGAACCCCATGCCCTTTGCCTTCGTCGTGAACAACGGAGTCCACAGCTTTTGCAGCGTTTCTTCAGGCATGCCTACCCCTGTGTCCGAGAACGTGAACTCTATGTTGTCGCCTAGCTTCTTGCTCTTTATCTTCAGTGTTCCGCCTTCAGGCATTGCATCAAAAGCATTCTTGATAATGTTGATGAAGACTCTTCGCATCTTCTCTTCGTCGACTTTGATTCTAGGCTTGGTTCGAGTTGCGTTTACGATTCGGATTCTGCGTGGGGTCTTGATAAGTGACAATGTTTCTTTCATTATCATTCTTGGAGTCGTTTCCGTAAGATCCAATCTTATTTCTCTGGAGTATTCTAAGAGATCATTTATGATTTTGTCTGAGTGTTCGATGTTTTTTTCAATGAGGCATAACATCTCCTCAGCCTTCTTGCCAAGTTTTGAGCCCACTCTTGTTCTCAAGTAGTAAGTGGCGCCGGCAATTCCTGTAAGCGGATTGCGCAAGTCGTGTCCCACCATTCCTGCTAATTCGCCGATGGCAGCAAGTCTCTCAGACTTCAGCAACTTGGCTTGGGTTTCTTTCAGCTGTTCGGTTTTCATTTCCACTTTTTCCTCAAGCTGATCTGCGTGTTCTTGGAGTTGAGTTTTAGCAGTCTTCAGTTGCTCGAACAATTGAGCGTTTTCGATCGCTACGGCTGCTTGATTCAAGAACAATTCCAATGGTTGCATGGATTCTCTTGTCGGTCGTTTCCCATCCGAAGGGTCATCCATGCTTACAACTCCTATGATGCGTCCGTCAGCCAACTTGAGTGGCGCGTAGAGTAAGTCTTCTGGATTCCAATCAATCATGTCTTCTTGCGTCAGCTTGCTAAGCACTGTGCCTTTACTGAATTTCCTCCTGACCCAAGGATCGCTCCAAGGCAAGTGGTAGAATTCACTTATTCTGAATCGTTGATACTCCTGTCCGAAACGCTTGGTCCAAACTTGCCCAGGTTGCCTATTGATCCATAAGTATTCTCTTTCCTTATCAGTCAAGCCCGCTGTTACAATGTCTTCCGGTCGCTCAATATTCAAGGTTTCGTTTCTTACTGAGAGCACAACTCTACGCCATCCGAGTCGACAGATCGCGTTGACGATTGCTTGGAGGCGTCGATTCAGGTCAGTTGAATGAATCATCTCGGCAGAGCTGTTCATCAATAGAGATAGTTGATTCGATCCAACTTCGATTTCCTTTCGCTTTTCCAGATTGCTGATGGCTGTCGCGGCATGCGAAGCAAGTATTTGAAGCATGACCACTTCTCTTTCAGTGAAAGCATTCGTTTCCTTGCTTTCCACGTTCAGAACGCCTAGAATCTTGTCTTCTGCGATAATTGGAACCGCCAGTTCGGACCTCATATCGAGAGGTGTACCTAGGTAGTCCTTGTCTTTTCTTACGTCTGGAACTAGGACAGGTTTGCGAGTATTCGCTGCTCTGACTGTTATTCCTCTCTTTGTTCCATCAAGCGGCAACTTGAATGCCAATGGTTTTGGAAAACCAACAAAGCACGAAATGCATAGGCAATTCCTTTCCACAGTCATGAAAGACGCGTGTTCAAAACCTAGTGTTAACTCCATGGCGTCCAAGGTCAGTTCATAAACCTCTTCAAGAGAATGGGCAGCGTTGAGTAATCCGCCATAAGAGTTTAGCGCAGAAAGTCTATACTCAACCGTCCTTCTTTCTGTAATGTCACGGTCAGAGCCTCGGTAACCAAGAAGTTGTCCATCAGGATTGAGTATTGGAACACCGTATGTTTCTAAGACGACTGTGTGACCATCCTTGCGCATGTTTTGATTAACAAAGTGGGCAAAAGGTTCCTTTTTCTTGAATTTTTCAAAGGCAGCGTGTGTCAGCTGTTCCCGTTCATCAGGAAGTAGGAAATCATAGAAGAATTTTCCGATTACTTCGTCGGCTTTGTAGCCCAAGATTTGCTCGACTGCCGGACTTGAATAGACGTAACGACCTTCCCTGTCAACTTCCCAAATCCATTCGCCCGCATTGATTGCGATGTCCCGGAATCGTTCTTCGCTTTCCCGCAGAGCCTCCTTTGCCTTTTGGCTTTCAGTTGTGTCCTTTGCCGTGCCTACAAACCCGCTTGGGTTACCTTTTTCGTCTCTCATGAGGGCAGTAGTCATCAAGGTTGGAAAAACAGTTCCGTCTTTCCTGACGTGGCCAACTTCGCCTTGGTTAGACCCGGCTCTCAACACCTTTTCGTTGAATGGAATGACGTCGTTTTTCATCTGATCTTCCGTGTGGAAAATACTCAAATGCTTGCCGAGAAGCTCGCTTGTCGTGTATCCGTGCATTTCTGCCCAAGCAGGGTTGACGATTTGGATGAAACCGTTGATGTCGACCACTGCAATACCATCAATGGTACAGTCGAATGCAACTGCCAGTCTTTCCATGGATTTCTCGGTTTCCTTGCGTTCGGTGATGTCGCGCACTATGGCGGTGAAAAACATTGCATTTTGAGCCTTCCAAATTGAGAATGACAGCTCCACTGGGATCTCGATGCTATCCTTTCCAAGACCAGTAAACTCGAACGTTTTGCCGACCAAATTGGATTTTCCAGTTGACAACACATGATCCATCGCTCTACGGCGGCCCTCTTCCAGTCCCTTCGGCACTACGAGTTCAATCGAGTTGCCGATCGCTTCGCCCGGTGAATAACCGAAAATTCTCTCAGCTGCTTTGTTCCAGAACACTATTCTTCTTCTGCTGTCGAGCGTAATTATGGCTTCGGAGGCGTAGTCTGCCACCGAGCGGAAGTGTTCCTCGCTTTCGCGCAGTTTTCTCGTTCTTTTATCGACTAGTCTTTCCAATCGCTTGGAGTAGTGTTCTAGGCGTTTCTCCATTTGTCTGCGTTCAGTGATGTCATCGACCATCTCTATTGCTGCCACTGGTTTGCCATTTTTGGCACCCATGATTGGTGTCGAAATAACTCGGTAGTTTACTGTTTTCTTGCCTCTCGGAGACTCTGTTATGGATTCATGGGTTCGCCCATCGGCAAGTGTCTTGTGCGTTGGGCAATATGAGCATAGGGTCTTCCTTGGAGGGTTGTTGAAGGCTCTATAACAAATTGGTTTCTTTGAAGAATCAATGTTGGGGAACCATTTTTTCATCTGCTTGTTTAAGGCCAATATTTCCATTCTTGGATTTATTACCGCAACGCCTACACCAATGTTATCTATTACGTTTTTGTATTTTCTTTCGGACTCAGTCAGCGCTTCCTCTATTCGTTTTCGCGCAGTAATGTCATCTATTATTGCCACAAACGATGTCGGATTACCTGAAGCATCTCTCACGACACTGACCGACAGTTCCGCGGGGAACTCACGGCCGCTCTTTGTCAATAGTGTGTATTCAATGCTCTTGATGGAATGCTGTTGTAGCGTTTTCTCCATATTCTCCAATGCTTTTTGGCGATCTTTCGCTGCGACGAGTTCAAAAGCGTTTTTTCCGATCAACTCTCCTTTCGATTTGCACCCGTTCATCTCTAACGCTGCTTGATTACATTCAACTATCTTTGCGTCAAGATCAGTGATCACTATAGCGCTTGGAGAGGTGACGAAAACACTTTTGAACCTCTCTTCGTTTCCCTCAAGATCTGCTTTTTTCCTCTTAACTAAGCCTTCCAAAGGTTTGGAGCACGCAGTGAACTCACGTTTCTTGTCGTATCTCTCGGTTTTTCCTTTTTTGCGAGCTTCATTCAAGCTTTATCCCTTCTTCCTCCAGTTCAACGACTGCCTCAAGAGCATCGGCACCGTTCCTCTCTTGGAAGGCCCGTTTGACCACAGTCACATATTCATCAAGAGTGAAACTCGTGGATTCATTCCACCCGAAAACGCCACCAGCTTTCTCATGGAGACGCTCCATAATGAGAATTTCAAGGAAATTTGCGCCTAACCCAAAGATTGTGTGAATAGCTTCAACGAAATTCCTGATTTTGCAGGAAATTTCCTGTCTTGCGATTCCAAAGCTTCTTTCCAAGTGGAAATAGATCGCCTGCCTCGAGGAATCTCCTAGTGAAGCCAATGCTTCGTCAACAGCTTTTAGTAAGAGTTGATCGAAATCATCTTTTGCCAACAATAGATCTCCTAGGTAAGTCTCATCGGGAATATGAAGATCCTCTAAGGAAAAACAACATAAAGCCCTTATGAATTCCAAGTTCATATTGCAAGACTAACCCAAGACTCCTTAGCAGATATGAAATAAAGCGAAGCGTTCACAACCGAAGAGCAAGGAGTCCAGCCTCTTCTGACAGACGAAGTTATAAACATGAAATTGAGAAGCTAACACTCCTCGTCCGAGTGTGTTGGAGACGCTTCATGACAAAACCCAAGATTGGCTTGTCTATGCTTCATTGCCTAGGTGAACCATTCAAGAAGATGACAGAACGCATAAAGCAAGCAGAAACAACCACCATAGAGATTGTCGACGACGGATTCCACGAATTAACTAAACAAAGAGTCTCAAGACTCAAAGAGATCGGCAAAAGCAGCGGCATAGAATATTCAGTTCATGCACCTTTTTCAGACGTAAACATTGCATCACCTTCCAAGTTTCTGCTGCGTGCAATGCTTAAACGAATGAAGAAATCTATTGCCTACGCTCAAGCCTTGGACGCATACTTGTGGGTTTTCCATCCTGGAATGAAAACAGGCATCAGCATGTTTTACCCACACAAGGACTGGTCTCAAAACCTAGAAACCATAAGAACACTTCTAAGAATCGCAGAAGAATATCAGTTGAAAATAGCCATAGAAAACGTGCCAGAACCATACCCTTTCCTAATTAAGAGTGTAGATGACTTCGTGAGATTCTACGCCGAAATCAACGAAGAGTTAAGTATTGTCTTGGATGTTGGTCACGCGAACATCAACGGGCAAATCGAGCTTTTCTGGAAAACCTTCAAGAACAGAATAGTGCACATGCATCTGAGTGATAATGACGGAAAAAGTGATCAACATTTAGGAATAGGCCGCGGCATAATCCAATGGAGAAAAGTCGCTGACATGATGAGAGAAATGCCTTATGACAAGACGATTGTTGTGGAATCTGTTGAACACGTTGAAGAGAGTCTGCATAAGCTGAAACGGTTGTTTGCCTAGTTGTCTGAAAGTGGGATCTCTATTTTCATGAAATCCTCTGCTACGTGAGTGTTCCTGAATTTCTTCTTTGCTTGATCCAGTAGTTTGCTGGTGTCGTCGTACCTTGCACTTATATGCGTCAGGATCAGCTGCTTCACCTTGGCCTTCTTTGCGATTTCAGCCGCCTGGCTCGGAGTCGAATGCCCATCTTCACAAGCTCTGTCAGCAAGATCATCATCCAAAGTAGCATCATGAATAAGCAAATCAGCTTTTGCCGCCAATTTGGCAAGGCTTTCAGATGATGTAGTGTCGCCTGAGTACACAATCTTTCTTCCTCCTCTTGAGGGCCCAACAACTTGCTCAGGTCGAACAGTTTGACCATCAGGTAGCTTGACTTTATGGCCTTGTTGAAGCTTAGACCATAGTGGACCTTCTGGAACCCCAAGTTTTCTTGCCTTTTCCGGATAAAATCTCCCTGATCTCGGCTTTTCCAGCAACGCATATGACAGATTAGGCACTGCGTGGTTAGTCCAGACCGCCTCTATCAGGTATTCCTCTTCTTCACAGATGACGCCTGGCTCTTTTATTTCATGAAGCTCAACTTGGAAGGTCAGGACAAACTTCAACGTTTCCTTGATGCATTGTAGGAACTGCACTGTTCCTGGCGGGCCGAATATCTCAAGCTTTCTTTGACGGTCAAGTAAGGCCATGGTTTGCAGAAGCCCGGGTAAGCCCAAGATGTGGTCTCCGTGCATGTGTGTTATGAAGATCTTCATTTTTCGATGGAAGCCACCTCCTGTTCTTATCATTTGTCTTTGGGCGCCCTCGCCGCAATCAAACATTAGTTGCTCATTCTTGCGTTGCACAAGTATGGCTGGGAGCCCTCTTTTTTGTGTTGGAACACTGCCTCCGGTACCGAGGAAAATGACGCGTATGCTCATTCTGTTGACACCTTTTCGAATACGACTACCTCTCTAGTGAGGCTTCTGTGGACATAAACGAAATGCGACTCTAAGTGCTTATAGCCTAAGGCAGAACCTATTTGGACGATTTTCAACGTTTTTGGGGCAGCCATACAAATCCGGCGACCACTGCTTAGCAGGGTGTAGACGCTTGTTAGGAGTTCTTCTACTATTTGCTTCATGTTTCGCTTGAGTGTTGTCGAGGATATGCCATATGGCGGGTCGGTTACGATGCAGTCAACTTTCGTTATGGGCAATCGTCGGGCATCTGCAGTTATTACTCCTTCCGGTTTGATTTTGAAATAGGCAAGGTTCCTGAGAGTTCCCCTTGCCATACGGCGTTGGACATCCAAACCCACAACGCGACAGTCAATCAACGCAGCCTCGATAAGCATACTTCCTGTTCCACAAAAAGGGTCTAGAACAAGGTCTCCAGCTCTCGGTCTGGCTAGGTTCACCATGCATCTTGCAAGTTTCGCTTGCATGGCAGATGGATGGAAAAAGGGTTTTCTTCTAGGTCGCCTCTCAACGAAAGGTTTAGGTGCGATTTCCGCAAGCTTTAACCCAAAGACAAACTTTTCGCTTGTCAATATGCCAACGAAGACCTTGTCGGGTCTTCTCAGATCAACCCTTGTTTTCACAGTGTTTTCCAGTAATAGTTCACCGATTTTCCTTTCAAGAATCATTCCATTGACTTCTGAAGAGTGTTCTTTCACATGTTTTACGCGAACAGCGAAGCTTTCGTTTTCTTTCAGAAAATCCTTCAGGTTCGTAGAACGCACGGATTTCACTATCGCGCTTACTTTCGCGTCGCAGTTAAACAGTTCCAATGCACAGATCCTTGTGAACGCAGCTCTACGCTTCAGAGCTTCAACTGCTTCCAAGTCCGTTTCAAGTCTGACGACTTGGTCGAGTCTCTCCAGAAGCTTGTGCGCATGTCCTTCTGTATCAAGTATTGCCTGCAATTCGGAAAGCGGTAAACTCTCGTGTTCTCCCGAAAGCAAGAAGAACAGTTTAGCCACATTGAAACTCCCTTAACGAGCCAGTTCTTTGCTTAACAGAGGCGCGAGTGACACTTTACTTACGTGACTTGGGACGCTGTCTGTTCCTATGACTTCTTCAACGCCAGCGTCAAGTATCCGTTCTTCTGCATTGTTAATCAATAGGGGATGCACGCATGCAGCGTAGACTCTTCGGGCTCCAAGATCCTTCAAGATTTTTGCTGCTGCGACTATTGTTCCTCCAGTGCTGATTATGTCGTCAAAGATTATCACAGTGTTCCCTTTCAGTTCAAGGGTTTTCTTTTCCATGGCAACTTGTCCCGTGTAACGGTCTCGGTGTTTTTCCAAGTATCCGCATTCTCCGCCCAGAATTTTCTTCGCTTGTTCTGCAATGTATGTGGCTCCTTCATCTGGAGCTAGCGCGAAAGCTTTTTCGCAACCTCTTTGCTTGAAGTAGTCAGCTAGCAGCGGGATAGCTGAGAGGCTTCTTGCGGGAAAGGGCAGCTTTGTCAAAACCTTTTCCTGATGGACGTTCACTGTTATGAGGTTGCTGACGCCAGCAGCTTTGAGCATGCCAGCGATAATTTCGACACTTACCGCTTCACCTTGCAGAAAGATGTTGTCTTGGCGCGCATAGGCGAGATAGGGAACAATCGCGGTTACGCTCTTGGCTCCATTTCTCTTCGCTGCCCCTGCAATCAAAGCCAATTGCATAAATCGAGTGTCTTGTGGCGGGCTGGTTGTCTGCACAATTACTGCGTCTTCGTTCTTCAATTCGCCTTCCAATCGTATGTAGGATTCTCCATCTGGGAACAGTCTTGAAGCCACATGGACAGTTTCTACATTTACGAGTTTAGCTAGTTCCTGCCCCAACTGTTCAGAAGCTGGGCCGAGGATTATCTTCATTTGATTTCCCGTGTCTAGTTTCGGTGTGTCGGTTCTTTAGGTTTTCCCGCCTTGTTGTACTGATCTATGAGTTCCTTGGCTCTGTCCATGCGTATTTTGCGTTCTTCCACCATTTTCTTGGCAACCAAGTCTACGAGCTTGTCTGTGGCGCCTGCCGCAACTGCGATGTTTCTTGCATGAAGGGACATGTGACCACGTTGTATTCCTTCGTGAGCTAAGGCTCTCAGTGCACCCAAGTTTTGAGCTAGACCGACAGCCGCCAAGACTTCACCAAATTCGTTCGCCGTTTTCACGCCTAGGATTTTCACAGCTATTCTCGCTATTGGGTGCGTTCGAACTGCACCGCCTATGAGGCCTACGGCCATTGGCAACTCGATTGAGCCTACGAGATCACCGTTTTCATTTTTCTCCCATGCTGAAAGAGACATGTAGTTGCCGTTCTTCACTGCATATGCGTGTGCTCCAGCCTCGATTGCACGATGATCATTGCATGTTGCAAGTATTACTGCTATGATTCCGTTGAGTATGCCTTTGTTATGTGTTGCGGCTCTGTACGGGTCTGCCGCTGCAAAGGCGCAGGCGTTCACAATGCCGTCCACAATCTTCGCGCCTCCGACAGCCTCTTTGGGGACGATGCATCTTGCTCGCACTAGGCGCTTGACTGCTAGGTTTGAGATGATCCGTAAGCAAACTCTTCCTGCTGCAAGACGCTCGATCATTGGGGCTACTGCTTCGGCCATCGTGTTGACGGCGTTGGCGCCCATGGCGTCGCGGCAGTCTACGCTTAGTTCAGCGATGACCATTGGTCCTTGTGTTGTGTCTATTATTTTCGCGTCTAGGTCCTTTGCACCGCCGCCGGCTGAGATAAGCACTGGGTCCTGTTCGTTTGCTTTCTTTAGAACCTCTTCTCTTGCTTCTATGATGCGCATTCTTGCAGCGTGCGGGTCTCTTACGTTCACGATTTGTATTTGACCGATCATTATGGGCGGTGTGCTGCTTGTTTGAAATCCTCCTCCTTCTCTTACCATTTTTGCAGCGTAACTGGCTGCAGCTACTACAGAGGGTTCTTCGATAGCCATTGGAATCAGATAGTCATGATTGTTTATGAGGAAGTTTACAGCTATTCCGAGCGGTATGGGGATAGTGCCAATGACGTTTTCTATCATGCGATCAGCTAACTCTAGGGGCATTGATCCTTCCCTTTGCAGCAAGGTGATTTCCTCGTCTGTCAAGTTTGCGAATTCTTTGACGAATCTTAGCCGTTCTTTCGGGTTTAGTTTGTAGAAGTTTGATGTGAGGGATGATTTTCCCATGATTTTCACCATATTCTTTTCTTTAGTGTGGTTGAATGAAAGGATATTGAATTGTCTATCTTGGGCTTTTAAAGTCTTGGTAAATGTCAGGTTCACGTTGTCTCGCTGTACTACTGCTGCTTCTTAGGTAATGCAATAGCAGAGATCCTGAAGTGTTTGTAGATTTCATGGGCGAACGTTTCTGCATGGCCAACCCTGTAACTGTCCGTGATGACATGTTTTGGTTTTGAACGTCTCACATATTCCATTAGTCCCTCAAAATCCGAGTGATCGCTTAGAGCAACAACGTATTCTTTGTCTCCAGTTTGGCGAATCGGGAAGTCAAATTCCCACCCGCTTACGCAGATCTGAAAACTGTTCAAGCCGACTTTTCCCTTATTGCACATGTGATAGAAGGCTACACAGGGTGAATTCGTGTTCAGAAGCTCCCTTGCTTGGCCTTCGTCAGACAACAACAGACGTCCCAAACGCATGTTATATTTCTCACATGCTTTGGAGACATGGAAGACTTTTTCGGATGCTACGAAAGGGGCGCTTACTCCGGCTAAGCGTAGGATCTGCATGATCTCTTGGATTTTTCCGTGATAGCCGAAAACGTAGACTGTGCCGTGTTTCAATCCTTCCTCTACCAGTGAGGTGAGCGAGTTTCTTACATCTACTCCGAAAGAGCGTTTGCAGTTGGGGCTCCCGTAGGTTGCTTCAATAATGAGAGTATCAGACTCCAGAACAGGAGTATCATCGATTCGGAAGTCGCCGGTATAGACGATGCGTTTTCCTTCTGCATTCTCAACAAGCACTTGTGCAGCGCCCAAGATGTGATCAGCTTTGAAAAGTGTTAGTCGTTCTTCACCATACTGGAAAGCCTTCCCGTAGTCAAGTGTTTCCACGAATCCACTCATCAAGAAGAGTGGCCCTCTCAAGACATCGATCAAATCCTTCGTGGCATTTGTCATTAACACTTTTTCGCAGCCGCGTAGGCTTTGTCGTAAACCTATCAGGTGGTCAGCGTGGGCGTGACTGACGATTCTCAGAGGTTTGGTCTCGTCGAACGCGTCACAGGCAATACTTTCCCCTAATTGAACAGCGCCTCGATATGTTACTGACGCTTCCGCATTCAAGGTAAACACCAGTTAGGTAGCTTCTGAAGTGAGCCAGTGAATGAGTTCCTTGGGATCTTCGCAGTTTATCTTGATCTTTATCGGTCCCAGTGGTGACTCGGCCACTTCCTTGGCGAAGGACACGTGCCCAGCGTATGCCACCTGCTTGTTCAAACAGAAACTTAGAGTCTTTCGGTCTAATCCTTCGAAAAGAGCGACTCTTGCGGCTGCACGGATATGTTCTCGTCGCAACAGATTGTAGAGTTTAATAAGTGCTTCCCTTCCATGCGCTTCAGCGGCTAAGAGGCTTCCTTTGTGCTTTGGGATTGTCTGCAAGGCTACGTTGCCAAAAACGTTTTCAATTGCTTTCTTTACTTTCTGTTCCGATTCTGTCGGGTTAACCTCAGCTTCGATGTGAACGATCACTTCATCCATCCAGTCTCCGCCTTTCTCAAAACTGCTCTCACCATATTCTTTACGGGAAGCATGTCGCCTTCATTCACTATGACATACTCAGCCATGGCTATAGCACTTCCTAGCCCGACGCCTAACTCTCTCAGGTCTCTTTCGCGGAAAATCTCCCAGTCCGCAGGGTCATCGCTCCTTTGACGGTTGAAAAGGCGCCTGAACCTTGTCTCCGGAGAAGAATGGATTCCGATGAGGGTGAACATTTTAAAGTGCCTCCTCAGTTCTTCAACTTCGCTTAGGCTTCTTATGCCATCCACTATGACTCTTGTTTTCAATGCGTTCTCAATTTTCGGGATGCATCTTTGTGCTATGACTGCTTCTCCACTGGTCTGTCTTAGTTCAAGCATTATTTTGCCAATGTTTTCAGGAGTGGGGGCCAAGTTACGTTTTCTAGCTTCTTCGCGTACTTCATCACCCATTACAACAACTGCGTAACCATTTCGCATAGCGATACTCATGACTAATGATTTTCCTGAGCCGGGCATGCCCGCGACTGCGATGACAAGCTTTTCCTGCGGCATTCTGTTTCCTTTGGTTGTTATGTTTTTGAGAGCAGATAATCTTTTACATCGAAATAGCTTATGAAGAGGTGGATAGAAAAGGCTTGAGGGAATGGTCATGGTGGAAGAAATAAGGAGTTTCATAGCTTTTGACATGACGAGCGAGTCAGTTCTGAAAAAGATCAGCGAGTTTCAAGCTTTGTTGGTTGAGACAGGTGCAGACCTGAAGCCTGTTGAGCCTGCTAATATCCATATTACGGTTCGCTTTCTGGGAAACATAACCTCCAACATGGTTGAGAGGATCCATGAAGAAATGAAGAAAGTTTTATTCACTCCCTTCGACGTGACGGTCATGGGCGTGGGTGCTTTTCCGGACGCACGGTATCCACGAGTCTGTTGGGCGGGTATGACCGACGGCGCCGACCAACTGCGACAGATTTTCACTCAGTTAGAGCCTCGATTGCGAAGTCTGGGTTTTACACCTGATTCAAAGGGATTCAATCCCCACTTGACGATTGCCCGAGTGAGGTCTAGCAGGAACAGGGTTGAACTGGCGAAATGCATTGAAGAGAATGCAACACGTGACTTCGGGCTGATCAGAGCCGCGTGTCTGAAGCTCAAGAAGAGCGATTTGACGCCAAGAGGCCCCATCTATTCGACGCTTAAGGAGTTCTGCCCATAAGGACTGAGAAAAAGGACAGGTCTATGCAGGACAAAATGGAACAGGTTCTCAGAACAGTTCTGAAACGAATTACGCCGAAGAAGAGTGAACGCGCCAAGATAGAGGCGTTATCCAAGAAGTTGGAAAGGAAGGTTGCTGTCGCAGCTCGAGAATCAGACGTCAGAGCCAAGATTCGAGTTGAAGGCTCAGTTGCAAAAGACACGTGGCTCAACGTGGAACCAGACATTGATGTCTTCATGCGTGTGCCCACGTCAATTCCTCGCAAGTCTTTGGGCGACGTTTGCCTAAAAATTGCTAGGAAAGCTACGGAAAGCTCTGAGCAAATTGAAAGATTTGCTGAGCACCCGTATCTTGAGGCGATAGTTGAAGGCGTAAGAGTCAACATTGTGCCTTGCTACGAGGTTAAAGGTGGTGAGTGGTTAAGCGCAACGGATAGGACTCCGTTTCACACTGATTACATGAAAAAGCGCTTAGACGATCAAATGCGGGATGAAGTGCGGCTCTTGAAGAAGTTCATGAAGGGCATAGGCGTTTATGGCGCTGAAATCAAGGTCGGCGGATTCAGCGGTTACCTGTGCGAACTATTCGTTCTGCACTTTGGGTCCTTCTTGAATGTGCTGAAGGCCTTCGCTGAGCTTGGACAGAAGATGGTGATCGACATCGAACACTACTATAAGAACCGAGATAATGAGCTTGGGCTTCTCTTCGGTGAGCCACTTGTGATTGTTGACCCAGTTGACAGAGCGAGGAACGTTGCTTCAGCTGTGCGACCAGAAAAACTCCAATGTTTTGTGGTCTCTTCGCGAGCTTTCCTTAGAAAGCCTGGTCTCGATTTCTTCTATCCTCCGAAGACCAAAGCGTTGACAACAAAACAGCTAGAACAAAAGCTTGAAAAGCGCGGTTCGGCGATAGTTTTCGTGACTTTCGGTAAGGTTGAATCTGTGCCGGACGTCTTGTGGGGTCAGCTTTTCAGATCTCAGCGGTCGCTGCGTAAGCTTGTCGAACTGAGCGACTTCGTTTTGTTGAGGAACGTCGTGTGGAGCGATGAGAAGAGTCTGGATGCTTTCGTCTTTGAGGTTGAGCAATCATGTATACCCCCAGTGAAGAAGCATCTAGGTCCTCCTATCGAGAAAGAAAGTGAATGCGAGAAATTCCTGCAAAAACATAAGAATGGAGTTGGCACGGTTTGTGGACCATATATTGAGGATGGACGTTGGGTAGTGATGGTCCGAAGGAAGCACACGAAGGTTGTCGAGTTGCTGCGGGAGAAACTGAAGGATGGCGGCAAGAATGCGGGCATTGCAGATCAGATTTCAAAGAAGCTTCGAGAAGGTTTCGAAATTCTGGTCAGCGAGGAAATACTGGGAGTCTACAGGAGAAATGCTGACTTTGCCCAGTTTCTCACGGGATTTTTGGATGGTAGGCCTTTGTGGCTAGAAGCCACGTAGGTACAGTAGTACCACGGCTGCGCCCAGTAGCCAACAGTAGAGAGCGAACCAGTGGAATTTCTTTTCCATGATTATTTTGCGGACTAGCCTTACTGCCAAGTAGCCAATGATCATGGCGATTGTGGCTCCTATGATGACTTCGGTTGCGCCGAATCCAGTAAGTGCCAGTGTGTCCCGCTGCTTGTAGAGTGTCAGTCCTTGGGCTGCGATTATGGTTGGGATTGACAGCAGGAAGGAGAATTTGAAGGCTTTTTCCCGTTTTGTTCCGACTAGTAGCGCGACTGCTATCGTGGTTCCACTTCGAGTAAGACCAGGCAAAATAGCTGCACCCTGTGCCAAGCCGAATATAAGGGCGTTCCAAATGCTTACACGATCTGTTTTTTCTCGCCCGGCTTTTGAAGCATAGAGGAGGGTTCCACCTATCAGCAGTGCTATGGCGATAGACAGAATGTTATGGCTAAGCGACTCCACTACGTCAACGAACACTAGACCGATAATCCCCGTGGCCACTGTTCCGATGGCTAAGGGCACTATTAGCTGTCCGTTTTCTGATTTGAAGTCCAAGCGTGCAAGGGCTGAGATTATGTCTTTGACATCTCTTCTGAAGAAGAAGAGTACAGGTATCAATGTTCCAATATGCAATGAAAGGTCAAACAGCAGCGGCAGGTTCAGACCTAGAAAATGTTCTGCAAGCCGCAGATGCCCCGTGCTTGAAATGGGCAACCACTCGGCTATTCCCTGTAGAATACCTAGAAGGATTGATTCGAGCAAATACAAGCTTCTGGGCTCCCTTGTTCCTGCTTCGTTTTTGGGATGGTTTTAAAAGAGTAGTGATGGTAACTCGTTAATACGCATGTTGGTGATTCGCAATGAGTGAGTACCCATCTGGAAGCAATGCAGATCGACAGATGCTTGCAAGAATACCTATGGAGAAGCTGCTGGACTGCTTTTTCCTGCAGATCCGAAACCTGTGGAGAGTTGACGGTCTATATTTTCTTGGAATTGAGGGCAAGTTTGGTACGGATGCCGCAACCGAGATTGACGCTGGGGTTTGGGAAACCATGGCCAAGATCGAGGCAAAAAGCCTTCAGAAGATATTTCAAGTGGGTCAGAACCCTGACGTGTCCACGATTATGGATCTTTTGCGGGAATCAAGCTGGGCTCTAGACCAACCCTTTAAGATCATTGAAGCAAGCAACAAAAAAACGGTTTTAGGAATCGACAGATGCAGAACACAGGAAACACGCTTGAGCAAAGGATTAGACGAGTTTCCATGCAAGAAGGTTCGGTTTGGCTACTTGAAGAAGTTTGCGGAGACGTTGAATCCCAACGTCAAAGTGAATTGTCTGGTTTGTCCGCCTGACAAGCACCCAAAAAACTCATGGTGCAAATGGGAATTTGTATTACAGATTTGACAGTTTGCACCATGTTTTTAGCATCAGCTACTTCCTTTTCCGGAACAGCATGACGTCGTCTTTTTGGCACACGCAGTCAAAACCGTCTTCCACGAGTTTTCTTGCTTCACCCACTGTCTTTGCGACTGCTGAGTGGAACTCGTCACTTTCGAAGCTAATCAACTGTGTATAAACCAAAGTGCTTTCGATAAGACTGAATACCTAGCTTACACATTAGGAAACAACTCAGAATAAACTTTCCTAGTGCCCGCCTTCGCTTTGAGGACTAGGTTCAGCCATCGAGTAGCCATCTTCCTTTCTAATCGTATACGTAACGTCTGCCACATCTACGATTTCGGAATGATGAGTGATT